>JAJRWB010000019.1 GCA_024276995.1 Candidatus Eiseniibacteriota bacterium | reverse complement strand
GCGCAGACACGTGGAAGATCGATCCCGCACACTCGTCGATCGGTTTCACCATCTCCCACATGGGAATCTCCAAGGTGCGCGGAAGCTTCAAGAAGTTCGCCGGCAACATCGATTTCGACGGAACGAACGTGACGGGCGGCTAGGTGGAATTCGATGTCGAGACGTCGAGCATCACCACGAGCGACGAGAAGAGGGACGCCCACATCAAAAGTTCCGAGTTTCTCTACGTGGAGAAGTATCCCGCCATTCATTTCAAGAGCACCTCCGTGAAGGCGACGAACGACGGGTTCATGCTGGGCGGCAAGCTCTCGATGCACGGCGTGGAAAAGGATGTGGTGATCTACTTCAAACTGAACGGTCCCGTGGACGACATGTGGGGGAACCGGCGGATCGGTATCGAGGGCCGTCTCACGGTGACCCGCGAGGTGTTCGGCATCGGCTGGGCCGACATGAAGTACCGTCCGCCGCTCATCGGGAACGACGTGAATATCGATATCGCTCTCGAGGCGGTCAAGGGCTGAGCCGTCCCGGGTGGTCGGCCCGGTGTGATCATTCAAAGAGGGACGGCCTTTCGGGTCGTCCCTCCTCCAAGATCCCGATTTCGCTTCCGCCGGAAACCTTATTCGAGCAGCTTCACCGACTCGATGAGCACCGTCTCGAGCGGCACATCGGAAGGAAGAGGTTCTTTCCTGCCCGTCTTCACATCCTTGATCTTGTCCACCACGTCCATCCCCTTCACCACTTTGCCGAAAACACAATATCCCCACTTGCTCTCGTCGAAGTAGTTAAGGAAATCGTTGTCCACCACGTTGATGAAGAATTGGCAACTCGCGGTGTTGGGCGCCTGGAGGCGTGCCATCGCGATGGTCCCCCGCTTGTTCTCGAGGCCGTTGTTCGCCTCGTTCTTGATCGGCGGTTTCGGCTTCTTCCGAACGAGGTCGGCGGTGAATCCGCCTCCCTGGATCATGAAGCCGGGGATGACGCGGTGAAACACCGTGCCGTCGTAGAAGTTGTCCGCCACATAGCCAAGGAAGTTCTCCACCGTGATCGGCGCCTTATCCCGGAAGAGTTCCAGCGTAATGTCCCCCATGGAAGTCTTCATCAGCACTTTCGGGTTTTCCAGTTTCTTTCCCTTCCCGGCGGGATCCGCGTCCTGCTTCTCGACAGCCTGCGAAAAGGCGATGCCGCCCCAGACGAGGAGGAGGAGCGTCACACCGGCCGCTCTTACCAGTTGTTTCATTCATTGTCTCCTTAGCGAATCGGGAAATCGATTGCACAGGCCTCCGCTCAGCCGCAGGTTAAACACAATACCAGACGGTCGTGTTCCAGACAACTGCATCGGGGATGGGGCTACGGGCCGATCCGGGCGTGGGGTATACTGGGTGTCCGGTCCGGTCGAAGCCGGGATGGGAGAAAGCTTGTGTTTTTTGGAGTTACGGCGGCGGTCTACCTGGGGGCGCTCATCGGCGTCGGGGCCTGTAAGGCCCGGCGGATCCGGTCGCAAGAGGATTTCTCCCTCGCCGGGCGGTCGCTATCGCCGATGGTGCTTTTCGGTACTCTCCTTGCCACCTGGATCGGCACGGGGAGCATCTTCGGGAACGCGGAGGAGGCGTATCGCACGGGGATCGCGGCGTTCGTCGTTCCCCTCGGCGGCGTGCTCGGGGTGGCGGCCCTCTATTTTCTGGCGGGAAAAGCGCGTCGGTCAGGCTCGTTCACCATTCAGGACATTCTGGAGGAGCGTTTCGGGCCGGCGGCCCGCGTGATCGGCACGATCACCCTCGTTCTCGCCTACCTGATCATCGTGTCGTACCAGTATCGCGCCGGTGCCGCGGTGGTGGAGAGGATTCTTCCCGGGGAGTGGGCGGAAGGCGGAGCGATCATCGCGGTTGCGGCGTTCGTCATTCTCTACACCGCTCTTGCCGGGATGTACTCGGTGGCCTACACCGACGTGGCGAACGGTATGATCATGTCGGTGGGCATCGGTGGGGCGCTGGCCTTTCTCGTGTTCCACGCGGGCGGTGTCGCGCGCCTGGCGGCTCATCTCCCGCACGATCTGATGAGCGTCACCGGGTCGTACGGACCGCTCGATTACGCCGCCATTCTGCTGCCTCCGTTTCTCCTCGTTCTCGGCGACGCCAACATGTACCAGCGTTTCTTCAGCGCCCGCGATGCCGGGGGGGCGCGCCGGGCGGTGGCGTGGTTCCTCGTCGGAATTCTGGTCGTCGAAACGGCGATCATCGCTCTCGCCCTCGCCGGGCGGGCGCTTCTTCCCGATCTCGACGATCCGGCGCACGTGATCGTGGAAACGGCGTTCCGCCTCTTGCCGGCACCGCTTGGGGCGCTTCTCGTATCGGCGTTGCTCGCCGTGGTGGTCTCCACCGCCGATTCGTATCTGCTCGCCCCGGCCACGTCGCTCGTACGCGACGTTTATCACCGCTTCGCGCGCCCCGCCGCCGGGCCGCGCGAGCTGGTGCTCGCCGGGCGGGTCGCCGTGATCGTGCTCGGTCTCGCGGCGCTCGTGCTCGCCTTCCGGTCGAGCGCCTTCTTCCGGGTGGCGCTCTTCGCCTACACGATCTACGGGGTGGGGATCACGCCGGCCCTCGTGGCGGCGTTGCTGTGGAAGGGGGCGACACGGCAGGGGGCGTTGTCGGGGATGGTGGCGGGTGTCGTGGCGGCGGTAGCGTGGAAGGTGGGAGGGTTCGAGGGGGCGACGGGGATTGGGACGGTGTTGCCGGCGATGATGGTGTCGTGCGGGGCACTGGTGGGGGTGAGTGTGGTGGGGGGGAAGGGGGACTGAATGCGAAACAGGGGTTGGGGAGAGGGCCGCGCGGGGGGCATCCCGTATAGCCCGCTTCCCGGCCGGGCCTCGTACGTCGCCATGGAACGCACACCTCCGTTTACGGTATGATCGAACCTGTGAACGGCAACTCGGCAAAGCCTTCGAAAACCGAAGGCGGTTCTGAAGTATTCCGTCGTATCCCCGGCGTACGAAGCACACCCGATCACCGGAGGAAGCATATGTCGAAGTCGATCAAAGGCACACAGACAGAGAAGAACCTGCTCGCCGCGTTCGCGGGCGAGTCGCAGGCGAGGAACCGGTACACGTTTTTTGCCGGCGCCGCCAGGAAGGAAGGTCTCGTCCAGATCGCGGGCGTCTTCGAAGAAACGGCGAACCAGGAGAAAGAGCACGCCAAGAGGTTTTTCAAGTTTCTCGAAGGGGGCGATGTCGAGATCACGGAAACATTTCCCGCCGGAAGAATCGGAACCACCCTCGAGAATTTGAAGGCGGCCGCGGCCGGCGAGGAGCACGAGTGGACGAAGATGTATCCGGCCTTCGCGAAGGTAGCCGAGGAGGAAGGTTTCACCCAGGTCGCGGCGGCGTTCAAGGCGATATCCGTTTCCGAAAAGCAGCACGGTAAGCGGTACACGGATCTTGCCGCCAATCTCGAAGCGGGAAAAGTTTTCAGGAGGAACGGGAAAATGGTCTGGCGCTGCCTGAACTGCGGCTACCTTCACGAAGCGGAAGAGGCGCCGAAGGTCTGCCCCGCGTGTTTACATCCCCAGGCCTATTTCGAACTGCTGGGAGAAAACTGGTAGTCGGAGGATCGATCACCCCGGCGATGGAGGACAGTGCGATGCACAGGTGCCGGACATACGTTTTCATCATCTCCATGGTGACGGCGATCTGGCTTGCGGGGTGTGGCAACGGTGGGGATTCCCCCGTCGATACGGGGGGCGACGGCAGCGGAATCGATTTGTCGACACTCGTCGAAACGGATGACGATATTCTCGGCATCAGCGATCAGGTGCCCACACCCTACGCGGACGCCATCGAATCGGGCGCGAAGGTGGTCAACCTGGAGCCGATGAATACGTTCTTCGTGCTCTGGGTTCCCGACGGCTATTCCTCGATGGATGCAAGGCGTGTCATGGTCGTCGCGCACGGCCACGGGGGAAACGCGTACCGGGAGATGGGATCGGAACTTCCGTTCGCCAAGGACCACGGCTATGCCGTGGTCACGATCCAGTGGTGGACCGGCGTCGGCGATGCGATGTATTCGGGAGCCCAGTTCTATGAATTCATGGATGTGGCGCTCCGGTACATGGAATACAAGTACGATGCACAGCTCACCAAGTGTGCCTATCGCGGTTGGAGCCTCGGCTCGGAAATCAGTTTCGAAGTGACCTATCTCGACAGGGCCAGCGGGAATAACCGCCTCGTGTTGACGATCAGCCACGACGGCGGAATGAGACCGGAGCCGAGTGACATGTCGGTGGGAGAGGAGTTCACCACGAAGCTGTACAACGGTGATTACGGCTACAAGCCGTTCGACGGAAGCCGTTTCTACCTGTACGCCGGGGAAGTGAACCAGATCGGGTTCATGCGCAACACGAGAGACGTGATCATCGACTTTGGGGGGGTGGTGGAAAGGCTCGTGGAGGACAATGAAGCGGGACATGACGGGTTCTACACGCACCTCCAGTACCACGAGGAGGCGGCGGGGATATTTATCGACCTGACGTCGTGACGCAGGCGAGAGCCGCGTTCCCTTCGTCCCGGCTCCACGGCACAATCGCCCTGCCCGCCTTTCCCTCTGGCACTCGCGTCTTGTTTCACCTATGCTGATCGTCGCTCGGGACGGCAGGAAATCGATCAGGAGCGATCATCTATGGCGAAACGAAAGAGAAAAATCGGCGCCGCGGATCTCCACCGGATCCGCGTTCCCCAGTCGGTCGATATCTCCCCCGACGGAAAACGGGCGGTCTATTCCGTCAGGATCACCGACGGAAAGAACAACAGGTACTACCATCGGCTTTTCCGTCTCTCCACCGGCGGCGGACGGCCGACGGCGCTTACGACAGGGAAGGCGAACGATTCCGAGCCGCGCTGGAATCCGAGGGGAAGCGCGATCGCCTTCATCTCCGACAGGGAGAAGGAGGTTCCCGATATCTGGGTGATCGCCGCGGACGGCGGGGAAGCGACGCGGCTCACCCGTCTCGGCGGCGGGCCGGTCACCGGCCTCTCCTGGTCGCCCGACGGTCGCGCACTTCTCTTCTTGCACCGGTCCGTTGCGAAGGAGGATGAGAAGGAGAAGAAGAAGAAACCGGCGTACAAGCACCTGACCCGGCTCCAGCACAAGCTCGACGGCATGGGGTGGTACAAGGGGGCGCGCTGGCGCCTCTGCGTCGCATCGTTCCCTTCCGGAAGAGTGCGTGTTCTCGCCGGCGGCGAGAACGACGTCACCGGCGCGGCGTGGTCGCCCGACGGGCGTCGGATCGCTTTGCTTATGAATGATCTTCCCGATCCCGAGCGCGACATCCACATGTTCCCCTCCGATATCTACACGATCGGCGCCGACGGGAAGAGGCTGCGCAAGATCACGCGTTCGCGCGGCCTGCGTGAGGGTCTCGCCTGGTCGGCCGACGGGAAGACGATCTTCTTCAAGGGGAACCATATGAAGCCGGGCGAGTGGATACGCCACACCGTCCCGCTTCGAAGGATTCCCGCCGCGGGCGGCGCCGAGACGGTGCTCACCCCCGACGTGACGAACTGGACGATGAACATGGTGGTCACCGACACGCTCGGCGGCTTCTCGGGGCCGATCTACCGGTATCACGATGGCGTCGAGGAGCGCCTCGCCTTCCTCCATGAAGGGGAGGGCTCCTGCCATGTCTGGTCTGTGAGCACGATGGGCGGGAAGATGCGTCTCGAGCTGGGGGGCGATGTGAACGTCACCGATTTCGCCGTCGCGTCGTCCACCGGCCGGGCCGCGGCCGTGATCGGCGAGATGATGAGTGCGGGCGACATCTTCTCGTTCGACCTGGACGGCTCCACCGCGCCGCCGAGGCGCCTCAGCCGCCTGAACGACGCATTCTTCAATTCTCTCGATCTCACCGAACCGGAGGAAGTGGCGTTCCGCAACGGATCGATGCGCATCCAGGGGTGGATCCTGAAGCCGCCCGGTTTTCGGAAGAACCGGAAGTACCCGTGTCTCATCGAAGTGCATGGCGGGCCGATGTGCCAGTACGGCTACACCTTCTTCCACGAAATGCACCTTCTCGCGGCCGAAGGGTACGTCGTCGTCTTTTCAAATCCTCGCGGTTCGAGCGGCCGCGGACTGAAATACATGAACTGCATCGAGGGGAACTGGGGAAAGCTCGATTACGCCGACATCATGGCGGTGACCGAATCGATGGCCCGTCGTCGTTATGTCGATTCGAAGCGGCTCGGCATTCTCGGCGGATCGTACGGCGGCTTCATGACCACGTGGGCGGTGGGCCACACGAACCGTTTCAAAGCGGCCGTGACGCAGCGCGCCCTTGGGAACTGGCTGATCCAGTTCGGCGCCTCCGATTACGGATGGGATCTGAAGTTCGAGCTGGGCGGTGCGCCGTGGGAGAAACCGCTCCACTACCTGAAGCTCTCGCCGAACTATTATGTCGCAAGGATGAAGACGCCGCTCCTCATTATCCAGAGCGAGCACGATCTGCGCTGCCCCGCGCCGCAGGCGCTCGAGCTGTTCACCAGTTTGAAGCTCCTCGGGAGGACCACCGAGATGGTGCTCTTCGAAGGGGAGTCCCACGGTCTCTCGCGGGGCGGATCGCCGGCGAACCGCCTCGAAAGACTCGAACGGATCGTCGACTGGTTCGAGCGGTATCTGTAAAGGATCGCCGGTCGCCCGTGCGGGGAGGGAATGACGAGACCCCTCGAAAGCTGGATCGACGCCGTCGAGGACGACCTGGACGACGGCCGCTTCGATCACGTGTTCCGTCTTCTCGACAAGGCGCAGAGGGAGTATCCCGATTGCGCCGAGCTGTTCGCCCTGCGCGGCGACGCGAACTGGGCGATCGGCATGGTGCTCGACGCGAGCGCCTCGTACGAAAAGGCGGTCGCACTCGAGCCGCGCTCCGCCGATTTTCTGGCGGCCTTGGCACGGATTCGATTCTCGCTCTGCGATTTCTTCGGCGCCCATCGATACGCGAAAGATTCATTGAAACATGAAACACGCGCCGAGGCGCTCGATGTGCTGAGCCGTCTCGCCGAACGGTCGGGGCGGCTGGGTGACGCCGACCGCCTCGCGGCGCGTGCGAATCTCATGGACGAGGAGGCCTTCCCGAAACCGTTTCGCGTGGACGAGGAGGATTTCGCCGCGGCGGTGGAAGAGGCGATCGCCGATCTTCCCGACAAGTTCCGCGAGGCGGTGGCCGAGAAGAACGTGGCCATCGTGATCGATGCTGTTCCGGACGAGGAGATCCTCATCGAAGAGGATCCTCCCTTCGACCCCTCGATTCTCGGGCTCTACCGGGGTGTCCCTCTTCCGGAGCGTTCCGAGGGATCGCCGGCCGAGCCGGATACGATCCATATCTTCCGCCATAACATCGAGCGTGTCGCCGAAAGCCGCGCCGAACTCGTGCGGGAGATCGCGATCACCGTCTACCACGAGCTGGGCCATTTCTTCGGCCTCACCGAGGAGGAACTCGCCGATCTCGATCTGGAATAATCGCTCGAAGCGGGCCGCGCGCAAGACATCCCGGCTATCATAAGGTCTTGAAAATCAAGGCATAGGGCGACTGCGCGTCCGGGTCGGACACGCCGGCTTCGAACCGATCGTGACCCCGTCGCGTCTCAGCAGGGGAGACGTTCCCCCCTCCGGTGGCGACGGGAACGGGGATCGGCGAGACGATCGACGTGGCTTACTTCAACGCCCGTGTCGTTCGGAGGCGTTTCGAAACGCGCCAGGTCGCCCACGTGGCGGCGCGCGGCGCTTCGCCGGGGAGTGGCGAGGTGTCGGGTGACCGCCTCCTCGGCCCGGTGGGCGGCCCGGTCGACCGCCGCGGCCAATGTCCTACCGATTTCCTCGATGCAGAGGGTCGGTCCGCCCGCGAGGGTGATCTTCACCTGGCAGCTCCTGCCGGCCGCTTCCGGCGACGATTCTCCCAGCCTTACGCCGACCCAGCCGACCTCCTCCGCCAGGCGGTCGAGGGCGAATCCGAAGCGGCGGGTCACCATTTCGTGGATCTCCCTGTCGAGGTCACGTGAGGGGCTGTAAACGTGTACCTGCATGAATTCCTCCCGGCGTGCACATCGCTCGATCGCCGGGGTCTCCGTTGGGGCGGTGCTCCTGATTGTAATGTGGTTCATATTCGGACGGTTGGCAAGTGGGAGATGAGGAAAAGCGCGGCTTCGAAGCCGGTTTCCTACCGTCCGGCGGGCACGCGGTCGGTGGGAAGTGCCGGAATATTCTCATCCACATAGTGAACTTCCGCCTCGTAGAGCGGATTCCGGCGAAGATCGCGTGCCGCGGCGCGGCTCAGTGCTGCACGCCGCGCCTTCATGGCGCCGCGAGACACGGCACGGTGAAGATCGGGCGCGCCCTGCTCGATGAAGAGTACGCCTGCCGAGCGCAGCGTCATGGTGATGCGGCATCGGTACTCCTCCGTGCCTGCACGATCCCTGCAAAGGCCGATCTGGATTCCCGCCCATCGGATCCGATCGGCCACCGGATCGACGGCGATGCGGAACCGCGATTCGAGCCTCGCCCTCTGATTTCTGTCGAGACTTACATTCGCGCTGTGAATCCGGACGAGCATCGCATCCTCCATGGCGGAAGGTGGTCGAGGTACCCCGCGTCCGGGGCCTTCCCTTCCCCGCTTATCGGCAGGCGGGCGCCATCCGTGAGTCGGCGCGCCCGGAAAGGTGGAGACCCTCCCGATCGTCGCCGGAGCGTGTCCCGGCCGGTCACGACTTTCTGGTTCGATCGCTCCGGTCGGGTTATAATCGAGAAGTCACGATCCGGCTCCCGGGCCGATTCCAGGGCACTCTCCGCGGTTCTTCGAAAGGCGAAGCGATTCCCATGCCCGACTCCTCTAGATCGTTCCGGAGCGTGGCTTCGCCCCGTGCGCCGGGACGCTGGTGGGTTCCCTCTCTCTTCACTCTCCTGATCGCAGGGATTCTTCTCTCCTACTTCAGTGGACACTTTCTCCGGAGAAACTGGGACGGCTATTCATATCTCGCGACCATCCGCGCTCTCGAGTGGAACGGGGAAGATCCGGGGCGCTACGCCAATCCCGCATACGTGATCGTCGCGGCGATCCATCACCGTCTCGATGTCGATCCGCTCCACCTCCTCGTGGCACTCGCCGTGGTCAACGCCCTCGTTTTTCTATCCGCCGCTCGGCTCTTTTTCCGGTGCCACTTCCCCGCCGTCACGGTGCGCTACATCCTTTTCGCGATGCTCTTCCTGTGGGGGCGCGTACTCTGGTCGGGAACGTATTCGTTGGTGGACGCATATTCGTATTTCTATCCCCAGGGAATGGCGTACTCCCTCGTCCTCTTCTCGCTCTACTTCCTCCATCGCGTCGCCGATCGACCGGTGTTCTTCGTGCCTCTTCTTCTCACCCAGGCGCTTCTTCTCATCACGCACATCGGGACTTCCCTCTATTACTGGCTCGTGGTGGTCATCCATCTCGCCGTCTTTCGAAAACGGCTTGGCCGGCGGTTCGCGATTCGATTCGGCTTGGTCACTCTCACCGGCTACGCCCTCGCTTTTCTTTGGCCCTTCTACGATTACACCGGAAATGTCGGGATCTTCATCGAAAGGCTCGGCGAAAGCCTCCTCCCCGCGAAGAGCGCCGCCGTGCCGCCGGCCCTGGCGGCCTGCGCCGCGATCGCCTTCACCGCCGGACCGAAACCGTGGTTTCGCCGCTTTCTGCCCGGTGCCCTAGTTATCCTTCCCTTCTTCGGCCCGAAAGGACCCCTTCTCGTCGATATCTTCGGCTTCGGCATCATGGGGATTCTCGGTCTCCTCCTTCTCGTGAGGGAGGAAAAGTACTTCTTTCCGGTTTGGTGGGGTGGTGGGGGATTGCTCTTCACCCTCGGTTTCATCGACCCGACGAGGATCATTCTCGCTTCCTCCTTCGCTCTTTGCGCCGGAGCGGGGGTCGCGATGGCGCGGTTCTTCTCGAAGCCGCGCGACCTGTATTCATGGGGCCTCGTCTTGGCGGCGCTCGTCGCCGGGGATCTCTTCTTCGCGATGAGATGGGAATCCCCGCATTGGATGCCGCCCGCCGTCGTCACCCTGGCGATCGGTGCGGGCGTCATCGTTCTGGTCCGTTCCGCCCGGAACGCGCTGCCGGCAATCCTTCTGCTCCTCGTTTCCGTGCCGCTGATGATCAAGTGGAACAAGATCGATAACACGCCGACCATCGACCCGAAGCCGTTCATCGAGGAGCACGTCTCGAAGGGGGGGACGGTGCTCGTCGTCGAGCCGAACAAGCGGGGTATGAACAAGGTGATCGGCGGCATGCAGGACCGAACCGGCGTCTTCGTCGGCAGCGAACCGGAATCACTCCCCTTCTATGCCCGGAAGTTCGGCACCCCTTTCGTGATGTTCTATGAAGTGGAAGTCGGCCGTGTCGGAGCGGCGTATGATCTTCTGGCCCGCGACCGGAACTCGGCGTTGATCCGACTCCGCCCGCCCCCTTCGCGGGAGGAACCGTCACATGATCGTTGATCCTCGCCGCACGCCCGATTGTCCCGTTTCGAGCATCTCTTATGTTATAATGGAATGACCCCGGAACGTAATGTAACACACGGCCACCGTCTTTCATCGGAGACACCATGAAGCGAATGCATCCGATCCTCATCCTTCTCGCCGTCCGGTCTCTTTTCGCCGTTTCCATCTGTGCCGCTATCGCGAACCCGGCATCGGGCACAGGCCTCTCCTCGGAGTATCCGGCGAAAACCGCTGTGATCCCCATCGGAGACACGCTCACCGTCATTCAGCGCCCGCTCCTGAATATCCCCGCCATCGTGCTCGTCGGCGACACACTGCCGATCGAGTGCGACGCCGATCCCGCCACCACGGGCTGGACGGCGAGCATCCGCCGTGGATCGGTATCGATACCTCTCACCATCGTGGCGGAATCGTACGATCCTTCGACTCTCTGGTGGACCTTGTCCGCCGTTGTGCCCCCCGTTCCCGTTTACGATCTTTTCGATCTAATCGTCGGCGGCACGGGAATCGAAACGGACACCACACGGCACGCCGTCAAAGTCATCTCCGGCTTCAGGGACGATTACTATTTTCTTCAGATTTCGGATACCCACCTACCTACGCACAAGTATTACTACGAGTCGGGATGGGCGAACGATACGACGGAAATCGAAGACCTCCGGGCGGTGATCGACGACATCCGCTACATCAATCCGGAATTCGTGCTGATCACGGGGGACTACATCAACGAAGGTGAACTCGAGGAGTATCTGGGCGCCAGGTATTTCACGCGTGCACAGAAGCTGCTCACCGAGTTCGATGTGCCCGTCTATCTCGTCTCGGGAAATCACGACATCGGCGGTTGGAGCGACACGCCTCCGCCCGACGGAACGGCGAGGCGGGAGTGGTGGCGTTTCTTCGGCTGGAAGCGGCTCGACAGTCCTCCATCGGGTGCGCCGTGGTACACGCAGAACTACTCGTTCGACTACGGGTCGGTGCGCTACATCGGTCTCGAGGCATATATCAACTATGACAACTGGCGATCGTCGATCTACGGCGGGGAAAGTTTCCGTACCGCACAGTTTCAGTGGCTCCAGGATGAGATCGCCTCATCTTCGGGAAGCGCGTCCCACGTCCTCTTCTACCACTACGATTTCTCTTCGCAGATCGACCTGGGCGCTCTCGGCGCCGACATGGCGCTTTGGGGCCATATCCACAGCAGCTCGGGAAGCATCGCGTCGCCTCCGTTCGATCTCGCCATCGCCAAGGTCTGTGACGGTGAGCGCGCGTACCGCATGGTCCGCGTGTCGAACGGAACACTCACGCCGCTCGCGCCGCTCTCCGCGGGCTTGTCGGGATCGAATCTCGACGTCGTTTTCACACCCGCGAATGACGGGACGAATCTATCGGTGCAGGCGGAAATCACCAACAACCAGGGAGTGAGATTCGAGAACGGCCTGGTCCGGTTCGTCATGCCGAAGGACGGGGGAAACGCCGACGTAACGGGAGGCACGCTCCTGCAGGTCGACCGGTCCGGTTCGACCGATGTGTACGATGTGGGTGTGGATATTCAACCGTCGGGTACGCAGACGGTGACAATCGATCTCGGTTCGACCGTGGTGGAAGAGGGGAGCGCTCAACCGGTTCCAAGAACACTTGCTCTGGGGTGGAACTATCCCAATCCGTTCAACCCCGCGACGAATCTGCGGTTCGATCTTCCCGAAGCCGCCCGGGTGGATGTCACGGTTTTCGATTCCCGGGGGAGAGAGGTCCGAACTCTTCTCGACGCCCCTCTCGCCGCGGGCCGCCACACGGTCGGTTGGAACGGTGAGGACCGCGATGGAAACGCGGCGCCGTCCGGAATCTACCTCGTCCGTCTGCGCGCCGGGGGGGAGGTCCGTACCAGGAAGATCGTTCTGGCGAGATGATCGTGCACGGCGATTCACTTTAGGGCGGTTACCAGACGGAAGACGTCGTGCCCGCTCCGCCAGGGGCAAGGTCAACAGCCCGGTGTCGCAACCGACGTCAAGGGCGGCCTCACCGGCACGCACGCCCAAGCATCCGATCAGGTCGGCCGCCGATCGCCGGTATCCCGGCATGTTGAGAAAGGTTTGGTCATAAAACGGGGCGAGTAGCGCCTAGAAACGCCGCACCCAGGGAGAGCCGGCTTCTCCTCGAACCGTCCGGGCCGATTGCACGGCGCGGATTAGCGCACACTTCAGTACGCGAACCGGTCTGCCACTCATGGAGGCCCCCTCTACTCACCGTATCGCAGCAATCGCAGGGCATTCATCACCACGACCAGGCTGCTCCCCTCGTGCAGGACGACCGCCCAGCTCAACTCGAGCCAGCCTAAGACCGAACTGACGATCAGCAGGGCGATCACACCGAGGGAGACGCCCAGATTCTGTCGAATGACGATGCGGCTGGCGCGGCTGAGTCCGACCGCGAAGGGGAGCTTGTCTAAGCTGTCCGCCATCAGCGCGACGTCGGCGGTCTCGAGCGCGACGGCCGTCCCCGCCCCGCCCATGGCGATGCCGACGGTGGCGGTGGCCAGAGCCGGGGCGTCGTTCACACCGTCGCCGACCATCGCGATGGCACCGTACTCTTCCTTCATCGTGCGGATGGCGTTCAGTTTATCTTCCGGGAGAAGC
The DNA here is from genome assembly GCA_024276995.1 of Candidatus Eiseniibacteriota bacterium. Classification (GTDB taxonomy): domain Bacteria; phylum Orphanbacterota; class Orphanbacteria; order Orphanbacterales; family Orphanbacteraceae; genus JAJRWB01. The sequence continues at coordinate 18,618 of JAJRWB010000019.1, read as the reverse complement.
CCGGCCCGCACGTCGGTGATTTCGACGCTAACGCCGATACGACGCGCCACCTCCGGATTGTCTCCGGTGAGCATCACCAGCTTGCGCACCCCCAGTTCCCGCAGGGATCGCAGAATCTCCTTCGCGCGCGGGCGGGGCGCATCGGCCAGCGCCAGGATGCCGAGAAAGGCTTCGCCGTGGCGGACGATCATCGTCGTCTTTCCCTCCCCTTCGAGCGCAGTCACGGCCGACACGATCTCTTCGGGAACGTCGATTCCCGGCATTTCACCGAACAGACGGAGCGAACCGACCTGTGCCCGGCCTCCGGCAACGAGACCGTGCACGCCGCGACCGGAGACGTTTTCCAGTCCCTCCGCCATCGGCAAAGACAAATCCCTGTCACGTGCCGCGTCGACCACCGCCAGGGCGAGGGGATGACCGGAACTTTGTTCCAAGGCGCCGGCAACGCGTAGCAACTCTTCCTCGGTCGCATCGCCGCGAGGCAGAATGTCGCTGAGAGTGAAATCCCCGGAAGTCAGCGTACCGGTCTTATCGAAAGCGATCGCCTTCAGGGCACCCAGGTTCTCGAGATGGACACCCCCTTTGATCAGCACGCCCATACGCGCGGCCCGGGCGATCCCCGCCAACACCGAGGCGGGCGTTCCCAGCGCCAGCGCGCAGGGGGAAGCGGCCACCAGCAGCAGCATTCCGCGATAGAAGCTTTCGCGCAGAGGCATCCATCCGGTCAGAGGGGGGATGACGACGGCCGCCAGCACGAAGATCAGCACGGCGGGCACGAACCTGCGCGTGAACCTCTCGGTGAACTGCTGCGTCGGGCTTTGCCGGCTCTGGGCTTCGGCGACCATCTGCATGACACGGCTGAGCGTATTGTCCCGCGCCAGGCGGGTGACCGCGATCTCCAGGGCGGCATCCTGGTTGATCGTGCCGGCGAACACCTCGTCGCCCGCCGACTTGGCCACCGGCACGCTCTCGCCTGTAACCGGGCTTTGATCGACGCCGCTTTCGCCGGCCACGATCCGTCCGTCCACCGGTATCCGATCGCCCGGGCGGACGAGGACCACATCGTCGATCCGCACGCTTTCCACGGGACGCTCGACGAGTTTCCCGTCGATTTTCAGACGCGCGGTCCGGGGCATCATTTCGCCGAGAGCGTTGACCGCGTTGCGGGCGCGGTCGAGGGCATGGTGTTCGCCGGCGTGACCGAGGCTGAAGAGGAAGAGGAGGAAGGCACCCTCACGCCACTCACCGAGAATCGCGGCGCCCACGGCGGCGGCGAGCATGAGCACGTCGGTGTCGAACTTCCCCCGGAAGAGGCCGGGGATCGCGTGGGTGGCGATGTCATAGCCGCCGCTCAGGTAGGAAAGGAGGAAGAATACCAGTGCCACCTGCGGCGGGAAGTCGAATAGGGCCGCACCGAGCCAGCCGGTGAGCAGCAGAACTCCCGCGATTCCGACCAGGAGCAGTGTCCAGCGTTCCCGGACCCAGTGGGGCAGAAAAGCCGGCGCGCTTCCGTGATCGTGGCCTTCGTGAGCGGCGGCATCGTCGGAGGCGCGATCGGCATCGCCCCATCCGATCGGTCGGACGCCGGAATCGTGCATCCGTCCGGCGATCGTTTCCGGCCGCAGGACCTCGGTGTCATAGGCGAGAAAGATCAGTCCCGCGGCATAGCTCACATCGGCATGGAGCATCCCCGGAAGACTCTCCAGTTTTCGGCGCACGAAAGGTGCTTCATCGGCGTGGTCCATCCCCTCGAAGGGAATGCGCTCATGGCGATATCGGTTGGCGAGACCCGATCCGGTTTCCTGCGCCAGGCGGCGCACCGTTCCGAGGGAAACCAAGTTCGGATCGAAATGGACACAGAGGGAAGGAGGTGCGGTTTCGCGGTTCAGGTGAACATGCGAAACTCCGTGGCAACCGCGCAGACCGTCCTGCAGCCGGATCAGGCAGTCGTCATTCCCATCTTCGATTTCCGGCATGAGCAGGGGAATGTCGATCTCTACGGTTTTGTCTGCCATCGCGCGATCCCGTCCCGTGGCGGCGGGCGAACGCCGCCCTACCCGTGAGAAATATGATCGAGGCTGCGTTGAAAGAGGTCGGCGACATGGGTGTCGTCGAGGGTGTAGGAGATCCACCGTCCCTGCCGGTGGGCCTTCACCAGGCGCATCTGTCGCAGTGTTCGCAGCTGGTGCGACACGGCGGATTCGCTGATCCCCACGATCCGCGCCAGCGTACCGACGTTCGTCTCCCCCTCGAGCAGGGCGGCGATGATGCGCACGCGGCTCGGATCGCTCAACACGCCGAACAGCTCCGCGAGCCGGAGGGCCTGTTCTTCCTGGATCGGTGTCATCACGACTCCTCTCGATGGATGAACATCTGCTCATCTGCTCATATATTGTATTCATAATCGGTGTGCCGTCAAGGAAAAACTGTGACGCGCCCGGCGGGAGTCCGTGGCCTGGAGATCGCCTCGTACGGCCCGCCCGAGTTTCGCCATGGTTCTCGGCTCTCCGCGAAGGGTGGATGTTTATGATATTCTTCTTCTTGCAATCAACCTGCATTCACCCATCCACCGGAGCGAGGATAAGGTTTCCTTGACCTGTACCGATATCGTGAAGTCATTCCGGTGGGGAGGCGCGATTCCCCTTCTGGCGCCGGCGGTGGTCGTAATCAGCTTGGCGTCCCATGCTTATGCGGAGGATCACGTTCTACATCTTGGTTTCGAGAACGGTTCACTCGCCGGGTGGCATCCGAGAGCGGGAGACGAGGGCCTGATCGAGTATTCCATCGATGAGGGGAGTCGCCTTGTCGGCGAAAGATCTCTGTTCTGCAACGTTCGAACCTGGGATGAGGATCTATACGTTAACAATGAACAAGTATCGCTTCGCTACGCGCTCGATCCTCCTCTTTTCGTTAATGACTCGACGAGGGTCTCCTGGTCGTGGTGGATCGGGGATAAGAGAGAAAGCGATGGTGTCGGGTTGGCTCTTTGGCTCCATGTCGGATCGAGTTCCAAACCGTTGTGCCTTTCCTGGGCGAGTCATTCCCTCTATGAGCGAGGGGCGTGGCCCTATGACGACCCCTCTCAACAATTCTGCCGTCACGTGGAGAGCCTGTCGAAACCATACGGGGCGCCGATTTTCCAGGATGGGTTTCCAGACAGCCTAATGCTGGATTCTCTCGAGATATTCTTCTGGTTTCCGAAGAATCAGATCGCGTATGTCGATGAGATTCGGATCGGTCCTCCGGGATTCGTCGACGATATGAGCCGTGCGGAGTCCTCTCACCTGGTCACCCCGCCGGAAGACGACTTCCTGGTCGCCGATCTCACGGGCGATCGGAAGCCGGATGTTCTGCTCCTTTACCGAAACACGATGCCGGTACTATGGACCGGGCTTTGGGAGGGAAAGGACGTTCCGGGAGAACGCGTGAAACTCGATCTGGAGGGAGCGACATCACTCCGCCAACCGGCGGTCGCCGATCTTGACCGGGACGGGTTTCCGGATCTGCTGGGGTTCAGCGGCGATTCGTTGAGAATCTACAGGGGCATGGGGGCGGGTCGGTTTCGGCGAATCGCGTGTCCCGCTCCGCCGAATGTGGAACGGAATCGACCGGCAAGGCTGGTGGCGGCCGACCTGTGCGGCACCCCCTCACCGGAACTCCTGCTCATCCGGTACAACGGCTTGGTCTACGATTCGATCTATGTCCACGACCGGCCGGGAGTTTTTCGGTCGATTCCCCTCCCCCCTTATCCGGAGCCCGAACGACGGAGAGGATACCGAACCCGATCGATCCCGATCGACATCGATCGTGACAACGACATCGACCTGTTCTGCACGAATACGGACTTGTTTCTCAGAGACGGTGACAGCCTGATCTGCGCGACGTCGGACTGGTTTCCCGAGATCGGAACCCACCAGACCGGCGCAGCATTCGGAGATATCGACAACGACGGCGACCTGGATCTGTTCATCTCCGTCGACATACGCAATCACGAGAATGAACCGGATGTGACACACGATCACAGTCTCCTTTATCGGAACGACGGCGGAAGGTTCGCCGATGTGAGCAATCGGATTCGATCGGTTCCAAGCGCCCATGCGCAGCAGCCGGTATTCCAGGACTTCGATCTCGACGGCGATCTGGATCTTTTCTTCACCTGCAACAACTGGTACGCGCGCCCTCCACCGAAGAACGTCTATCTGGAGAATGACGGTACCGGCCGCTTTCAAGTATCCGACCCCGAATACTGGTTGCAGCGAATGCCGCCGGCGAGTCGGGTGGCCAGTTTCGACGTCGAAAACGACGGCGACCCGGATCTTATCGCCATCGTTCAAGGCGAAAACCGCGTGGCGATCTTCGAGAATCCGGGGGCGGATCGCTCTTCGATCAAGGTGCTTGTTCTCGATCGGCACGGGGTCGCTCGCGCGGACGGCACGCATGTCGAACTCTTCGGTGACGGCGAACGGATCGGCTATCGGCAGATCGGTGCGGGATCGGCCCGTTCGAGCTGGAGCGAAGCGATCTTCGGATGCCCTTCGCAGGGTCCATTCGATCTGATCGTCACGTTCCCGAGTCGCCCGGAATCGCCTGTCGTACGAAAGAACCTGCGTCCCGGAGATCACATCGACGTCATCGAGCCCGCTTTTCCCGGTCTGTGGGGGCGCCTGGCGAGTCTCATCGAGGTCCGGGAACGCGCATTGTCGATGGCGCTCTCCTCGGCCGGCTGGCCGACACTGCTGCCCGGGGCGATCGTGGTGGGCCTTCTCTTCGGAGCCGTCCTTTTCGCCAATCGCTCCGTATCACCCGGATTCCCTGTTGAGCCCGGGAGCCGCCTTGACGGTGCGGCACGAAAAGCCGCCCTTCTGATCGTCGTTCCTTCAATCCTGGCCGTGGCTTCATCCGCTTTCTTCTGGCCGCGCGATCCTTCGGCGGTTCGGAGGGGGTGGATCGGACTCGCGGGCATGTTGGGCGGAATAGGGTTCGGTGCGGCCGCCGCGTATCTCGTCTCCTCTCGCAAAGGGGAATTCGCCCGGTCGGGTAGGGACATCGACGAGGCGCGTCTCCAGCTTCTGGAGGCGATCGATGGTTTCTCGCATGCGAGCTGGCTGAAGTACCTGGCGGGGGTCGCGTCCCTTTGCCGGAGCGTATGCGAAGGCTCGGATATCCGCTTTGTCGGGCCGCGGCTGAAGAAACGCCTCGACTCCTACGGCGACGTCATCCAACCCCAGATGCACAGGATTTCCCGGCTTCTTCCCCGGGCCGACCTCGGAAACAAGCTTGCCGAAGAGTTCGACGACGGTATGAACGGGATCGAGTCGGCGATGCGGGAACTGTTCGGCGAGACACCGATCGAATTCGATCTCGCCGCGCTCGGCGAATCGCTCGCCGGGGCGGAGCGCAGACTTGTCGACCTGTCCGATCGGATCGAGGAGATTACCGGGGTTGTCGATCGTCTCTTCGCGGTTCTCGGCGAAAGATTCCGGACGGAGGCGGCCGCGGAAATCGCCGCCGCCGTGGATCGCGTAGTGGAGAAGCACGGAGCCGTTCGCATCGCTTGCTCCATTCCCGGCGATCTCCCCCCCGTCTTCGTCGTGCCGGGCGAACTGTCGAATATCCTGGAAAATCTCATCACCAACGGGGCGCGGGCGGCCATGGCGAATGCCTCATCCCGGCCCCCATTCGTCTCCATCGCCGCGGAACCGCTCGGAGGTCTTCTCGTTCTTCAGATCAGGGACTCGGGCACAGGATTCCAAAGCAGCGACCCGGATCAGCTCTTCCGGTTCCGATCGACCGATCCCCGGACACATGGCCGGGGGCTTCCCTATGCACGACGCCGTCTCGAACTCTATGACGGAACGATCGCGATCGTATCGTCATCCCGGGAAAAGGGGACCGTAATCTCCGTGACTTTGCGTACACTCGAATCAGGTATCGTTCCCGATTCTTCACGCCGCGGAAACGCGATCGGATCCGCGTCGAAAAAGGAGAAACATCGATGAACGCGACGAACCCCGCCGTTCTCATTATCGACGATGAACCGGATTTCGCCGAGGATCTCGCCGCGATTCTCACACCCGACTTCGAGGTGCGTCATGTCCGTTACGGCGAGGAAGGGATCCGGGAGATCGCGGTCAACCCGCCGCATGCGGTCATTCTCGATCTGATATTCGAAGGGAAAGAGGACGGTATCTCGATTCTCACTTCGATCAAGCAGACCGATCCCGACCTTCCCGTCATCATGGTGACACAGCATCATTCCGCGGAAACGGAGGCGAAAGCCGTGGATCGGGGCGCACTCTACTACATTCGCAAGTCGGCGGGACGAAACGAGATCGTCGCCAAGCTGAAGAGCTGCTTCAAGATCGTGGGAAGAACGCGGAGTCTCCGGAAGGAGCTGCGCAGCGAACGGGGTGCCTTCCTCTTCCTGTCACCCGCCATGCGGGAGATCGAGCGAAAGGTGCGAAAGGTCGCGAGCGTTCCGAACATGACCGTCCTGATCACCGGCGAGAGCGGGACGGGAAAAAGTCTTCTTGCGAAGGAAATCCATCATCTCAGCAGCGGTACGTCCGGCCCTTTCGTCGATGTCAACTCCGCCACCATCACCGGTGATACGGCGAAGGCCGAGCTTTTCGGCTACCAAAAGGGGATCTTCACGGGTGCGGACCGGGACCGCAAGGGGCTGTTCGAATCGGCCTGCGGAGGTACGCTCTTCATCGACGAAATCGGAGATCTGCATACCGACAGTCAGGCGCTTCTCCTGAAGGCGATCGATGAGAAGAAGATCCGTCCCGTCGGCTCGTACGAGCAAATCCCGGTCGATCTTCGAATCGTCGCGGCCACGAATCGGGATCTGGGAGAAATGGTGGGGCGCGGAATGTTTCGAAACGACCTCTACCAGCGTCTGCTGGTGATCTCACTCCATCTTCCCCCCTTGAGAAGGCATCCGGACTGCATTCCCGATCTCGCGGGGCATTTCCTTTCACAGATCGCGGAGGATATGAGAATCGAGAATGTCGTCATCTCCCGGGAGGGGATGGCGCACCTTCAAGGATACTCGTGGGCGAGGGGCAATGCCCGGGAACTCCGGAACACGATCATGCGCGCACTGGTCTACCGGGGAGATTCGCTGGTTCTCGGACCGGAGGCGTTCGATCTTCCCACAGACGATCCCCCCGCGGGCTTCCACTACGAAACCGAAAAGACCCGTGTCCTGCAGGCCTTCGAGCGATCCTTCTACGAGAGGGCTTTTGCACGTGTCGGCGGCGATCTTCGCCGGGCGAGGCCCGTCGACATCAAGCGTGTCGCCGACCTGACCGGTGTCGTCCCGGAGACGGTCCGCCGGTTTCTGCGAAAGCACGGGCCGGGAGGAGAATAGCGCCCGGCTTCCTTCCGGCGATCAGGAATGTTCGCGGAAGAACACGCTTGTTTCCGGGCGGAGGTTTTTCCGACGATTTCCGATCGTCCCGGAGACGAGCCGCCGTTCCAACTCCTTGACAAGTAAGGCCCCACCCGATCCCTGCTCCGGCCTCCATGTCGTCCCGCCGATGGCACGATCTCTGCAATAGCGAAAAAAACGGCCGAAAACAGATCGATCTTTCAAGGAGGTGAAGATGCCCGATTGAGTCTCCCCGTACCCGATAGGAGAGAACCGGTTCGATGCCTTGCACACCGCACAGGATTGTACCCCGGCACCCAACAGATCAATGGAGGTAGAAAGAAGATGATGAGAACTATGTGTATTCTCTTGCTGACTGGCGTTCTTGCTCTTTCCGTTGCCTCTGCCGTGGCTTAGTCTCCGCCGCCGGTTGCCTGCTATTCATTCAGCGGCTCATTCGCCGATTCATCCGGAAACGGAAATAATGGAACGCCCCAGGGAGATACGCAACTGTGCGCGGACAGCGCCGGCGTGGATACTTCCGCCGCCTGCTTCGACGGCGACATGGATTGGATCGACGTCGCCTACGCCCCCAGTCTCGAACCGTCCGAGGTCACCCTGGCGGCGACATTCCGGCTCAACACGTTCGACCTTCCCTCGAACACCAAGTCGATCATTCGGAAGCGCTATCTGACGAATGATAACAGCTACGCGATGTTCGCCATGATCGATTCCCAGAAGATCGTCTTCAGTCTGAATCAGGGGTCGGGAAACTCCGCCGACGGTATCCTCTACTCGACCACCACCGTGCAGACGGGGGTCTGGTATTTCGTCGCCGGCACGTTCGGCGGGTCCGAGATGCGTCTTTACATCAACGGTGTCCTGGAAAGCAGCATGCCCTACGAGTTGCCGATCCAGTACGACCAGCACGGCCTCGAACTGGGCGGCGTCTCCTACGTGTGGGGAAACACGAATTTCCTCGACGGTACACTAGATGATGTTCGCATATTTGACTACGCGCTGAGCGAAGCGGAGATTGCGCATATCGACGGGTGCGAAGGTCCGTTCACCGCCGTCGAGGCGGTCACGTGGGGAAGCGTGAAGTCGCTTTTTCGGTAAGTCTCCGGACCATTCATATCGATTCATACACGAACCAGGGACGGCGCGGGTGTTTCGCGCCGTCCTTCGTGATGCCACAGAAACAGTGCCTACGCCTTGGCGGGGCGGGAGTGATTCACACACAGATCCACCAGATCATCGATCCCGGCCGAGCCTGTGCACATCACCGTGTCGGCGCCACCCCAATAGATCCTCACGGTGCCGTCAGCTTCCGGAATGCAGCCACAGGTGAACACCACGTTGTGAACGTAGCCGGTTGTTTCCCATGGGTCCACCGGCTGGAGGATCCAATCATCCGCCACTCCAATGATTCTTGCCGGGTTCTTCAGGTCATGTAGCGCCGCGCCCAGTCGGTAGATGGATCCGTCCATTGTTTGGAAAACACCGTGATAGATATGCAGCCATCCCTTGTCGGTCTTGATCGGCGGTGCGCCGGGACCGATCTTCATTTCATCCCAATGATACTGCAGCGGTCTCATGACCAGCTGCGATTCACCCCAATGAACGAGATCGGGCGAGTAGCTGATCCAGATCGCCCATGGGGAGATCCGCGAATGAGGACGGTCCAGCCGCGCATACCGCCCCTCGATTTTTTCCGGGAAGATGACCACATTGCGCATATCCGCCTGACTGATAAGCGCGACACGCTCGACAGACTTGAAATCCTTCGTCTTCGCCAGGGCGATCCTGACCCCGTTTCGTGAATACGCGCTGTACGTCAGCAGGAACTCGCCGTCCATTTCGGTGATACGGCAATCTTCGACGCCATACTCTTAGTACTCGCCGAACAGGCCGTTTTTCTCAGGCGTCAGGAAAGGCTCCGATCGCACGTTGAAGCGGAATCCATCTTCACTTTCCGCCAGACCAATGATGCTCCTCCCGTTTCGAAGGTGCGAACGAAACAGCATGATATATCGATCCCGACATTTCGCCATCCCCGCATTGTGGACGGTTTCCACGCAGTAAGGGACGTCCTGTTTCGTCAGGATCGGATTGTGTTTATACCTTTGAACGATCGATTTCATGGCAGCTCCGATATTTCTCATTGGCTTGTGCAGTCGATCACCGTCAATACATCGCCGACATGTGCGCGGCAGGTTTTCTCACCGATTCATCTCAGCAACATATGGTAGACCTTCTCGTATGCGCCCGCCATTACACTCGAGGAGAATCGCATTTCGGCATTGTGCCTGCAGGCGGCCGGCTCAATCCCACCTAATCGTTGAACGAGCCCCACCGCTTCGTCAACCTTATCAAACAGAAATCCCGTTCTTCCTTCCTGCACCGTTTCCACGAATGCGCCTCTTCGGGCACCGAGGATCGGCGTACCACAGGACTGAGCCTCCGCCACGGCCAGCCCGAACGGTTCCGCCCACTTGATGGGACATACCAGGCCTCTTGCTTTCTGATACAGGGGTACGAGTTCTTCTTGCGACAACAACCCTAAATACATTATATTTCTGCTGTCGACGTACGGCTGAACGGCCGTTTCAAAGTAGTCTTGGTATTTCTCTTCGATCATCCCCGCCATCTTGAGCGGCATGCCGGAACGAAGAGCAATCTGCACCGATTCTGCGGCCCCTTTTTCGGGTGCGAAGCGGCCACTGAACAGCAGGTAATCCTCTTTCGAATCACAATACCCGTAGGCCTCCGTATCGATTCCGTTGTACACGGTCGCAACATAATTCAGATCGGGCTTGAAAGCGCGTTCCGAATCGGAGATGGAAGCGAACGGCCGGTCCTTGTAGCGATTCAGAATCGCATGATCCGCCTGCACCCAGGCGCTGCCGTGCAGCGTCGTAAGCATGGGGCAGGGTATGAGGCGGCTGAAGATCAGGGCATGAACGTGGAGATGGGAATGCACAATATCGAAATCGCCCTCCCGGGCGGCTTCCATGCAGATGGCGATGTGCTGCTGTTCGAGCGCGCGCAAATGCGGTGGCCCATCGAGCAGGCCGCTGCTCGAATCGAATTGCTGCGGGCGGCTTAACTCATCCTCAGGCCAGAGCGAAAAGGGGTGTGGAACGGTTTCGACCAGCCTGGCGCGCGTCTTTGAGCCGCGTGCGGCAAAGAGCGTCACATCGTGGCCTTGTTTGACCAACCCTTCGGTAAGATTCGCGACAACCTGTTCCCATGGGCCGTAACTCCTGGGGGGCACAGGCCAGCTGACCGGTGCCAGCATCGCGATTCTCAATGTTTCGGAAGAGTCGCTCACGGCCTTCACCGAACTTCTGTGTCGCGGATCAGCCGTCATCCAGGAGTGCCTCCGACAGGATATCGTACATTGTCATCAACGAGATCAACCAGGAAAGGGTCGACTCTGCGCCCTGGTTCAGGTTCGGACCGTCGAATTGCAGTCCGTCGAAGCAGCCACCGGTCTTATGGTCATAGATCGGCGTGTTGATGTCGTTATCGCCCAGGAACCAGCGCATGCAACGCTCGCAATGATCGAGCCACTCGCTTTCGCCGGTGGAGCGATACGCTTCGGCACAGGCGCCGATCAGGCCGAGCAATTCCACCGGTTGCTGGTCGAAGAAAGAACGCCGGCCGTCACGGGAGAAGGGCTGCTGATTTCCCAGGATCGAAAAATGGCCTTCAGGCGCGGTCTGCTGATCGAGCAACCAGCGCAGCGAACGAATCCCGTTCTCCCGCATTTTCGGATCGGGGATCCATTGTCCGGACAACAGCATCGCGTGGGGCAGCTTCCCGTTGCAGTACGTCAGCGTCTCTTCGCACCAGGGCCAATCTTCACCGGCATTGCGCTCGAACTGGTCATGAATCCGGTTGGCAAGCGTGACGCGCAGCCGTCGAGCCGCGGCGTCGCCTCCGTAAACCGTCATGTAGGAATGGATGCCGATGAGCGTAAAGGCGATGGCCCGCGGTGAAGTGAAGGCCTTTGTGGCGTCGAGCCCGGCGATGAAGAGTTCCGTGGCCACGTTGAGCACCGCATCTTCCGGTGCGTACCTTACGGTCTCGCCCAGGCCCCAAAGCGCCCGGCCGTGGGAGTCTTCGCTCCCAATATCTTCCATCCATCTGCGATCGAAAGACAGGAAATTGCGAAAACGCCCGGTGGCGGTATTGAATGCGTCGTAGAGAAAGGCGAGGTAAATATGGGTCAGCCGTATAATGCTCTCATCTTTCGAAACGGCATGATACATACTCGTAAAGATCAAGGCCCGCGCATTGTCGTCGACACAATAGCCGTCACAACGACGAGGCGTGGAATGAATGGCGTGCTGCAGAAGACCGGTATCGTCGGTCATCCTGCGCAGGTGGCGCAGGTCCGCCTCGGGAAGCTTCTCGATGAGCCTGGGAAAACGCGGTTTGGTCGGAACCGTGGCCTCAACCGGAAGAGGTCTGGGCATCTGGAGGCGATTGTCGAGGGAGCGTTGCATCAGCTCGATATGGGCGCGCGCCACCTGTTTCCATACCATGGGCCTGCAATGCTGATAGGCACGCGAGCGCAACGCCGCGCGTCCCTCATCATCGTGCAGAAGAGCCGTGATTTCACGTGCGAACGCCTCCGAATCATTGAACGGTACAAGCCGGCCGCGTCCATCGGCCAGCATTTCCTCGGCATACCAATATGGCGTGGAGACGATCGCCGTTCCCGCGCCCATCGCGTAAGCCAGTGTACCCGAGATGATCTGATCCCGCCCGGGATACGGGGAGCAGTAGATGTCGGCGGCGCTCAGATAGCGGCACAGCATGTCGAGAGAGACGAACTGGTCATGAAACAGAACATGGTCCCCGATACCAAGCTGGCTGACCATGATCTGGAGGTCGTGGCGATACTTGTCGCCGTCGGTTCTCTTGATATTCGGGTGCGTGGCGCCCAGGATCAGGTAGATGACGTCGGGATGCTTTTCGATGATGTCGGGCAGGGCCCTGAGCATCACCTCGATCCCCTTGCCCGGACCGAGAAGGCCGAATGTCAGGATAAGCTTTCGCCCTTCGATCCCGAATTGATGTTTGACGGTATCGGGTTGGAGGAACGGAATATCCGGAATGCCATGCGGGATATGGACGATTTTCTCCCCGGGAATCCCATAGACTTCGCAAAGGATTTCGCGCGCTTTCCCGCTCAGCACGATCAGATAATCCGAGTATTCGGCCAGGCTGTGGATGACGCCACGCTGCTCGTCGGTAGGTTCCTGAAGCACGGTGTGGAGGGTGGTAATCACGGGCATTCTCAGGGACTTGATCAGGAAGAGAACGTAAGCCCCGCTCTTTCCACCGAAGATTCCGAATTCGTGCTGGAGGAGAGCGATCTCAAACTGGCGGACGTTGATGTAATCGGTCGCGCGAAGGTAGTCGGCCTGCCGATTGGCGCGCACTTGGAACCTGACCCGATCGGGATACGGATACCCTTCGGGCAGGTCGTCCATCGCAACGGCAACGACACTGCCGCGAGAACCGATCTCACCGGCGAGCGCCTCGCTGATATCGGTGGTGTACGTGGCGATGCCGCATTTTCTGGGCAGATAGTTGCCAATAACGATTACTGAGCGGGGTCTTGGCGCACTTTTTTTCGACGTTTCCACATGTCTTCTCCTCAATCAACTCGGCGGGAAAACCCAATTGCGGGGTTCATTCAGCTCGTGCGATCGGACGAACCGGCGAGCAGGCTCTCGAGCAGGTCCGATACCGAGAGGCTTGCAATGGCACATGCCGTGTCCGACATCGCGTATGGAATGATCATCTGACTCCCGTGAACCAGGTACCCGCACGTGTAAACGACATTGGGAACATATCCTTCCCGTTCGTGTTCATTCGGCGACATAAGCGGTTCGTCCAGGCGTGCAATGACTTTCGACGGGTCGTGCAGGTCGAGCAACAGAACGCCGATGGAGTATTCCCGCATCGGCCCGACGCCGTGGGTCAGCAGCAACCAACCCGCCTCGGTCTCGACAGGCGAGCCGCAATTGCCGATCTGTGTGAGTTCCCACGGCTTTTGCGGGCGCTGAATGATGCGCGCCTCCTGCCAGAAGTGGAGGTGGTCGGAATACATGATGTGTAGGTTGACGCCATCCTGACGGGAGATCATGGCGTATCTTCCGCTGATCTTGCGCGGAAACAGCGCCATCCCCTTGTTCTGGACGGCCTTTCCGTTGAGCGTGATGATCTTGAAACGGATGAAGTCCTTCGTTTCGATCAATTGCGGTAGGATCTGGTCACCGCTGAAGGCGGTATAGGTCGCATAGTAGATGACCGTTCCGTCGTCGTCCACGAAGCGCACGAACCGGGCGTCCTCGATGCCGTTGCGTTCATTTGCGGAAACGGGGAAGATCACGCGCTCGGAGATCATCCGATCAGCGCGGAACTTCAGTTCATAGTTTGAGCGGGCCAGCCACGTCATCGTTTCGAAGGTCTGCGAGAGGATTCTCTTTCCGAGAATCTCCTCCTTTTCCACTTCCGCCATTTCGTCAAGAAGCTCGTCGAATGTGAAATGCTCGGCCAGGCGCTGGAAGATCAGCGCCGTGACTTCGTTGCATGCGCCCATCTCGTTGAGCTTCAATTCGAAAAGGTGTTTGTCGTAGACGGCGTCCTTTCGGATCTCGGGTGTTTCGCTGTACTGGTTGGCCGGGTCGATCGAGATCTTGCCGTCGGACGTGATGATTCCGCTGCGGAAGACGATCGACGAGATGTGTCCCTCTCCGGTGGCGCGGAAACTCATGATGAAGCGCAGGCCGCCCTCGGGCACGCCGCTCTGGTTTGGATGGGGAACAATGGAGGGGTTGAACAATGCCGCCGATTCGACCGAGTATTCCTTGGTGAAATAGGCGGCGAGCAGCAGCTTGCGATCCGAAGAGAGCGAATCGGCGTCGGGAAGAACCGGCGCGATTCTCTCGGTGAAGTGTCGCCTGAGCAATTCTTCAAAATCGCGATGGCGGTGAGAGTATTCCTCTCTTACTTCGGCCAACAGAAGGCGGACCTCGTCTTCCGGCAGATCCAGAACTCTCTTCATCAAGCCGGTGGTCGGCCCCCCGTCGACCCTCTGAGATTGCAAAGGCTGCGCGATAACGCGCGTGTTGTCCGAGAGGAACTTGTACGGTCTGCGCACCACTCTGACGGGTCGCGGTTCAACGCTCATTCGGATGGCTCCTTGCGTCCCGCAACGGGCAACCGCGGAAGCTGCTCCCGCGGTCGAGGTGCTGCGGGAGGACTTTCTGGAATCCCGATTCGGCTATGGTACACCACCGATCACGCCGGGACCAGCCTGGAGAATAACGGAGGTCCCGACTTCACTTAAAAATATTAGTCGCGCTTCTATTATTTTTTTCTGAATCTGATATAATAATGTAAAGATCGCTTGGATTCTCTGCCCGTAACGAGCTCCACGGACCGGGGAGAAAGACAATGCGTCGAGTTTCGATTCATGCCTTGCTGCTGGTTCTGTCCACGTGCCTTGTCGCGGCGGAACAATCCCTTGCCGCCTCTTCGGACCGGTCGGCCGACCGTGCGAATGTCTTCCTTTCCGGCGGTCACCAGGTCGTAACATTCGAAGACGCTGAGGGCGAATGTGGTCTTCTGAGCTTTTCCGGCACGGGAGATTCGTCCCAGGTGCCGGAAACATTCTGCGATCAGTGCCATGACGTTCCCGGCTTCGAGGAAGGCGCCCACGGGAATCCCGTGACCGGCGTCTACCGGGTCGAGGGGTTTCCCATCGGCGACTGCGTGCACTGTCACGTCCCCGGACCCGGAACGCCTCCGTACGTCTTCATGCCGTACGGGACCGATCTCGAAAAGAGAGCTTTATGCTTCTACTGTCATGACGGCGCCACCGCGCCCGCCGCCGTGGAACCGCCCGAGGAGCACTTGCCGACATCGACGGTGGCATGCGTCCCGTGCCACTATCAGCATATCCCGGAGCAGCACGGCGCCGGCGCGGCGTGCATCTCGTGCCACGGTCATGACGCCGGTTACGAGTACGCGCCCGGCCTCTTTCGGAGGGGCGGGGGGCATTCGCGAGCCACTCCACGCACACCGAAATCGACGGTGACGATCTTCGCGGCCCGTTTCTCGATTGCGCCGCGTGCCACGACACGCTGAATTTCCCCGCCTTCGCGTCGGGCGCGGGGGAGCCGCCGTACGATCTTGTCGCAACCGATGTGTGCGACAACTGCCACAGCCCGTCCGGGGCGTTCGACGGCGTCAACGACCCGGACGTGGGAGCGAAATACGGAAACGGCGGTGAGCTGAAAGAGAACTGGCGCAACGGAGTCTACGCCGCCGATGGCGAACTCGCACCGGGAAGGGAGCGGTGGTGCGCTACTTGCCATGACGACGTACCGGCGTACAGCAACGGCGTCCTCACGGGAGGGGTGTACGCCTCGAATGTGACGGGCAACAACGCCACCTTCGGATTCTATGTGACGGGTCACGGGCGGTCCGCCGTCTTCGGCGCCTACCCGGCGATGAGCTGGCAGAGCGCGCCCGCTCCCGGGAATCCCGCCGCCGGTGTCGCGTCGTACACCGTCTGCCACGACGGCCTCCCGTCGCAGCCCCACATCGACGATGTCGCCGGCACCACCAATCGTCTCAGGCCCGGCTTCGAAAACGACCAGGGGAAGACGAACTGCAGTAACTGCCATGCGCCGGGCGGCGCCGCCGACGCCGATCCATCGTTCTACACCGCTTCCGGCGACTACGAGGCCTCCTCTCACGGGGGCACGCTCTGCACCGCATGCCACGACGTCCACGGCGGCGCGGGACCGTTTACAGGCATGACCCGGGCGGAAGATGAGAACCTCTGTTATTCCTGTCACACCGACGGCGTGATCCGCAATGACGCCCTGTCGAACAACCGTCCGGGCGGATACTCGCTCGCCGACGACATCGAGCAGGCGTTCGCCATGCCACAGAAGCACGACCACGGCACGGTCTTCTCCAAGGGGGGGGAGTCGTACACCCTCGAGTGCGTCTCGTGTCACAACGTGCACCTGGTCAACGGTAGGTACTGGGATGCACAAGAGGGGAACAGGAGCCCGGTGACCCGGTTCGCCGGCAATGACGACAACTTCCCGGTCACCGAAGTGTGGGGCGATGACCTGGGGGAGAAGATGGACGACTTCGCGGAGCGCGGGTCGGGGAGCGGGGGCTGGTATTACAGCACCGCGCGAGGCGAGGTGATCTCCTTCGACCAGCCGGCGGTCTACCAGCCTCCCAAGGCGGGGAGCGGATGGGAGTGGGAGTTCGCCGGAGACGTGCTTCCCGATTACACGACACTCTGTCTCGACTGCCACACGTACCGGATGAGCGACGCCGACCCACCGGTCAACTGGGGGCAGGGGATCGATTGCACCGACAACAGCATCGATCCCCCCGACCAGCGGGTCGAATGCGGGGCGCAGCACGGCCTCGGCGCTGCGAACCGGCCGTCCGCCTGGGGCGATCCGTACAAGTACGGAAGCGCCGGAAACCCCGATCCGATCTTCTCCGAGCCGGGCGTATCGAGAGGGCGCGGCGCGTATCACTTCATGCGCTGGCCGTACGATTCGGTGCAGAGGAACGCGGGGATCAACTTCGTGTTGTCGTGCACCGACTGCCATGAAGCGCACGGGTCGAATCGCGGCTCGATCATCCGGGATCGGTTCAATGTCAGCGCCAACGGCGACTGCGGCACGGGAGGGAACTCGAGCCCCGACGGGGAAAACTGCAGCGACGGCGGCAACTGGAATTCGTTCTGCAACGGTTGCCATTACTATTACGGGGCGCAACACGCGGGGATGAGCTGCGGCAACGCGTCGTGCCACGAAGCGAACTCGATCCACCGGATCATCCACGTGACCGAGAGCGGCGGCACGAACCTCTGGCAGGAGCCGAGCCGTCCGGCGGGAACACCGGAAATCGACAACATCAGCGGCATGGAAGGGAGCCGCGAGCTGATCGTCGCCTTCGAGGACAGCGTCTGGACCGACAGAGAGAAAACGGGAGGTCTCGTGCCCGGTGGTTTTCTCCTGACCGACGTGGGCGGCAACAACCCGCGAACGATCACCGGCGTGATTCGCTCGTCGTGACCGCCTGGTTCGCTCCGACGGTCGTCGAGGCGTACCGTTGCACGGTTGAGACAGGCGGGACGGCCTGCGGAACGATCACGCTCACCGGCACGGGAGAGGTCGCCACGGGAGTTTCCGTGCCGGAACGGTCGCACCGTTTCGCCCTCGACCAGAACACGCCGAACCCGTTCAACCCGTCCACGACGATCCGGTTCGAACTTCCGCAAGAAGGGCCGGCGAGCCTCGCGATCTACAGCGTCGAGGGGAGGCGGATTCGGCTCTACTCCCTGGGAACGATGCCCGCCGGAACGAACCGGTTCGTCTGGGATGGAAGGGACGATCGTGGAACGCCGGTTCCATCGGGCGTCTATTTCTACCGCCTGCGGGCGGGCGCGTACGATGAGACGAAGAGAATGGTTCTCGTCAGGTAACGCGTCAGGTGGAACCGCTCCGACTTTCCGGAGACTTCGTCCGCCACCGTATATTTCTTAGATTTCCTCCTGCAGGCCCTTGACTCTCCCCCTGGGGCGGCCTCTACAGTACCAATAGAGGGTCGGTCAACTTCGTTCCTGTCACAGTGAAGGCGGGTTATGCGATTCAGAATCGGTGAGTTCTCTTTGATCACGTCCCTGTCGATCAAGACGCTTCGCCTGTATCACGAGAAGGGGATCCTGGTACCGGCGGAAGTAGACGCCTCGTCGGGCTACCGGTACTACGACGAGGTCAACTGCGAAACAGCCCGGAGTATCAAGGTGCTCAGGGAGTTCGATTTCTCGCTGGTGGAGATCAAGGAGCTTCTCGACGGATGTGACGACGAGTCGGACATGCTCGTTCAGCTCGAAAAAAAGCTCAAGCAGGTGGAGAGCGCCCTCGACCGGTACGGCGATATCTCCCGCTCCATTCAATCGATCATCGAGTTCGAAAAGGAGAGCGCCATGGAGAAAGACCGCGAGTTCGACATCGAAGAGAAAAGCCTCGATACGCTGCTGCGGAACATGTCAACAACTTTGAGACACCTTTGACATGAGTTTACTGTACGACGACTAGCTCCTCCGAGTTGGTTGCCATCTCCTCCTTCTTCTCGCTCTTCGATTCCTCGACGGTCACCGCCGTCGGCTTGTTGAT
>JAJRWB010000001.1 GCA_024276995.1 Candidatus Eiseniibacteriota bacterium | reverse complement strand
TCTCCTACGCTCGTATGGCGAGGCGGGAAACCTCTCTCCCCTCTCCAACCTCCTCTCTTTCCCCGCGCCGGACCCCCCCTCTCCCCCCCCCCCCCGATCACCTTGTCGAATGTCACCGTCGATTCGATCGATACCGGCAGCGCCCGGGTAACATGGCAGTCGAGCGAATCGGCCTACGGCTTCGTCCGCTACGGGAGTGCCGCCCCGTCGTACGGCTTGACTGCGGCGTCCGTCGCGGCGCCAGGCGTCTCTCACACGGCTCACCTCACCGGCCTCACTCCCGGGAGCACCGTCCATTTCCAGGTGGTGGCGTACGCCGGCGGCCGGAGGGACTCGACCGCCGACGCGACGTTCGCCACCTCTTCGGGGACGGTCGCCGGCCCTCCGGGTGTTCCCTCCGGACTCGCCGCGAGCGCCGGCCCGGCGCTCGTTGGCCTCACCTGGAACGGCGTCGCCCAGTCGAACCTGGCGTCGTACAACGTCTACTGGACCGCCACGGCGCCGACCGGTTCCCTCGACCTTCTCGATATCGACTTCGAAAGCGTCCCCGACGGCGCCGACCCGCCCGGCTGGCGCGACCCGGTCGACCGCTTCGGCGTCGTCGATTTTCCGGGTCACGGGCGCGTTTATCAGGGCGACCCGCAGGGGGGCGCTTACCTCGGCTACTACTATCCGAACAACAACCTCGCCTATTTCGGCGACATGGAATTCACCGGAAACTTTCGGATCACGCCGGGTGCCACCGCCGGCTTCATGCTTCGACGGAATGTCGACGCGAGCGGGGTGATCTATTACCTGATCCGTTTCTCCGACACCGAGCCGATCCGGATCGAATCCGCGGGGGATCCCTCCGTCACCGTCGATCCGGCGTCGGAGACGTTCATCCCGGACGCCGACCAGTGGTACTCGTTCCACGTGTTCGCCCGCAACGAGGGGGGGAGCGTAAAGCTTGGCTGCACCGTCTGGCCCGAAGGAGAGACCGAACCGCCCACGATGCAGGTCTGGGGAGTCGGCGATGGCGCGACACCGAGCCTCGACGGCACGGCGGGTTTCTACATCTGGGGAAACGGCAAGGCGTGGTTCGACAACGTCCGCATCCGCAGCCTCCCGGTCGAATCGAATCGGGTGAACCGGGGACTCTTCACATCGTGGATCCACGCCGGCCTCTCACCCGACTCCCTTTACCATTACCGCGTCGAATCGGTCGATCTGTCGGGACGTACGAGTCGTCTCTCCGACCCGGTGAGCGCTCTTCCTTCCGCCGCGGACAGCGCCGACGTCGTTCCTCCCGCCGCAGTGAGCGATCTCGCCGCCTCGCCCGCCGCCGAAGCGGGCACCATCGATCTCGCCTGGACCGCCCCCGGCGATGACGGAACGTCGGGCACCGCTTCCGCCTACACGCTGCGCTGGTCCGATTCCCCATTGAATGACGGCAACTTCGACCAAGGTTACGGCGTGAGCACCGGGGTACCGCGGAGCGCAGGGAACACCGAGCGCCTTACCCTCGACGGTTTCGGCGCGGGGACGACGTACTACTTCGCACTCAAGGCACAGGACGACGCGGGCAACTGGTCGGCGCTGTCGAATGTCGCCTCCGCCGCCACCGCCCCGGATGTCACGCCGCCTGTCCTTTCGTCGATCGAGGCGGCGCCGGTGACCGACTCGTCGGCCACCGTGACGTGGAACAGCGACGAGGACGCCGACAGCCGCGTCGCCTATGGTCTCACCACGGCGTATGAATCGGGCAGCATCACCGTCGCCGCGCTGCGTACATTCCACCAGGTCGAGCTCACCGGCCTCTTGCCCGGAACGTTCTACCACTACCAAGTGCGCTCCGCCGATGCTTCGGGCAACGAGACCGTCTCCGGCGACAGGACGTTCACCACCGCCGAACCTCCCCCTACACCGCCGGCGATCACGATCACCTCCCTCAGCGTCGCCTCTCTCTCCGACACGGACGCCGTCGTGTCGTTCGTCACGTCGGACTCGGCGGGCGGCTTCGTCGACTACGGCATCGACACGACGTACGGCCACACGGCGTCGGGCGGCGCGGCCGCGATCACCCATTCGATCCGCCTCTTCCCGCTCGAACCGGGCACGACATACCATTTCCGCGCCCGCGCCGAGGCGGCGGGGGGGACGTTCACGAGCGGCGACCGGACGCTGGTCACCGATTCGCCCGGTGCGGCCGACAGCACCGCTCCGGTCGTCTCGAATCTCACCGTCGACTCCACGGCGAGCGACGGGGCGTGGCTTTCCTGGGATACCGACGAGGCGTCGGTCGGGAGAGTGGAGTACGGACTCACCGCCGACTACGGGTTCAGCACCACCCTCGGATCTTCCTTCGAGTTCACCCACCAGGTTCATCTCGCCGGGCTCAACCCGGAAACGACGTTCCACTTCCGCGTCTATGCCGAGGACCTCCACGGGAACGGGAGCTACACGGGCGACGCTCTTTTCACCACCTCCGCGCCGCCCGCCGACATCGACGGCCCCGTGATCTCATCGGTCGCCGCGGTCAACATCGACGAGAACGGCGCGACGATCGTTTGGGACACCGACGAGGCGGCCGACGGGCAGGTCGAGTACGGTACCGTCCTTCCGTACGATCACGCCACCGTGCTCAACGACACCCTTCGGACGGACCACTCCGCGCGGATCGGCGGTCTCGCCCCGGGGACGCTACACCACTTCAGGATCCTCTCCCGCGACGGCGCCGGAAATCTCACCTGGTCGGACGATTTCCAGTTCACCACGGCGACTCCACCCGACACGACCGGCGGCGCCGACGTCACACCGCCGGCGATCTTCGGAATCGTTCTGAGCGCGGCGAGCGCCGCGGGGATCACCGTGTCGTGGAATACCGACGAGGACACCTACGGATATGTCGAATACGGTCTCGACGAGACGTACGGCCTGCAGACCGAGGTGGAAAGCGACACGTCGACTTCTCATTCGATCCGGATCGAGGGACTTACGGCGGGTCTCGTTTTCCACTTTCGCGTGCACGCCGCCGACCGGAGCGGCAATGCGTCGCTGTCGGGCGATCGGACATTCATTCTCAATCTCGACGAAGATCTCTCGCCGCCGGAGATCGTGGAGGTCACGGTGCTCGACGTGACCGGGAATTCGGCGCGCGTCGCCTGGCGCACCGACGAACCGGCGGAAGGACAGGTGGAGTTCGGCTTGAACAGCGCGTACGATTTCGCCACCCTTCTCGACACCTCGTCGGTGGTGGAGCACCAGGTACTCCTCGAGAATCTCGAAGTTTCACGAACGTATCATTTTCGCGTGATGAGCCGGGACCGCGCGGGGAACGTCACCTTCTCCGACGACCTCGTTCTCGTCACCGCCGGGGAGATCGACTCGACCGGACCGGTTGTGTCGAGCGTCGAACTGGTGGCGGTAAGCGACGGGACGGTGCAACTCCTGTGGACCACCGACGAACCGTCCCGCGGACAGGTGGAGTACGGCCTCGACTCGTCGCTCGCGCTGTTCACCCAGATGCCGGAACAGTTCCGCACGAGTCACTTCTTCCAGATCGAAGGTCTCGCGCCGGGAAAGCAGTTCTTCTTCCGCGCCCTCAGTCGCGACCTGTCAGGCAACGTTTCCCGCTCCGACCTTTATTCCCTCTGGACCGGTGATGCTCCCGATTCCACGGCGCCCCTCTTTTCGGGCGAGGTGGTCGTGGTGCCCGGTATCCATGACGCACAGATCACGTGGACCACCGACGAGCCCTCCGACAGCCGGGTCGAGTACGGCGAAAACGGCTACGACCGGAGCAGTCCCCTCGACCTGACACGGGTCACGGTGCACCGTGTGAGGATCGCCGACCTGAAGGGGGGTACGGCGTACCGTTACCGCGTGATCAGCCGGGATCTGGCGGGCAACCTCTCCATGATGGATGATCTCGAGTTCACCACCGTGGCCGACACGGCGCGAAAAGCACCGTCTCTCAAGCGGATCGACGCCGAACCACGCGGGGCGGAAGGGGCGCTCCTCGTGTGGAGCACCGATATTCCGAGCCTCGGCCAGATCGAATACGGCCGCGACACGCTCTTTACCCGGGCGACTCCCGTGGCCGCCGTCTACGAAACAACCCACGTCGAGACCCTCTCCGGCCTTACGCCGGGAGTGCTCTATTACTTCCGCGTCCGCGGCACCGGGGAAACGGGCGCCTTCTTCCTCTCCGCGGTCGACACCTTCCGCACTCTCATCGACTTGATTCCTCCCCCTCCGCCGGCGACGTTCCGCGCATCGGAAGTGAGCGGCGGCATCGACATCGACTGGACCGCCGATCCGAGTGAATCCCCCGCCCTCCTCGACGTCCGGCGCCGCCTCGTCCCCGGAGGATCGTGGGAAACGGTGTTCCACTCCTCCGGAGACGCTTCGCGCTATCTCGACCGCCTCGACGACGTCGATCTCAAGGGGATCACGTCGGCGCTTTATGTAGTCGAATTCGTCGACCGCTACGGCAACAAGGCGGCAAGCGATACCCTCGATGTGCCGATCGAACTCCACTTCGTTCCGGTGGTCGGTCGTTTCCTCGTCGAACAGAACCGACCGAACCCGTTCAACCCTCTCACGACGATCCCCTTCCAACTCCCCGACGGCGTCGACGCCTACGACGTGAGGATCACCGTGTACGACGTGAACGGCCGCTCTCTCATCGAGCTCCTGCACGAAGAGCGTCCACCGGGCGTTTACGACGACGTGACATGGGACGGTTACGATTTCCGCGGCAATCGCGCCGGCAGCGGCGTCTACTTCTATCGGGTGGACGCGGGGGGGAACAGCGTGGTGCGACAGATGGTTCTTGTTCGTTGAAACCGTCCTCTTTCCGTTTCTCTCCGCCTCCAGACCGTCTTTCAAAACCCCTCAATCCCCGCCGGCTTCGGACCGATAACAGGATCGAGGAGAACTGCCATGAAAAAGAAACGGATTCTTTTCGTCGACGATGAAAACCGTGTTCTCGAGGGGCTGAAACGGATGCTCCACCCCCACAGGAAGGAGTGGGACGTCGACTTCGCCTTGAGCGGCCAGGAGGCGCTCGAGATGATGGAGGCATCGCCCTTCGACGTGGTCGTATCGGATATGCGCATGCCGGGCATGGATGGGGCGGCGCTCCTCCAAAAGATCCAGGCGACCTCTCCCGAGGTGGTGCGCATCATCCTTTCCGGGCACGCGGAGACGGAGGCGGCCCTTCGGGCGGTACCGGTGGCCCACCAGTTCCTCTCGAAGCCGTGCAACGCCGACGAGCTCTACAACACGGTCCGGCGCGCATCCGACCTGAGCGCCTTGCTCAACAACGCCGAACTCGTCCGAACGGTCGGTTCGATCCGTAACCTCCCTACCCTCCCCGCGATCTACGAAGAGCTTTCCCAGGCGATCCGCGATCCCGATGTCTCGGTGGACAAGGTGAGCCGCATCGTGGAGCAGGACGTCGGCATGGTCGCCCAGATCCTCCACATCGTGAACTCGGCCTTTTTCGGTCTCGCCCACAGGATGACGAGCGTGCAGGCGGCGGTCGGTTATCTCGGCCTCAACACGGTGAAGAATCTCACCCTCGGCGTAGAGGTATTCCAAATCTTCAAAGGGAAGACCCCCGACAAAGGCTTTCTTGAAGCGGCGCAGTACCACAGTTTCCTCGTCGCCTCCGAGGCGCGGGCGATGCTCGACGACAAGACCGAACGGGAGGACGCCATGGTATCGGGCCTTCTCCACGACGTCGGCAAGCTCGTCCTCATCACCGCCCATCCGGAGGAGTTTCGGGAGATGATGCGCGAACACAAGGAGAAGGGAACTCCGCTCCACAGGATCGAGCACGCCCGCCTCGGGGTGACCCACGCCGACGTCGGTGCGTACCTCCTCGGCCTGTGGGGGCTCCCGTACCGCGTGGTCGAAGCGGTCGCCTATCATCACGTGATCGACCGCCTTCCCGCCGACGGCTGGGACGTGATCTGCGCCGTTTGGCTCGCCAACCGCCTTGTTTCGTCCGGACCGGACGATCCCCTGGACCCCGCCACGCTCGAGTTCATCGAGCGGCGCGGCGTATCGGACCGGCTCGTCGAATGGAAAACGGAAGCGGACAGGCTCCGCGGGGCGGAGGTGACCGGGTGAGGGAAGGAAAGCGGCCGCCGATCCTCTGCGTCGATGACGAGCAGAACGTGCTCGACGGGATCCGCCGCCACCTGAGACGGAAATTCGACGTCACCACCGCCACGTCGGGCCGCGACGGACTCGATACGATCGCCTCGGCGGAAGAACCGTTCACCGTCGTCCTTTCCGACATGAAGATGCCCGGAATGGACGGCGCGGCGTTCCTCGCGAAAGTGCGTGTCGAGTCGCCCGATTCGGTGCGGATGCTCCTCACCGGACAGGCGGGGCTCGCCGAAACGATCGCCGCCATCAACGACGGGAGGATCTTCCAGTTCCTTTCGAAGCCGTGCCCTCCCGATACGCTCATCCAGGCGGTGGAGAACGCGAACCGCCAGTACGAACTGATCACGTCCGAAAAGGTTCTCCTCGAGCAGACCCTCCAGGGAAGCATCACCGTGCTCACGGAGATCCTCTCCCTGGCGAAGCCCGAAGCGTTCGGCCGCGCATCGAGACTCCGCCAGTATGTCACCAATACGATGTCCGGCACGGACGGAGACAAGTGGGCCGTCGAAATCGCCGCCATGCTCTCTCAGCTCGGAACGATCACGCTCCCGTCGGAAACGATCGAGAGGCTCTACTACGGGAAGGAACTCTCCGACGAGGAGAAGCACCTCGTCGAGGAATCGGACCGGCGGGCGGAAGAACTTCTCGCCCATATCCCCCGCATCGAACCGGTCCGCGAAATCCTGCGCCAAAAAGACCGCCCCTTCGAAGGGGATGAATCGATTCCCACAGGTGCGAGGCTTCTAAGGATCGCTTCCGATTTCGATCTTTTCCAGGCGAAAGGACTCACCGTTGACGAGGCGATCGCCCGGATGCGCAAGGAGGGCGATGCCTACGATCCGACGCTTCTCGAACGGCTCGCCGAAGCGTACGGCGGTTCGCGGGGAGAGGTGGAAACGGGGCGGATCGATCTCGACGAGGTGGAAGAGGGCATGATTCTTGCCGAGGATCTTTTCATGTCGAATGGAACGCTCCTCATCGCGCGGGGACAGGAGATCACCGCTCCGGTGCTCGCCCACATCCACAACTTTTCACGCACCGGGAGACTGGCCGGCTCGATCCGAGTCCGGTTTCCCCGCGGCCGGGAGTCGGCACTGAGCGGCGCGGGCACCGGCACGGGAAAGGGGGCCGACTCGTGAAGAAGCCGGTCGTACTCTTCGTCGACGACGAACGAAACGCCCTCGAAAGCTACGCCCGCGTCCTCCGGGGCGAACCGTATTCGATCGTTCTCGCCTCGAGCGGCGAGAAGGCGCTCGAGATCCTCGAGCAAAGAAACGTCGACCTCCTGATCAGCGACCAGGAGATGCCCGGCATGAAGGGGACCCGCCTCCTCGCGGCGGTGCGCGATTCGTACCCCGGCGTGACGCGGATCCTTCTCACCGGCACGGGAAGCCTCGACGTGGCCCTCGCGGCGATCAACGAGGGGGAGGTCTTCCGGTTTCTCACCAAACCGGTCGACGCCCGCCATCTCGCCGCCACCATCCGGAAGGCGCTCGCGCTCCACAACGTCCTGCGGGCAAGCTGCGATCTCCTCGAAACGGTGAAGGCCCAGTCGGACGAACTCGAGCAGCTCGAGAAGAAGCACCCCGGGATCACCCGCGTCGAGCGGGATGCGGACGGTTGCATTCGCCTCTCGCCCGAATCGACCGACGGTCTCGATCTCTTCCTCGAAAGCGCCCGCGAACAGCTCGACAGGGTGAAGGCCCGGTCGGGAGCCGTCACCCTCCCCGCGAAGGAGAACGACACCGCCTGAGCGTTCCCGCCGCTCCGTTCTCCTTATCCTTTTCGATCATCGCTTCAAATGTCCCCTCCACGGTGCGGCGGCCGACCGGCTGTTCACTTTTCGCGCATCTTTCGCCCTAAAGTCTCGCCCCCGACTGCCGATCAATCGGTTAGAGGTGGACCGCGTCTCCCGCGCCGGCCACGGGAAACGGCGGGTTCCCAGACGGCTTGCCGCATCACGGAGGTTGAAGAACATGGACGGCATCACGATTCCCCAGATGACCACATCGTCTAGCCTTCTCCGTTCGGCGCTCGCCGGACAGACCGGTGCGCGCGAGGCGGAAGGCCGCCCGGCGGAGCAGACGCTTCCCGCCCCCTCGGGCACGACCGACGACCGCGCCGTACGCGTCACGATCATCGAGACCGGGAAGCTCATCGCCGACGAAGCGGACTCTCCCTTTCGCGACGATTCGGCCGCCAATCGGACTCGAAGGGCGGCGGGCGACTCGAGCCGCGAGACACTCGTCCTCCCCGGGGAGGCGCGCGGGGACGAGGGCGAATCGGAAAGGTTTACCGTCGATGCCGGCGGCAAGATCGTAGAAGAAAACGGCGGCGGCGGTTCGAAGACCGCCCCGGAGAACGTCGCCGGACCGGTTCCCTCCCCGGGAAATGCCGGAGAGGGGAACGAAGGCGCCGCCGGCGCGGCCGGCAACGACAAGAGCGCTCTCGATCAGGTGCAGGAGATGGAAATCAAGCGTCTCACCCAAGAGATGGCTCGGAAGGATCACGAGGTCCGCGCCGAGGAGTCGGCGAAGGCGGCGCTCCTCGGCCGGTACAGCAAGGGCGGTCCCCGCTACCAGTACGAGACCGGCCCGAACGGCGAACGCTTCGCAGTGTCGGGACATGTGCCTGCGGACCTAGCCCCCACCGATGATCCCGAGAGAACCCTTCGCAAGGCGAGGACGGTGAAACAGGCGAACCTCGGTGTCGGGGCGAACTCACCCGAAGATATGAAGATCGCCGCCCGCGCGATGCAGCTCGAGAGCACCGCCCGCGCGCACCTCGTCCGAAAGGGACTGACCGAGGTCCTCTCCGTCTACCAGCCGGGGGGCGAGAACGGTACCAGATCGGTGGAAGCGCCTCCTCTTCCGCGCGGCAACGGACTCCTTTCCGAAGCACCCCGAGCGGATGGCGGCGAACCGCAGCCGGTCGAAAACACTCTTCCCGTGGAGAAGAAGGCGGCCGAGGGGGAGGATCTCCTGCCTCCCGGCCCGCTCGAAGGGCAGGAAGCGGTCGATCTTCCCGGAATACCGTCCGATGCGAAGGAAACCGGGCCGGGGGAATCGAAGGGAGGCCCGTCGGTCGATCTCCTCGCCTGATCGCCCCAGGCCGCCCGTCATCTTCTGCGAAGCGCGCCCGTCTCCACGGGGCGCGCTTCTCTTTTCCGCCGGAAATCTCTTCCCCATCTCTCCCGGATATGGAGATCACTTTTCCGACTCTTCCCGTCGAAAAGGGAAACTTTTCCTAAAGGTTTTTCCGGATTGTTCGAAAAGGGGAAGGATCATGCAAACGTTCGGCCTCCCGGGGAACCGGGAGGACAGGAGGACCCGGCGGCGGAGATCTCCGCGCACAGAGGTACGTCATGGACGATTCGATCGGCTCGATCCGCCATTCTCTCGATGCCCTGAGCGGATCGTGCCTTCTTCTCGAAAAGCGGTGCGATTCCCTCGACTGGGCCCTCACGGAGGCGAACCGGAAGCTCAAGGACGCCCTCGACGAGAAGGCGACCCTCGCGTCGAAGCTCGACGGCATCCTCCGCTGCCTCTCGGCGGGGGTGATCGCCGTCGACCGCCGGGGCCGCCTGATCGAGTTCAACCCCGCGGCGGAACAGATCACCGGCTATAGGAGGGGCGATCTTCTCGGCACGCCCTACACCGACCGCGCTGGACGGGGCGTCGGCGATCGACTCGGACCGCTCCAGGTTCTCCTGAGCGGGGAAGGGGTGGACGACGAGGAGAAGAGCATCGTAACCGCCGCCGGGAAGCGGATCCCCGTCCGCTTCAGCACCTCCCCGATTCTCGATGACCAAGGCCTCCTCCTCGGCGCCGTTGAAGTGTTCACCGACCTGAGGAAGACGAAGATTCTCGAAGAGGAACTCCTTCGCACCCGGACGGCGGCCGCCATCGGCGAGATGGCCGCCGACGTGGCGCGCCAGATCCGCAACCCCCTTGCCGGGATCTCCGGCTTCGCCGAGTTGCTCGAAAGAGACCTCGATACCGATCCCCAACGGCGGGAGTTGGTGGCGAAGATCCGCCAGGGCGTCGCCGCGGTCGAGTGCGCTGTTGTGCGGCTCCTCGAGAGCGCCGCCCCCGTCACGGTCGAGTTTCGTCGCGACGACGTGGTGGCGGTTACCGAAAAGGTGCTCGATCTGTTCGAATCGGCGGTCGCCTCCGGACGATCCGTGAAAGTGGTGCGCTCGATGTGCCCCTTCCCGGCGGTCGCACGGCTCAACGCCGAGCAGTTCGGCCGCGCCCTTCGGAATGTTCTCGTGAACGCATGGGAGGCGATGCCCGACGGCGGGGTCATCGAGGTGAGCATCGACTTGGAAGAAAAATCACCCGCCCACCGTCCCGGTCGGGAAGAGGGGGAACGGTTCGTCCGCGTCACCGTGGCGGACAGCGGCGAGTGGATGGGCGACGACGTGGCGGCGAACGCCTTCTCGCCGTTCTTCACCACCCGCGAAAAGAGACTCGGTCTCGGTTTGACGTCGGCGAAGCGAATCGTCACCGGTCACGGCGGCGAGATCTCCCTCGAACCGAACGTCCCGTCCGGGACGAAGACACTCATACGGATACCGGCGGAGTAAGGGGATGCACGGAATGAAGAGCGATACGAGCGGCATCCGGATTCTCGTGGTGGACGATGAGCCGCTCATGGGTGATTTCCTTAAGGAGCTGTTCGCCCGGCGCGGCTACCATGCCGAAGTCGCCGGAACGGGGCGCGAAGCGGTTCACCTCCTCCGGTCGGCACGCTACGACGTCGTCCTCGCCGACGCGCGAATTCGCTCGGGCGACGGGCGTTCCCTCCTAAGCGTGGTGAAGGAGATGTCGCCGGCGAGCCGGGTCGTGGTGATGACCGCCGTGGCGACCGTGGAGAGCACGATCGAGGCGATGCGTCTCGGCGCGAGCGATTGCCTGACGAAGCCGCTGCGCACCGGGCAGGTTGAAGAGCTGATCGACAGACTTCTCGGCGCTTCCGGTCCGGCGGAGAAATTCTCGAGTGCGAAGCACGCCCGCCGTCACGAACGTCTTCTCATCGGCGAGAGCGCTCCGATGCAGGAGATCCACGCCCTGATCGACCTCGCGGCGAGCACCGACGCCACCGTGCTGATCTGCGGCGAAACAGGCACCGGAAAGGAACTTGTCGCCCGCGCGATCCACACCGAAAGCGCGAGGCGAACCGGCCGTTTCGTGCGGCTCAACTGCGCGGCCCTTCCCGAGACGCTATATGAAAGCGAACTGTTCGGCCATGAGCGCGGCGCCTTCACCGGCGCCTTGCGGCAGAAGAAGGGCCGCTTCGAACTCGCCCACGGCGGGACACTCTTGATGGATGAAATCTCCGAGATCGGGTGGGCCGTCCAGGCGAAGCTCCTCCGCGTACTCCAGGAAAAAGAGTTCGAGCGCGTGGGAGGATGCGCCACGATCCGTGTGGATGCGCGCATCGTCGCGACGACGAACAAGGATCTCGCCCGCGAGATCCGCGAGGAGCGCTTCCGCTCCGACCTCTATTACCGGCTCAGCGTCTTCCCGATCACCGTGGCGCCGCTGCGGGAAAGGCGTGAAGACATTCCCGCGCTGGCGGAGTTCTTCCTCGAACGACACTGCCGGAAGAACGCCCTCGGCGCGCGGCGCCTCACCGAACGGGCCGTCGATCTTCTCACATCGTACCGGTGGCCCGGCAATGTGAGGCAGCTGGAAAACTGTCTCGAGCGGGCGGCGCTCGTGTCGCCGGGCACGGTGATCGACGTCGATCAACTCTCCGATCTCGCCGGCGCGGCGGAAACGCCGAACCGTCCCGCTCCAAGACCGGTCGCGCGGCCGGCCGCGACGATCCGGCAGATGGAGGCGGACCTCCTCCTTCGCACTCTCGAAGAGGAAGGAGGAAACCGGACAAGGGCGGCGGAGCGACTCGGCATCACCACCCGAACGCTCCGAAACAAACTTCACCGGATCGGCCAGATGGATTTCCTCAAGGGGAAGGGTAAGGGGAAAAAAGTTCCGCCGTCACGGGAAGAACAGGCCCCTTTCCCCGCCGGGCGGGTCGGGACGCCGAACATCCGCGCGCGGGCCAACCTCCTGGAAGAACGACGGTTGGAGCGCGTGGGGGCCGCTGGCCCGGAAGTTGCGAATCGGTCGGTCCAGCGAAGTGGGGGGTAGTCCATCCACTTCGGAAGGAGTATTGGAATGAACCGGGTCGGACTGTTCGACCGTACGAGCCTCGCGGCGATCCGAAAACTGCTCGACATCGGCGCGGCGCGACAGAAGGTCCACGCGGCGAACCTCGCGAACGCCGGCGCCGCCGGGTACGTCCGCAAGGGAGTCCGCTTCTCCGATGAACTCGCGCGCACCGGCGCCGTGTCGCTTCCCCTCGCCGGTACCGACGAGAGACATCTCGGGGCGGGGAAGGTGGAAGAGCGAAAGGTGGAGTTCTTCGACGAGCCGGCGGAAGACGGCTCGGACGCCGTCGACACGGAAGAGGAAGTCGTCGCCCTGGCGGCAAACCAGCTCCGGTTCAACATGGCGGCACGGCTCGCCACGCTGAAGATCGCGGCCCTGCGCGCCAGTATCCAGGGAAGATCGTAAGGAGGAGATGAATCATGGGTGATGATCTTTTCGGGTCGATGTCGATCAGCGCGTCGGGAATGTCCGCCCAGCGGAAGCGCATGGACGCCATCGCCCGGAACATCGCGAATGCCGAGACGACGCCCGCCGGGAAGGGTGAGGTCTACAAGAGGCACTTCGTGGAAGTCACCTCCGCCGAGGCGGGAAAGGCGAGGAAGAGCCGTGCCGCTTCGCACACGATTCGGCTCGAAAAGACGTCGAGCCGCCACCTGCCGGGCACCGCCCGCCGCCTCGCGTCGGGCGCCGACAACGCTCCCGTCGTTCGCGCGCAGGAAAAAGTCGATGCCGACGCCGGGTTCACCTATGTCTATGAACCGGCCCACCCGCAGGCGGACGAGAACGGTTACATCAAGGTGCCCGACATCAACACGGTGACCGAGATGGTCGACATGGTGGCCGCCACGCGGGCGTACGAAGCGAACCTGGCGGCGATGAAGGCATACAAGAGCATGTTCAACAAGTCTCTCGAGATCTAGGAGAACGCGACCGATGACTTTCGACCTGTCCCGCTCGATTCCGGTCCGGGGCCTCACCGGTCCCGGCACGATCGGCGGCATCGGATCGCCCGACAAGACGTCGACGCCCGCCGGGGGCGAATCGTTCGGCGAGATTCTCAAGGGTTACATCGACGGCGTCGGCAGGCTCGAGAAGGCGGCGGACGCCAAGGTCGAGGGCGTGCTCGAGGGATCGGTCACCGATCCGCACGAGGTGATGCTCGCCGTGCAGGAAGCGAACCTCGCCCTCGACATGATGATCGAGATCCGGAACAAGCTCCTGGATGCGTACCGGGAGCTGAGTCGCACATCGGTCTAGCGAATAGGAGGAAAGCATCTTGGCTGAAGCATTGAGCAACCTCCTGGGCGGCGTGCTCGAACGATGGGGCGCCCTCGGGCCGGGCCAGAAATTCCTCGTTCTCAGCCTCGGCCTCGGCGCCGCGATTACCGTGGCGGTTTCACTGTTTCTCGTGAATCACGTGACGTACGCCGTTCTCTACGCCGGACTCGATTCCGACCAGGCGAGCGGCGTCGTCGACCGGCTGAGGGAATCGAAGACCCCCTTCCGCCTCGAGGACGGCGGCAAGACGATCCTCGTCCCCGAAAAGGAGGTCTACTCGGTCCGTCTCGACATGGCGAGCGAAGGTGGTCCCGTATCGGGCCGTTCCGGCTACGAGATCTTCGACAAGAGCCGCTTCGGAATGACGAGTTTCATGCAGCAAGTGAACTATCGGCGCGCCCTCGAGGGAGAACTCACCCGCACGATCCGTGAAATGGACGAGGTGATGGCCGCCCGCGTTCATCTCGTCATCCCCGAGCGGAGCCTCTTCGTGGGCGGTAAGAACGAGACCACCGCGTCGGTGATGCTCCGCATCAAACCCGGGGTGAAGTTGACGCGCAAGCAGATCGAGGGGATCACCCGGCTCGTATCGGGGAGCGTGGAGAGCCTCGAACCTTCGGCGGTGAATGTTCTCGACTACTACGGCAACCTCCTTACCTCCACGTCCGGGGCGGACGGCTTCGATGCCGCCGGAACCGAGCGGTTCGAGGCGGAGTCGGCCCTCGCCCTCACGCTCCAGGAGAAGGCGCAGACCCTCCTCGACCGGATGGTCGGACCGGGGAACGCCCTCGTGCGGATCACGGCGAAGCTTGATTTCGAAAGGATGGAGCGGGATTCCGAAATATACGATCCCGACAACGCCTCGGTGCGAAGCGAGGAGGTGAGCGAGGAAACGGGCGATGCCGGAAGCGAGTATCGCAACTCGGTGACCAACTATGAACTGAACAAGACGGTGGAGCGCGTGGTGAAGGCGCCCGGCAGCATCGAGCGCCTCACCGTTGCCGTGACGGTGGGGGGAAACTACGAAATCCCCGAAGGCGCCGAAGGGGAGAATCCCGAGCCTGTGTTCGTGCCCCGTTCGGCGGCGGAACTCGATGAGATCGCCGCCCTGGTGAAGAACGCCGTCGGCGTCGACGAAACGCGGGGTGACCAGTTTCACATCGCCTGCGTCGAACTCGACAGGGAACAACTCCGCACCGAGCGGGAGGAGATGGCACGCCTCGACAAGAGGATGATGATCGAGGCGATCACGCAGAAGGCGCTCTTCTTCCTCGTTCTTCTCGCGGCGTTCCTCATTGTGAAGAAGATCTTCCATTCGGTTGCGAAAACCCTCTCCGAAGCCGCCCCACCCCACCGGCAGGAAGCACTCGCGCCGGCGGCGGGGGGCGGGCCGACCGGCGCTCCGGCACCTGCGGCGGCGCCGCCTCTCGACGAGAGAACCCGCGTCGAAGTGGCGTCGGTGGCACAGAGAGTTTCGGAACTCGCCCGGGAGAAACCGGAGGAGTCGGCGGACGTGATTCGAACGATGCTGACGGAGGACGGCTAGGACCATGGCGATTGTCACCGCGGAAGAACTGACGCCGAGGCAGAGGGCCGCCATCGTGGTGATGTCCCTCGGCAGCGAGGCGAAGCCGCTCCTGGAGAATCTCGCCCATAACGAGGTCGAACTCGTGGCGGAGGAGATTCTCCGGCTCGGCGACGTTCCCGAGGAGATGTCCGACGCGGTGCTCGCCGAATTTCATAACCGGATCGCCGCGTCGCAGGCGCAAACCGAAGGGGGCCTCGAGAGGGCGGCCCGCATTCTCGAGGAGAGCCTCGGAAAGACGGAAGGGACCGAGGCGTTCCGCAAGATGGAATGGCGGTCCCACGAAGCGCTCACGGCCTTCGTGAAGAAGGACCCGGCGAAATTCGCCCAGATCATCATCCAGGAGCACCCGCAGACGATGGCTTTCATTCTGACCCAGGTCGATCCGGAGGCGGCGGGCCAGGTGATCGCCGCCCTTCCGGAGGAACTTCAGCCCGAAATGGGCTGGCGCATCGCCACGATGCGGGAGATCTCCCCCGATGCCGCCGCCACGGTGCACGGGAAGCTCGCCCCCCTCTTCCGCCCCGCCCAGGGCGAAGGACCGGTGAAACGCGCCGAGCAGATGGGCGGCGAAGAGCTGGTCGCCGGGCTGCTCAACATGGTGCCCCTCGAGGCGCAGAAGACGGTGCTCGATTCGATGTCCGACCTGGACGCCGACCTCGCGGCGCGGGTGCGCAAGCTGATGTTCGTCTTCCGGGATCTCCTTCTCCTCGACGATCGCGGCATGCAGCGCCTTCTCAAGGAAGTCGATCAGAAGGATCTGTGCGTGGCCCTCAAGAAGGCGGACGATTCGATCCAGGCGAAGTTTTTCAAGAACATGTCGGAGCGCGCGGCGCTCACCATCCGGGAAGAGATGGACTACATGAACCAGCTCAAGCCCGAAGAGATCGAAGGCGCCCAGGACAGGATCATCGACCAGGCACGTGCCCTCGAGGAGCAAGGGGAGATCGTGATCGACAGGGGAGGGGAATCGGAATGACGTCGAGAGTGATCCGGCCCGCACGCGTTCTCGAAGATGCCTTCCCGGTGGAGCTCCCGGACAGGGCGATCCGCGCCGCGCGAAGCGGCGCCGCCTGCGAAGCGGAGCTCCGCGCCGAGGTGGAGCGCCTCCTCGCGCTGCGGGAAGAAGAGCGGGCGGCGTTCGAAGCGGAGAGATCGTCCATGGAGAAGAGGATCGACGCAGAAGTGACCGCCCGTCTCGGCGGCGCCGTCGCCGCCCTCGAGGGGGCGGCCGAACGGGTCGACTCGCTTCGCCGCGACGCCCTCACCGCCGCATCGGAAACGGTGGTGCGCCTCGCCGTGGCGATGGCGGAGAAGATCATCGGCCACTCCGTGAAGATCGATGCCGCCGTGGTGGTCGAGTCGGCGCGCCGCGCCCTCGCTCTCGCCGCGGAACGGGAAGAGCTGACCGTGCGCCTTCACCCCGACGATCTCGCCGTGGTGGAGGAGAATCGGGAAATGTGCGCCGACGACGTTCGCCTATCGGGCGCGGTCCGGTTCGAGGGAGATCGCCGCATACGGCGCGGCGGGTGCCTCGTCGTCACCGAGACGGGAGACGTCGACGCCAGAGTGGAGAAACAGATCGAAGTGATGGAACGCGCGCTGATGGAGACGCTGAAGTGACCACCGCCACGATCGACGTGAACAGTTTTCTCGCGGCGATCCGCGAGACCGAATCGATCCGCCTCACCGGCAGGGTGGCGGACACGGTGGGGCTGATCATCGAGTCGCGGGGACCCGCGGTATCGGTGGGAGAGAGTTGCCTCATCGACGCGGGGTCTCCGGCGAGGCGGATCCGCGCGGAAGTGGTCGGGTTCCGCGGCGATCGCGTGCTCCTCATGGCGCTCGACGACACCGCCGGCGTGGCGCCCGGCAGCCGTGTGGAGGCTCTCGGTCGACCGATCGAGGCGGGCGTCGGCGACGCCCTCCTCGGCCGGGTGATCGACGGCCTCGGCGCGCCGATCGACGGCCTCGGCGAGATCCGAACCGACACGAGACGCCCCCTCGCCGCCGATCCTCCCGGACCGATGACGCGCCGACGCATCTCCGTACCCCTTGCCACGGGAATCCGCTCGATCGACGGTCTTCTCACATGCGGCAGGGGCCAGCGCGTCGGGATCTTCGCCGGGAGCGGCGTCGGGAAGAGCACCGTGCTCGGCATGATCGCCCGAAACTGCGAAGCCGATCTCAACGTGATCGCACTCGTCGGCGAGCGCGGCCGCGAGGTGCGCGACTTCATCGAGCGCGATCTCGGTGAAGAGGGCCTCGCGAAGTCGGTGGTCGTGGCGGTGACATCCGACCAGCCGGCGATTCTCCGGCTCAAGGGTGCGCTCCTCGCCACGGCGATTGCCGAACATTTTCGCGACCTGGGGAAAGACGTGATGCTCCTGATGGACTCGGTCACCCGCGTCGCCATGGCGCAGCGGGAAGTCGGCCTCGCCGCCGGCGAACCCCCCGCCACGAAGGGATATCCGCCGTCGGTGTTCGCCCTTCTGCCGAAACTGCTCGAGCGGTCGGGGACGTCGCGGGAGGGAAGCATTACCGGGCTTTACACGGTGCTTGTCGAAGGGGACGACATGAACGATCCGGTGGCCGACACCGCCCGTTCGATTCTCGACGGACATATCGTCCTTTCCCGAAAGCTCGCCGCCGCGAATCACTATCCGCCGGTCGATGTTCTCGAGAGCGTGAGTCGCCTGATGGGCGATGTCACCGATGAAGAGCATCGGCTCGCCGCCGCCGCGGTCCGGGAGCTTCTCGGCACCTACCGCGAAGCGGAAGACCTGATCAACATCGGCGCTTACGTCAAGGGGAGCAACCCGAGAATCGACCGGGCGATCTCCCGCATCGAATCGATCCGGATGTTTTTAACCCAGCGGGTGGAAGAAGAAACGGAATTCGCGGAAACGGTCCGCTCGGTACTCGGCCTCGCCGGACAGGCGGGACAATGAGGAGGCATCGCTTCCGGCTGCAGAAAGTGCTGGAGGCGAGGGAACGGAATGAAGATGAGAAGAAACGAGATCTGGCGCGCGCGCGGAGAATCTTCCTCCGCGAAGAGAAGCGGCTCTCCGACGACCTCCTTCGCTGGGAGGAGTGCCGCCTCGAGGCGCTCCGGCGGCGGGAGGGAAAACTCGACGTCGTCGAGGAGAGTCGATGGCGCGATTACTTCGACCATCTCGCCCGGGAGATCGCGCGGCAGAGGGAAACGGTGAAGCACTGCTCGCGAAACGTGGAATCGGCGAGGGAAGCACTCGTGAGGGCGTCGACCGACCGCAAGGTGCTCGAGAAACTGAAGGAAACCGGCATGCGGGAATTCGCGCGGGAAATCGACCGGATGGAGCAGAAGGAGAACGACGACGCAGGTCGGGATCTTTTCATCCGTAAAGCGCGAAACGTGAATACCGGGGAGAATCGCCGGTCGGGTACGCCCGGCGGCGCGTGAGAAAAGAGGCAGTTCATGGCAGACAAGACGGACGAGAAGGAAACGGCGAAGAAAGGCGGAATGACGGGGATTCTGATCCCCCTCGTCGGCGGAGGAATCGGCGTGTTCATCCTTTCGATCCCGGTGGCGCTCTTCACCCAGGGGATGGTCCAGTTCGGCCTGCCCCATATGAAGCCGGCCGAACGGTACGTTCTCGCCGACAGCGTCTTGGCGCAGCACTACATCGAGGAAGGGCTCCTGAGCGAAGAGGGGCTCGCCGCCGTCGCGGCGAAGGCGGCCGAACTCGAGGCGCAGGCCGCACGCGAGTCGGAGGCGGAGCAGGCGCGCCTGGCCAAGGAGAAGGAAGACGCCGCGGCGGCCGAGGCCGCACGGACGGCGGAAACCGCGAAGGCCGCCGCCGAGCCGGCGAAGGAAGAGACCCCGTCGCACCCGGCGCCCGAACCGGGAAAAATCGCCGCCGCCCAGAGCGAGAAGCTCCCCTTCGATAGGGAGAGACTCGCTCGTCTCGTGAAAGTCTACGAGAAGATGAAGCCGAAGCAGGTGGCGATGATCCTGGGCACGATGCCGGACAGCAAGTCGGCGATGATCCTCGCCACGATGAAAGATAAGAGCGCGGCGGCGGTGCTCGCCGCCATCGACCCGCCGAAGGCGGCCCGGTTGAGCGAACTGATCGTGAGGATGACGAGCCTTGAACCGTAATCTGTTCACCTCTTTTTCGAATCCGATTGCCGGCCCGGTGATATCCGGCCTCGGCGGCGGCTCCCGCGCGCCCCACCCTCCGGCCAGCGGCGCGACGGAGCATCGGTTCGCTGCGTTTCTCGGTGATTTCATCCGTTCCGGCTCGCCGGGCGTCGAACGGGCCGCCTGGAAGGGTGGATCGACGATCCCCGGCCGCCCGAAGGAAGAGACCGCCCCCGCCTTTGCGGATGAGAGCGCCGGCGACATCGTTCCGTTCGTACTACCGCGCACCCCCGACGGCGATCCCGCCGTGGTGATCGTCTCCCCGCCGGCGACCGGCCGCGGCGAGGCGGCGGAGACGGTCGACTCGGCGGACGAGGGGGAAGGGGTGCCGCCGGCCGGCGGGGTGGAGCGTCCGGTCGAAGCGGCCGCGCCAAAGAGTTTTCTCGTAACACCGCTCGGCGACGAGGAGCCGATTCCGGCGACCGGCACGCCCTCCGCCGCGGGGAGGACCCCCGCCGCGACGTCTCCCGCACGCGGCGGCGCGCCTCTCGGCGCTCCGATCGTTCCGGCGACGCCCGCCGAGACCCCGGCTCTTTCCACCTCGATCACCCGGGACGCTTCGGCCCCGACCGCCCGGCCGGAAGCGGCTCGAATCGACGTATCGGGAACGGTGGTGCAGACCGCTGTCATCGATCACGCCGAAGCGCCGGTCGTTTCGGCCGGCACGTCGTCCCCGGCAGTCGGCGTTTCCCAAGCGCCGATCATCGCGAATAGCGGCCCGACCGAGGAGGGCGACGTCGCCGGGCCCATCCGACCGGGGCCGGCCATCGAAGGGGCTCCGGCGAGGATGATCCGGCCCGATTCGAAGAGCGCCCGCCCGGCCGCGGGGAAGGAATTCCGCCTCCCCGAGATTCTCCGCACCGCGCCTTCCCCTTCGGAGGAGAATACCCTCCCCCACGTTCCGATCCTCGAGAAGGCCGCCCTTCGCCCGTCCGAGACCCCCGCCATCCCGGCCGCGCAAACCGATGGCGCCGGCGACGACACGGCGCGGCCCCTTCCCGGAAGTCGAAGGGCGATTCGTGCCGCCCGGGAAGGCGCATCACCGACCGAACCGGGCGGCCCATCCGCCGTGGATCCCGACGCCGCTGTACGGCCGATCGTTGAAGAGCGGCCGATCGCGCGCCGCGTGGTCGGCATGACGAAGAGTGGTCCCTTCGCGCCGACGATCGAAGGAGCCGTCGTGAACGAGAAAACCTCGGCACCTCTCGGGACCGGGGCCGACGCGACGACCGCCGGCCGTGACGGCGGGACGCCTGCGACCACACGGAAAGAAACGTTCCCCACCGGCGCGAAGAGGGAGGAAACGGACCTCTTCTCCCCACAAGGCGACGTCCCGGAGCGCGGACGACCCGCCTCGACGACGCCGCGAAGCGTGAGGATCGCCCCGCCCCGTCGTAGGAGCGCGGTCGAGGATATCGCTTCCCCCGCGGCGCGTGAAGACGACCTCGTCGCCTCGGACATCGCCCGCCGTGCCGGGGTGAGCGACCGAGGCGGCGGGAACCGCGCTTCGGAAGAGGTCGCCCCGCGGTCGGGAGAGCGCGCCGCTTCCCCGGAGACGACGATCCCGGCCCGCGTGGAGACATCGGCGTATTCCGTCGTGAAAGGGACGACGACGGCGATCGCAACCGCCGGTGCCTCCGACGGGACCGCCTCCGAACGGGACGATTCGGCTGCGCCCGATCGTGAAGAGAAAAGCGCCCGCCGCCGCGTCGTTCCCGGCCGGGCGGGACACGACCGGATGCGCGCACGCAGTCGTCCCGGCGAGCCTCGCTTCGACCGCCCTTTCGAATGGAAGAGGATTCCCGCATCGGGCGCCGGTCGCCCGAAAGAGACGCCCGCCGCGGTCGCGACTCTCCCCCCGGGCCGCGGTGCCCTCGAGGAACTCGCCACCTCCGGCGACGTCGCCCAGACCCCTCCCGCCGCCACCGCAATCGCCCCGCCTCCTTCGCGCACGGCACAAACGGCCCCCGCGCCGACTCTCCGCCCCGCCCATCCCGCGGCGTGGGCCGCCGGGGAAAACATTCTTCGCGCGGTGAGAGGCCGCTTCACCGCCCTCGCCCACACCGGCGGGCACCAGGCGGAAATCCGTCTCGATCCCCCGGAACTCGGCAGGGTGATCCTCCGCCTCGCGGTGGAAGGGGACACGGTAAAGGGGATCATCGAAGTGGAGAACCCGGCGGTGAAGGCGGCGCTCCAATCCGACCTTCCGAAGCTCGCCGCGTCGATGGCTGACAGCGGCCTGCAGCTCGACCAGTTCGACGTCCTTCTCGCCGACCGGAATCGTCCGGACGATCGGCGAAATGACACGACACCCCGCCGGCGCGCCGGCGGTGGTCACGCCGGGGGTGACCCGGAGAAAGCGTCCGCACCGAGGGAGTTGCCCGTCGCCGCCGGAGGTACGGTGGTGAATTACCTGTTCTGACGAAACGAAAGGAGGTGACATCGATGGATATCGGAAGTGTGGTGGGAACGGGAACCCAGACCGAGATTCTTCCACCGGGAGCGAACCCGATGGGTCAGCTCGGCAAGGAGGATTTCCTGAAGCTGCTTCTCACGCAGCTGCAGAACCAGGATCCGTTCAAACCGCTCGAGAACCAAGACATGATCGCCCAGCTGGCGCAGTTCAGCACACTCGAACTGCAACAGCGGATGGCCGACGGTTTCGACTCGAGCGCCGAATCGGATTACCTGCTCGGACAGTTGCTCAACAACACCATGGCCACCACGATGATCGGCAAGGGGGTTCGCGTGGCCGCCGATTCGTTCCGCTTCGCCGGCTCAAACGTCGAGGAGATCGGCTATCAACTCGACGGAAACGCCACCGACGTCTCGCTGACGATCTACGACTCCAACAACCTGCCCGTTCGCACCGTTGCCGGACTCGATGGGGGAGAGGGGTAT
Organism: Candidatus Eiseniibacteriota bacterium; assembly: GCA_024276995.1. GTDB lineage: Bacteria > Orphanbacterota > Orphanbacteria > Orphanbacterales > Orphanbacteraceae > JAJRWB01. The sequence continues at coordinate 254,704 of JAJRWB010000001.1, read as the reverse complement.
CACAAATGGGAGTGGGACGGCAGGAACGACGCGGGCAAGTCGGTCAATCCCGGAACGTACACCTTCCAGGTGACCGCGTCGAACGGAGCGGACAACGAGATCGGCGCGAGTGAAATGCTCATCGGCACGGTGCGTGGAATCCGCTATGTGAATGGAAACGCCATGGTCCTTCTCGGCGACTCCGAGGTGGGCATGGGGAACGTGCAGGAAGTGTTCGAACCGTAGAAGCGCCCCGGCGCGCGAAGCGAAAGGAACGAACGTTGAACGGCATCGGAAAACTCGGAACACCGATCCGGATCAAGGTGACCCCGGAGGAACTGTCTCCTCCGAAACCGCCGGCATCCGGAAAGGACGGGGGAAAGGAGTTCAAGGCCGCCCTCGCGGAAGCGACGGAACGGTACGATCTCAAGTTTTCCCGCCACGCCATCGACAGGATGGAATTGAGGAATGCGTCGATCGGCCGCGCAGAGCTCGACCGTCTCGGAAGCGCCGTGACCCGGGCGAAGGAGAAGGGAGCGAACGAATCTCTCGTTCTTCTCGATGAACTCGCCTTCGTCGTGAGCGTGCGCAACCGCACCGTCATCACGGCGCTCCAGGCGGAGAAGGAGGGAGTGTTCACCTCCATCGACAGCGCAGTGATCGCGTAGGAAAAGAGAGAACCTTTACACGGACCGGACCTCGTAGCGAGGAGGTTCTTCACCGCCGAACGACAGACGCGGTGATGAAGGAGAGAACAGAATGTCAGGAATGGGAGCGTTCTACAGTGCCGTCTCCGGACTCAAGGGACACCTTTTCAGCATGAGCATTGTAGGCAATAACATCGCGAACGTGAATACCAACGGCTACAAGTCGGGCCGGGCGACCTTCCAGGAAGCGCTCGTGCAGACGATTCAGGACGGCTCTTCTCCGCGCGGCGGTCGCGGGGGGATCAACTCGATGCAGGTCGGTCTCGGCATGGAGGTCTCGAGCGTATCGAACAACCTCACCCAGGGGATGCTTCAGACCACCGGTATCGTGACCGATCTTGGAATCGACGGCGACGGATTCTTCGTCCTGCGCGGCGGCAACGGCCGCAACTACACGCGTTCGGGCAATTTCGTCTTCGACGCCCAGGGGAACCTCACCTCCCGCGCGAGCGGGGAGATCGTCCAGGGATGGATGGCCGCCGTCGACGGGACGATCGCTTCCGGTACGCCGGTGACCGATATCCATCTCCCCTTCGGAGAGACGGTTCCGGGCAAGGCGACCACCGAGGTGATCTTCAACTCCAACCTCGATGCCACCGCCACAACGAGCACGGCGACGCTGAACAGCGCGGGAACCACCGGTATCGACTATGTGAACGGCATGGCGGCGAACGGCGCCGGCGGCCAGCACTCGATCGTGGTGACCGGTGTGAACGCCACGGCGAGCACCGCCACCGGCACCAACGCCACCGGCGCTCCGATCACAGGGTCGACGTCGCTTGCCACAGTGGGCGTCACCGACGCGAGCGATTTCACCCTTTCGGTCGACGGCGGGGCGGCCGTGGCGGTGACCGGCCTCAGCACGACCTCGACGGTCACCGAACTGATCAACGCGATCAACGACCTAAACGTCGGGATCACCGCCGAGCTTTCCGGCGGCGAGGTGAAACTCACCCGCGACTATGCCGGACTCGGCAGCACGTACAACATCACCACGTCGCTCGGCGTGGCGGGCAACATTTCGAATATCATCTTCGGCGCCGCCGTGGGGAATGCGTTCACGGCGAACAACGGCACCGAGAGCACCATCTCCGCGATCGACACGTTCACGCCGACGAACAAGACCGCCCTCGGCGGCGTTTCGATGACGGTGACGTACGATTCCCTCACAGGGCTGGCGAACGGATTCTCCGACGTGGGGGGCGGCGGCATCACCATGACCGCCACGAACGGCCTCGCCGCCGGCACGGCGCTGATCGACACCGCCCCCACCGAGCACGCCACGTCCCTTCTGGTGTACGACTCGCTCGGCGAGACGCACACGCTGAACATGACCTTCTCCCGCTCCGGCCAGACGAACCTCTGGTACTGGGAGGCGTCGTTCGACGGGTCGGAGGAGATCACCGGCGGCCCGCGCGGCACCGTGGTGTTCAACTCCGACGGTTCGCTTCGGACGTGGAGCGCCGATGACGGCTCGCTCACGCTCAACATCCAGCCGGGCGGCGGCGCCGAGAGGATGGTCCTCGATCTCAAGACCGGTTCGATCGGCCTTTTCGATGGACTGACCCAGTTCGCGGCGCCCTCCACGGCGACGGCGTTTTCGCAGGACGGGTTCGGCATGGGGAACCTGAATTCGATTTCCATCGGCGCCGACGGGAGGATCTCCGTACTCTTCTCCAATGGCGTCGTGAAAGACCTCGCCCAGGTGGTGCTCGCCCGGTTCGCGAACCCGGACGGCCTCACGCGGACGGGGGGCAACCTTTATCTCGCGTCGGCCAACTCCGGAATGGCGGTGGTCGGCGAGGCGGGCACGGTGGTGGATGGAAAGATCACATCCCGTGCGCTCGAGATGTCGAACGTCGATCTCTCGGAGGAATTCGTGAACATGATCGTCGCCCAGCGGGGATTCCAGGCGAATGCCAGGGTGATCACCACGGGCGACGAAATGACGACGGAACTGATCAACCTGAAACGGTAGGTTTTCCGCGGGCCGGGTGAGGCTGATCCCTCCTGATCCTGACGGGAACCACCTGTGAGGAGAATGTCGTGGCTGAGAACGATCCGATTGCGGCGACACAGGAGGGCGCCTCCCCCACCGAGGGTGAAGGCAAAGGAAAGGGGGGCGGACCGAACCGCCTTCTCATGATCCCGCTTTTCGCCGTGGTCTACGGCGGTCTGATGTTCGCGGGATGGACCTTCACCCTTTCCGTTATCGCTCCACGGGTCTCCGCCTCGCTGATCGAAAAGGAGAAGGCGGCGCTGCTAGCGGGACCCGAAGACGAGCTGACGAACGCCGAAGTGGGCGAAATCCACGTGATCGAGGACCTCGTGGTCAACCCGGCGGAGTCGGGCGGGTCGAGGTACGTCGCTGCAAGCGTGGCCTTCGAAATGGCCACCCCCGACGCGGCGGCGATCATCGAGAAGCACGATCCCCAGATCAAGGATTTCCTGATTCGAATTCTCGGCTCGAGGACGGTCGCCGAGCTGGCGGACGTTCGCACGAGAGAACAGCTTCGCGAAGAGATCCGCTCCGCCGCCGAGGAGATCCTCGGCGCCGGTTCGATCAAGGCGGTCTACTTCGTGAACTTCGTGCTTCAGTAAGCGGGAGCGATCATGGCGGAAGAGAAGACGATGGCGGCGGCCGTGGTGCGGCCCTATGATTTCCGGAGCCCGGAACGGCTCACGTCGGCCACGAAGGCACTCCTGGTGCCCGCCCAGCAAAAGCTCGCGGAGTACCTCACGGACACTCTCGGCCGGGAACTCGATTGTCCGTGCGCCGTCACGTTCGATCGGGCCGACGAGCGTTCCCTCGACTCCTTTCTCCGGCCCGAAGCCGATCCCGTCCACCGGTTGAAGCCGGTCGATGAGAGGGGGGACGTATTCTTCCGCATCGACAGCGCTCTCGCGCAGGCTTTCGTCGATCGCATCCTCGGCGGCCCGGGCGCCCCCCGGGAGGTGGAACGACCTCCGACCGACATCGAAGCCGCCCTTCTCGGCGCCGTCGCCGCCCGGGCGGCGGAGGCGGTAGGTGCGTCGTGGGACGAAGAGGTGGGTGCGACCGAACCGTTCCCCCTCGATGGATCGGCTCGCAGAGACGTGGAACCTTCGGCCGGCGTGATCTCCTCCTTTTCCATCACCCTCGGTGACGAAGGCGAAGGCGGCGAACCGGCGCGCGGCACGATCCGTTTCTTCTATGATTTCGATGACCTCGGCGACGCCCTCGGTTTCGCGAAGGCCGTCGCCTCGGAAAACGACGCCCCCGAAACGGTCACGACGGAACACCTGGCGAAGATGCGCCTCCGCCTGACGGCGCGCTACAGGCCGACACCGGTTCAGATCCGCGATCTCACCTCGCTCCGGGTGGGCGACGTTCTTTATCTCGATCACAAGCTGACCGACGAGGTGGAGATCGCTTTCGACGGAAAGACAGCATTCTACGGCTATCCCGGAACGGTCGATTCATCGATCGGCGTCAGGATCAGCCGGACGAACGACCCATAGGAAAGGAGTTCACCGTTGAGCGAAGAAGAGAAAACGGCTGTCGAAGAGACTCCCCCCGAAGCGACGGCTGTCGAAACCGAAGGGGACGCGTCGGGCGAAGCCGCCGAGACGACCGAAGAGGCCGCCGGATCGACGACTGAGGCGGGGGAAGACGAGGCGTCCGCGAAGGAGGGCGATCCGGAAGGGGGCGGCGAACCGCCGACCGAAGAGGATTCGACGGTTGCGGAAGAGCGATCCGAACCAGACGGCGAAGGGACCACGGAGGTGCGCCAGGCCGAGTTTCAGCCGATCACCCCCAGCGAGACGATCGCCACGGGGGAGAACATCTCTCTCCTTCTCGGGGTAGTCGTGCCGGTCACCATCGACCTCGGAGGGACGAACATGCCCCTCGAGCAGGTTCTCGCCCTCGGTCCCGGTTCGGTGGTGAAGCTCTACCGGCCCCTCGGGGAGCCGGTCGACATCAAGGTGAACGGCGAACGGATCGGCCGCGGCGAAGTGGTCGTGGTGGACGACCAGTTCGGCGTCCAGGTGACGGAGCTGTGCACCCCGTCGTCGGCGGCGAAAGTCCGGGAGAAGTGATGTGAACGCGAAACGGACCCTTCTTTTTCTCGCGCCCCTTCTTCTCACGGCGGTGATTCTCCTCACAGCGGGCACGCCCCTCGGAGGGAAGAACGGATCGGCGCCGGTGGCCCTTCCGGCGAACGGTCTTGCCGGTGAAGCGTCGCTCGACACGGCGGCCCTCGCCGTGCGCATCGGCATCACCCTCGGCGCTATCGTGGTGTTGATCGTAGGTGGAATCTTCGTAGCGCGGTGGGTCGCCGGGCGCGCCGGATTCGCAGGTACGTCGCGGATCGAAGTGCTCGATCGCTGCTTCCTCGCGCCCAAAAGGGCGCTCTACTCGGTGCGCCTCGGCGGGCGGGTCGTCGTGGTGGGCGTCACCGAGACGATGATCACGCCGGTCACCGAGCTCTCCCCCGACGAGGGAGAGGAACTCTACCCCGCCGGCGCCGATCGGCGGCGCGCCGATCTCTCTTTCCCGGCGGTGCTTCGCAACGTGACGACGCGCCTTTCCCGGGCGGGGGTATGACGGGATGATGAAACGGAATCCCGCACCCGCACAAGACCGTTCGGATCGCCGGCGACGCGTCGCGCTCCTCCTGGCGGCGTTCGCCCTCGTTTTCGCCGTCGCCCCCGCCGCCCATGCCATCCCGCAGATCAGCCTCCAGGTCGGGGACGGCGGCGACGAGAGCGGTCTTCCGATGACGCTGAAGATCGTCGCCCTGATGACCGTTCTCTCCCTGGCGCCCGCATTCGCCGTGCTCGTCACGTCGTTCACGCGGATCGTGATCGTCTTCTCCTTCCTCAAGCACGCCCTCGGACAGCAGCAGCTCCCGCCGAACCAGATCCTCATCGGCCTGGCCATCTTCCTGACGGTGTTTATCATGGCCCCCGTGTGGAAGCAGGTCCAGAGCGACGCCCTCAATCCCCTCATGGCGGAGGAGATCGACGAGGGAGAGGCGTGGAACCGGGCGATCGGGCCGGTACGGGGATTCATGTTCGATCATACCCGGGAGAAGGATCTCGCCTTGTTTCTCAAGATCGCGAACCAGGCCGATGTCACCACGCGGGACGACATACCGACGTATCTCGTGATCCCGGCGTTCGTGATCAGCGAACTGACCACGGCGTTCCAGATCGGTTTTCTCCTGTTCATCCCGTTCCTGGTGATCGACATGGTCGTGGCGAGCGTCCTCATGTCGATGGGAATGATGATGCTCCCCCCGGTGATGATCTCGATGCCCTTCAAGATCCTTCTCTTCGTCCTGGTGGACGGCTGGTACCTAATCATCCAGTCGCTCGTCACCAGCTTCGGGTAGGCGGAAAGGAAAGAACCGTGACGGAAGAAGTATTGATCAACCTGGGGAGGGAAGCGGTGCTCCTCATGATCGAGGTGGCCGGACCGCTCCTTCTGTGCGGTCTCATAGCGGGCCTCGCCGTGAGCATTCTCCAGGCGGTGACCCAGGTCCAGGAGGCGACGCTCAGCTTCATCCCGAAAATCATCGGCGTGTCGCTGGCGTTCATCGTTTTCCTGCCGTGGATGATCCAGAAGCTGGTGTCCTTCACCACCTTCCTATTCGGTGATTTCCACGCGTTCATACAATAGGGAAGGGGCCATGGATTTCGTCGACATCATGGTGGCGCGCATGCCCGCCTTCGCCCTCACCCTCGTGAGAATCGGCGGCTTCCTCACCCTCGCACCGGCGTTCAGCGCGAGGATGGTGCCGGTGGCGTTCCGCTTCTGGATCAGCATGTTCCTCTCTCTTCTCCTCCTTCCCGTGGTCGACGGAAGCGCCCTCGCCGGCGTCGCCGGCGTCGGTTACTTCCCGCTCGTCCTTCGCGAACTCGTCGTCGGGCTTCTCCTCGGCTTCGTCGTGATGCTCGCGCTCCTGTCGGGGAACTACGCGGGGAAGATCGTCGGCGTGCACATGGGCTTCGGCCTCGCCACCATCATGGACCCGGTAACGAGTGAACAAGGCACGCTCATCGACCAGCTCCAGGGGTTGATCGTTCTCATCCTATTCTTCACCCTCGGCGGTCACCGGATGCTCCTCCTGGCGCTCAGTTCCAGCTTCAAGGTGATTCCCCTCGGCGCGGCGCAGCTTCCCACCGCCGTCACCGACGGCGTCGTCCGTCTCTTCCTGCATGTCATCCTTCTCGGCATCCAGATCGCCATCCCGGTGATCGCCAGCGTCTTCGTCGTCGAGGCCGCCGTCGGCATCCTTTCGAAGGGAGCGCCCCAGTTCAACGTCTTCACCGTGGGCCTCGCCCTCAGGATCCTCGTGGGCGCCCTCGTCCTCGTGGCGACGATCCCCCTCATGGTGATCCTCATGAAGGGATTCATTTTCACACTGCCCGGCGAGCTGCACAACCTGATCGGCCTGCTCGCCCCGCGCGGAGCGTAGAGAAGTGGCGGAGAACGACCAGGAAAGAACAGAGCAACCGACTCATCGGAAGAAGGCGAAGGCCCGTCAGAAAGGGAACGTCCCGAAGAGCCAGGAGCTGCGATCGGCCATCATGATCCTCGGGGGCGCGCTCACGCTGAAGTGGATGGGACCGTACCTGAACGAGCGCCTCATTTCGATGTTCATCGATTCGTTCAGCCGCATCGCCGGCAGCGACGTTACCGTCTCCACCGTTCCGCCGCTCGCCCGCGGATGGATCGAATGGTGCGGTGCGTTTCTCAGCCCGATGTTCATCGTTCTTTCGCTGATGGCGATCGCCTCGAGCGGCCTGACCCAGGGAGGCTTCATCCTCTCCACACAGGCACTCGCCTTCAACCCGGGCCGTCTCAACCCGGTGAGCGGCGCGAAGAATATCTTCTCGGGGAAGATGGCGTTCAACCTTTTCCGGGACATGCTCAAGATCGCGGTCATCAGCTTCGTCTGCTACGGCGTGATACGCGATACGATCGCCCTGTTCCTTTCCCATGCCGACATCGCCATCTCCGAGCTTCTGAGCGGAGCGGGCGGCCTCGTGATCTCTCTTTTGATGCGCGCGGGGCTCGTCCTCCTCGTCCTCGGCTTCATCGACCTGGCGTACCAGAAAAGGAAATACATCAACGACCTGAAGATGTCCCGAAGAGAGATCAAGGACGAGGCGAAGGAATCGGACGGCGACCCCCTCGTGAAGGGACGCCAACGGGCGGAGGCGAAGTCTCTCGCCCGGAAACGGATGATGGCCGCCGTGCCCGACGCCGACGTGGTGCTCACCAACCCGACGGAATTCGCCGTGGCGCTCAAGTACGACCCCGAATCGATGGCCGCGCCGGTGGTGGTCGCCAAGGGGCGCCGTCTGATCGCAAAGAGAATCAAGGAGATCGCCCTCGAAGCGGGCGTTCCCGTCATCGAAAACAGGTACCTCGCCCGAACGCTCTACCGCCTCGCCGAAATCGGCGGGGAGGTCCCGATGGAGCTGTACCGGGCGGTGGCGGAAGTCATGAGCTTCGTCTTCCGGCGGAAAGGGAAGATTCCCCCGATCCGCCGCGCGGCGAAAAGCGGATAGGGGTTGAATGATGGAAGCGGTAGCGATGGAAAAAACCGGCGGAATGGGCGCGGCGCTGATGAGTCCGAATCTCCTCCTCGCCGGCGGGGTGATCTCGATCCTGGCGGTCATGGTGGTCCCCCTGCCGACGTGGTTGCTCGACGTGCTCCTCACGTTCAACCTGAGCCTCTCCCTCGTGGTGCTGGCGAACGCGCTCTATGTGACGAAGCCGCTTCAGCTTTCCGTCTTCCCGAGCCTCATGCTCGTGGTCACCCTCTTCCGCCTCTCCCTCAATGTCGCTTCCACGAGGCTGATCCTCGGGCAGGCGTATGCCGGAAGCGTGATCTCCGCGTTCGGCAGCTTCGTGATCAAGGACAACTACGTCGTCGGTTTCGTGATCTTCATCATCCTCGTGGCGATCCAGTACCTCGTCGTCGTACGGGGCACCGAGCGAAATGCCGAGGTCGGCGCCCGGTTCACCCTCGACGCCATGCCGGGGAAGCAGATGAGCATCGACGCCGATCTGAACGCCGGCATCATCAACGAGGAAGAAGCGCTCCGCCGCCGGGACGAAATCTCCAGGGAGGCGAACTTCTACGGGGCGATGGACGGGGCCGCGAAGTTCGTGAGGGGAGATGCCATCGCCGGTATCGTGATCACCCTCGTGAACATTCTCGCCGGGTTCGTGGTCGGCGTGCTGCAGCTCGGCCTTTCACCCGCCGACTCGATGAGAACGTACACGCGTCTCACCATCGGCGACGGGTTGGTGAGCCAGATCCCGGCGCTGATCATCTCCACCTCGGCCGGCATCGTGGTGAGCCGTGCTTCGTCGGCGACCCGCCTCGGTCCGGAGATCAAAGAACAGCTCTTCGGCCAGAGACAGCCGCTGGGTGTCGTGTCGGGCGCCCTTGCATGCCTCGCGCTCATCCCCGGTCTTCCGACCATTCCACTCCTCCTTCTCGGCGGGGCGGTGTTCGCCCTCTCACAGATGCGCACGCCCGAGGAGAGTGCCGTGCAGGTGGAGGAGGAAAGCACGGTCGAGACGGCGAAGGAGGAGGAGGCGCCCGAAGAATATCTCCGCATCGACCGTCTCGAGGTGGCGATCGGGTACGGGCTGATCCCGATGATGGACGCCGACAGGGGAAGCGACTTCCTCGACAGGGTGGTCGCGCTCCGGCGGCAGATCGCCGGCGACGTCGGCATCATCGTTCCACGGATACGGGTGCGCGACGACATCCGTTTGAAACCGGATGAATACGAGATCCGCCTCCGGACGCACCGGGTGGCGGGCGGAAAACTGATGGTCGGCCACCATCTCGCCATGGGAAGCGAGGAGGATCTCGCCCGGATCGAGGGCGTCGACACGAAGGAACCCGCCTTCGGCCTCGCGGCGAAGTGGGTGAACAACGCCGGGCGATCCCGCGCGGAGGATCTCGGCCTCACCGTGGTGAGCGCCAGCGTCGTTCTCGCCACGCATCTCACTGAGGTGATCCGCAACCACGCGTGGGAAATCCTTTCCCGCCAAGATGTGAAGACGCTCCTCGACGAATTCGAGAAGGAATGCCCGGCGCTCGTGAAGGATGTCATCCCGGAGCAGGTCTCCCTCGGCACGGTGCACAGGGTGTTGCAGAACCTGCTGAAGGAACTCGTTCCCGTGCGGGATCTCGGCACGATTCTCGAGACCCTCGTCGACTACGCCGGGCAGGTGAAGGACATCGATCTTCTCACCGAGTACGTCCGGTCGGGACTGAGCCGTGCCATCTGCGGGAGCTGCACGGGACCGGACAGGAAACTCCACGTCATCTCCCTCGATCCGGGACTCGAACAGATGCTTACCCAGGCGATGAAGGAGGGGGGAAGCTCCCTCGCCACATCGCTTCCCCCGTCGCAGACGCGGAAACTTCTCGACCGCCTCCGCGAAATGATCCGGTCGGTGCTCGACCGCCAGGAAAGACCCGCCATACTTTGTGCTCCACAGGTCCGGTTGGCCCTCAGAAGGCTCACGGAGGCCGCTTTTCCCGCGCAGCCGGTCCTTTCCTATCATGAAATCGCGCCCGATGTCGATCTTTACTCAGTAGGGGTCCTTTCTCTAGAGGAACCGGTCACTGAGACCGCCCCGGCGTAACGAACGGCTTGTTCCACTACGGGGATGGGAGGCCATGTCGAAACCGTTGCAAGAGAGCGGCTACGGAGCGACCGCGGTGGCCGCACGGGAGCAGCAGATCATCGAACACCTCTCGATGGTGAAGCGGATCGCCCGCTCGATCGCCGTCCGCGTGCCGGGCAGCGTCGATCCCGCCGATCTCGAGAGCGCCGGAACCATCGGGTTGATCCGGGCGGTCGACGCCTTCGATCCGACCCGGGGCGTCGTGTTTGAAGCGTTCGCGTCGAAACATGTTCGCGGCGCGATTCTCGATCACCTCCGGGCCCAGGATCCCCTTCCCTACTCGACAAGGGTGAAAGTTCGCCGCATCGAAAAAGGCCTTCTCGACCTCCAGAGAGTTCACGGCCGCCCCCCCACGGACGACGAACTCTCCGTGGAGATCGGCATCCCTCCCGATGAAATCGGACGGATCATGGCACAGGCGCGGGGGGCGACGCTCTTTTCGCTGAACGAAATGAACGAGGTGGACATGGAAGGACGCTCAACCGCCGGCGAGGAGGGATCGGACGCCCTCTGTGAACTCGAACGAAAGCAGATGGCGGAGCTGCTCGTCGCCAGCATCCAGACTCTCCCCCGGACGGAACGGCTGGTGCTCTCTCTCTACTACTTCGAGAGACTGAAAATGCGAGAGATCGGAAACCTCCTCGACCTTACCGAATCGAGGGTCTCCCAGATTCACGCCAAGGCGATAACCATCCTCCGGGCGCAGGTGAGGGAGACGCTGGAAAACCAGGTGTAGCGTGCCTGTTCACCGTCGAGCCGTGCCGGTCGCCGCCCGGCGATCGAACCTTCCCCCGCACCGCGATGGAATCCCGACGGACGGACATCGATGAGCGGCGTTCGCCCATGGAAAGAGGGGACTACCGTCTCCGCCGAAGTGCTCGGCTTCCTTCCCTACCGAAGAGTCGTGCTCGACGTGAACGGAAAGACGTACGTCGCCTGTAGCGATCTTCCTCTCGTCCGGGGGGAACGGATCACGGCGACCGCACGGTCGCAGGCCGGGAAGATCGTCCTGAAGATCGCCGGAAGGGGAGAGGGCGCCGGGCCGAAGGGGCCGCGTGCCCGCGCCGAATGCGATGACCTCGACACGATGATCGACGAGGCGATCCGCCGGGCGCGCCTGGCGGGGAGGGACGGCCTTCGCCGGGAAGCGAGACGGCGCCTCCTCGAACGGCGCCGGCACTATCCGGACGGTGTGATCCCACTCGACTTGTGGATCCGGGAGGTGAATGCGGCGGTGGCCGCCGCAGCACGCGGCCTTGAGCCGGGGACGCCCCCCGCCGCGATGATCGACCGCGAGGGAGGCGCGCCGATCGGGGCCGCCCTCGCCCACCTGATCGAGGCGCTTCTCGAAGCGGCGGAAGAACTTCCCGAAGGTTCCCTCCTCGACCGCTATGCGCTGTCGATCCACGATCGGTTCCTCCCCCTCGCCGATCCGGGCATCGGTGATCGTCTCGAATCGATCCTCCGGGAATGGGGCGTCGCGCCGACCGGCGCCGGTTCGAAAATGAAAAGCTCCGCCCCGGCTCGAGAAGCGGTCGAACGGCTCCTGCGCCGGTTGAAGGAAGATCTCGAGGATCGTTGCCGCCGCAGCGACACCGGGGAGATCCCCCGCCGAGCGAGGAGCGCCCTGTGTCGTGCCGCCGCCTGGTGCACCCGGTCGCTCGAGACGATCGAGTCGGAGCGTATTGGCAATCTTTCCCCCGGAAGCGACGTTCCTTCGCGGCGGTTCGCGCAGATCCCCCTCCTCCTCGACGGACGGGCGGGAACCCTCTCGGCCATCTCCACCGCCGGAGTGACCCGGTTCTGGATCGACATGCGCCGTGCCGCTCCCCTTTCCGGCGAGATCGCACCCGGGAAGGAGCGCCTCGAGATCACCCTTCATCCCCCCCTCGGAAAGAGGAGTCCTCTCGCGGCGGAAGTGGAAGCGCTCCTTCGCCGCACCGGTATCCCGGTTGCCGTCGAGCCGGAAGGAGAGACGGCGTCGATCACCCTCTCCCGTCCGGTCGGTGCGCAGGAGACGCCCGGCGGCGACTCGTGACCTCCGAAGGCGGGAAATCGCTTCCCCCCGGTGGGAAACGATTTCCCGCCGCCACGTCCTCCCCTTTCCCCCCCAGGTGCGCCGGAAGAACGATCGATTTCGGGTTGTGCGCCTATCCTATTGATACGAACTGAGTTGTCGCTTCAGAACCTGTCGGTCCGGCAATGGCACGACCTTTGCAATCTCGCGCAACGGACGGCAATCGGAAGGAGAGGAGTGGATGGCTGACGGCATCTATCTTTCCGGCGCGGCGATGGTCTCTCAGCAGGCGAGACAAGAAGCGCTGGTCAACAATATCGCGAACAGCTCCACGCCTGGGTACAAGGCGGCCCATGTGTTCGTCGATGTGCTCCGCGAAGTGTCGGGCGACATCCGCGCCGCGGGACGCAACGAGCGCCAGTATATCGATTTCAGTCAGGGAAGTCTGAAACCGACCGGCCGGGATCTCGATCTCGCCTTGCAGGGGGAGGGATTCTTCGTCGTCCAGACCCCCGACGGGGAACGGTTCACGAGGGACGGCAACTTCACCCTCGACGGCGGGGGAACCCTCGTCACCCAGGACGGCTTTCCCGTCGCCGCCGATGGGGGACCGATCACGCTGCAAAATGGCCCCGTCGAAGTGACCGAGGACGGCGAGTTTCTCGTGAACGGTCTTTCGGTGGGAAAGCTGCTGATCCGGAACTTCGCCGATCCGGCAGCGCTTCGCCGTGAAGGGAGCGGCCTGTTCGGACCCCGTCCGGACGCACCGCTTCACGAAATCGAACCGGACGCGAAGGTCGCTCAGCGTTCCCTCGAGGATTCCAACGTGGAAGAGGGAAGTGAAATGATGCGCATGATGGCGCTTATCAAGCAGTTCGAGGCGGCGGGCCACACACTGAAGCTGCAGAGCAGCACTCTTCGCCGGGTCGCGAACGAGCTGATCACGGGCTAGCCCCGAGGAGGACCGGAATGATTCGTGCAATGAGAACCGCCGCCACCGGGATGAAGGCCCAGCAGATGAATGTCGACAACATCGCCAATAACCTGGCGAACGTGAATACCACCGGTTTCAAGAAGACTCGCGTCGAGTTTCAGGACCTGTTCTATCAGCGGGCGAAAGTCGCGGGGAACCCCACCGCCGCGGGCACGATCACGCCGGCGGCTCTCGAACTCGGCTACGGTTCGACACCGGTTTCGACGCAGCGGATGTTCTCCCAGGGGGAACTGATCTCCACGGGAAACCCGACCGACATGGCGATCAAGGGGGAAGGCCTTTTCCGCGTCATCCTCCCCGATGGGGGAGAGGCGTACACGCGGGACGGCAGCTTCAAGGTGTCGAGCGACGGGAGGATGGTCACGTCCGACGGCTACATCCTCGACCCGGAGATCACCATCCCGCAGGACACGTCGTCGATCTCGGTCGCGCCCGACGGGCTCGTATCGATCACCGTGGGAGCGGACAACACGCCCCAGGAGGTGGGCCAGATCGAGCTCGTGCGGTTCGTCAACCCGGCGGGACTCCAGGCGCTCGGCCAAAACCTCTACGCGCTGACCCCCGCTTCGGGCGACCCCATACCGGCGACGCCCGGAACCGACGGCCTCGGCCAACTCACCCAGGGCTACCTCGAGGTGTCGAACGTCGACATCGTCGAGGAGATGATCTCACTCATCGCCGCCCAGAGGGCGTACGAGATCAACTCGAAGGCGATCCAGGCGTCGGAAGACATGATGACCATGGCGAACAATCTGACGAGGTAACGGCTCCAGCCAGGGAAGGCAGGAATGATCGATGAACCATGAAGGAAGAATCGGAGGGACGTTTTCGTGCATGCCGGCCGTCGTCGCGGCCGCGCTCCTCGTCGCCGCCGGGGGAGGGTGGGGGACGTCGATCACGGCGTCGTCGCTTACCGAGGCGGCGATCGACGCTGTGAAGTCGGAGTTTGCCGGCGCGGGGGAACTCGAGATCGCCGGAGGCACCGTCACCGTTCCGGATGAAATCGACGGGGAGGATCTCGAAATCCGACCCGTGCGGGTCTCTTCCGAGAACCGCGGTCCCGTTCACGTGACGCTCGACCTCTTTCGCGACGGCAAAAGGGTTTCCCGCCGCGTGGTCACTTTCGAAGTTCGTGTCTATCGCGACATTCTCGTCGCCGCGGAACCGTTGAAACGCCACAGCGAATTGACCGACGAGTCGGTTCTCTTCGAGCGGCGCGATGTGCGTTCCCTTGCAGGAGGGACGATCTCCGACGTCGACGCCATCGAGGGGACACGGACGAAGCGGATGATCCGCGAGGGGGATCCGATCCTCGCGGGCGCGGTGGAGAAGATCCCGGTGATCTCCCGGGGCGAGAAGGTCCTCCTCCTGGTATCGGTGGGGGGCGTTCGGATCAGCGCCACCGGCACCGCCATGGAGGACGGGGCCCCCGGCGAAGCGATCACCGTCAAGAACGACAGGAGCGGGAAGAGATTGAGATGCAACGTCGTGTCCGCCGGGGTGGTGAGGGTGCGTCTCGCCGGCGCCGCGGTGAACGGAGGTTGATTGTCATGAGAACGATTTCCGTCTTCCTCGCCTTCGCGCTGTTCGCACCTGTTCTCTCCGTCGCCTCGTCCCGGGTGAAGGAGGAACCGGTCCGCACGGTGCGGCAGGTTTCCCTCTTCGCCGACGTGACCGCCCGGTCGGTGGGAGACATCGTTACCGTGAGCATTCTCGAAAGAACGAAGGGGAGCAATACATCGAAGCTGACCACCACACGAACCGACGAGTTCGAGCATCTGGGGACGAAGGGGACGGGTGCGTTCGACTTCGTTCCCGATTTCGGCCTGTCCGCCGATTTCAGCAAGGATATCGAGGGAAGCGGCCGGCATATCCGCGAGGGGAGGCTCACCGCGCGCATGGCGGCCACGGTGACGCAGGTAAGGCCGAACGGCGACCTCGAAATCGCCGGGGAGCGTGAAATCGAAGTGAACGGCGAGACCGAGACGCTCGTCCTGAGCGGAGTGGTTCGTCCGGTCGACATCGGTCCGGGAAACGTGGTGTTCTCCACGAATATCGCCGAGGCGAAAATCGCCTACAAGGGGAAGGGTGTCGTCTCCGCCGGGACGAAGCCGAGTCTCTTCGCGAGGGTTCTCTCATGGATCTTCTGATGGAGAGGAGCGGGAGAAGAGTCGCCTTGGTGGTGCTGCTGGTCACCGCGCTTTTGGCCCTCCCGGCCGCCGGCGGTGTGCGGCTGAAGGATATCGCGCGCATCGACGTCGGCGGGGAGCTGCAGCTCGTCGGCTATGGACTCGTCGTCGGCCTCGACGGAACGGGCGACACGAAATCGTCCCTTTTCACCATGCAGTCGATGACGAACATGCTCAGCCGGCTCGGCATCACCATTCCACAGTCGAAGATGAAGTCGAAGAATACCGCCGCCGTCATGGTGGTGGCGCAGCTGACCCGTTTCCACAGGAAAGGCTCGAATCTCGACGTGACGGTTTCCTCCATCGGCGACGCCTCGAGCCTCGAGGGAGGCACGCTTCTCATCACCCCGCTCGCCACGCCGGAAGGAGCGGTGTACGCCACCGCCCAGGGTCCCGTGTCGGTGGGCGGCTTCACCGCCGGAGGAGGCGGGGGCGACCAGATTACACAGAACTACGTTCTCGTCGGTCGTATCCCCGGTGGGGGCATCGTCGAGCGCGAATGGGCGGCCCGGAAGAAAAGAACGACGATCGCCCTTCTTCTTCACGATCCCGACTACACCACGGCGAAACGGATACAAAGCGCCATCAACCGCGAACTCGGCGAGGGAACCGCCCTCGCCCGCGACGCCGGAACGATTCAAGTTTCTCCGCTCGATAGCGATTCAACAGTAGACCGTGTTTCGCTCCTGGCGCGCCTCGAGTCGATCGAAGTCGAGCCGGATGCGGCGGCGCGGATCGTGGTCAACGAGAGAACCGGAACCATCGTGGCCGGGGAAAACGTGACCATCTCCAGTGTGGCGATCGCCCACGGCAACCTGTCGGTCCAGATCCGGACCGAGCAGTCCGTGTCGCAGCCGGCGCCGCTTTCCACGGGGGAGACGGTGCAGTATCAAAACAGCGACGTATCGGTATCGACCGAGAACACCGGCCTCGTGCCGATCGGCGAGTCGGCGAGCGTCGGCGACCTCGCCCGCGCGCTGAACGCCCTCGGTGTCACCCCCCGCGACATGATCGCCATCTTCCAGGCGCTCCGGCAAGCGGGCGCCCTCCGCGCCGAGCTGAGGATCATCTGACCATGTCCCCTATGAACTCCGTCGAGTCGATTCCCTTTCACCCCGCGCCCGACCGGATCGGACCGAGCGGCCCCACCCGCAGGGAGAAGATCGCCGACGTGGCGCAGAAGTTCGAAGCGATCCTCCTCGGGCAGCTGCTCAAGACGATGAGGGAAAGTGCGAACGTCTTCTCCGACGACTCCGACTCGCCCGCCGGATCGGACATGATGGGAGAGTTCATGGATGAACATCTCGTCCAGGTCTTAGCCCGGGGCGGGGGGATCGGCCTCGGACGGATGATCGCCTCGCAGCTCGGCCGGGTCGCGGGGGACGGCGGCGACACGATTCCCAACCGCATTCCCCAACCGGCGAGACGCCTTCCCGGGACGGTCGACCGATCGTTCCGCCATCGCCGTCCGCCCGCCGCCGGGAACGGCGGCTCGTTCAAACCGATCATCCGCCGCGCCGCCCGGAGATATGGTCTCGACCCCGAACTGATCCGCGCGGTGATCGATCAGGAATCGGGCGGCGACACCACCGCCGTCTCACCGCGTGGTGCGAAGGGGCTGATGCAGCTCATGGATGAAACGGCGCGGGAGATGGGAGTGAGCCGGCCTTTCGATCCGGAAGAGAACATCTTCGGCGGCGCCCGGTATCTGAAGAAGCAACTCGATCGATGGCGGGGAGATCTCGAAAAGGCGCTCGCATCGTACAACGCGGGACCGGCGGCGGTGAGTCGCTACGACGGAGTCCCGCCGTTCGCGGAAACGATCGACTACGTGCGCCGCATCACGGCGAGAGTGCGCGGGGCGAGCGGGCATCAGCCGTGAGGAAACGACGGGAGGCGAGCCAGTGGAAGAGTTGATGAACGATCTCCGACGCCTTCTGGGGGAACAGGTCGAAAGCCTGCGCACCCTGGAGCGGACGATTCACGAGCAGAAGGAGTACCTCACGCGACGCGACGTGCAGGGGATTATCGATACGATCACCGAGCAGGGCCAGTGCCTCGAACGGGTGCACCGGATGGACGGCGAGCGGAAGCGCCTGATGGGTGAGATCTCCCGCCGGCTCGGTCGCGACGGGGAGGAGGACCTGACGATCACCTTGCTCGCCGACGATGTCGACCCCGGCACGGCGAGAGAGCTGCGCGCCACCGCCGAAGCGATGCGCGAGACGCTCGGCAACATCGGCCGGGTGAACCGGGAAAACAGAATACTCATCGAGCAGTCGCTCCGCCTCGTCCGGGAGATGCTCGGCGCGGCCACCGGAACGGCCACCGACATCCCGACCTACGGGAGCGCGGGGACGCTGACACCGCAACGCCAGGAACGGATGCTCGTCGACCGGAATACTTGAGGGGGCACGAACCATGTACGGCATCAACATGAATCTCGAGATCGCACGCAGGGCGCTGCAGACCCACCAACTCGCCCTGAATGTGATCGGGTCGAACATCGCCAACGTGAACACCCCCGGTTACTCCCGCAGGACGGCCGTGATCCGGCAGACCACCGATTTCGACACCCGCTCCGGCGCCATCGGCTCGGGCGTCGAGGCGGTCAACGTGCGGCGAGGAAGGGACACCGTGCTCGACAGTCTCTTCCGGAGGCACAACGGAAATTCCGGGAAATGGTCCGCCCTCGACGATTACCTCTCCCGCGTGGAGACGGTGCTCAACGAGCCGGGCGACGGCGGCCTGAGCGACGCGATCGAGAATTTCTGGGCTTAGTGGAACGACCTGGCGACCGAGCCGGACAGCACGGCGGTCCGCGCGCAAGTGGTCGCCCGGGGCCAGGCGCTCACCGAGTCGTTCCGCCGGATCCATTCCGACCTCAAGTCGCTCCAGTCGAATCTCACCGATGAAATCTCCGGCCAGGTGAACCGGATCAACGCGATCTCCGACCGCGTTTCCCTCCTGAACCGGACGATCGTCGAGAGCGAAGTCGACGGTCGCGAGGCGAGCGCCCTGAGGGACGAACGGGATCTTCTCGTCGACGAACTCTCCGAGATCGTCGATGTGAAGGTGAGGGACGAGGCCGACGGCTCCGCAACGGTGATGATCGGATCGGAAGTGCTCGTCCAGGCGGGCACCGGCCGGAAGCTCGAACTTCGCACCGGCACCGGGCCCGAGTCGTTCTCCTCGACACTGACATGGCAGGGTTCGGGCCGGGACGTGATCATGGGAGGCGGCAAGCTGAGGGGCTACATCGACGCGAGGGACACCCACATCGCCGGTTTCCTCTCCGATCTCGACGAGTTGGCGTCGTCGTTCGTCTCGGAAGTGAACAAGCTCCACTCGGCCGGATTCGGCCTCGACGGATCGACGGGAAACGATTTCTTCGAAGCCACCGGCGTCACGGCGTCGAGCATCGCGGTCGACGGTGCCCTCTCCACGAACTTGAATCTTCTGGCGGCGTCCGCCACCGGACCGGTGGGCGACGGGGGCCAGGCACTCGCCATCGCCGCCCTCGCCCAGGCGAAAACGATGGCGGGAGGATCGGCGACGTTCAGCGGATTCTTCGGCTCCCTCACCGGGGATATCGGTCTCCGGTCGCAGGAGGCCGGTTCGTTCCTTGCCACCGAGGAAGTGCTGATCCTCGACATCGAAAACAAGAGGATGGAGGCCTCGGGCGTCTCTCTTGACGAGGAGATGGCGAATCTCCTTTCATCCCAGCACGCGTACGAGGCGATGATCAAGGTCACTTCCACCATCGACGAGATGATGGGGACGTTGATCTCCGCGATCTAGCGGAGGAGGCGGTCATGAGAGTTCCGACGAATCGACTGCAGAGAAACATGGCGTACACGCTGAATCACTCGTTGGCGAGGATTCAGCGGCGGCAGATCGAGATCGCCACGGGAAAGCGGATCCAGAAACCGTCCGACGACCCGGCGGGAACGGTGCGCGCCATGTCGCTCCGCTCCCTGCTGGCCGATAACGCACGATACAGCAGCAATGTGCAGGACGGTCTCTACTGGGTCTCCGCCACCGAGGAACCGATCAACTCGGTCATGGAACTGCTGAACAAGTTGAAGGAAACCGCCGTCTCGGCGGCCGATGACGCCACCGAGGACCGCACGTTCATGGGCGCCATCGTGGACGATGTCCTCTCGGGTCTCGTGAACCAGAGCCGCGCGAAGGTGAACGGCAAGTATGTCTTCTCCGGCTTCCGAACCGATACGGCGCCGTACACCACGTCGAACACGGTGACCGACGATCTGTTTACCGCCGCCGCGGCGGGAACGGCATCGGACGTGACCCACGCTCGCATCGCCTCGGGCTCGATGTCGGTTACCGATCTCGCCGGCACGGTGATCTACACAGAAGGCGTCGACTATTCGGTGGACTACCAGACGGGAAGGATCACGGCGCTTTCCGGAGGCGCCCTCGTCGAAGGCACGTCGTACTACGCGAGCTATACCACCGAGACCGTCTCGTCCGTCACGGCGATCTCCGGCATCGAAGGCGACATTGTGCGCCAGATCGACAGCGATCGGACCCTCACGGTCAACCTGAAGGCGCCCGAGGTCTTTCAATCGGGTACCGACGTGTTTCAACTCGCCATCGACCTGAAGAACGCCCTGTGGAAGGACGATCCCGATGCAGTGCGCACCGTGATGGACAACATCGACACGGCCATCGATCACATGTCGGAGCAACTCGGCCTCATCGGCACCCGTGCGGAGACGCTTGATCGAAACCAGGCTCTTCTCGACAACAACCAGATCAGCCTGAAACAGTTTCTTTCTGAAGTGGAGGACAGCGACCTGACCGAGGCGGTTCTCCAGCTCCAGACCGACCAGGCCGCATACGAAGCGGCGCTTGCGTCTACGGCGCGACTGCTGCAGCTGAGCATGGTCAATTACATCTAGCGTGAATATCGCGTAAAGGACGGTTCCCCTATGAATGTGGAAACCACCCGGTTCGGAACACTCGATGTGAACGAGGGCGAACTGATCGAATTCAGGAGAGGCCTGTTCGGGTACGAGGAGGTGACCCGCTTCGTTCTTCTCAACCACAGGGACGATTCTCCCCTCCGGTGGCTCCAGGCGGTCGGATCGCCCGAACTCGCGTTCGTCGTGATCGACCCGTTCCTCTTTCGACCCGATTACCGGGTCGACTTGACCTATGACGAGAGACGCTCGATCGACTGGGACGGCGAGGGCGACCTCGTCCTCCTCGCTATTGTCGGTATCCCGGAGAACCCGGAGGAGATGACCGCGAACCTGAAAGGGCCGCTCGTGATCAACACGGCGAGCCGGATGGGAATGCAGATGATCCAGCCGGGCGACCAGTGGTCGGCGCGGGTTCGGATCCTGGATGCGATTCATGACCTCCATCGAACCGGAAACCGGTAGGGGGCGGTCCGATGCTCGTAATCTCGAGAAAAATCGGCGAGGCGATCCGAATCGGGCCGGACATTGTGATCGTCGTTTCGGGCATCCAGGGGAAACAGGTTCGCGTCGCTATTTCGGCGCCGTCGTCGGTGGCCGTCGCGCGGGGTGAACTCGAACCGTGCGCCGCGCATCGACCGGGCGCTCCGGTCGACCGGACGGGGAGTCTCGATGAAAATCAAGCTTAACTGCCGGCACTTCCCCGGCGATCGGCCGTGCCGGTTCCACAAGGAAACAGGCGTCGTGTGCGACGAGTGCTCCGAGTACTCTCCGCCGGTCCACAGAATCCTGATCCTCAAGCTCGACGCCCTCGGCGACGTGCTCCGCACGACATCGATTCTCCCCTCGCTCCGAGCCCGGTATGGAGATTGCCATATCACATGGCTCACCGCCGCCGAGGCGGTGCCCCTCCTCGAGAACAACCCCCTCGTCGACGTCGTCCTCCCGGAAGGCTCCACCGCCGTCGCACATCTCCAGGTCGAGTCGTTCGAGCTGGTGCTCAATCCCGATGCCTCCCCCCGCTCCGCCGCCCTCGCCTCGCTGGCAAGGTGCCGTGAACTGAGGGGCTACTGTCTCGATGAGAGGGGGGTGGTGCGCCCGGCGAACATCGAGGCGATCGAATGGCTCGAAATGGGAGGTCGAGACGACCTCAAGCGCGCGAACCACCGGACGTACCAGGATCACCTCCATACCTTGTGCGGCGTCGAGCCCGCGGGCCAGGAGATCATCCTCGGCCTGTCCGATCTCTCCGGGGCGAGGGCGAAGCGATTCGCCCGGCGGCACGGCATCGACGACGGCGCGCCGGTGGTCGGCTTTAACACCGGATCGAGCGCGCGGTGGCCGCTGAAGCGATGGACCACGAGCGGTTATCTCGATCTCGCCGTGCGCCTACACGAGTAATCCTGCCACGTCCTCCTTCTCGGCGGCGAAAGGGAAAAGGAGCGAAACCGCCGCCTCGTCGATGCGAGCGGCGGCCGGATGATCGACACGGGCGGCGATCATTCGCTCGATGACTTCTTCGCCCTCATCGATCTTTGTGACGTCCTCGTCACCGGCGACACCCTCGCCCTCCATGCCGCCGTGGCGCTGAAGAAGAGGGTGGTCGCCCTATTCGGTCCGACCGCTTCGCGGGAGATCGACTTCTACGGGCGGGGGACGGCGATCGTTCCCGACCTCGAATGCGTCTGCTGCTACAGGTCCGACTGCGAACTTCCCCCGAACTGCATGGATCTCATCGAACCGGAAACGGTGTTTCACGCCGTGAGAAAACAGCTCGACGCCGCCGGGCGGCCCGGTTCGGCGAGAGATTTCTCCGAAGAAACCGAAGGAGTGGAAAATGGAGTTTACCGGTGAGCGGATGGTGCCCACTGTCGAAGGATTCGACGACCTCTTCCTCGAACATGTGAGCCGCTACATTTTCGTGTCGCGACTCGTCGCCGGCAAGGACGTGCTCGACGCCGGCTGCGGGGCCGGCTACGGCGCCCGCCGGCTCGCCGGCGCGGGGGCCGCGTCGGTTCTCGGTATCGACGTCTCCGCGGAGGCGATCTCTTATTGCCGGGAGCACTACCGCCGCGAGGGGCTCACATACGAAGTCGCCGATATTCTCGACACCGCCTTCCCCGACCGATCGTTCGACGTGGTCGTCTCCTTCGAAGTGTTCGAGCATATCGCCGACGCCGGCCGTTTCCTCGCCGAAATGAAGCGCGTTTTGAAACCGGGGGGGATCCTCGCCCTCTCGACGCCGAACGCCCTCACCTACGTCGCCGACGGGGAGAACGGGCAAAACAGATTTCACGTGAAAGAATACACCCCCGGGGAGTTCGAGTCGTTCATGGCGAATCACTTCCCGGAAGTGCGCTGGTACTGCCAGGGGCCGGCGGGGGGGGTGGGGATCTTTCCCCGACTCGCCGATGACGCGCCCGATTCGATCGGTGTCGAAGCACGCTTGGTAGCACCACCGTCGGAGTCGACGTGGGCCCCCCCCATCCCGCTTCGCTCGAGCCGGAAACGCTCGTCGTACATGATCGCCCTTTGCTCCGATCGCCCGCTCGACCCGGCCGTCGTTCCGCCCGGCGCCCTCTTCACCCTCGGCGACGACCTCTCCGGGGGAACGAACGCGATCGACCGCCTCGTTCGGAACCGGAACGATCTCGCGCGCGACGTCGAAGAGCGCGACGCGATGATCGTCCACCTCCAGGAAGAGCTCGAATCGCGCACCACGTGGGCCTTCGATCTCCAGAAGGAGGTCGACGCGAGGGATGCAACGATCCGACGGCTTCAGCACGAAGCGGACGCGCTGGTGGGACCGCTAGGCGCGACCACGGGGGGGGTCGATGCGCTTCAAAAGGAAACGGGACTCATGGGGAACGACCGGAAGTTCGCCGAACATGGTCGCGCCGGGAGGAAACGATGAAACAGCGAAACAGCACACCACCCGGCAACGGCCCGGTAATCGTTATCCTGAGCTACAACAGGGTGAAGCTTCTCCGCCGGTGCGTGGAGAGCATCTTCCGCCACACCGGCGGAGCGTACACCCTCTGCGTGGTCGACCAGGCTTCCACCGACGGCACGCGCCGTTTCCTGACGAACCTCGGCGACCGCGTCGAGGTTCTCTCGCCCGGAAAGAACCTCGGATTCGTCGAGGGAAACAACCTCGCCATGGAGCACTACGCCGGCCGGGACATCGTTTTGCTGAACAACGATACCGAAGTGACCGCCGGCTGGCTCGACGCCCTCATCGACAGGGCCTCGTCCGACGAGAAGATCGGCGTGGTGACGGGAAAGCTCGTCTACCCCGACGGCCGGTTGCAGGCGGCCGGGTGCGAGATCTTCTCCGATGCGTCGGGCAGGGAGATCGGCAAGTGGGACGATCCGCAGCGCCATATCTACACCGTCGCCGCCGACGTCGACTACGGCTCCGGCGCCTGCCTCTATCTGAAGCGGACCCTCCTCGATACGGCCGGCTTCTTCGACACCCGCTTCGCCCCCGCCTACTGGGAGGATACCGACCTTTGCTTCTCCGCGCGAAAACATGGCTTCCGGGTCGTCTACGAACCGTCCGCCGTGGTGATCCACCACGAGGGGGGAAGTTACGGGAAGAACGCCGCCGCGAAGTCGAAATCGGCTCGCCTCCAGGCCGCCCACAAGCCGAAATTCGTGGAGAAATGGAAAGACGAACTCGTGCGGCACCGGTCGAACGTCTTCGAGATCCCGCCGGACCGCAAGAAGGAGAAGGTTCTAGTGATCCTGCCGTTCCTTCCCCTCTTCGACCGCGCCGCCGGCGAGATGCGCTGGTTTCACACCCTCAGGATTCTCGCCGAGAAATACCAGGTCGTCTTTCTCGCCCGCAACGGCCGGGACGGTATCCGCTACATCAATCCCCTCGAAGAGATGGGGATCACCGTGTTCCATACCGATCAGGACCGGCTGCGCATGCTCGGCTGTGAAATGCGCGGACCGCTCTGGATCGATTTCCCCACCCTCCTCCGGTCGAACGACTTCCGCGCCGTTATCGTCGGCTTCTGGCACATGGCGGCGCAATACTACGCGGATATCCGAAGATGGGCGCCCCAGGCGAAACTGATCATCGATTCGTTCGACGTGTCGTTCCTCAGGGAGCAGCGCCGGGCCGAGCTTTCGGGAGAAGACTCGAAACTGTGGAAGGCGCAGGAACTGAAACGGGTGGAGCTTCTTTGGTACCGGAAGGCCGACATGGTCCTTACCGTCACCGAACGGGATCGCGACGTACTGCTGGGGGAAGATCCTGCGCTTCGGGTCGGCATCTCCACCGACATCCATCCCCTGCCGCCGTTCGAATGGAAGGAGGACGCCCGCGATCTCGTCTACATCGGCAACTTCCAGCACAACCCGAACGAGGATGCCGTCGTCTATTTCACCCGTGAAATCCTTCCCCTCGTCCACGAGGAACTGCCCGATGTGAAGTTCCGGATCGTCGGCAACGGACCGACCGCCGCCGTCCGGGCGCTTGCCGGGAAGAAGGTCGAGGTCACCGGCTATGTGCCCGATATCGTCCCCTACCTCCGGGAGAGCCGCGTCTGCGTCGTTCCCCTCCGGTACGGGGCCGGCCTCAAGGGAAAGGTCGGACAGGCGATGGCCGCCGGCGCACCGCAGGTGAGCACGTCGATCGGCGTCGAGGGGATGGGTCTCGTTCACGGACACGACGTGCTGATTGCCGATACACCGGGCCGGTTCGCCCGTGAAGTGATTCGCCTTTACCGCGACGACAACCTGCGGAAGCAGATCGCCCTGAACGCCAGGGAACGCGTGGCGCGCCAGTACAGCGTCGAAGAGGCGAAGCGTTACTGGGAAGAGGTATTCGAGTTCATCCAAGGCCCCCGAAAGACGAGCCGGTCCGAAGGGGATCGCCCGACAACTTGTCGCGAAACGCTCTACACGCGACCCGCCCCCGTGCCGGCGATCGTCCCGAAGGTGAGCATCGTCATCCCGGTGTACAACAATCTCGCCCTCACGGCGAACTGCCGCGAGAGTATACGGAAATACACGAAGATGCCCCACGAGATCGTGATCGTCGACAACGGATCGGAAGAGCCGGTCGCCTTCGACGCGGAGCAGAACCATATCCGTGTGATCCGGAATGAGACGAATCTCGGCTTCGCCGCCGCCGTCAATCAGGGGATCCGCTCCACGTACGGCGAATACGTGGTGATTCTCAACAACGACACGATCGTGACCCCCGGCTGGCTTGAACGGTTGATCGCCCATCTCGAGGACGATCCGAAGATCGGCGTGATCGCACCGATGACGAATTATGCGAACAACGAACAGCGGATCACCGTCGATTACAGCGACGAGGCGACGCTCGTCCGTTTCAGCCGGAAACTCGCACGGGAAAACCGCAAGAAACGAAGGGACGTCCGGAAGGTGGTCGGCATGTGCATGGCGATCCGCCGGAGGGTGATCGAGGAGGTCGGCCTTTTCGACACGCGCTTCGGCATCGGAAACTTCGAGGACGACGATTACTGCATCCGCGTTCGGATGGCCGGCTACTCGCTGGCGTGCGCTCTCGACACGTTCATCCATCACGAGGGGGGGAAGACGTTCGCCGCGATGAACGTCGATTACGAAAGACTCCTGCGCGTCAACTCCGAACTCTTCCTCGCCAAGTGGGGAAGCGTGGCCGGGCGCCGCCGCGACGAGGACGCTCCGCGTGTCGCCGACGATTCGGTGACGGGAAACCGTGCCGGGGCCGAACCCCCGGTTCTCACGGTGATCCTCTTCCAGGACGGGGAAGACCTCCGGATCGACGATGTCGCGGCCGGTCTCGGCCAGCTTCCGGCCGGAAGCGACGTCCGCTTCGTCTGCACCGACCCCGCCCGTGCCGGGCTTTTCCGCGACAGCGATGTCGGGATCGTGCCGTGCGACCCGGGCAGGTTCTACGCCGTTCTCGACGGCGAGATCCGCGCCGCCCGCTCGCCTTTCGTTCTCGTCCTTTCGGGCGCCTGCAAGGGGGGGGGGGCGTGGTTCGACGAGATCGCCGACGTGGCGATCGAGCGGGAGCGGTTCGGCCTGATCGCGCCGCTGAGCAACGCCGGCCCGCAGGGGCAGCGCAAGAAGACCGAATACGGGAACGACGGCGCGCGTTTCGAATCGTTCGCCGAAAGGCTCCTCGAGAAGAATCACGGCGTCTGGAAACAGTCGCGAGAAATAGGCGGCTGGTGCGTCTTCATCCGGAAGGAAGCGTACGTCGATGCCGGCGGCCTCCCGACCGAGTTCACGTCCGCCGCCGCCTGGTCCGACCTCGCGGCGAGGATGCTCGATCTTCGCTGGACCACCGGGTGCGCCCTCGGCAGCTTCGTCCACTACGACGGACCGGCGGCGTCGCCCGGACGGATCGACGAAGGAGAACAGCGAGCCGTAACACACCTCATCGACGCGGAACGTTTCTTCGCGAGGGGCGATTTCGCGAGCGCCCGCAGCTCGGTCGAAGAGGCTCTCTCGAGGAAGAGCGACTACGTTCGGGCGCTCTACTACCGGGCCATGTTCCGCTCCTCGTCGGGGAGGCTCGACGACGCGAAGCGGGATCTCCTCGCCCTGCGAAGAGTGAATCCTCGTTTCGCGAAGGCGGCGAACGACCTCGGCTGCATCGCCTTCGAGGAAGGGCGCGACACCGAGGCGGAGAAGTATTTCCTCGAAGCGCGCGCCCTTGCACCGCGCGACGCGGAGATCCTGAAGAACCTCGGGGACTTCTACTTCGCCTCCCATGATCCGGTCAAGGGGATGAAGCTCTACTCGGAGAGGATCGCCCTCGACCCCGGCGATCCCGAGGCGTACCTCGAACTGGGCGGCTGGTTCGAACGGCTCGGTGAAGTGGAGGGCGCGGCGGACTGGTACAGGCAGGTGATCCGGGTGGCGCCCGAAACCGTCGCGGGACAAGATGCCCGCGTACGGCTCACGGCGCTCGAGGGGAAAGATGGCACGAAGGCGGAAGAAGAAACACCCTCGGCCGCGCTCTGACCGGCCACGTGACGGGCGCATACCTCTCCTCGCCGTCTGCATGATCGCGAAGAACGAGGCGGAGCGGATCGGCGCGGCTTTCGATTCGGTCGAACCGGTTGCCGATGAGATCATTCTCGTCGACACGGGCTCGACCGACCGCACCGCCGCGCTGGCCTCGGCGAGAGGGGCGAAAGTCCTACACCGAAAGTGGGACGACGATTTCTCCGGTCCCCGGAACGCGGCGATCGATCAGGCTAACGCCCGCTGGATCCTGATGCTTGACGCCGACGAGCGGCTCTCGCCGGGCCAGGAGAATCGTCTCCGTAAACATCTAAGCGCGAATGTCGATGGTTGGACCGTCCGTATCCGGAGCGTGCTCGGCGAAGAGACGGGCGGGCAGCTCTACGAGCACGCCTTCCCACGGCTCTTTCGGAACGATCCCCGGTTTCGCTTTCGAGGAAGGGTCCATGAACAAATCGTCGACAGCATCCTCGAGGTGGGGGGCGCCCTTCGCGACTCGTCGATCATCATCGACCACGCCGGATACGCCCTTTCGGCGGAGGAACGACGCGGGAAGCTCCTTCGGAACAGGCGCCTCCTCTTGTTCGATCTCGACGACCGGCCGAGCGATCGCCTCGCCTGGTATCACCTCGGTGAGACCCACGCCCTTCTCGGGGAGGACGAGGCGGCGTGCGCCGCCTACCGCCGCGCCGTCGACGGAAGAAACCTTCCACCGGAGCACGCCGCCTTCGCGCACCAGAATCTCGGCGCGGCACTCGTTCGGAGGGGGCGTTTCTCCGAGGCCGTGGCCGAGACGACCGCGGCGCTTCGCATCGACGACCGCGCTCTCACGGCTCGTCTCATCCGGGCGTCCGCCCTCCTGAGATTGAACCGGCCGGACGACGCCCTCGCCGACATCGATACTTATCTCCGCAACGGAAAGCGATCCTCCCTTCGCCCCGGGGGGCTCCATCTCGGCATCGACGAAGGGAAGGCGCGCCTCCTTCGCGGGGAGTGCCTTCTTCGCGCGGGACGCCCCGCGGAGGCGCTTCGCGACGCCCTCGCCGCATCGGCGGTGCGCGATGCGTGGATCGCCCCTTTCCGTCTCGCCGCACGGGCCGCCCTGGCCGCCGGGGACCGCCCGGCGGCGCGCGACGCCCTCGGGAAGCTCTGCGCTCTCACGCCGGACGAACCGGCGGCGTGGATCGAGCTCGCCCGGGTCGTCTTCGCCCTCGATGGGCCGTCGGCGGCGCTTGCCGTGCTCGACGAGGCACTTCGCTTCGGCGCACCGCGCCGCTCGGCAGAGGTGCATGGTCTCATCGGCGCGCTCCGTATCCGCCTGGGCGACCGACCGGGCGCCCTCGATGCCTACACCGAGGCGAGACGCCTCGACCCGACGCGGCAGGAGTACTCGAGCGTCGTCGAACACCTTTGCCGCGAAACGGGGAAGAACGGGAAAGAAGGGGAAGGCCTTTCGAAAAACAGGCTCATCGAAGAGGAGTCCGACCATTCCTCCCATTCCGCGAGGCGCGAAAGAGAAAGTGATGTCCCGAGTTAAAGTATGACGACCTGATTGCGATTCGCTTAGCAGAGGCAGGACATCCACCTGAAGAGAAGAGGCGAAAGCCTGCAGCAAGGAGGTGAAGAGCCAAGAGAGCGGCGGGGCGCGACAGCGGCCCCGGCGTGAAGGAGAAGAACGAGGCCGGTCAGGGAAGGGCGGTCCGAAATGGTGCGGCAGGGACGCCTCTGCTCAAGCAAGCGCAGCAGGAAAGGGGTTACGAAATATGGCGGGCGCAGATCTTTCGAGAATCAACACAAACATCGCCGCTCTGAACGCCCTCAAGGCTCTCAGGGACACGAACACGAAGCTCTCCGTTCACCAGCTCAGGCTGGCGACCGGCAAGCGGATCAACAGCGCCGGCGAGGATCCGGCGGGTCTCGTGTTCGCCAAGCTGCTCGAGTCTAGGGCCCGCGGTCTCACCGTCGCCCGCGACAACATCGGCGACGTGCAGAACCTGATCTCCACCGCCGAGGGCGGCGCGCAGAGCATCAGCGAGATCCTTCTCACCATGAAGGAGAAGGTCCTCCAGGCGGCGAACGACACCCTCGGCAGCGAGGAGCGTACCGCCATCGAGTCGCAGCTCGACGACCTCGCGGCGGAAGTCGATGACATCGTCTCCTCCACCCTCTGGGGCGGCAACAAGCTTCTCGACGGCACGTTCACGGGCAAGCAGTTCCAGGTGGGCGAAAGGTCGACCGATACCCTCGCCTTCGGGATCTCGCAGAACCACAACGCGTCGTCGCTGAGCGTGGCGGACAGCGATCTCGATGTGAGCAGCGCCTCGGCGGCTTCCACATCTCTCGCGAACGTGAACACGGCGATCAACACGGTGAACACGAGCATCCAGACCCTCGGTTCGACCCAGCTTCGGATCGGGATCAAGGGATCGAACATCTCCGTGTCGATCAACAACCAGCTTGCGGCGCACAACCGGATCTTCAACGCCGATATGGCGGCCGAGCAGGTCGAGCTTCTCAAGAACTCGCTGCTCCAGCAATCGGCGACGGCGATGCTTTCGCAGGCGAACCTCGCCCCGAAATCGGTACTCCAGCTGATTCTCGGCTAGGTTCGATCGTGACGGCGGGTCGGGGGGTCGAAAAACCCCCCGGCCCACCCGATTCAAGGAAGAAACTCTGTTGAAGAGGCACCGGGAAGCGGAGGAAAGATGACACAAGCGACCACTACCCGGACCACCGACGAGGCGGTCCGTACTTACAAGACGAACAAGATCGAAGGGGCCACTCCGGGGGAGCTGGTTCTTCATGTTTACGACTACGTGATCGCCTGCTGCCGGAGGAAGGATCTCTTCGGTGCCAAGAGGGGAATCGTCGAACTCCAGGGGGCTCTCGATCTCGACCACTTGGACGTCGCGGGGCCGCTCTTCCGGATCTACGAGTACACGTGCGACATTCTTCGGGAAGAGAAGTACGACGAAGCGGAGCGGATCGTCGGCGAACTGCGGACGGCATGGCGGCGGATCGTCGACCTCGCCGAGGCGGGCGGGCCAGCAATGGTCGGAAGCGGAGAGTGATATGCTCGACACCGGCAGCATCAGATCGGCGGAGCTGAACCAGTTCCTCGAGATCTTCATGGCCCAGTCGACCCGGGACCGGAACGCCGTCCAGGCGCGCCGGGACGAACTCGACGTGAGAACGTCGATCTACAACGATCTCAAGACGAAGCTGAAGACGCTGCGCGACCTGGCGAAGGAATTCGGCGAAACGGGAAGTCTTTCCCCGTTCGCCGCGAAGACGGTGTCGGTGAGCGATGAA
Source organism: Candidatus Eiseniibacteriota bacterium (assembly GCA_024276995.1). Lineage (GTDB taxonomy): Bacteria > Orphanbacterota > Orphanbacteria > Orphanbacterales > Orphanbacteraceae > JAJRWB01. Next base: position 223,852 of record JAJRWB010000001.1, on the reverse strand, counting down.
AGCGTTCTGAAGGTCACCGCCGGATCGGCCGCCGCATCGCTCTCGCACTCGATCCACGTCGACCAACTCGCCCACGCCCACTCGGTCCTGTCGAACCAATACACCCGTACCGGCACCGACATCAGCGCGGCGAACACCGGCACGAAGACATTTTCCATCACCGTCGACGGCACCCAGTACGATGTGAGCGTGAACATCAACTCGGGCGACACGAACGATACGGTGCTCACCGCCGTCGCCGACGCGATCAACGCCGTGACCGATATCGAGGCGATCGCCTCGCCGGTGAAAGACACCGACACGACGGCGAAGCTCTCCATCACGAGCGAGAAGACCGGTTCCACCTACAAGATGACCTTCACCGACACCGACGGTCTCCTCGCTTCCCTCGGCGTGACGAATTCCGCGGCGGCCACCACGTCGACCGGCGGTTACGTCTACGCCGACCTCGGGGGAAATGAACTCGATTCGATGCTCACCGTCGACGGCATCAGCATCGTGCGCTCCTCGAACACCCTCTCCGATGTGATCTCCGGCGTGACGATCGAACTCCTCGCCTCCCAGGACACCGCCGACGCCGATGTGTCGGCCACCGTATCGGTGGACACCGAGGCGATCACCACGAAGATGAACGAGTTCCTTGACGCCTTCAACAGCGCCTATTCGTATCTCGCGGCCAAGGTCGACGTCGACCCCGTTTCGTACGTCCGCGGCGACCTCGCCGGCGACTACCCATACCTGAACCTATGGAAGAACATGCGCACCGACATCGCCGGTTCCGTTTCCGGCACGACGAACGGTGTCTTCACGGCGCTCTCCCAGATCGGGATCACCTCGGGGGAGACGGGAAATTATTCGATCACGGATACGTCCGCATTTGACGATGCGCTGAATGATAATCTGTCGGACGTACAGGACCTGTTCACGGCGTCCGACGGGATCGCGGGGCGTCTCGAGGCGCTCCTCGACAACTACGTCGACGTGTCGGGAATCATCGACACGAGCAAGGACGCCGTGAACGACAAGGCGGAACTGCTCGACAACCGGCTCGACAGGCTCGACCGAATGCAGAAGCTGGAGGAGGATCGGCTGATCGAGCAGTTCGGCGCCCTTCAGCAGGCGACGTACATGAATCAGGCGATGCTCGCGACGCTGAGCAGCCTGAGTTCCTACTATCAGTAGGACGCGGATTCACCTTCGTGTGAAAGGACGCGGCAGTGATGAGAATTGAAAATGGAGGCATTCCCCTGAATCCGGAGAAGGGGAGCACCATCGAGGGCGGTTCGCGGAAGAAGACGGGAAAGCGCGGCTCTTCCGGCGCCGTCCGCGACAGTGTGAACATCTCGGAAGAAGGAAGAAAGCTCCATGCGGGGCGGGGCGAGGAACGGCCGGTCGATTTCGATCAGACTCCTTCGAAACTGAACGAGATTCACGAACGGATCGACTCGGAGTTCTATGACTCGGAGGAAGCGCTGCGCACCGTCGCCGAGCGCGTCCTCGACCTTTTCGGACTCTGAGGAAGCGACGACGCCGGTGCACGGCGTGATGGTCGTCCAGGCAGGGGGAGGAGCCGCCGGCCGGTGATTGTGCTCACACAGCTGAACGGCGTCCGGCTCGTGCTGAACGCCGACATGATCGAGACCCTGGTGTCGACGCCGGACACGGTGATCAGCCTGACCACGGGGCGGAAGCTCATCGTCAGGGAGACCGTGGCCGAGGTGACCGAGAGGGTCGAATCGTATCTGCAAAGGACGCACGGGCAACCGGTGCGGACCTGACTTTTTCGATAGAGCCGCGACAAGGAAAACGAAAGCATGGATCTCGGAACGGTAGTCGGCATCGTCGTCGGATTCGGCCTGCTCATCGGGTCGATCCTCATGGGCGGCGATCTCGGTTCGTTCATCAATGTCCCCTCCCTGCTCATCGTGATCGGGGGCACCGCCGCCGCCACGCTGATCAACTACCCGGTTCCCGATTTCGTCGGCGTCATGAAGGTGGTGCAGAACGCCTTCATGAACAAGGCGGCGAGCCCGGAAAACACGATTAAGACTCTCATCGGCTTCGCCGAGACCGCCCGGCGGGAAGGGCTCCTCGCCCTCGAAGGGGAGCTGAAGGAGACGAAGGATGCTTTCCTGAAGGCGGGAATGGAACTCGCCATCGACGGGATGGATCTCGAACGGATCGATGCGCTCATGTCGATGGAGGTGGAACTGCTCACCGAGCGGCATAAGCGCGGCCAGGCGATGTTCAAACAGATGGCGAAGTACGCACCCGCCTTCGGCATGATGGGCACGTTGATCGGCCTGATTCAGATGCTGAAAAACGTGAACGATCCGTCGAGCATCGGCCCCGGCATGGCGGTCGCCCTCTTGACGACGTTCTACGGCACTCTCGTGGCGAACCTCATCTGCCTCCCCCTGGCGGGCAAGCTCGAGACGATCTCCGAGAACGAAGTGCTCGTGAAGAATCTCGTCCTCGAGGGGATCAAGTCGATTCAGTCGGGCGACAACCCGCGCCTGGTGGAGAAGAAACTGAAGACCTTCCTGCCCCCGGCGGTTCGGGAGAAAATGCAGCCCGTCGAGGCGAAGTGATGGCCTCGGAGAAGAAGAAGGTCGAGATCATCCAGGAAGAGAGCGCCTCGTGGCTCGCCACGTTCGCCGATCTCGCCACGCTCCTTTTCACTTTCTACTGCCTGATCTACGGTTCGTGCACCTACCAGCCGGGCAAGTGGGAGCCGACGAAGAACCCGGCCCTAAAGAAGATGCTTTCCGTCCTCGCCGGAGGGACCAAGATGAGCCTTTACCGGAGCGCGGGCGACGGGTCGCTCCCCGCGTACAACGCAGTCGTTCCCCTCTTCACCAACCCCTTTTCCATGACGCCGGAGCAGCGCGCCGAGGTGGAGAGCCGGATCAACGACGTGATCGACCTCGCACAGGAGCGGCACGACATCGACCAGCTCTCCGTCGAGGCGACCGAGGAGGGCGTCCTCTTCCGCTTCTCCGATCCGATCATGTTCGGATTGGGCATGGCCGAGCCGACACCGGCGAGCTACCCCTTCCTCAGGGCGATCGCCGCGGTGGGCCGCGCGCGACCGTGCGACATCCGCGTCGAGGGGCATACCGATAATATCCCGGTCGCGGGAGGGCGGTGGCCGTCGAACTGGGAGCTTTCCGGCGCGCGCGCCGCGGCAATCGTGCGGTTTCTCGAAAGCCAAGGCATCGGCTCTTCGTCGATTCGCGCGGTGGCGTGCGGCGAGTACGCCCCCCGCGCGCCGAACCGCACCGAGCGGGAGCGGCGGCTGAACCGCCGTGTCGATATTCTGCTCAATTTCAGGGATCACGACACGGGACTTCCGGGGTAAAGAATTGGCGGAGAAGACGAAAAAGATCTTTCTCGGAGCGGACGAGTCGTTCGAGATGACCTTCATCGCGCTGATGCTCCTTCTCCTTTGCTTCATGGTGATCATGGTCTCCCTCGCGCAGATCGACGATCCCCGTTTCCGGGAGGCGATCGGCTCGGTGAAGGGCGCCTTCTCGCTTCTCAAGTATGCCAGGCAGTCGAGCATGGTGGGCGAGGAAGGCTCGGGCGTGCTCCCCTTCCGGGGCGACCCGGCGAAGGCGAGGGAAGAAGCGGCCGCCGTGGAGAAGACGATCGATGAAATCGTGGGAGAGAAGCTGCCGGGCATGGTGGAGGTCGCCGTCGTCGACGGGGGACTCGAGCTGATCCTCGGCAGCTTGATCCTCTTCGCGCCGGGGGAAACCGACTTCACCCGCGAAGCTTCCCCCGTGCTCGACGAAATCGCCTCACTGATCAACGATTGGTCGGCGAAGGCGGAGGTGGCGGGCCACACCGATGACCTTCCGATCCACACGTCCCGCTTCCCGTCGAACTGGGATCTGTCGGTGGCGCGCGCGGTGGAGGTGGTTCGCTACCTCGAATCGCGCGGCGTCCCGGGGGAACGTCTGAAAGCGGTCGGTTACGGTTCCTCCCGCCCGATCTACCCGAACGACGACGAAGCGCACCGGATTCTGAACAGACGGGTGGAGATCCGCCTTGATCTGGTCGATGAATAGATAGAACGAAGAGCGCTCGAAGCGCCGGGAGAGGATCGATGCCGCAGAAACCGATCTGGATTCGCGGGAGAGGGGGGCCCTTCGAGGAGGAGGGCGGCGGCATCGACGTGGCGCCCCGCGGCGTCCCCGAGGTTCGACGCCGGAAGATCGACTCGGAGATCGAACGGCGGATCCGCCACCTACCCGCCTTCCCAACGATCCTCTCCGAGTTGATCGGCCTGACGAGCAGCGATACTTCGGCCGCGAAGGATCTCAAGGAGTGCGTCGAGAAAGACCCGGTACTCACCGCCAGGCTCCTCCGGCTCGCGAACTCCGCTTTCTACAGCCCCCGGCTTCCGGTCACGTCGGTGCAGCAGGCGGTGGTGATGCTCGGCCAGCAGACGGTGAAGAGTCTCGCCATGGCGGCGGCGACGCTCAAGTTTCTCGGCCAGGAAGTGGGGGTCTACGGAATGGTGAAAGGCGGATTGTGGATGCATTCCTACGTCACCGCCGAACTCGCCCGCCGTCTCGCCCAGGAGGCGGGGTGGATGAACCACGAGCAGGACGTCGTCTTCGCCGGCGGACTCCTCCACGATATCGGGAAGATCGTTCTTGCGCGGCTTCTCGACCGGGAGGGCGCCTCGCGAACGGAAACGGCCTTCCGCTCCGACGACGGCCCCGACATCGAGGAGTGGGAGGAGAGTCTCTGCGGCCACAATCATGCCTCCGTGGGCGAGCGCATCGCGCGCGCGTGGCGCCTCGCCGAGGTTACCACGCAGTGCATCGCGCGGCACCACCGATGGGCGGGGGCACCCGACGAGTTCTCCCGCGAAGTGAACATGGTGGCGCTGGCGAATGTCGGCGCCGAGCGGCTCGGCACCGGCTTGACGGCGCCGGATGAGAGAACCGGGAGGGAAGCGGCGATCCTCGAAACGTTCGGCCTCACCTCCGCCGAGTTCCACGATCTTCTCGACGGCTTCTCCGAAAAAGCGTGCCGCGCCGAGGAGCTTTACACCAGCCTGGGAGGAGGACGATGACGAACCAGACGATTCTCGACCTCTCCCGGCCGCTGGAGCGCCTCCATGGAGCTCTCGACACAAGGGAACTGGGCGAGGCGTGCGGGGAACTGATCGAACAGCTCTTCGGCCCGGTGGAGTGGCAGATCCGTGAATCGGTTCGCGGGCCGTCCGGAGGGCGCCCCTACCTCGCGGGCGCCGGACGCCACGTTCGGACCGTGTCGGGGGAAAACGACGCCGTCGGCGTATCGTGGAAGACGATCGACCTTTCGTTCCGCAAGGAGGTCATCGGTCACCTTCTCGTCGCGCCCGGTTCGCGGGTGGAAGAGGACGAAGCCGGGATCCTCTCCGTCCACATCGGCGCGGCGATGACCAAGCTGCAGCTGTGGAAGCAAGAAGAGATCGAGTGCGCGGAGCGCCGGCTCGGGTCGGAGATGCTCGGGGACATCAGCGCCATCGCCGGAAGTTTCGACAGAGATTTCGTTCTCGCCCGCCTCCTCGAACAGGTGCTTCGCGTGGTGGGAAGCGATGTCGGTCTCGTGATGCTCCGTGACGAATCGGACTTCACCAACCCGGTGATCCTCGGCCTTCCGCGGGAGGTGGCCGATTGCATTCGTCTCGACGGGACACCGGTGTGCGAAACGGTGGCGGAGGCCGGGGAACCGCTCATCCTGCACGACCCCGATCTCGGCGGTCTGCCCGACCCATGGCGCGACGTGGAGCTTCGATCGCTGCTCGTTCTTCCACTGCGAAACGGAGACCGCGTTCTCGGCGTGGTGGCCACGGCGAACCCCAAGGTGACGTCGTACGATTCGCCCTACCTCGAGATCGCCGAAAGACTCTGCCATCTCGCCGCCATCAGCGTCGACAACGCGGCCCTCCACGCCGAAGCGGTCCGGAAGGAGAGACAGGCGGTCACGGGCCAGGTGATGGCCGGCCTCTCCCACGATATTCGGAACATGCTTCACGCCATGCAGGCGGGCATGTACCTTCTCCGATCGGGAGTGGAAAAGAAGGACCTCGGTCGCGTCGTCGAATCGTATCCCGTGCTCGAGCAGGCGATGGAGAGGGTCTCCACGCTGGTGCTCGATATGCTCGAATTCTCCATGACACGGACCCCCCGGCGTGAACCGGTCGACGTCAACTCGCTGATCGGCGAGGCTGTCGAAGCGAACGAGCGCCTTGCGAAGGAGAAGGATGTCCGGTTCGTCCTCGATCTCGACGACCGGATCGGAACCGTTCCGATCGACTCCGCCGGAATCTTCCGCTGCGTCGCCAATCTCCTGACCAACGCCGTCGAAGCGATGGAAGGAGGGGGAACGGTGACGATTTCGACCGGCGGGACCGATGCCCGCGGGGCCGTGACCGTTTCGGTGAGAGACGACGGACCCGGCATCGCCGACAACGATATGCCCCATCTCTTCGACGCTCTCTTCACGACGAAAGGATCGAAGGGAACCGGTCTCGGTCTGGCGGTGACCCGCAAGATCGTCGAGGAGCACGGCGGTGAGATTCTCGTCCACCGCCCCGCGCAGGGGGGAACGGAATTCGTCATCCGCCTTCCCGGGGAGATCGGCCCTCCAATCGAAAGAGCCGGCGACGAACCGGACCGGGACGGCCCGCTATCCAACAGGAGTGAGAAGTGATGCTCGCACAGCTCGAAATTGATCCGAAGAATTTCCTCCGCCAGCACTGCACGCTGCCGGCGCTCCCCGAGGTGGTGGGCCAGGTGCAGACGCTCATGAGCGACGACAGCGCCGACATCGGCGAGGTGGCCGACCTGATCAGCAGCGATCCGGCCCTTCTGGCGCAGGTTCTCAAGGTGGTGAACTCCGCGTACTACGGATTGCCGAAGGAAATCACCAAGGCGCGGTTCGCCATCGCCTTTCTCGGATACAACGAAGTCTATCGCATGGTCCTTTCTCTCTCGGTGATCAACACGCTGTCGATCCGGGAGAAGGACGAACTCACGGCGTTCTGGCATCATTCCTTCTACACGGCGATCACGGCGCGCCACCTGGCGAACCGTTATCTTCCCCATCTTTCGAGAGAGGATCTCTGGTCGGCGGCGATGCTCCACGACATCGGCAAGCTGATCTACGTGAAGTACTTTCCCGATCACTACGGCGTGATCCGGAAACATCGCGAAGAGAATCTCTGCCTGTTCAGCGAGTCGGAAAGAGAACTCGATCAACCCTCGAGCAGCTGGATCGGATCGCTGCTGTGCGACCACTGGGGACTCCCCGAGAAGATCCGCGAGGCGTGCGAACACCACACCCTCGACGCGCTCGGCCCGGCGGACGACGGAGGTGAACCGAACAGTGAGTGGGAAGGAGAGCGGGACGACTTCAGGAAGACGATCGTCATGGGGAACAATCTCACCCTTCTCGCCGGCAGCGAGCTGCGGCCGGAAACGAAGGAGTCGATCATCACCGCGACGATGAGCGCCTTCGATCTCGAAGAGGGGGAGTTCCTCGCGCTCGTCGGGGAAGTGCAGGACCTTCGCAACGAGGCGGACCGGTTCATGAGCCAACTTCGCTGAATCCCGGCCGCCGCCGGACGGGCCGCCTATCATCCTTCCGGGGAAGTGAGCCGTGCAGGGATCGAACCTGCGACAGCCTGCTTAAAAGGCAGGTGCTCTACCGACTGAGCTAACGGCCCGTTGAAAACCGAGTGATATTGTAAGGGGGGAGCGGGAAGAAAGCAACCGCCTCCTTCGCCGCGGCGCCGTCACGGATCGATGCGGCACCGGATCGACGCCTTCCGGTCGGCGCCGATGGAAACGAGGGTCACCGGAACACCGAGCGAACCGGCCGTTTTTCTCACGTAGCGGCGTGCCGACGACGGAAGATCCTCGAACCTCGACACATCGGATGGGAACTCTTCCCAGCCGGGCCACATCTCATAGATGGGTCGCACGCGGCCGAGCGCGCCGGGCGAGGGGGGCACCGTGTCGATCGTCCCGCCGCTCTCCTCGTACGCCACCGCCACGGGGATCTCCTTCATTCCCGAAAGAACATCGAGCTTCGTGAGGGCGATCTCCGTCACGCCGTTCCACATCACCGACGAGCGGAGGAGGGGGAGATCGAGCCACCCGCAACGCCGGGGACGCCCCGTGGTGGTGCCCACCTCGAACCCCTTCGTCCGGAGTCGGTCGGCGTCTTTCCCGGCCGCCTCCGTGGGAAACGGTCCGTTCCCGACCCGCGTCGTGTAGGCCTTCGCGACGCCGGCAACGGTATCGATCGCCGTCGGTCCGACGCCGGCCCCGACACACGCCGAACCGGCGAGGGTGCTCGAGGAAGTGACGAAAGGGTAGGTGCCGGCGAAAAGATCGAGATGCGTCCCTTGTGCCCCTTCGAGAAGCACTCGTTCTCCCTTCGCGAGGGCGCCGTGGACGGCGGCCGCGCAGTCGCCGAGAAGAGGTCCGATCGTTTCGCGCCACCGGTTCCATGCCGCGTCGCTCACCACCGCATCGTCGCCTGCTCCGGCCTGCGCCGCGTCGAACCTCTTCTTCCCGTCCTCGTCGAGAAGCGACGCGAGGAGGAGCGCCCGCCGGCCGGTACGATCTTCGTACGCCGGGCCGATCCCCCGGCCGGTCGTCCCGATCGTCTCTCCCGAGCGCCGGCTCTCTTCGGCGGCATCGCGCGCCGCATGGCATGGGAGAACGAAGGCGGCACGAGGACTGATCAGCAACCGCGAACGGATTTCGATCCCCATCTCCTCGAGTTGTTCGATTTCACCGATCAGCTGATCGGGATCGATCACCATCCCCCAACCGAGACCGCATCGGACGTTTTTGCGAACGGCGCCGGAAGGGAGGAGGTGGAGGGCGAATTTCTCGCCCCGTCTCTTCACCGTATGCCCGGCGTTCGCCCCCCCCTGGAACCGGACGGCCCACGACGCATCGCCGGCGAGAAGGTCGATCACCTTCCCCTTCCCCTCGTCGCCCCACTGCATGCCGAGCACCACCGTGGCGGGCATCACTCCTCCTCGTTCTTTCGGGCGGCGGCGACGGCCGCGCCGGCCGTGAAGCGGTGACCGAGGCTGTGAAGCATCGACTCGAGGGCGCCGAGAACGGCATAGATATCCGCTTCGTCGTAGTAGCCCATGTGGCCGATGCGGAAGATCTTCCCCTTCAGGCGTTCCTGGCCGCCGGCGATCCGGATCCCGTGTCGCTCCGCCAAGAGTGTCCTGAGCCGTCCCACGTCGATCCCCTCCGGCGCCCGGACGGCGGTGAGGCCGTCGGCGGGGACACGGCTGAACAGCTCGAGGCCGATCGCTTCCACCCCCGCCCGCACCATGCGGGCGAGTTTCCCGTGGCGGGCGATGACCGCCTCGAGACCCTCGCTGCGGATCCGCGCCAGAGCCGCCCGGAGCCCGGCGTAGAGCGGTACGGCGGGGGTGAAGGGGGTCGAGCCCTTCTTCGCCGATTCGCGCGCCTTCAGGAGGGAGAAATAGTACTTCGGAAGGTCGGAACGCTCCGCCGCCGACCACGCGCTTCCGGACAAAGTGAGAAATGCCAGTCCCGGGGGGGACATGAACGCCTTCTGCGACCCGCCGACGACCACGTCGATACCCCAGCGGTCGGGGAGAAGCTCATGGACCCCCACCGAAGTGATGCCGTCGACGATCGTCAGGGCGCCTATCTTCCGCGCCTCCTCGGCCAGGCGGCGCACATCATGAAGCGTGCCCGTCGATGTTTCGCAATGGGTAAGGAGTACGCCCTTCACCTCACCCTGTTTCTCAAGCCATGCCCCGAAAGCATCCGGGTCGGCGGCGTTCCCCCACTCGACATCGAACACCGCCGTATCGAGGGCATACGCCCGAGCGATCTCCCCCCAACGAACACCGAACTTCCCCGCAGCCACCACCGCCACCTTCTCTCCGCGGCGGAAGAGGCCGGCCACCGCCGCCTCGAGGGCGCCGGTACCGGATGACGTGAGGACGAGCACCTCCCTTTGCGTGCGAAAGACGTAACGAAGGCCGTCAAGAACCTCTTCCGAAAGCGCCCGGAACTCGTCCGTCCTGTGATGGAGCGCCTCCCCTCCGAGAGCCCGAAGCACTTCGGGGGGCACCGCCGTTGGCCCGGGAGTGTACAAGCGATTTTTCATTTTTTCCCCTGTTCGAGGAACCAGCCGATCATCCGATCCTTGCCGAGTCCCGTTTTCGCCGAGAAGGTCACTATGCGGTCTCCATCGAGTTCGAGTTCCTTCCCGATCGTCATGAGCGAGCGGGAGAGTTCCCCACGCTTCATCTTGTCCGTCTTGGTGACCACCACGACATATTCGATTCCCCTCCCTCTCAACCACCGCAGCATCAGTGCATCGAGCGGCGAAGGGACGCGACGAGCATCGAGAATCAGCACGGCGGCGCTCAGCGCCTCCCTCTTCACGAGATACCCTTCCACCAGGCTCTTCCAGCTTCTACGCACCGACTCGGGCACCTTCGCGTAGCCGTATCCCGGAAGATCGACGACGGCGAAACTGCTGGAAGTGTAGAAATTGAGAGCCTGCGTTCTTCCCGGCGTGTTGCTCGTGCGGGCGAGACGCTTCCTTCCGGCAAGACAATTCAGAAGGGAAGATTTTCCCACGTTCGACCGTCCCAGAAGGGCGATCTCCGGGCGATTCCCGCCCGGCAGGCGACCGAGAGAACCCGCGGAACGGTCGAATTCGAGGGCGAGCGATTTCAACAGTCTCTCGTTTCAGTGGGCGTAGCGGCCCGCGGCCGGCGATCGCCGCGCGCCCCGCGCGAGCAGGGGGAGCATCTTCTTCCCCCTTTCCGCGATGGCATGAAGAAGTACCTGGTCCATCCCTTCCACCGGGGCGAGATGGAGGCCTTTCTTCACCGCGTCGGGGATCTCCACGAGATCCTTTTCGTTCTCCGCTGGCAGGATCACCGTCCGGAATCCCGCGCTCTGCGCCGCCACGAGCTTCTCGTTCAGCCCCCCGACGGGGAGCACGTGTCCCCGGAGGGTCAGTTCCCCGGTCATCGCCACGTCCTTGCGCAACGGGATCCCGGTGAGGGCCGAAACGAGCGCCGAGGCGATCGACACACCCGCCGAGGGGCCGTCTTTCGGAATCGCCCCCTCGGGGATATGAACATGGATATCGATCGATTCGTAGAAATCCTCGTCCAGGCCGAGGGCGGACGCGCGTGATCTCGCGTAGGTGAGCGCCGCCTGCCCCGATTCGCGCATCACCTCCCCGAGTTGTCCGGTGAGAAGGAGATTCCCCTTGCCCGGCACGGTGGTCACCTCGATATGAAGGATCTCCCCACCCGTGGAGGTCCAGGCGAGACCGTTCGCCACGCCGATCCAGTCTTTCTTCTCCAGCCGCCGCGCGCTGAAACGGCGCACGCCGAGAAGGCCGCTCACGTTCTTCCCGGTGACACGCACTTTCTTCTTCTTTCCCGAAACGATTTCGCGCGCCGTCTTGCGGCATATCCGCGCGATCTCCCTTTCGAGATTTCGCACGCCCGCCTCGCGGGTGTAACCGCGGATCACCGTGCGGATTCCCTCGTCGCTGATCGAAAGCTGGCTTCTTTTCAGCCCGTGTTCTTTCAGCTGGTTCGGAATGAGAAAGCCCTTCGCGATTTCCGTTTTCTCCGGTTCGAGGTACCCGGGAAGGCGGATCAGTTCCATCCTGTCGAGAAGGGCGGGGGGGATGCCGTGAATCGTGTTCGCCGTGGTGAGAAACATCACCCGTGAAAGATCGAATTCCACTTCGAGGTAGTGGTCGCTGAACGTGCTGTTCTGTTCCGGGTCGAGCACCTCGAGCAGGGCGGACGCGGGATCGCCGTGGAAATCCTTGCTCATCTTGTCCACCTCGTCGAGGAGGAAGACCGGGTTCATGGTTTTCGCTTTCTTCATCGACTGGATGATCCTGCCGGGGAGCGCGCCGATGTACGTCCTCCTGTGACCCCGGATCTCCGCTTCGTCCCGAACCCCCCCGAGGGAGACGCGGACGAACTCGCGCCCCAGCGCGCGGGCGATCGAGCGTCCGAGAGAGGTCTTCCCGACGCCGGGAGGCCCGACGAAACAGAGGATCGGGCCGCGGATCCGCTTCGCCAGTTTGATCACCGCCACGTACTCGACGATCCGCTCTTTCACTTTCTCCAGCCCGTAGTGATCTTCGTCGAGAATCCTCTCGACGTCGCGGATCCGGACGGTGTCGTCCGTTTCGACGCCCCACGGCATGGCGATCAGCCAGTCGACATAGTTCCGTGCCACCGCCGCCTCCGGGGAGAGGGGGGACATCCGGCTCAGCTTCTCGATCTCCTTGAGCGCCCGCTCCGACACCGCCTCGGGCATGTTCGACTCCGAAACCGACTCGGCGAGCTCTTCCACCTCGGACGAGATCTCCCCCGCCGAACCGAGTTCCTTGCGGATCGCCTTGAGCTGCTCGTTCAGGTAGAACTCCTTCTGGTTCTTCTGAACCTGGGAGCGGACTTCCCCCTCGATCCGCCTTTCGATCCTGAGAATCTCCAGTTCGCTCGAAAGAACCTTCGAAAGGAGCTCGAAACGCCCCTTCGTCTCGGCGGTGCTCAAGATCTCCTGCTTCACATCGAGAGGCGCCGCCAGGTGAGCGCCGATATGCTCCACCAGGTGATCCCTGTCGGTGATGTTCGACATGGCGATGAGGATCTCGTCGGGAATCTTCCGGTGGAGCTTGACATACTCCTCGAACTGCGACTGCACCGTCCTGACGAGCGCCTTCTGCTCCGACGTGCTCCGTGTCGACCGGCCGTGCTTCGCGATCCCCACGGTGACGTAGGGACGGGTGGAGTGGAAATCGCGCAGCCGAACGCGCCCGAGCCCCTCTACGAGAACCTTGATCGTGTTGTCGGGAAGGCGCAGGAGCTGAAGCACGCGGGTCACCGTTCCGACGTCGTGCAAATCCTTGCGCGCCGGCTCGGCGATCTCCGGCCTCTTCTGCGCCGCCACGACGAGAAGACGGTTCTGATCGACCGCGGCGGTGAGCGCCTCCACCGAACGGGGACGCCCCACGAGGAGGGGGATGATCATGTAAGGAAAGACGACCACGTCCCTCAAGGGGAGGAGGGGAAGCTCTCCCGGGATTTCGATCGTCTCGTCGTCACGCCGGATTTCGAACATCATACACTCACGATGCGGTGCTTCCGCTGCTCTTCTTCTTCCGCTTCGCACCGAACGAGAGCATCGGCTCCTCGCCCCGGTCGATCACGCCGTCGGTAACGACGCACTCGTTCACGTCGGTCATCGACGGGAGCTGGTACATCACCTCGAGAAGCGCCTCCTCCAGGATCGACCTCAGTCCGCGGGCACCCGTCTTCCTCTTGAGCGCCTTGCGCGCCACCGCCCGGAGCGCCTCATCGGTGAACTCGAGCGAAATATTCTCCATCTCGAAAAGAACCTGGTACTGCCTGCAGATCGCATTCTTCGGAACGGTGAGGATTTCCACGAGAGCGTCCTCGTCGAGATCGCCGAGCGTGCAGAGCGATGGGAGGCGCCCAATCAGTTCCGGAATGAGACCGTACTTGAGCAGATCCTCCGGTTCCACGTGCTTCAGCAACTCCCGGCCCTGGCGTTCCTTCTTCGTGCGGACCTTCGCGCCGAAGCCGAGAACCTTCTCGCCCATCCGCTTCGATATGATCTGGTCGAGCCCCTCGAAGGCGCCGCCGCAGATGAAGAGGATGTTCCTCGTGTTCACCTCGATATACTTCTGCTGCGGATGCTTCCTTCCCCCCTGGGGCGGGACGTTCGCCGTGGTCCCCTCGAGGATCTTGAGGAGCGCCTGCTGCACCCCTTCTCCCGACACGTCGCGGGTGATCGACGGGTTGTCCGACTTGCGTGCCACCTTGTCGATCTCGTCGATGTAGACGATACCGCGCTCAGCGCTCGGAACGTCGAAGTCGGCGTTCTGCAGAAGCTTCACCAGTATATTCTCCACGTCCTCGCCGACGTAGCCCGCCTCGGTGAGGGTGGTTGCGTCGACGATGGCGAACGGGACTCGCAGGAGTTTCGCGAGGGTCTGGGCGAGAAGCGTCTTCCCCGTGCCGGTCGGCCCGACGAGGAGAATGTTCGCCTTTTCCAGCTCGACGTCGTCGCTGCTCGATTCGAAATGGATCCGCTTGTAATGATTGTAGACCGCCACGGCGAGCACCTTCTTGGCGCCCTCCTGGCTGATCACGTACTCGTCGAGGAAGCGGTGGATCTCCGCGGGCTTGGGTACTTCCGTTTCGGTGTACACCAGATCCCGGCCCATCTCCTCGCGCAGAATGTCGTTGCACAGCTTGATACATTCATTGCAGATGTACACCGACGGACCGGAGATCAGCTTCGTGACCTCCTCCTGGCCGCGCCCGCAGAAAGAGCACCTGATTGGGTGGGGGGACCCGATCCGTTTCTTCACGCTTCATCCTCCCGGGCTTTTCGCCCGCCGTCCCCGATCATTCCCTGTGGGCGATCACTTCGTCCACGAGGCCGTATTTCTTCGCTTCCTCGGCGGACATGAAATTGTTCCTGTCCGTGTCCTTAGCAAGCCGGGCGACCGTCTGTCCCGTATGCTTCGCCAGGATTCCGTTCAACGTCTCCCGAATCTTCAGCAGCTCCTTCGCGTAGATCTCCACGTCGGACGCCTGCCCCTCGCTTCCGCCGAGAGGCTGATGGATCATCACCCTGGCGTGGGGGAGGATCGATCTCTTTCCCGCCGCGCCTGCGGCGAGCAGAACCGCGCCCATACTAGCGGCCTGTCCCATGCAGATCGTCATCACGTCGGGCTTGATGTACTGCATGGTGTCGTAGATCGCGAGCCCCGCCGTGACGAGGCCGCCCGGCGAATTGATATAGAGATAAATATCCCTCTCCGGGTCGTCCGCCTCGCAAAAGAGAAGCTGCGCGATCGCCAGGTTCGCCACGGTGTCGTCAATGGCGCTCCCTATGAATATAATGCGATCCTTGAGCAGCCGGGAGTAGATGTCGTAAGCCCGCTCCCCGCGGCCGCTCTGTTCGACCACCATCGGCACCAAACCCATTTGGTCACCCCTCATTCACGGTTGAGTGTTCCCTGATCCAGTCGAGCACCTTCTCCTCCCGGAGGGCGCGACGCACATCCTTGCGGACCTGCTCCTCCGCGGCCCGTCGCTCGTCGCCGGCGACGGAGCGTCCCCGGCGCGCGAGGACGGCACGGGTCGCCGCCGCCACCTCCTTCTCGGAGGGCTCGAGGTTCTCTCTTTTACTAATTTCGGTCACCAAGGCGAGTTTCTGAATCGCCAGGAACGATCCTTCTCTCCGTTCCCGGCGGATCTGCTCCTTTCGGCGGCGCGCCTCCTCCCGTTCCTCCGCTGGAATCTCCTCGTCCGGGACGAAGCGCGGCATCGACTCCCGTGCCACCCGTTCCCGTATACGGTCCGAAACGACCACGCTGTTCTCCCGCAGGAGGGTCTCGAAAATCTCCCTCCTGAGGGCGCGGTCCGCCTCCTCCTCGAGGCGTCCTGCGAGACCTTCGCGGATCTTCTCCCTCAGTTCCTCCAGGGTCGTCTTCCTTCCCATCACCCGGCTCGCGAACGCGTCGTCGAGAGGGAGGAGCATCTTCTCCATCACCTCGAGCGCCTCGATGCGGAACTCCACCTTCTTCCCGGCGAGAGAACGGGCGGCATGGTCCGGGGGGAAATCGATCCACACCGAACGCTTCTCCCCCTTCTCGATTCCCTCGAGCTTCTCGGTCAGCGTCGCGGGGACCACATCGCTGCCCGGGGGAGCTTCGAGAATCAGTTCGGCGTCGCGGATCCTCTTCCCGAAGGAGGAGCCGTCCTCGAGAAACCGCTGGTAGGTGATTCGCAATCGGTCGCCCCGAATGGCGGCGCGCTCCACGGAGATGTAATCGACGTTCTGATGCCGCAACCCGTCGAGTTCACGGTCGATATCCTCGTCGGAAACGGGGGGGACCTTCCGGGTGAATTCGAATCCTTCGCACTTGTTCAAGACCACCTTCGGCCACGAATCGACGGAAACGGTGAACCGGATCGGCTCGCCCTCCTTCGCCGTCAGGTCGTCGATCTCCGGGTCGAAAAAGGGGACGATCTCCTTTTCCCGGAGCGATTGCCACGCGGCGTCCGAGACGATTTTTTCGAGCGCCTCGGCGCGCACGGCATCGCCGTACTTCGCCTCGAGCACGGAGCGGGGTGCTTTCCCCTTCCTGAAACCGGGAATCCTTACCCGCCGGCCGAGCCTCGCGTACTCCTTCTCCATCGCCCCTCGGAACGATTCGACGCCCACCTCGACGGCGAGCACCTTTCGCCCCTCTTCCGGTTCGCTTTCCGACACGGTCTTGAAATCGACGTTGCTCACTTTGCCCTTCCGATCATTCTGCTGGTGCGAGAGGGGGGATTTGAACCCCCACGAGTTTCCTCACCGGATCCTAAATCCGACGCGTCTGCCGTTCCGCCACTCTCGCGCGGCCCTCTCCGTCCCGCCGACCGGGCGGAGATCTCCATGAGATCGCTTCACTTATACCAGCGCCCCTTCGGTCCGTCAAGGAAGCGCCGTGCGAACTGCGCGGCTCAACGGGAGCGGTCCGCACGGTCCACCGGAGGTGGAATCTCCGTAATCCGTTACGCCCGAACCGATTCCCGCGATCGGTCAAAATAGGGCGCTTCCCGGATCGTGTCAAGCCAAAAGGGGGGGAAGCCTAGAGGGCGCCTTTGCCGGAGAAGATCACCCACACGGTGCGGAAGAGGATCGATAGGTCGGTTCGGAAGCCGCGGCTTCGCAGGTACTCCAAGTCGTAGCGCAGTTTCGCCGCCACATCGTCGATGCATGTGTCGTAGCGGTGGGTCACCTGGGCGAGGCCGGTGATCCCCGGTTTCACCCGGAGGCGCAGGGCGTACTCGGGGAGTTCGTCGATCAGGTCGCGCACGAACGTCGGTCTCTCCGGCCGCGGGCCGATGAGGCTCATGTCTCCCTTGAGAACGTTGAAGAACTGCGGCGTCTCGTCGATTCTCAACCGGCGGAGGATTTTTCCGAGACGCGTGATCCGCGGATCGTTCTTCTGCGCCCAGATCGGACCGTGCCGGTTTTCCGCGCCGTCGACCATGGTGCGGAACTTATAGATAATGAATGGTCTGCCCGGAAGGTCGAGGGTGCGCCGGTCGTAGACATCATAGAAATTGCCGGTGCTCCGCTCCTTCGCCGGCTCTTCTCTCCGGTTCATCCCAATCCTCACTTGGCGGTAGATCACGGGACCCCGCGACGAGAGCCTTACGATCAACGCCGTCAACCCGTAGAGGGGGAGGAGAAGGAGGATCGCCGCGAGAGCGAAGAGGCGGTCGAAAAGATCCCGGGCGATCGAAGGGGGGAGCGGTCCCTCGTCGGGCAGGGCGCTCTTCCGCTCCGAAAGGCGCGTCAGGTCGATTATCTGGAGGTCGCTCCGCTTCAATCCTTTCCTGCCTCTCTTCCCTTCCGCAGGCCGGAAGGAGAATGCGTTGAATCGTCGTCTCATCGCCGGGTCATCCCCCGCTCCCTAAGCTTTTCGACAGAAACCGCCCGAAAGTTGCGTCTCTCGGCCCGCTTTTCGCGCCGCCGGACGGCGGGCGGCGTACTCCCGGGAGACTCTGTGCGCCTCCCGGACAGGCCGACTCCAATCGGAACCATAAGTATATCGCACGGATTATTGCATAGTCAACAGGGAAAAAGCCGCAGATCGTTTGTTTGCAGGCGGTTATTAGTGCCCGCCTGCACCGGGCGACCCGATCGATCTCGCCGCGACGGTGTCGGTGATATCGGTGGTGAACGAACCGATCCCGGAGTAGTTTTTCACCCCCCGCTCGTCGGTGACCTCCACCTGGTAGAAATACTCGCTCGCCTGGACGAGTCCTGTGAGCGTCACGGCATGGGAGATCTGCAGCCCGGCGCCCTCCGCCTCGCTCAGATCGAGCTGGAGCGATTCCCGGCTGTAGCTCACAACGGCGGTGGCGGGCACGTCGGTCTGGAACGTGATGATCGCCTCGGTATCCCTCGCGGTGACCACGATGCCGTCGATCGACGGGAGTCCCGCCTCGCCGAACACCGCCTGCACCACGTTGCTCCGCGTCCGGTGACCCGCGCGATCGACGGCGTCGACGAAGTACTCGGCGTAGAAGGGGGTGAGCACCACGTTCGGATAGTGCGCGTATGTCGACGACGCCGCGTCCCTCACCGTATCGATGGCGGCGAACGACGAGGGCGAGGGGGTGTTCTGGTTCTCACCACCGTAGAAATAGATCACGTACGACGCGAAATCGGCGTCGCCGCTCGCCAGCCACGAGAGCGAAACATTCTGGTTCACCACGTCGACATTCGGCGCGGAAAGGGCCGGGAACGACGGTGGAAGATCGGTGGCGCTCGCCGAGGCGACCGCCGACCCGGCGGAGAGCCCGCCCCGATCGACGACGTAAAGCCGGTAATAGTAAGTCGTCGCCTGCTCGGTTCCGGTATCGATATAGGTGCGCGAGCCGATCTCCCCGTTGATCAGGGCGATTCTCTGCGACTGGTCGCTCACCGCCTCGGTGACCGAGCGGTAGATCACGTACGAGGCGAAGTCGCCCACCGCGGACGGCTCCACGGAAGACCACGTGAGACGGACGGCGGTGGAGGGTGAATCGACGGGTGCCGCCGAGAACGACTCGACGGGCGGGGGGGGGCTGTTGCGGGTAAACACCGCCACCTCGTTCGACCCGGAAAGATGATCCTCGGTGTCTTTCACGAACACGCGGTAGAAGTAGCGCGTCGTGTCGGCGAGAGAGAGGGAATCGACATGGGCGGTGGCGTCGCGGTCGGTGAGCACGGCGATCACCTGGTCGTCGCCGTCGGTCGCTTCCACGCTCGGCACCGGCCCCCTGTAGACACGGTACTCGGCGAAGTCGGCATCCTCGTTTCGGCTCCACGACAACGCGATCCAGCCGGTATCGGTAATCACCGGGACATCGAGAACCACGGGAGTGGGAGCCCCTTCCGGGTCGGCCACCGTCACGGTCCCCGGGGAGAGGAAAGGAGTCGCCACGTTGCCGGCGCGATCGGTGAACGTACCGGTGAGCACGGCACCGGTCATCACGTGGGCGGGGCTGATCAGTACCTCGGCCCGATAGAGGGACGAACTCTCATCGTAGGAAAGGGGAACGTCGATCACGCCGTCGCCCACCGTCACCGCCGCGGAGCCTCCCCCTTCGCCCGTGTCCATCGTGATGCGCAGCGTGTCGCCCGGCGTGAGGATCTTTCCGTCCGAATCTTCGTTGAGTGAAACGATTCGCGCCCCGGTATCGAGAATGATCGACGCCTCGTACAGGCCGCTCACCACGCCCCCCGACGTCCGGAATCGGGCATAGACCGTCTTCGAACCGTCCCCGTCGGTCAGCGTCCACGCCCTGGACGGCTGAAACACTTCGAAGAAAGCCCCGGTGAGGAGGGAATCGTTCCCGATGCGGATCGACGTCACGTCGCCGGGGGCGGTGAACACAAGTGTCACGGTTCTGCCCGACGTGTACTCGGCCCTGTCGTCGATCACCATGCCGTACGTTCCCGGCGTCACGACGAACGCGCCGCTCCTGGCCGATTCCGTCCCGTTGGCGCCGACCGCCGCCACGGTGTATGTATACGCTCTCCCGGGGACGAGATTCGTGTCCTCGTACGACGCGACGGCGGTGCTGTCGATGAGCCGCTCGTCCGGGTTCGCTTCATCCGCCCTGTAGACGACGAACGACGCGATCCCTTCCATGCTCGCGATCTCCCACGCGAGAGAAACCCGGTCCTCCCCGACCACGGCGGTGAGATCGCTCGGAGCCGGCGGGGCGACGAGAGGATTCGGGATCGACGTCGGACCGTCATCCCGGCCGCATCCGGCGAGAATCGCGAGAAGGACGAAGAGCGCCGCGGCGGCGGGAATCGTCCCGGTTACCTTCCTGCTCACGATCATTCCGAAAAACCTCCTCCTTCTCAGAAGCGGAGTCGAAAGGAAACGCCCGGAGAGAATCCCCGGGAGGTGTCGAGGAGAGAGACGCTCACCGGTCTTTCCGTCACCGCCCCTTCCGGTGGCCCGAGGAAAAGGGCGTCGAGCATCGAGGCGCCCCACACCACCGCCGTGGCGGCGATCCATGCGTTCCTCCTGTCGAGTTCATCGTCTCTCGCCGCGAGGGCTACGCGCTGCTCCCTGTCGAGCGTTTCGGAATACTCCGCCGTGAGCAACCCGACCCGGGCGAGTTCGCTCCCCTCCTCCGCGGCGGCCTCGGCGCGATCTTCCTCGCGCCGGTAGTCGAGGTGCGATTCGAGGGCGAACATCCCCGTGGCGAGCGCAGCGGCGGAGTAGAGCAGTCCCCGCATCGGGCTGCCGCCGTACGACTGGCCGAGGCCCGGGAGAAGTGCTGAGCGGACCGTTCTCCTCAGTCGGGTCTTCCGGTTCATGCCGATCTGCACCACGCCGTCCGAACCTTCCCGGACATCGAGTCCTCCGTGGAAGAAGATCGCGTCGACGAGATTCCCCGCCCAGAGCGCCCCCGTAACGGCGAGCATGGCGTTTCGCGTCCTGAGCCGGCTGTTCGATTCCACCTCGAGATCGAATGCGTCGCCCGTGAGGGAGACGAGAGCCTCCTCATCGACCACGGGGGCGGAGGCGACCGTTTGGAGGTCGCCCACGGCGAGGCGATAAGCGTCGTGCGCGTCCGCGTAGCGCAGGTCGAGCACCAGGGAGGTAGTCGCGGCGCCGAGACACCCGGTGGCCCACGTGATGCCCGCCGTCGCCCGTCCGCCGCCGATCTGGCCGTAGCCGGGGAGAACGAGGGAGCGGAAAAAGCGTTCTCTCGCGAGGCTTCCGGTCCACGACGCGACCGCGACCCGGCCGTCCCGCGACCTGAGGGAGAATCGTCCCCGCGCTTCCTCGTATCCGTCGAGAGTGATTCGGACGTCGTACTCGCCGTTCATCCGGCTGTCGAGGGGAATCGGGCTGACTCCGTGGAGCCGGGTCGGACCGTCCAGCTCGACGAACGCGCCGGACGTCACCGTCCAGACGGTGAGCTCGCCGCCGAGGGCGGGAAGGGCGAAAACCCCGACAAGGAGGAGCGCCACCGTCCCCCGCCAGATCGATCCGGCCAAGCCGTTCCACATGCCCCATGTCTCCTTCCGGCGGACCATCGCCCGAGCCGCCCGAGGCAGTATAGGGTCCGGGAAAACGGGTGTCAACATCGCCATCGCCCCGTCACGCCCGACCGATCTCCGGCGACCAGAGGGGAAACGATCCTCCCTCGAGACGGTCCCGAAACGGACCGAATCGACCATCGGAGACGAGGCGGCCGAGACGCGATTCCACCGCGCCGATCCCGGCGTAGTGGCGCACTCTCTTCCACGGCGCCATCGACAGCCTCGGGAGATCGACGTCGATCTCCCACGGATGAACGTAGAGGATCACCGTCTCTCCCCGGGCACGGATCGCCCGGAGCGAACGGCGCACGAAAGGGAAGGGGAGAAGCCTGAGATAGCCGCCGCCCGACACGGGGAGGTTGAACGGTCCTGCACGAAACGTGGTGAGGGGAAACTCGACCAACTCGCCCGCACCGGTGGCGACACGGACCGGGTGGCGGGGAAATCGGGGGATGCCGTAGCGGTCGTGATGGATCGGAAAGATGCTCGAATCGTAGGCGAAACCCTCGCCGGCGAGAACGTCGAGGGCCCAGAGCGTCGAATCGACCACCGAGAAGGTGGACGCCCTGTATCCGGTGACGGCGCAGCCGGCGATCTCCTCGAGCAAACCCTTCGCCCGGCGCACATCTTCGCGGAACCGGTCTTGGCTCATCGCCCCGATCGTGGTGTGGTCGTAGCCGTGGCACGCCACCTCGTGGCCCGCTTCGTGGATCCGGCGGACCTGCGTCCGGTTCCGCTCGGCATACCACCCGAGGATGAAGAAGGTGGCGCGTACATCCCACTGGTCGAATCGCTCGAGCAGCGTCTCGACTCTGGGGGCGCTTCGTCCCTGTCGCTCCTCCCATTCGCTCCGCGGGATGATCGATTCGAACAGGGTGGCATGAAAATACTCCTCGACGTCGACGCTGAGCAGATCGCTTTTCGTCCCATCTCGGTTCATTGCTTTTCTTTTATAATAGACCCTCCATCCGAATGCCACGCCAATCGTGTCGTCCCTTGCGGTGAACGCCGTTCGTGTTTATGCTGGTCGGGATCGTTCGGCGGTCGGTCGGCGTCCCGTTCCACGGATCCGCCACGGGAAGGTGAGCCTCTCATGAGAACCGCGTTGTCACTCTACGCCGCCACGCTTCTTCTTCTCTTGGCGGCCGCCGGCTGCACGGACCGGGGGGAGCGTGAGGGAAAGAGCGCCCCCGCCCGGGGCGATTCCCTCGACGGGGGCACCCTCGTGGTCGGCTTCGATGCCGACGTCGACGCCCTCTCGCCGCTCGTCACCACCACCTCCAGCGGATCGGATGTCTACGGCGAGATCTTCGCATCCCTCGTTCGTACGAACCCGGACATGGCGACCTACTCCCCGTGGCTCGCCCGTTCCTGGGAGTTCTCGCCCGATCACAAATCGCTCACCTTCGACCTTCGCCGTGACGTGAAATGGCACGACGGCGTTCCTTTCACGGCATACGACGTGGAGTTCTCCATACCGCTCTACAAGAACGAACAGATCGCCTTCGGTTCGATCCGCTGGCTCGATAGGATCACCAAGGTCACCGCCGTCGATTCGTTCACCGTGCGGTTCGATTTCGATTCGGTCTACCCCTACCAGCTCACCGACGCGAATGTCGGCCGTCCGTTGCCGAAACATATCCTCGGCGACGTCCCGGTGGAAAAAATCCGCAACGACCCATTCCACCGTTCGCCCGTGGGAAACGGCCCGTTCCGCTTCGAGAGCTGGATACCTCAACAATCGATCGTCCTCGCGGCGAACGACGACTATTTCGAAGGCCGGCCCCATCTCGACAGGGTGGTGTTCCAGATCGTGCCGAGCCGGACGAACCTGATCTCCCAGTTGAAAACGGGGGAGATCGATTTCTACCCGAAACTTCCTCCCCACGCGTATCGGGAATTCGAAGACGACGACCGGATCGAAGTGAAGCGTGTGCCGAGCCGGGTTTACTACTACCTCGGCTGGCAGCTGGCGAATCCTCTCTTCTCGGACGTTCGCGTCCGGCGCGCTCTCACCATGGCGATCGACAGGGAAAGCCTGGTGAAGAGCCTCCTTTTCGGCACCGGCCGGGTGATCGACGGGCCGATCCTCCCGTTCCTCTGGGCGTACGAGCCCGACGTGCCGCATATCCCGTACGATCCCGAAGGGGCGAAGCGGCTTTTCGCCGAGGCGGGGTGGACCGACTCGGACGGCGACGGCTGGCTCGACAAGGACGGAAAGAGGTTCGAATTCCGGATGAAGACGAACGAGAACAACGACCTGCGAAAGGATATCGTCGTCATCGTCCAGGAGATGCTCTCCCGCGTCGGGGTCAAGCTCCATCCCGAAACGGTGGAGTGGACCCTCTTTCTCGAACAGACCACGGCGAAGGATTTCGAGGCGATGTGTCACGGCTGGCGCCAGGGGATCAAGGTCGATCTCACGAGCATCTGGCACAGCCGCTCGATCGAGGACCGCTACAACATGGTGAGCTACTCCAATCCCGCGGTCGACCGACTGATCGACAAGGCGGTTCTCGAGAAGGATAGGACGAGGGCGAAGAAGGAGTGGAGCGAAGTGCAGAAGATCATCGCCGCCGACGTTCCCTACACGTTCCTCTTCAACATCGATGATCTCTACGCGATCGACCGGCGCTTCCGGAATGTGAAGCTGATCACCTACGCGTGGACGTACAACCTGGAGAAGTGGTACGTCCCGCCGGACGAACGCAGGTACGGAGACGACGGCTCTTGACGACCTACCTGATTCGAAGGGTGGCCGGCACGATCCCCCTCCTCCTGGGCATCTCCACACTCATCTTCTTCGTCGTCCATCTCGCCCCCGGCGATCCGACGTCGCTCTACTGGAGCGAGGACACCGACCCGGAAGTACTCCGGCTGATGCAGCACAACTTCGGGTTCGACCGGCCTTTGCCGGAGCAGTACTTCCGCTGGCTCGCCGGCTCGTTCCGGGGCGAGTTCGGTTATTCCTTCGGCCACCATCGACCGGTGAAGGATGTGATCCGGGAAACCCTCCCGAACACGCTCATCCTCTCGGCGGCGGCGATGGTTCTCATCTTCACCATCGGTATCGCCGCGGGGATCGTCTCGGCGGTGCGCCAGCACTCGTTCATCGATCACGCCGTCACCCTTCTCTCTTTCTTCTTCTATTCCATGCCGGGCTTCTGGTTCGGCCTGATGATGCTCCTGATCTTCTCCTACCATCTTCACTGGTTTCCCGCCTCCCACATGACGTCCCTCCCGTTCCGTTACGATCAATTCTCGTTCTGGGAAAAGGGAGTGGACAGGGCGCGCCACCTCGCCCTTCCGGCGCTTACCCTCGGGCTCGGCGCCATGGCGGCGGTGAGTCGCTACACCCGGACGAGCATGCTCGAGGTGATCCGTATGGACTATATCCGGACCGCACGCGCGAAGGGCCTTTCCGAGAGGGAGGTCATCGTGCGCCACGCTTTCCGAAACGCGCTCCTCCCGGTGATCACCCTGTTCGGACTCTATCTCCCCTTCCTCTTCGGCGGAGCGGTGCTCGTGGAAACGATCTTCGCCTGGCCCGGCATGGGGAGGGTCGCCGTGAACGCCATCTTCCAGCGCGACTACCCGCTGATCATGGCGGTGACGTTCCTCTCGGCGGCGCTCGTCGTGGCGGGCAATCTGATCGCCGACGTGGCGTACTCGTGGATCGACCCGAGGATCCGCCGGGGCGAAGGGAGGGAACCGTGAGCCGCGCGACCGTGAACTTCGCCCACAGCCGCCTCGCCGCGGCGGGGGGGATCGCCATCCTCCTCCTCGTCCTCGCCTCGCTGTTCGCGCCCCTTCTCACCCCCCACGATCCCGACCGGCAACACCTCGACGGCGGGATCTATCTCCCCCCATCGGTCGACCACCCGCTCGGCACCGACAAGTTCGGGCGTGACATCTTCAGCCGCATCCTCTACGGCGGCAGGGTCTCCCTGGCGATCGGGTTTTTTGCCGCCGCCATGTCGGTGACCCTCGGAACGCTCGCCGGGGCGACGGCCGGCTATTTCCGGGGCGTCGGGGAAGGGGTGATCATGCGCGTCGTCGACGTGCTCCTCGCCTTCCCGCGGCTGATCCTCCTCCTCGCCCTCGTCGCCCTCTTCCACCCCTCCCTCGTTCTCCTCGTGGTGGTGCTCGGACTGACGGGATGGATGGGCACGGCGCGCATCGTCCGGGGGGAGGTTCTCTCCCTCAGGGAACGGGAGTTCATTCTCGCCGGCCGCGCCCTCGGTTTCCGCGCCCCGCGCATCCTCTTCCGCCACATCCTCCCGAACGTGCTCGGCCCGGTGATCGTCGCCGCCACGTTGAGCATCGGCAACACGATCCTGATCGAGGCGTCTCTTTCGTTCCTCGGCCTCGGTGTGCAGCCCCCCATGGCGAGCTGGGGATCGATGATCAACGACGGAAAGGAGGCGCTCACCCACGCCTGGTGGATCGCCACCTTCCCCGGCCTCGCCGTGCTCGTCACGGTGAGCTGTTTCAACCTCGTCGGCGACGGCATGCGCGACGCATTCGATCCACGCTTCGAGCCGTGACCACCGCAACGGCCGCGACGTCAAGTTGATTGACGATCCTCTCCGATCCGGTTACAGTACAGCGTGATTCTTCGCCGATGATTACCGTCCGGTGCGCGGACGCTTCTCGAAATCTCCATGGGGGACGAGCAGGAATGAGAGTTCTCGGTCTGATCGGAGTCGTTACGGTCGCCGCGGCGATCGGTTTCACCGGATGCGGCAGCGATACCGCCCCCGTCCAGGCGCCGCCGGATGGGGCGAGCATGATTGTTTTGACATTGGAGAATTTCGTCGACCCCACACCGTCCCACTACGCACTTTGGGCGTCCGACGGCTCGGGAACACAACTCCTCTTCCGGTTCAGGCCGGTCGACGGCGCGCCGGTCGGCCTCGACGGCACTTCGCTCGCCGCCACGGAACAGCTCTCCTCCCTCGCCGACGGCACGGTGCTGAAGATTTCCCTCGAAAGCGACACCACCGCAGGCGCACCCGGAAACCAGGTTCTCCTCGCCGGCACGATCGAGGGGGGGGAGGCGACGCTCACTCTCGGCGACTCCGCCGCGCTCGGCGTCGATCTCACCGGCGCCTCCGGCACGATCCTGCTCGACGCGCCGACCACCGCCGATCCGCACGACTGCCGCCGGGGCATCTGGTGGACCGATTCGGAAGGGGAGCCGACCCTCGCCGTGCCGGCGCTTCCCTCTTCGTGGAGATACTAAGGGTGGGTGATCGACCGTGTCACCGGCGACCTCTATTCGACGGGGCGTTTCGCTTCTCCCTCGGGCGCCGATTCGGACGGCGCCGGAGCCACCGCCTCGAGTGACGCCGAAGGCTACCCCTTCCCGGGGCAGGATTTCACCGTTGCCTTCGATTCGATTCCGCCCCTCGACCTCGACAACGGGCTTTTCGCCGCACGGATCACTCTCGAACCGGAACCGGACAACGACGATGCCCCCTTCGCCCTCACCCTCCTCGAGAAGAATATCGCCGCCGGGACGCTGGTGCTCGAAATCGAGAATCTTCCTCCCCTCCTGACGGGGGCGCACTACGAGGCGTGGGTCCGTTTCGACGACGACTCGCTCCGCTCCCTCGGCGGCTTCCGCTGGAGCGGCAACGGCATGATCGATCTGGAGACGGGGGAATCGGTGGCGGGGCTTCCGGCGCCGTGCACCCTCGTTGGGGGCGTCGAACTGTTCATCACCGTGGAGGGAGATGCCGGCGACGACACCCGGTCGAGCGGGAGCGTGATCGTCGCGTCTCCTCTCGGCGGCGCCGATACGACGCTCGCCGCCAGCGATGCCGCCGCCCTCGGCGACGGCTTCGACGACACCGAAGCGTTCTACACGCTCGCCACGCCGAGCAGCGCCGATGAGGACGACTACAAGTTCGGCATCTGGTTCTTCCATGTCGATGAGAACGGCGACACCCTTCCTGCGGCCGACCTTCCGCCGGCGCCCTCCGGCTGGCATTACGAGTCGTGGGTCCGCAAGGGGGGGAACTCGCCCGACGAATACCCCGTCTCACTGGGAACGTTCGAGAGGATCGACTCCCTCGACAGCGACGGCGCCGGACCGAACGCGGGAGACGATTCCCTCGCCGTGCTTCCCGCCTATCCCGGCCAGGATTTCCTCGTCGACGCCGGCGGACGGTGGATCTCCGACGGGAACCACGAGGCGTTCCTCTCGCTCGAACCGGACGACGATTTCTCGCCGGAGACGATCTTCCTCACTCTCTTCCATGACGCGATGATCGTCGACGTGGGCGCCAACACGAGCCAGGCGATGGAAGGGATGCTGCAGTCTCTCCCGGAAGGGCCGGGCCGCTTCTCCGCCACGGCGGTCTACGAAATGGAATCGAACGGCGACCGTCTACCGAAGGCGAGGGTGGCCGCGGGGAAGTAGCCCGTCGCCTCAGCGCCGTCCCGGATGGTACCCGGGAGGCGCGGCATCGGGAGGGATCGCCACCTGGAGCCGCACGTCGTAAGGCCGGAACGGAATCGCCACCGTCCTGTCGTAGTCGATGACCACCTTCAGCCTATCCGACTGCCGCCACACGTGCACGTTCCGTCCCGTGAGAGGGATCTTCTTCTCCGCGGCGTACTCGAGGATCCGCCCCTCGATGTAGCTGTCCGAATTCCTCCGGCACTCCCTGCAGATCTCGCTCACCTTCATCTTGAGAAGCCGGTTCGCGATGTGTGGCGTGGCGACGAGTCCCGCGAGATGCACGAGCCCCAGGATGATCAGAATGCGAAACGCAGTCCTCATGGCCGCAATCCTCCCCGCTCGGAGTATCGGCGGACCCGAGGCGGCGCTTAAGGCCCGAGGCACCGGGGAATCGAGCTTTCCTGCGAGATCGAGATCAATACTCGATGATCTGCACCTTTTTACGGAATCCCTCCTCATCGAGATTTTCCCGATTGTAGGCGGTGATCTCCTTCATTCGAACCCGCACCACCAGCCGGGAAATCTCGCTGTCGCCCCACGAGCCGCGCAGGGGGGAGGCGAGAATGGTGAACCACTCGTCGCCCTTCGCCTTGGCGATGGTATCTCCGTAATCCCGGATCACCTCGATCAGCTCGTCCTTCACCTTCGCATATTTTTCCGCGTCGTCCGGTTCCCCACCCTTTTTCCCTTCATCATCGTCGCCGTCCCGATCCTTCTTCTTCCCCGACCGGATGGTGATCACCTTCTCGCCGTCCTCCCCTTCTTTCGTCTCGATGGATATATCCCCGCCGAGACGCGACCAGATCGAACCGAGGGATCCGAAATCCTCATCCACGAGACCGACTTCGAGAGTGAACACGGGTCCGTAGTCCGCGAGATAGACGCCGTGCGAGGGATGGGTCGAACGGACGAGGGCGTAGCGACTGTCCACCATCGCCTCGTCGATGATCTTCTCCATGATCGAGATCTGCCTGTTGATCCTCTTCTCCCGGCCGGCCCACCCGTCGCCGGCGAGCCCCACGAGGACGATCGTCGCAAGGAGGCCGACCGCCGCCTTTCCCGCCTTCGGTGATTCCATCATTCTTCTTCCCTCCGGTTCGTCTTGTTGAACTCTCGTCGGCGAGTACGCCTTCCTAACAGGAGGACGCGGCCGGAGAGAGGAGTGATCAATTTTTCTGCCCCCCTACGGGGGAGAAGGGTCGGGATTTTATCCCTTCACTGGGATACACTCTTGTTCTCGAGCGAAGACCGTCCGCGACGAACGTGTCCCGGGGCGGCCGATCCCCTTCCTGGAGGCCCGACGACAGATGGTTCGCCCGATCCCGATCCACGGCGTCCTCGCCGGTGTGCTTTTCGTGGCCGCCGCCGCAGCGGCGTCGACGGCCGTCGCCGGACGGGACAAGAACGAGCCGACCGTCCGCTTCGGCGAGATCATCGTTCTTCGGAAGGAAGTATTCAATCCCTCGGTTCCCGGATACAACCGTTTCCCCTTCAACTTTCTTAACCGCCTCCACATGGTGACCCGGGAAAACGTGATCCGCGAACAGCTCCTTTTCAAGACGGGGCAACCGTTCGATCCCTATCTTCTCGACGAATCGGAGAGGGTCCTGCGCCGCTTCGATTTCATCGGCGCCGTATCGATCGTCGCCCTCGACGAGGAGGACGGTAAGCGGACGGTGGTGGTGGAGACCATGGACCAGTGGTCGACGAACGTGGAACTCGAAGTCGACCGGTTCTCGAAGGACCGGAGCGAGGAGACCGACAACAGCAGGGACGGCTTCGAAGTCACGGTGAACGAATCGAATATCCTCGGATACGGCAAGCGAATCCGCGCGCGGGGGAGGGTGGAGGGGGATCGGTCGTGGTACGGCTACGAATACGCGGATCCTTCCCTTTTCGATACGCGCTGGATCTTCAAGGCGAACTACCAGGGAAAGCGCGCAGGGAAGGAATGGCAACTCCTCTCGATGAGACCTTTCTATTCCCTCACCACCCGGTGGAGTCTCGGCGCAGAAACATCGTTCCGATCGGAGGAGAACTCGGTCTACGCCGGCGACTCGGTGGCCGGCGTGTTCTACGAAGAACTCCGCAGGGACAGGGTATTCGCCGGGCGGACGTACGGACCGAGAGAGGAGAAGCTCCTCGCCCTCGTCGAACTTTCTCATCTCGACAACCGCTACACGGATCTTTCCGATGTCGAGGGCGGTCGAAGCGCCGCCGTCCCTCCTGACGAGACCGGACCGATGGTCCTCGCCGCCCTGCGCGCCGGCCGGTTTCGTTTCGTCGAGGAGAAACGGATCGAACACTTCATCCGGGTGGAGGATCTCGAGCTGGGCAGTTACGCCGCGATCCGTTTCGGGAGAGCGGCCACCGGGAGGAGCCGCTGGCTCACGGGAGGCCAACTCGCGTCGGCGCAGCGGGTGGGGCGGGGGAAGTATGTAACCCTGACCGCATCGATCCTCGCCGACAGGAAAAAGGGGGAATGGGGGGAGACCGCCCTTTCGGCGGAAGCGCAGTTCCACGGCCGTCTCGCCAGGTGGAACACCGTGGCGCTGCGCGCCGCTTTCGACCGGCGGTGGCGCGCACAACCGGGCGAGGAGCTTTTCGCCGGAGAGAACACCGGCCTTCGCGGCTACGGCCCGAAAGCGTTCGCCGGCCAGACACGCCTTCTCCTCAACGCGGAGGATCGCCTCTTCAGCGGTGTGCAGCTTTTCACCGTCGCCTTCGGCGGCGCCCTCTTCGCCGATGCGGGCACGGCATGGGACGAAGGAGAACCGATCGGGCTGCGGGATTTCTCCTCTTCCATCGGGGGTGGACTTCGCCTGGGAATGACGAAGTCGAGGGAATCCTCCGTACTCCGACTCGACGTGGCGCGAAACCTGAGAAACGGGTCTTGGCGCGTCGCCGTGGCGTCGGGCCAGGCTTTTCCGTTTCTCAGGATCTACGAGCGGTTCTCGGAACAGTTCGAGTAGCGTCCCGTTCCGACAGGCGCCGACCTTGCCCGCCGGGGAACCAAGTGCGATACTGTGATCGGATCGGCAACCGGAAAAAGGGAGAGAACGGATGATTCGCCTGGTGATTCTCGGAAACGTGGCGCTGCCCATCCTCTACGGCATCGTGTTTCTCGCCTACGGCGCCGCGTTCCTCTCGAAGGAGGAGAAGCGGACCGGCAACTGGACCGGCCTTCTTCTGCCGGCGGCCGTCGTTCACGGCCTGTACCTCGCGGCGCGCACCAGCGCCCTCGGCCACATGCCGATGCTTTCCCGGTACGAGGCGATGACCACCATCGCCTTTTGCGTCGTCCTCTTCTACCTTCTCCTCGAAAGGCAGGTGAAGATCCGCGCCGTGGGCGTGTTCATCATCGGTCCGGCGTTCCTTCTCCAACTGATCAGCTCGACCCAGATCCAGCACGTCATCCGGGCGGAGAATCCGCAGTTCGAGGGATTCCTCTTCCGGTTCCACGTGGTCACGTCGATCCTCGCCTATGTCGGCTTCGCGGTGGCCGCCTTCTATGGCATTCTCTACCTCCTCCTCTTCCGAGAGATCCGCTCGCGCAAGCTGAGCTTCGTCTTCTCCCGTCTTCCCGCCCTCGAGACGCTCTCGAGGATGAACTACCGCGCCGTCCTCCTCGCGTTCGTTCTGTTCACCCTCGGCCTGGTGGCCGGGATCGCATGGGCGTACCAGGTGATCGACGGCTTCACCCTCCTCGATCCGAAGCAGGTCGGCACGTTCGTCATCTGGATCCTCTACGCCGCGCTGCTCGCTTTCTCCAGCCGGGGCCGCTGGCAGGGGAGGAACGGGGCGATTCTTTCCCTCGTCGGGTTCGCGAGCATCCTCGCCGTGTTCGTCGCCCTCAACCTGGTATTCCATTCCTTCCATGACTACCTCTGACCGCCCGATCGACGAGAGCCGGGCGCCGGCGAAAACCGCCGGCCCGGTGCTGATCATGACCGGCCAGAACCACAGGACCACTCCTGTGGAAATCCGGGAGCGCCTCGCCTTCGACGAGGAGCGCGCCCGTGAAGCGATCCGCATCCTCCGCGACGGGAAGGGGATCCACGAGTGCGTGGTGATCTCCACGTGCAACCGGAGCGAAGTGTACGCCGTGACCGATGCCGAGGAGAAGGGACTCGAAACGCTCGAATCTCTTTACAGGGGAATGTTCGATGTCGATCCTTCTCTCCTCGCCTCGTCGCTCTACCGCAAGTCGGAAGCGGAAGCGGTAAGGCAACTGTTCACCGTCACGGCGGGGCTCGACTCGATGGTTCTCGGGGAGCCGCAAATCTTCGGACAGGTAAAGGATTCGTTCGCTCTGGCGTCGAGCGCCGGCGCCACGCGGATCCTCCTCAACCGCCTCTTCGCCCATGCCTTCGAGGTGGGAAAGAGGGTGCGCACCGAGACCGCCGTCGGCGCGGGGGCGGTTTCGGTCTCCTTCGCCGCCGTCGAGGTGGTGCGGAGCATTTTCGACCGTCTCGATACGAGGACCGCCGTGGTGATCGGCGCCGGGGAGGCGGGTGTCCTTGCCGCCAAGCATTTGAAAGGGGTGGGAGTCCGTTCGATCGTGGTGTTGAACCGCACCTTCGAACGAGCGGCGCATCTCGCCGGCGAGGTGGGAGGCACGGCGCGCCGCTTCGAAGAGCTGGAAGAGTCGATCGCCGGCGCCGACGTAGTGATCAGCTGCACGTCGGCGCCCCAGCCGATTCTCACCGTGCCGGTGGTGAAGCCGGCGGTCCGCAGGCGGAAGAACGCGCCGCTTTTCCTGATCGACCTCGCCGTTCCGCGGGATATCGATCCCGCCGTGGGGAAACTCGCCGGGCTGTTCCTCTACGATGTGGACGATCTGAAAGTGGTGGTCGACCGGAACCGGAAGAAGCGCGAAGAGGAGGCGGAGAAAGCACGGAAAATCATCGCCGAGGAGACCGCCCTCTTCCACAGGTGGCTCGCATCGCTCGATACCACCGACACGATCCGGAAACTGCGGGGACGATTCAACGCCATCGGTGAGGCGGAGGTGCTCCGCTTCACCCGCAATCTCCCCGAGGAGCGCCGGGAAGAGCTCCGCCGCTTCACCCGGGGTCTGCTCAACAAGATTCTGCA
The DNA here is from genome assembly GCA_024276995.1 of Candidatus Eiseniibacteriota bacterium. Taxonomy (GTDB): domain Bacteria; phylum Orphanbacterota; class Orphanbacteria; order Orphanbacterales; family Orphanbacteraceae; genus JAJRWB01. The sequence goes on along the minus strand of JAJRWB010000001.1, from coordinate 191,077 downwards.
CCATCCGACGGTGCGGCTGAAGAAACTCGCCGAGGGAGGGGGCGACCCGAACGACCAGCGGCTCGTGCGGGACCTTTTTCACCTCGACGACGAGGAAGAGAGATGAACATGCAGCGCGACACGCTCAGATTGGCGAGCCGCGGATCGCCCCTGGCGCTCTGGCAGGCGCGGAAGGTGAAGGAGGCGCTCACGGCGAAGCATCCCGCTCTCGAAGTGGAGATCACGATCTGTCGCACCACGGGCGACCGGAATGTGACCGATCCCCTTTCCGCCATCGGCATGGTCGGTTTGTTCACCACCGAAGTGAACAACGCCCTTCTCGACGGCCGGGCGGATCTCGCCGTGCACAGCCTGAAGGATTGTCCTTCCGAACTGGAAGAGGGGGTCGTCCTCGCCGCCGTGCTCGAGCGGAGTTCCCCCCTCGACGCGTTCGTCCCGAGCGAGGAGGGGATGACCTTCGATGAGCTTCCCGCCGGCTCGACCATCGCCACCGGGAGTCTCAGAAGGAGGGCGCAGATCCTCGCGGCACGAAGCGACCTTAAGATCACCGAGCTGCGCGGCAACATCGATACGCGGCTGAAGAAGCGATTCGAGCCGGGTATCGATGCGGTGGTGATGGCGGAAGCGGCCCTCCTCCGGCTCGAACTCGATACGCCGCGCACCACGTTCGACCCGGACCTCCTTCTGCCCGCCGTATGCCAGGGAATCGTCGGCATCGCCTCGCGCGAAGGAGACGAGCGCGCCGGGCGGTTCGCCCGTTCGATCACCCATGAAGAAACGTTTGCCGCCGCAAAGGCGGAGAGGGGTCTGCTCGCCCTGCTCCAGGGAGGGTGCCGCGTCCCGGCCGGGGCGTATGCCGTTCTCGACGGCGACGCCATCGATATCCGCGCGGTGGTCGCCTCCCTCGACGGGCGGCAAATCGTGAAACGGCGGATCCGGGGGAGGCGTTCCGACCCGAAAGGCACCGGCGCCGCGCTGGGGAGGAAGATCCTCGAGGCGGGAGGTGCGGCGATCCTCGAGAAGATCCGTGCGGCGGACGGCGCCGGCGGAATCGGAGGAGAAACGACATGACCGACGGACTTCTCGCCGGCGTCCGGGTAGTGCTTACCCGGGCGCGAAACGACATGGACGATCTCGCCGGCGCCCTCGAAAGATTGGGCGCGGAAATCATCCGTTTTCCGACGATCCGGATCGAACCGATACCGGGCGCCCTCGATAAGGCGGCGGCGAACCTGGAGCGTTATGACTGGATCGTCTTCACGAGCCGCAACGGCGCTTCGATCTACCTCGAAGAGATGGCGAAGCTACTTCCCGGCCGTCCTCCGTGCGCCCACGCCCGGGTGGCCGCCACGGGAAGCGCCACGGCGGACGTGCTGATCGCCGGCGGGGTGAAGGTCGACCTCGTTCCCGAAGTCTCGGTGAGCGAGGGGCTCGTCGATGCGCTGAGCGCCACCGGGAGGCTGAACGGTACACGATTCCTCCTCCCGAGGGCGGCCGCGGGGCGGGACGTTCTCCCCCAGATGCTCACCCAGTACGGCGCCGAAGTGGAGAGCGTGGCGCTTTACAAAACGCTGCCCGATACCGACCACCCCGACGACCTGCTCGAAAGGCTGCGGAAAGGGGAGGCGGATCTCCTCGTCTTCGCGAGCCCCTCGGCGGTGCGCTCGTTCACCGAGCAGGTGGGAGACGACCTCCTCCGATCGCCACGCACGACGGCGGCGGTGATCGGCCCGGTCACGGCGGAGGCGGTGCGCGCGGCGGGCGGAAATCCCGAAATCATCCCGGAAAAATTCGACGCCCGCTCCCTGGTGACGGAGATCGAGAAGTGGGGCGCCGAGAGGAGGAACAAGACGTGAACTTTCCCATAACGCGGATGCGCCGTCTCCGCTCGAACGGCACGCTCCGGCGGATGGTGCGCGAAACGGCGCTCTCCGTCGATCAGTTGATCCTTCCCCTCTTCGTGGTGCCGGGCGAAAGGGTCCGCCGCGAGGTGTCTTCCATGCCCGGCGTCTTCCAGCTCTCGATGGACGAGGCGGTGAAGACGGCGGAAGAAGCGCACCACGCAGGTGTTCCCGCGGTGATCCTCTTCGGCATTCCCCCGGAGAAAGACGCCACCGGGAGTGGTTCACGCGCGGCCGACGGGATCGTGCAGCGCGCCGTGCGGGCCTTGAAGGAGACGGTCCCCACCCTCCAGGTGATCACCGACGTCTGCCTGTGCGAATACACCGACCACGGTCATTGCGGCGTTCTTCTCCCCGACGGCACGGTGGACAACGACGCCACCCTCGAGCTTCTCGCCGAGGAGGCGCTTTCCCACGCCGAGGCGGGTGCCGACATGGTAGCCCCTTCCGACATGATGGACGGACGGGTCGGGGCGATCCGCGACGCCCTCGACGGCGGCGGCTTCGACTCGATCCCGATCCTCGCCTACTCGGCGAAGTTCTCCTCCGCCTTTTACGGCCCCTTCCGCGACGCCGCCGAATCGACTCCCCGTTCGGGGGATCGCAAGGCGTACCAGATGGATCCGGCGAACCGGCTCGAGGCGCTCCGGGAGGTGGAACTCGACATCGCCGAGGGGGCGGACATGGTGATGGTCAAACCGGCGCTTTCGTATCTCGACGTGATCCGCGAGGTGAGAGACAACTTTCTTCTCCCCGTGGTGGCGTACAACGTGAGCGGCGAGTATTCCCTCGTGAAGGCGGCCGCCGAAAGGGGATGGGTCGACGGCGAGGCGGTGGCCCGTGAAATCCTCCTCTCCATCCGTCGCGCCGGCGCCGACCTGATCATCACCTACTTCGCCCGTGAAGCATGTGACTGGCTCGGCTAGGGAAAGCGAAAGTTTCGCACGGAACGGCGGTTTTCTCCACCCCAGTCGGAGAATCGACCTCAAGGGCTTCGACCTTCCAACCGATGAGCAGAACGAGGATCTCATGGTGAGATTCCGTTCTGCGTGGAAAAAGGTTGGAAATGGTGGAACGGACATGTACGGGAAGGAAGCCGGCCGGCACGCCGGGCCATGACGGGGAGATCGCCGCCGCCGAGGCGCGGGCGAAGACGCTCGGCGTCCCCTTCTCCAGGCTCGATTCGACCACCGTGGACAGGGAGATCATCGAGATCGTCCCGGAAGCGGTCGCCAGGCGGCTGCGGGCGATCCCCCTTTTCCGCGTGGAGAACACCCTCTCTGTCGCCATGGCCGATCCCACCGACGTGGTCGCCCTCGATGAACTCCGCCGCGTCAGCAACCTGAACATCCTCCCTTCGCTCTGTCTTCCCGGCGATCTCGACAGCGCCTTCGACCGCTTCTACCGCGTCGACTCCGCGGTCCGCTCGGTGATGGAGCAGATTCGCACCGACACGGAGGAAACCGAGGGGGCGAAGGCGGCCCGCTTCTCCCTCGACCGGGTGGACGACGGCGTTCCCGTGGTGAACCTGGTGAACCTCATCCTTCTCCAGGCGATCCGCGATGGGGCGAGCGACATCCACATCGAACCGGACGACAAGGTTCTCCGGGTGCGCTACAGGATCGACGGCGTTCTGAGGGAGGTGCATCGCTCCGGGATCGAGATTCACCCGTCCCTCGTCTCCCGGATCAAGACGATGGCGGGCATGGATATCGCCGAAAAGCGCCTCCCCCAAGACGGGAGGATCCTCGTGGGCGCCGCCGGCCGGGAGATCGACCTGAGGGCGAGCGTTCTTCCTACGGTGCAAGGAGAGAAGATCTGTCTGCGCATCCTCGACCAGGGCTCTCTCCGGCTCGATCTGGGCGAGATCGGCTTCCCCGACACGATCGACGCGCAGTGGCGGGAGGCGGTCGGCCGGCCCGACGGCGTGGTGCTCGTCACCGGCCCGACGGGAAGCGGCAAGACATCGACGCTCTACGCCTCTCTCGCCGAGATCAACTCGATCGAGAGGAATATCGTCACCGTGGAAGACCCGGTCGAATACGACTTCCCCGTGATCAACCAGGTCCAGGTGAATCCGAAGGCGGGGCTCGATTTCGCGAAGGTGCTCCGCTCGATCCTCCGGCAGGATCCCGACGTGATCATGGTGGGCGAGATCCGCGACGGCGAGACGGCCGAGATCGCCGTGCGGGCGGCGCTGACGGGACACCTCGTTCTCTCCACGCTTCACACCAACGACTCGGTGAGCGCCGTCACGCGGCTTGTCGATATGGGGATCCCGGCATACCTCGTGGCGTCGTCGGTGAGAGGCATCCTCGCGCAACGCCTCGTGCGGACGATCTGCCGCCGCTGCCGCGAGAAGTGCGACGCCGACGCCGATCTCCTCCAACTCGCCGGGTTCTCCGCCACCACCTCTCCGACCACATGGATGGGGCGCGGCTGCCACGCATGCGGCGGCACCGGCTACAAGGGGAGGACCGGTCTGTACGAGTTCCTCCGCCTCACGCGGTCGCTCCTCCGCGCCGTGGTGCGCGGCGCGGACGAAGGGGAACTCTTCCGCATCGCCATCGATGAAGACGCCCTTTCCACGCTCCGGGAAGACGGCTTGAAGAAGGTGGAAACGGGTGTCACCACCCTCGAAGAGGTGGTGCGCGTCACCCGGACGGCGGGGGGGAGCGACGACGACACCGCCGCCTCCGCCCAGCCGGTTCACGCCGGCGAAGGGGAGGGATAGGCCGTGCCCCTCTACCGGTACCGCGCCGTTACGACCACCGGGGAAATGATCACCGGTATCGAGCAGGGAACGAGCACCGCCGCCGTGGCGGAGCATCTCTCCTCGCGCCGGCTCCTCCCGGTCGATGTCCGCGAGAAACGGCGTTTCCGGATCCGGCTCGACACCCTCTTCCCCTCCACCGCGTCGAACGAAACGAGACTCCAGGCGATCGATCACCTGGCGACCCTCCTTGATGCCGGTCTTCCTCTCACGGTGAGCCTATTCACCATCGCCGAGCAGATGGAGCACCGCGGCGTCCACTCGGTGTTCCGCGACTTGGCGATCCAGGTGGAAAACGGGCGCTCCCTTTCCGAGGCGGCCCAGCGCCATCCGCGCTATTTTCCCGATCTTCACCTCAACATGATCCGCGCGGGAGAAAGATCGGGAAAGCTGCCCGACGTTCTCCGTCGTCTCGCCGAGCAGATGGAGCGGGAGGAATCGGTGAGGAGAAAGCTTGTTGAAGCGTCGATCTATCCGGTGATCATCCTTTGTCTCGCCGCGGTGATCGTCGGGTTGCTTCTCACTTTCGTGGTGCCTCATTTCGTCGAGCTTCTCGAACGCACCGGCGTCGCACTCCCCGCACCGACTCGGATTCTCATCGCCGTCTCCGACGCGCTGAGGGAGTACGGCCTCCTGTTCGCGGGGACGGCCGTCTTGTTCGCCGCCCTCCTGCCCAGACTTCTCCGGATCGAGAAAGTCCGTTACGCGAGGGATACGGCGCTGATCCGGATGCCGATCATCCGCGGCGTGGTGAAGAGGGCGGCGATCGCCCGCTTCGCCCGGACCCTCGGCACGCTAATCACGAGCGGCCTCCCCTTTCTTCCATCGCTGCTGCTCGTCTCGCCGGTACTCGGCAACCTCGTGCTCCGGCGCGCCGTGGAACGGATTCACGATGCCGTGGAGGGGGGCGAGGATTTCGCCGCTCCGTTGCGGCGGGAGACGCTCTTTCCCCCCATGGTGGTGCAGATGGTCGCCGTCGGGGAAGCGACGGGCACCCTCGATACGATGCTGCGGAAGGTGGGCGACCTGTATGACAAGGAACTCGACAGCGCGACGAAGAAGATGACCGCCGTCATCGAACCGGCGCTGATCGTGGTGATCGGAGTAGTAGTCGGTTTTGTAGCCCTCGCCCTGGTGCTGCCGATGCTGAAGGCGGTCTCCGGACTCGGGCACTGAGAGCCGGGAGCCCCCGGCAAAAAAGGAGAAGGAAAATGCGGAAACGACTCATGAGCGCGACCGGTTTCTCCCTGGCGGAGATCCTGATCGTCCTCGGCATCATGGGGATTCTCGCCACCGTCGTGGTGCTGAATTTCGCCGGGAGCGACACCGGGGCGAAGGAGGAATCGCTCAAGTCGAACGTCGCCATCCTGCGGGAGGCGCTCGACCTGTACAAGTCCGATCACGGCTGGTACCCGTGCGAATCGAGCGATTGGAACTCCAAGGGGAGCGCGACGAACTTCATCCGCCAGCTGACGGAATACACCGACGCATCGGGCAGGCCGCGGACAACGAAGACGACGAAGTTCAAGTACGGTCCCTACCTCAAGAAGTTCCCCGAGGATCCCGTCTCCGGTCTGAGCACCGTGTACATCGACAGGAAGAACGAACGGGTGCTGAAGACACTTTCGAGAGTGGTATCCAAGGGAAGCGGCAAGGGGGGCTGGTACTACGAGGCGAAATCGGGGAACGTCTGCGCCAACCTGGGCAAGAGTTTCCCGTCGGAATACGCGTCGTACTGATCGAACCCGCTCCGGGGAGAACCGCCGTTGGATAGAAAGGGGAAATGGGCGGTCGGAGTTCGCCTTTCGGGGGACTCCGCCGTCGGCGTTCTGGTCGGCCGCGTGAAGGACGGCTTTCGCGTGGCGGAGACGTTCACCTTTCCTGCGACCCGTTCCGACCCGGCGGCGGTGCTCCGGGAGGTGGTGGAACGCCACGTGCCCGGCGGGCGGATGAAACGTGTCGACGTGGGGCTCCTTCTCGAAAAGACGCCGATCACTTTCGAAGTGAAATCTTTTCCTTCGATGAAGAAGAAGGACCTGAGGAAGGCGGCCGCGTGGCACATGCGGCGGAACCGCCGGACCGATGCCGCGAACCCCGCCTTCGCCGTCTGGAAGGGAGCGGGCGGCGCCGACGGAGGAGAGAGCTGCCTCCTTCTCGAAACCGACGCCGACGCGGTCGACACGCTGGTCGATTTCGGCGAGCGGCTCGGCGCTTCCTCGTGCATCGTGGTTCCTCCCCCCATGGCGATCTTCTCTCTCGCCGCGGCGGAGGAGCGCCCCGGGCGCGATGACGTGCTCCTCCTCGCCGAGGTGGACGGCGGCGAGGGGACGCTCACCGTTTACGGCGGGGGAAAATTGCTCCTCCACCGGTCGGTCGATCTTACGCCCGATCCGTTCGACTTCTCCCTCGACAACGCCCCCGAAGAGGAGGGGGGAGGCGGCACCGCGACACTCGCCGGCGTGACCGCGGCGACGGCGACGTCGGCGGGCCGCCTCGCCACGGAGATCGCCCGGACGAGGCAGTACGTCGAAACGAGGTTCGCCGCCGCGGTCGATCGGATCGTCCTGGTAACGGGGGAGGGAAACCTCGCGAAGACGGTCGCGGCGGAGTGCGCCATCCCGTTGAGCCGCCTGACCGGTGGGAATCTCTCGGGCGCGGAAATGGATGTCGCCTTTCTCGCACCCCTCGGCGCCGCACTGCATGTCCTGGGCAACGACCGCACCGGCGATCTTCCCCAGGCGTCCCCTTCGCGGTTCAACCCGGCGGCGATCCGCCTCCCGAGGCGACAGATCGTCTCCGGCATCGCCTGGGGCGTTCTCACGCTCCTTGTTCTCCAACTCGCCGTGTCGTGGGAGACGCGCCGGGCGCGGCGGCGGTTGTCCACCCTCAACGCCCGCTACGTCGCCCTGGTCGACCAGTATGTCGATCCGGAATACGAGGCGAAGCTGAGCGGATGGGAACGCCAGGCGCTTACGATCAACCGATACCGCGCGGGCCAGTACCTCTGGTCCGACCTGTGCGCGGCGCTCGGCGCCGCCGTTCCGAACGGGGTCCGTCTCGAAAGGATCACCGCCTCGGTGCCGGAGATCGAAGTCTTCGAAACCGGCGAAGATGATCCCCTCGCGTCGGCCGATCCCCTCGCGTCGGCCGATGCCTGGGAGGAGTTCGGCGACGATCCGGAAGACGCCCCTTCGATCGAAATCAGCGGCGTTGCCGACGACATCGGGACGATCCGCTCGTTCGTGACGAATCTGGAGAGCGCGAGAGAGTTCAACGATCCCCTCCTGGTGGAGGCGACGAGGGAAAAGGAGAAGGGCGTCGACCTTCTCTTTCGCGTAGACTCCCGCCCCGCGGTGAAGCGCGAGACGTACGGGACCGGTGCGATGGAGAAAGGGCGATGAGACAGACACGGCGCGAACGGAAGATCTGGAGCGGCGTGCTCACCGGTGCGATCACCGTGGTGATCGGTTGCTGGGGGGGATTTCTCATGTGGCACGTATCCGGGAAGAACCTCGTCGGACTCCACAGGGCGATCGATTCGCGCGAGGCGGATATTCGGGACCTGAGAGCGGAAATCGTCGAAAGCCGGAAGCTCTTTCTCGCCGGCACCGAAGCGGACCGGATCCGCGAGCAGCTCGAGAAGCGGCCGACCCCGTCGGAGTGCGTCGGCGAACTGCTCGGGGAGATCCGCGCCCGGGAAGCGAAAGGGACGCTCCGCCTCCGGTCGTTCTCCCTCGAACCGCCGGGAGGGACGAGCCGCGTCGCGAAGACGCGCTACGAAATGGTATTCGATGCGCCCTACGGCGACCTGGCGTCGCTTCTCGCCTACATGGAAGAAGCGTATCCGGCGAACCAGGTGACGCGGCTCGACGTCGAACGGACCGCCGGCGCACCGACCGTGCGCGCCACCGTCGGAGGAGCTCTTTTCATCCCGAGGTGACGGCGGCCGATGGCGATGGAAACGTAGGAACGGAAAAAGACGGGACGATCCCGGGGACAATGCCGGCGATGAGCAGATCGACAAGACCGAAAGACCGCACAACCGCGCCCGGGGCGCTTCGGGCTCTTTGCGTCCTTCCCTTGATCGCCCTCCTTCTCGGGGGCTGCGGGGGACGAGACCGCACCGCCGGGAACGACAGTTCGGCCGGGAGTTCGCCGGAGGGTATGTCGGTCGCCGAGCTGACGCAACTGATCGAGGAGAGGAACGCGAGAACCGCGGCGGTCGATTACGGGCGGCTGAACGACCCGTTCCGTTGCGAGAAGCCGTCCCGCGCGGTGGTGGCGACGCGGCCGCGCTCGGCGCCCGCTCTCTCACGTCCCGCCGAACCGCTGCCGATCCTCCGTCTGGACGGGATCACCTGCTCGAGGGGCAAGGCGAGAGCGGTGATCGACGGAGCACTCTACACCATCGGAAGCGAAGCGGGCGAGTTCCGCATCATCGACGTGGGCCGCAAGGAGATCGTCGTCGCCCTCGGGATGAAACGATGGTCGGTGAAGCCGGGCGAGTCGATCCGCGCCGGCGCGGAGAAAACGGACAAGCCATGACAGGAAGAGGGACAAGGGACGCAAGGGAAGCGAAGATCGGTCTCCGGCTCGCGTTCGTGCTGTTCGTCATGACGGCGTCGTTCTGCCCCGCGGCGCCGCCGGCGGAGGAGAGGGCCGCATCGCTCACCTTCGACCGGATCTCCGTCGAAGATCTTCTTCCGGTGCTCGCCGAAATGAACGGGCTCGACCTCGTGGCGACCGGCCCGGTGCCGGGCATCGTCTCCCTCTCCATGGAAGAGAAATCTCTCCCGTCGGTGCTCGATGATGTGCTTCTCGGTTCCGGCTACACCTACCAGATTTCCGGGACCCTCCTTCGCGTCGTCCCGGTGAGCACCATTGTCGATATCACGATTCCCCTCGATCGGATCGACGCCATCGAGGCGAAGGAGACGATCACCGACATCATCGGCGACGCGCAGATCGCCGCCGACCGCCGATCGAACTCGATCACCGCCGTCGGCCCGGCGGGCGACGTGAGGCGGATCGAGGACGCATTGCGCAGCTACGACAGGCCTGCCCGCCAAGTCCAGATCCTCAGCCGCATGATCGAGATCAACGTCACCGACCGGGAGATGCTCGGCATCGACTGGGGCGGCGCCTGGGGCGACGACGTGCAGGATATCCGGGGGGGCACCGACCTGAACCGCTTGACGACGAAGGGCGTGGCGCTCAACTACTCCCGTCTGACCGACTGGGAGCTGAGCGCCGTGTTGAACGCCATCGAGACGACCACCGATGCAAAGATCATCTCCCGGCCGATGCTTTTCGTATCGAACCAGGAGACCTCCAAAATCCTCGTCGGGGAGAGGGTGCCGTACACACGGTTCACCAACGAAACGACGTCGGGAGGCCTCCAGGAAGAGGTCGACTTCATCGACGTCGGAATCCAGCTCGAAGTAACGCCGATCATCTCGAGCGATTCGACGGTGATCATGTCGATCAGCGCCGAACTGAGCCAGGTGCTCGACAAAGAAGTGCTCGGCATCCCGCGAATCGGTTCGCGCGAGGCCCACACCCGCGTGGCGGTTCGAAGCGGGGAGACCGCCGTCATCGGAGGCCTTCGCAAGGAAGAGAACACTACCACGGTGCGCGGCATCCCGTGGCTCTCGTCGATTCCGTACTTCGGCCGGCTCTTCCGGTCGGAGGATGAAGTGACCACGCAGACCGAGCTTCTCATCTTCCTCACTCCGACGCTGATCGATCGGCCGGGTATCCCCGACGGATTCCAAACCGGACGGTCCACGGCCTCCGCGGCGCGCTGATCGTCCCAACGACCGGCGGACACACTTGACAGACTCCCGTCACGCCGACTAATCTACAAGTGCGGATTCAAACGGCTCGCGCGCCCGGCGCCGGGCGTTTTTGGCATCACGCCCCGATTCCCAAAGGACAAGTCACTTGCCGTCGAACGACTCGCCACATCTCGCCCGGTTGAGGGAAACGATCCGTTCCCTCGACTCGGCGCTCGTCGCCTTCTCGGGGGGCGTCGACAGCGCCCTCCTCCTTCGGGTGGCGCACGACGAACTTGGGAAGAAGGCGTTCGCCCTCACCGCGCTGTCACCCTCCCTCGCCGCCGGAGAGCGGGAGGAGGCGGTTCGGTTCGCCGCCGGGCTCGGGGTGCGCCACTTCCTGGTCGACTCCGCGGAGATGGAGATCCCGTAATACACCGCCAATCCGGAGAACCGGTGCTACTACTGCAAGACCGAGGTCTTCCGCCTCTGCACCGAGCACGCCGCGAAGCACGGCGTGAAGTGGGTGATCGAGGGAACCCATGCCGATGACCTCCAAGGGCATCGTCCCGGTGCGAAGGCGGCCCGCGAAGCGGGCGTCCGCTGGCCCCTCGTCGAGGCGGGCATGGGCAAGAGCGACGTGCGCCGCGTGGCAAGGGAACTCGATCTTCCCGGATGGGACAAGCCCTCAATGGCCTGCCTCGCGTCCCGTTTCCCTACGGGAACGGAGATCACCTCTGACCGGCTCGAGCAGGTCGCGCGGTGCGAGGCGTTTCTCCGCGACAAGGGATTCCGCCATTTCCGGGTGCGCTACCACGATCGCCTGGCGCGGGTCGAGCTGGCCCCCGCCGAGATGGAGCGGATGCTCGAGCCTGAACTGCGGGAGGCTTTCGTCGCCCACTGCGCGCTCCACGGGTTCGAGAAGGTCGCCCTCGATCTCGCGGGCTACCCGGTCGGGGAAGGGGAAGTTTGAACGATGCTTGTATCAAGAGATTTCCGCTTCGAAGCGGCCCATCGTCTCGAAGAGTACCGCGGAGGCTCGGAAGCGCTGCACGGGCACAGTTGGAAACTCCGGGTGACCCTCAGCGCCCCTGTCGCCGCGAACGGCATCGCCTTCGATTTCGTCGAACTGGAGAAGATCGTCCACGAAAGGGTGGTCGGTCTGCTCGACCATACATGCCTGAACGACACGGTGAACCCTCCCACCGCCGAGAGGATCGCCGTGTGGGCATGGGAGAGACTTCATCCGCTTCCCCTGGCCGAGGTGACGGTGTGGGAAACGGAAGAATGCGCAGTGACCTATGACGGAAGAGAATGATGTGACACGAGAAGATGCCGGCGCGCCTCCCCTCGAGGGGGATCGGCGCGACGAGACGCTCCGCCGCGAGGTGATCGATTCGTGGAAAAACCGCTACGTCGGGCTCTACCGGCGTCGCTGGGGGAAGAGCCCCGACGGACCGAGCGCGAAGCGGATCCTCGTCCTTCACGACGAAGCGTGGGGCGATCATTCCCTCGATAAGCTCCGGCGCCTCTTCGGCGCCGCGGGGGCGCGGGTCGATCACTCCCTACTTACGGGAGGGGGCGGAGAGCTTCCCTTCCCGGGGGATTACGATGTCCTCGTCATCGCCGGTGCCGCTCCCCCCGCTCCCGAGGAGAGCGCCCCCCTCGCCTCGTTCACCGCGGAGCTTCTCCGGTGGAGCGGGCTGGTCGCCGGCATCGCCGGCGGGGCGACCTTTCTTTTCGTCGAACGGTTCCTCGAGGGCGAACCCCCCGGAGAGGAGAACGACATCGTAAAAGGGGAGCACGTCTTCGCCTGCGCCGGAAGGGAAGGCGTGGAGGAACTGGCGGCATCCGTGCTCGACCGGCTCGAGGTGCTCCGGTCGTGGAACGGGGAGGAGGCTTCATGAAACGCGGTCCCGATCCGCTTGACCCCGAATCGATCCAGTCGCTCTTGCGCGCCGCCATCGCGAGCGTCGGCGAGAACCCCGACCGCCCCGGGCTCGCGAAAACGCCCGAGAGGGTGATCGAGTCGTTTCGGAACTTCACCGCCGGCTACGGCATGACGCCCGCCGACGTGGTGAACGGCGCCCTCTTCGAGGAGCGCTGCGACGACATGGTGATGATCCGCGGGATCGACCTGTACAGCCTATGCGAGCACCACCTCCTTCCCTTCTACGGGCGGTGCCACGTCGCCTACATCCCGAAGGGGAAGCTGATCGGCCTGTCGAAGGTTCCGCGTATCGTCGAGGTCTTCTCGAAGCGCCTCCAGGTCCAGGAGCGATTGACGAACCAGATCGCCGACGCCCTCATGGAGGTGCTCCGGCCCCGCGGCGTCGCCGTGGTGATCGATGCGTTTCACCTTTGTATGGCGATGCGCGGCGTGGAGAAGCAGAACGCCCACACGAGAACGAGCGCCCTGCTCGGCTGCTTCCGCCGCCAAGCGACCACCCGGGCGGAATTCTTCTCGCTCCTCCGAAAAGAATAAGGCGCCCGGCACGATGCGAGGCGCGGGGAAACGCTTGACCTTTCCCGTCGTGGCGCTATGATGGAGCGCCGTGGGTGAAACAGACCGGAACGGCGTCGCGAAAAGCGGATGGAGGCGGCATGATCGGACGGGCTCTCGAATACTGCGACAAGATCTCCTCGAAGGGGAACAACTACCTGAAACGGGTCGCCCGTTTCCTCCCGGACAGGACGAAATACCGTCTCTTCTGCGCCACCTACGCCGCCATGCGGGTGATCGACGACGCGGTGGACGAAAATTTTCTCGCCCGCCCGGAAGAGGAGCGGCGCGACGACCGCCAGGCGATGCTCGGCCTCGTCGACAAGTGGCTCGCCCAGGCGGAAGCTTCCGCTGCGGGCGCCTACAGGACGATCAGTTCCTCGTTCGAACCGTTCGTCTTCGAGGCGCTCAACGTCGTGCTGAAGGGGACGGAAATCGGTCTCGCGCCGTGGCGAAAGCTCGCCGCCAGCATGCGGCGCGACGTGAGGGAGGAGGGCTTTTCCACGTGGAAGGATTTCCTCGCCTACTGCGAGGGGGCGTGCGTCGCGCCGGCCACGATTTTTCTCTACATCCTCGGGTGCGACGTCGATAACGATGAGAATTCGAGCCTCTCCTGGCCCGAGCCGCCCGACCGCTACGCCAGAGACATGGCGATTTTCTGTTATATCGTGCACATCCTGCGCGACTTACCTGAGGATGCGAGACAGAACAGCCAGATCCTGACGATCCCCGGGGAATTCCTCTCCAACGCGAAGATGAGGACCCAGGAGTTCGCCGCCGCCGTTCTGACCGGAAACGCCCGCGCGATGGAGCCGGTGCTCGGACGGCTGATCGAGCTGGCGCACCAGTACGAGGCGAGGGCCGAGGCGCAGCTCGGGAGACTCTACCGCCTTCTCGGTGGAAGGGAGTACCGGATCGTCTGGGTGCTCCACAGGCTCTACTCGCGCACATTCCGGCTGATCCGGAACGATTTCGCCCGGCAGCTCGAAGAGGCGCGGCAGACGACCTAGTTTCCGGGAAACTCTGAAGAATATCCCGTATCCCATTGAAACAAGATCCATTGGAAAGAAGGTACTATTGAAATCCTCCCCGGCGCGACATGAGAAACCCCGCCCGGCGGGACCGACCCGCTCGATCCGGATCGGCGCCGAACCGGACGAGATCTACGAGTTCCTGTCGGAAAAGAAGAATCTCCGCCGCTGGTGGTTCCGGCCCGCCCTCCCCCTCGACGATGCGGAGTCGGAGAGGTGGCACTTCCAGCGGGACCCCTCCTCGCTCTCCATCGATGTCCGATGGGGGGGGAGCGGCCGATGGCGGCATGTGCGCGTCGCGGTCGAGCCGGAAGAGGGGGGCGCCCGCGTTGCGATCGTCGCCCACCCGGTTCCCGGCTGTGTCGCCGGCTGTCTCGAAAGGGAATCGATCCGCTCGGCCCGTGACCTGCGCCGACTGAGAAGGGCGGTCGAGGACCGGGCCGACCTGATCGACAGCGAGAACTACTGGATCTGAGCGGTCCCGGCGGCGATCAGCGACCCTTCTTCTCGATCTCCCGCCCGCTGATCCCCTCGACCGCGGCGATCGCCGCCGCGGCGGCGGCATCGACGTCCGCCTCTTCACCACTCATCTGAAGCCGCCCGAAGGCGCCGAAAGGCTGCACGTGGTTGAGGGTGACGCGGGCCGCCTTCTCCGCCTCGTTCGCCGCCAGTGTGATGTACGCCGCCGGCTCCGTCTCCATGATGAAGAACGACTGGCCCGGGATGAGGAGTGATCCGAACCGCGTCCGGTTCACCGTCTGGGCGTGCATCGGCTCGACGCCGCGCAGGACCTGGTGGGAGACCACCCTCGGCTTCGCCCGCGCCTTTTCATCCACGCCGAGATGGGCGAGCGCGGCGGCGCCCGCCTGCAGCACTTCTCCCTGATCGGCGTGGTGCACCTCGAGCAGGCCGAAGGCGCGCTCCACCACCTGGACGGCCGGCTGCGCCCGCGTCGCCTTCAGACAGACGTCGGTCACCGTGTGAATCGGCATGCCCGGCGCGATTTCGATCCACAGCGACGCGTCCCCCCGGATCGGCGGAAAGCCGCGTCCCGTGCATCCCGTGAATGCCGCCAGCTGCCCTTGGAGAGAATCGAGGAACACGTAAGCTCGAAGATCGATCATAGCTACCTCCGTCCGGCGATGGGCCGGTCCACCCTTTGTACCGGATCGGCGAGTGGACCGTCAAGCAAATGCCCCGCCGTGTCGATCATCGGACGGGATGCGCACTCGTGCGCCCCGGAAGGACACCTGTTTCATGAGCCGGTCGCTGGTCGCCATCATTCTGTGCCTCGTGACCGCCCCACCATTGCCGGGGGCCGGCCCGGACGAGGGGAAGGCGGGCTTCTTCTATTTCGATCCCGACACGAAGCTCCACGACTTCGAGCTGCTCAAGAGCCGCTTCCAAGAATACCTCGCCCCCTCCTATTCCTTCCAGCCCTTCCTCCGGGCGAGCGACCTGGTCGACGAGGTCGCCCGTCGGGAAGTCCATTTCCTCATTCTCCCCGCACACAAGACGGGCACCCTGGCGGCCGGCCGAACGGCGGTCCCCATGCTGATCCCCGTATCGAACGGACGGACGGCCTACCGGAAGAAGCTCCTCCGCAGGGGGGACGGCGGACCGATCCGCGTGGCGGCGGGTACGAGACGGCTCGCCGCGGGACCGGGGAGCGAATCGTGGTCGTGGGTAATCGTATCGAAGGACCTCGATGCGCTCCTGGCGGTGGCCCTCGGCCAGGTGGACGCCGCCGTGGTCGATCCCGAAAGCATTTCGTTGCTGAGAAGCATCAACCCGGACGCCCTCGCCCGCCTTACCGTGGGGGAGGATACCGAGAGGATCGCCAACGCACCGCTTTGTTTCGTCCGTGAGCTGGCGGACCCCGCCGAGGTAGCCGCCGTGAGGAAACGGTTTCTCGGCATGGACGAGGACGGGGCGGGAAAGGATCTCCTCCTCCTTCTCGGCTACGACCGGTGGACCACCCTCCCCGCCGAAGGTTTCCTGGCAAAGGACGGAGGCGATCGATGAAAAGAGCACTCCTTCTTGCTGCTCTTCTCCTCTTCGCTCCGCCGGCGCGCGGCACACCCGCCGGGACGGTGGTGGTGCTGAAGAGCGCCAACCTCGAGATCTACCGTGAACCGGTGGCGTCTTTTCGCGAAGCGCTCCCGGGCGTTTCCGTGGTGGAACTCTCCCTCGGCGGGAGACAGGATGCCGTGGAAGGCGCACTCGCCGAGATCGACTCGATCGATCCCGATCTCGTCTTCGCCCTCGGCACCCGCGCGGCGAACGCCTGCCGAAACGCCGATCACGCCCGGCCGACGCTCTTCGCCATGGTGCTCAACTGGGAGCGCCATTCCCTCAGAACGGACTGGATGTCCGGTGTCGCCATGGAAATTCCCTTCGGGGCTCAATTCTTCGGCTTTCGACTTCTCCTGCCCGGTGTCCACTCGGTCGGGTTGATCTACGATCCGGCGTCGACGGCGGAAGTCTTCCGCCGGGCGGCGGCCGAAGCGTCGGAATACGGCATCGAAATCGTCCCGCGCACCCTTCACGCGCCCGAGGGAAGCGTATCGGCCGCACTCCTCGGGCTATCGGGCGTCGACGCCGTCTGGATGATCCCCGATCCGACGGTTTACACCGAATCGAATTTTCTCGCCATCCGGAACTGGTGCCTCTAACGGCGGATCCCCTTCTTCGCCTACTCGGAAAGCTTCGTCGAGGAGGGAGCGTTCGCGTCGATTTCACCCCACTACGGAACGATCGGCTATCAGGTGGCGGTGGCGGCGGGACGGATCCTCGAGGGCGAACTCACGGTGGATGAACTGCCCGTCGCCCCCCCGATCGGCACGCTCCTCGTATTGAACGAGGCGGTGGCGCGGCGGATCGGCGCCCGGCTCGCCCCGGGGGCACGCGGCGCCGTCGACAGGCTGATCCGATGAGGCGCGCCGACCGGTTCAGGGTGAAGAGTATTCAGACGGGGCTGGGCATCCTTTTTCTCCTTCTCTTGGCGGCGCTCACCCTCTTGTTCACGCTGATACAAGTGCACAACCTCACCACCGCCTCGCGGGAAGACCTGCAGGCCACGGTGGCGCGGTTGAACGAGCATCTCGAAACGGAGGCGGTCCTCCTCGCTGGCCAACTTTCCGCCCAGGCGGCGCAGCCGCTGGCGAGCTTCGACTTCACGGGGTTGTGTTCCACCCTCGCCGCCACGGTGGAAGCGCGCGACGAGTTGCTCCACGCGGCGCTGGTTCATTCGGACGGCGTCGTGTTCGCCTCGTCCGACCTGACCGAGGTCGGGAGGAACGTCCCGGTGATTCCACCGGACTGGACCGGCGTGGAAGCGACACGGACGGAGACGGTCGAACGGGAGGGAGAAGAGGTGCTCAATGTCTCGGTACCGGTGCGCGTGGCCGGTCGGCCGTGGGGATCTCTCGTCCTCTCCCGTTCCCTCGCGCCGCTACGCGAGGCGATCGCGTCGGAAGAAAGACGCTCCGCCGCGCGGGTGAGGCGGTTCTGGATCTCCTCGGTGCTCGTCGGATCGCTCATCCTGGCCAGCGGCTCCGCCCTCGCGCTCAGGCTCGGCAAATATATCGCCGGCCCCGTGGTCCGCCTCGCCGAATCGAGTCGTCTCATTGCCCGGGGTAATCTCGATGAACAGGTGCCGCGCGTGGGAAGCCACGAAATCGAATCGCTGTCGGAGTCGATGGAAGAGATGCGCCTGTCGATCCGCCTGAGGGTCGGCGATCTCAACGCCGTCCTCGCGGCGGGCCGGTCGATGGCGGGGGAGTTCGACAGGGAGGAATTGTGCCGGCTCGCCTGCACCGCCGTCCGGAACCGGCTTTGCGGGGCGTCGACCGCCTTGTTCGTTCCCCACGACGGGAGACCGTGGACACTCGAACGGTGCTTCGGCGAGCCCCCCGGCGAACAGCAGCTCGGCGAGATCCACGCTCTTCTTTCCTCCGGCAGGCGTCGCACCGATTCGGCGCCCGACCCGATCACGGGCGGCCTCCTCTTCCCCGTCTCCCATTCCGGGACGCCCCTCGCGGCGGTGGCGGTCTACCGCCGTGGACAGAGTTGCTCGTGGTCCGACGAGGAGCGGGTGTTCGCCGGCACGGTGGCGAACACCCTCGCCGTCTCGCTGATGAATGTGCAGCTTCTCCATGAATCGATGAAACGCGAACGGATCGCCCATGAAATGAGCACCGCCCGGGCGGTCCAGCGGGCCCTCTTCCCCAGGGACGACCCGCGCCTCCCCTGGATCGACGTGTCGGGCGCCTTCCACCCCGCCACCGAAACGGGTGGCGACTGGTTCGGCTACGTCCACCGCGAGGGGGAAGAGAGTTTCACCGTGCTCATCGGCGATGTCACCGGTCACGGCGTCCCGCCCGCCCTCGTCACCGCCGCGGTTCACGGGTCTTGCGCCACTCTCGCCGGCGCCGCCGGTGCCGGGGAACTCACGCCGGCGCGGATCCTCGAGGAATTGAACCGCACCGTCTTTTGCACCGGCCGGCGAGACCTGGTGATGACCCTCTTCGCCGCCCGCTTCGAGCGGGAGGCATCGGTGATCCGATTCGCCAACGCCGGTCATCCTCTTCCCATGGTGATCTCCGCGGACGGAAACGCCGAAGTGCTCGCGGCCCGCGGGCCTCGACTCGGCGACTTCCCCGAAAGCCGCTACACCGAATCGGTGCGGCTTTTCGAGAAGGGAGAGACGTTCCTCTTCTACACCGACGGGCTGATCGAGAACGCGACCCGGTCGGGCGAACCTCTCGGGAGGAAGGGGCTCCGCCGTTTCCTCGCCCGTGAAAGGAGCGAAACGGCGTGCTCGATCCGCGATCGCCTTCTCCGCGCCGTGATCTCCCCGGGAGACGCCGCGATCGCGGGCGACGACGTGGCGATGGTAGTGCTGCGCATGAAAGAGGGAGCGCGGCGGTGCGAGGAGGTTTTCTCATGATCGGGCGGCGTATCGTTCTCTATCTCCCCGGCTGTGGAAAGGCGTGGAGCGAATGTTTCGAGCGCGAGGGCCGGTGCATGGTGAGCGTGCCGCGCACGCCGTACGAAACGTTGAGAATCCTCCAGACGGCGCAGCCCCGGTATCTCGTGACCTCCACAAGCCGTGCGGGGATCGATCTTCTCAGGAGCGCGGCGATCAGCACGCCCGGCGTCATCGGCATCGCCGTCGGACGGGGCGATCTTCACGGTGGAACGTGGCCGCGCACGCTCGGTGCGCTCCTCGTGGAAGGGGACGCCGGCGATGTTCTCCAGGCGATGGAGGCGATCGAACGCCGTCCGTTCGGAGTGGAGCGCCACATGGAGCCGGCCGACGACGGCGATCTCCGTGTCTGGCGCACCACGGTGCGCCGTTCGAGCGAGAGGGAAGCGGCGCTCGACTGGATCGAGGGGACGGCGGCGGGCGAAGCGGGACTCGCGCCGCGAACGACCCGCCGCCTTCTCGAGCTGGGCGATGAACTCCTGACCAACGGGCTGTACAACGCCCCGGTCGATTTTCGGGGCGAACCGCGGTTCAGGCACCTCCCCCGACCCCACGACATCACCCTCGCCGAGCACGAGGCGCTCACCCTCACCCTCGCGGTGACCGCGACCGAAGCGGCGCTGTCGGCCGCCGACCCATTCGGTTCGCTCTCCCCCGATGTGGCGCTGCGCCATCTCGTTCCGGCGCTCACCCGGGAGAAAGGTTCCCCCCGCCTGGATGAGGGAGGAGGCGCCGGCCTCGGTCTTTTCAAATCCTACCGGGCCGTCGGTCGCCTTGTTATCAGCATCGAGGAGAACCGGCGCACCGAAGTAACCGGCATCCTCTCCCGGCGCCGGGCGTACGGCGACCGGTCCGGGCGGGAACAATCGCTGTGGATTTTCGTCAAGGAGGCAGAGAAATGTCGAATCGACTGAAATGCCGTCGCACCGACGACGGCGACACCACGATCATCCGTCTCGACGGGGTGATCGACGAGGAGACCGACCTCGAGAGCCTGGCGGTCAACCTGAGACCGACGGTCCGCTTCGATCTCGAAAGGGTGACGAGGATCAACTCGTTCGGCGTGAGGGAGTGGATCAACATGGTCCAGTCGCTCGGGGAACGGCACAACCTCGAGTTCACCCGCTGCTCCGTTCCCGTGGTGGAACAGCTCAACATGATCTCCAACTTCTTCGGCGGCGGAACGGTCGTTTCCTTCTATGCACCGTACATCTGCCCGAACTGCGACGGCGGCGAAGTGGAAATGCTCCTTACCACCGAGGAGGTCGTGTCGAATCGGTCGGGAATGGACGCTCCGCCGAGAAAGTGCCCCTCGTGCGGCGGCGCGATGGAGTTCGACGACGTTGAGATGGAATATTTCCTCTTCCTCGAATGCGGAGAGACTCATGGAGTATCGTGAATCATGCGAAGCGCGCATCCTCGATGCGTCGATCGACCCGGCCTTCGTGGTCGATCCGGACGGCATTCTTCTCTACTGGAACCGGGCGCTTCCCACCCACCTCGGCGTCCGGCCGAAGCGGCTCGAGGAGGATCGGCGCTGCGGCGAATGGCTCAACCTGTTCGGACTGAAACGGACGCTCTCGACCGTGGAGAAGGAGGGGAGGACGATTCGCCTGAGGGAAGTGCACTGCACGCTGCCCGACGGCTCGGCGTGCAGCGTCTTCCTCTCGGTCTCTCCTCTCTTTCGGGACGACGGATCGTACCGGGGCGCCCTCGTCTTTCTCAAGGACCTCACCGGCGAAGAGCAGGTGCACCGGAAGTACAGGCGTCTGTGGGAGAGGGAGCGGAACGCGAGAACGCACCTCGCCCGACTCACCCGCGATCTTCGGTCGTCGAACCGGAAAGTGAAGCTTCTCAACACGACGCTCCTCACCCAGGTGCGCCGCGGATCGAACAGCCTCGATTCGCTGATCGGCGAGATGAGAGGGATCGGAAAGGAGAAGGAGGAGTATCTCTCCTCGGTCTCCCATGAATTGCGCAGTCCGATCACGTCGATCCAGTCGATGTCGGAAGTTCTTCTCAAGTACAGGAATCTCGACCCGGAGAAATACGAGGAATTCGTAGAGATCATCAACTCCGAAAGCCGGCGCCTCTCCAGGCTCGTCGACGATATTCTCGACATGTCGAGCATGGATGCGGGAAGTTTCCGACCGGACGTGAGCGAAATCGACGTGGGGTGCCTTGTGCGCGCCGCGATCCGGCCCCTCCACTCGCAGGCGGAGAGGAAGAAGATCCGCCTATCCATCGAGATCGATCGGTCGATCCCGTCGATGGAGAGCGATGCCGACAGGATCACCCAGGTGCTCACCAACCTCGTGACGAACGCGATGAAGTTCACGTCCGACGGCGGGCGGATCAAGGTGAGCGCCGCGTATGTCGCCTCGTCGGATGCCGTCTGCTTCACCGTCGCCGATAACGGCATCGGCATTCCCGCCGAAGAGATCCCCCTTCTCTTCGACCGGTACCACCAGGTGGGAAGAGGGAAGGGGGACGGGAAACGAGAGAAGGGAACCGGCCTCGGCCTTTCGATCAGCAAGATGATCGTCGAGAATCTCGGCGGCGTGATCTGGGTTGAGAGCGAGCCGGGAAAGGGGAGTGTCTTCTCCTTCCGCCTGCCGTGTCATGCGTCGTGCGAAGCCTCCCGCGCGGCCGCCCACGCACCGGTGTGACGGGAAGAGGGCGCGACCCTACGGGTCGCGCCCTCTCGACTACCCCGGTTTATCGCTCCCTACCGGCGAAAGAGATCGATATCCGCGTCCGTGTAGGTGCCGTCCACGGGGAGGGAGATCTTTTCGAACTCAGGGTACGCGGCCCACAGACCGTAGATTCCCATGTACACATTTTGATTCTGCACAACACCGTCGCTGCTCGTTTCGAAATCGTATTTCAGCGCCAGGAGATAGTAATTGCCGCTGTGCAGGTGGTCCACGACAAAGGCGCCGCCGTCGTCTTCCACGTAGCCGAACGACACGAGAATATCGGGATCGTTGATACTGTCGAATCCCTGCCACCGGTTCGCGTCGTAGGCGAGCACCACCGTCCCTACCGGAGAGATCGTCACGGCGGGCGTGCTCACCTTGCCGGTGATCGTTCCTTCCGGAAGAGTCTCCCTCGACGTGAACACCACCACTTCGGGGCGCTCCATCCGCGTGCTGTCCTCGCCGATCGCCTCCGCCACGATGAAGTGATAGTCCCGCCCGGAGCGAATACTGATCGTCTTCGTCCACATCTTCCCGTCGGCGCTCCGCAGCAGCCACTCGTCGCTCGAAAACCCGAGCGCGTCGGGGAGGAGCACCGCCACCACCCGGCTCACGGGCCTGTCGAACTCGATCTTGAGCTCGACGAGCCCTTCGAGACCGACCGTCTCGTCGGCCGGACTCATCGACACGATCTTCACGTGATCCGTATCCGCGCCGCCCGCGGAACCGCCTGCCCCCGTCGGGCTGTCTCCACCGCCGCAGCCGGCGACCACAAGGGCAAGAAGCGCCGCCGAAAGGCCGATGCTGAATCTCTTCTTCATTTCGATGATCTCCTTCAATCGGAACGGCGCGCGTTGCCCGCCGAGGGCGCCGAGTGCCGTCTTACAGTTGCGTCTCTCTTCCAAGACGACGGAAGCTTTCGAATTGTTCGAAAAAAAGCACGATCTGATGGGAATACTCGCCCGGCACGCGGTTTATTCTCAGCGGGGAAAGATCAGTGGATCCGGCTCACGATGAACCGGCACAGCTCGACGAGCGCATCCTTCCAGGGCGAGTCGGGGAACTCGCCGACCACGGCGAGGGCGCGCTCCACGTGGCTTTCCGCCATGGTGAGTGACCCCTCGATCGCCCCGGTGGCGAGCACCGAACCGGCGAGATGGTCGAGCTTCTCTCTGTCGATCGCGCCCCCCCGGCCGAGGAGTTCCTCGAGGCGACGGGGAATCTCCCGGTCCTCCTCGCCCGCCAGGATGAGAGGGAGGGTGACCTTCCCCTCGGCGAGATCGCTCAGGTGGCCCTTCCCCATCTCAAGGGAGGCGCCGGCGTAATCGAGAACATCATCGGTGATCTGGAAGGCGACGCCGAAATGGTGGCCGAAGCGTGCCATGGCGTCGATCCTCTCCTTGGGCAGATCGGCGATCATCGCCGCCGCCCGGGTGCACCAGGAAAAGAGCGATGCCGTCTTGCACCGCACGATATCGATATATTCCTCCTGTGAGAGGAAATGTTTTCCCGCGAATTCGAGCTGAAGCAGTTCCCCCTGCACCAGGTCCTCCACCGTTCGGCTGAGGTGCTTTGCGATGGTGAAGAAGCCGGCATCGATCATCAACGTGAACGCCCGCGCGAAGATGAAGTCCCCTACGAGCACGACCGTCTCGTTTCCCCAGATCCGGTTCGCCGCCGGCTTGCCCCGGCGCACGCTCCCCTCGTCGATCACGTCGTCGTGAAAGAGCGTCGCCGAGTGGATCATCTCGCTCACCGCCGCGATGAGGATATGGTCTTTCCCCCGGTAGCCGCACAACCCGGCCGACAGGCAATGGACGATCGGCCGGATCCTTTTTCCCCCCGCCTCGACGAGGTGGCGGATCACCGACGGGGCGATGGAGAACTCCGACTGGATGCTCCCCATGAGTTTCCGTTCGACGAGACGGTAATCATCGTCTACCACGGCGAGCACGCCGCGGGCGACGAGATCCTCCACCGATCCCGGTTCGGCCAGTTCCACCCTGGAGGCGCCTTCCCGCTTCATCACCGGCCCTGTTGCGCGAGGTTGAACAGAATCGCATTCATAACGGTTCATTCTGAAGGCAATCGGTTGTCCGGGCAAGAAGAAACTGAACGCCCCGCCGTCCCTTCCCTTGAGACACCTCCCTCGGTGCCCTATAATGGGATACATGAAGCCATGTCAATTTCAGGATCCCCGCAACCACTTCCGGTGCGCCGAGCAGGCGGCGATCGATTCTCCCTGGTGCTTCTGGCACGACCCGGAGAGGATCAAGTCGAGGGAGGACGTGATCGGCGCCCTCGCGGAGAGGAGAAATCTCTCGGGCGCCTGGCTCGAGGGGCTCGACCTGTCCGGCATGAACCTTCAGAACGCCTGCCTCTACGGCTCGGTCCTCCGCTTCGTCAATCTCGAAGGCGCGTGCCTCAACCGGGCGGACCTGCGCCACGCCGACCTGAGCGGCGCCAATCTCGACCAGGCGGAGCTCGAGGATGCCCTCCTGGAAGGGTGTAATCTCTCGGGCGCCTCGCTGAGGAGGGGGGTGCTCCGCTACGCGAACCTGAAGGGGGCGAACCTCCAGGGGACAACGCTCATCGAGGCGGATCTCCTGAACGCCCACCTGATCCAGGCGAACCTGACCGGTACGAACCTCTGGCTCGCCAAGGGGAGCCTCGCGAATTTCTGGAAAGCCGATCTTTCCCGGTCGAACCTCGAACAGACCGATCTCGCCGGGGCGAATATGTCGAGCGCCAATTTCGAGGGGGCAAGCCTGAGGGAGGTGAAGCTCGACAGGGCGACGAACTTCGTAAACGTGAAGTACGACCTGCACACCCGCTTCTCCCACATCGACACGTCGGCCATCGACCCGGGACTCTTCCCCGGCCTGGTGCGGGACATAAGAGATTACCAGTTTCTCACCGAGTTCCACGAAAGACACCCGGCACTCTACCGGCTCTGGAAGATCACCTCCGACTGCGGCCGTTCGATCGGCAGGTGGTGCGCCGTCTATGGTGCCCTCGCCCTCCTCTTCGGCGTGGTTCGCGCCCTTCTCCCCGGCGCCGTGATCACCGCCACACCTCCCGGCCCGGCGGCACCGTTCTACGACGCCGCCACCCACCTGATCACTCTCGGCTGGTCGGGGGGGACGCCCGCCTCGGGGGCGGGCGAGGCGCTCCTCCTCGTCGAAGGGATCACCGCGTACATTCTCTTCGGTGGGCTGATTTCCCTGCTCGTTCAGAAGTTCGCGCGACGGGCGTAGCCGCCGGGCGGCGGCCGGGGAGGATCAGGTGCCGCGCACGAGCAGTTCGGGCCGGTTCGAGGCGATTCCCTGCACGCCCATGTCGATCACCTTCTGGATCGAACGCGCATCGTCCACGGTATAAGCGAACACCTGCATGCCGAGATTGTGGAGCTTCTCCACGAGATTCGGCGTGAGGAGCCGGTAATAGACCATCACCGCGTCCGCCTCCGCCGCCCGGATCCTCCTCAGCGCCCAGAAACGGATCGTGTGGCGGAGAAGCCAGATGGCGGACCACGAGACGGGATGGTTGTCCCGCACCCGGGAGACACCGAACCAATCTTTCGGAATGGAGATGCCGGTGCGGATCTTCGGCTCGAGGTCCTTGATCCTCTTCAGGCTCTTCGCGAAGTTGGAACTCACGAGTACCTGGTTTTCGACCCCTTTGCGAACGAGCATCTCGACGAGATCCTCCTCGCCGCCCGGCGCTTTCAGGTCGATGTTCATGTACGCTTTCCCCTTGATCGCGTCGATCGCCTCCTGAAGGAGGGGAATCCGCTCACCCGGACCGACGCGATGTTCGAGAAGATCGCGCAGCGGCTTGCGGCCGATCTTGCCGCGGAAGGGGAAACGGCGGATGCTGTCGGCGTGGAAGAGGACGAAGTGGTTGTCGAGCGTCCTGCGGATATCGAACTCCACCATGTCGACGCCCAGTTCGATCGCCTTCTGGATCGACTGGATCGTGTTCTCCCAGAAGTGGGAGGGCGCCCCCCGGTGTCCGATGCGAAGAAGCCTCTTTTCCGTCAACGTGGTGCCTCCGTGGTCGGTCCGCTTATCGGCATCGTAAAGCCTCCGCTGAACGATCAGCCTTGTAAGGTAGAGCGCGACACGCTGGCGTGTCAAGGGGATATCTGATAAGCTGCCGCCGTTCCGGCCGCGCAGGTCGCAGGCCGACGAGGAGGGAATCGGTGAGAACGCTGATCCATGACGCCGAAACGGTGGCGATTCTCGATGAATCGGTGCGGGAGATCCGCGGCGGATTCGTCGCCTTCCGCGACGGCGTCATCACCGAAGTGGGGGAACCGGGCGCCGAGCCGGAGGGGCCGTTCGATGAGACGGTCGACGCCTCCGGCATGGTGCTCCTCCCCGGACTCGTCAACACGCATCACCATTTCTCCCATACACTGACGAGGGCATGGCCCGGCGCGGCGGACGCGGAGCTGTTCGACTGGTTGAAGACGCTCTACCCGGTGTGGGAGAGGATCGACAGGGAGGGCGTCCACACCGCGGCGCTCACCGCCATGGCCGAGCTGATGCTTTCCGGGTGCACCCTCACGTCGGACCACCACTACCTTTTCAGCGCCGCCTGCACCGACCCGATCGACGCGGCGATCGAAGCGGCGGGCGAGATCGGCATCCGCTTCCACGCCGGTCGGGGGAGCATGTGCCTCTCCGAAAAGGACGGCGGCCTTCCGCCCGACACGGTGGTGCAAGATGAGAAGACGATTCTCGACGACTCGGTGCGAATGGTGGAGAAATACCACGATCCCTCCGCCGGTTCGATGCTCCGTGTCGCGCTCGCGCCGTGTTCCCCCTTCTCGGTCACCGAGTCGCTCATGATCGAAACGGCCCGCCTCGCTGAATCTTACGATGTGAAGCTTCACACCCATCTCGCCGAGACGGTGGATGAAGAGGAATACTGCATCGAGAAGTTCGGCGTGAGACCCCTCGATTACCTCGAGCGAACCGGCTGGCTCACCGGCCGCACGTGGCTCGCTCACGGCATCCACTTCGATCGCGGCGAGATCGCCCGGCTCGGCGGTGCGCGCTGCGGCATCGCCCATTGTCCGCAATCGAATATGCGTCTCGCCTCGGGCATCGCCGCAACGGTCGATCTTCACGCCGCCGGCGTTCCCCTCGGTCTGGGCGTCGACGGCTCCGCATCGAACGACGGTTCGTCCCTTTCCGCCGAAGTGCGCCAGGCGCTCCTCCTCGGAAGGATCCGCTACGGCGCCGCGCGACTGGGGACCGACGAGGTGCTCCGCTGGGCGACGCGGGGAGGCGCGGAAGTCCTCGGCCGAGACGACACGGGGAGAATCGCGCCGGGACGGCGCGCCGACATCGCCCTTTTCTCCCTCGACGACATCGCTTTCTCCGGCGCGGGCGATCCGCTGGCGGCGATCGTCCTGTGCGGGCCGGCGCGGGTTCATACGCTTTTCATCGAAGGGCGATGCGTCGTGCGGAGCGGACGGCTCCTTACCGTCGATCTTCCCCGGCTTCTCGAGAGGCACCGCGCCGCGTCGAGGAGGCTCGGTCGCACTTGACGGGCTCGCACCGCGCACGCCTTCGCGGAAAGGAGGGAAAAGGGGTGACGCCTCTGGTCATACGCAACGGCACGCTTCTCACCTTCGGGGAGCGGTGCGACGTCTTCCGTCCCGGCGCCGTGCGAATCGAAAACGGCGTGATCACCGCCGTCGGGAAGATGGAAGACGTGGATACGCGAAACGCCGACGTCGTCGACGCCGGCGGGGCGATGATCGTTCCCGGACTGATCGACGCCCACACCCATCTCTACGGCACCCTGGCCCGGGGGATCGATCTGCCCGGCGCTCCGGCCGAAACGTTCCGGGAGATTCTCGAGCGGCTCTGGTGGCGATTCGACGAGTTGCTCGACCACGACTCGATCCGCTGGAACGCCCTCGCAGGGATGACGGAGGCCCTTCGCTGCGGAGTCACCACGCTGGTCGATCATCACTCGAGTCCGAACGCGGCCGCCGGCTCTCTCGATGTGCTCGCTCTCGCCGCGGCGGAGACGGGAATTCGCCTCGCCGCGGCGTACGAAGTGTCCGACCGGGACGGCCCGGAGAAATGTTCCGAAGGGCTCGAGGAAAACCGCCGTTTCGCCCGGCGACTGGACGGGGAGCCTGCGCCTCTTCTCGCCGGCGCCATAGGCGGCCACGCTTCGTTCACCCTCTCGGCCAAGACCCTTTCCCGCCTCGTCGCCCTGGCCGACGAGACGGGAAGGCCGATCCATCTCCACATGGACGAGGGGACCGAGGACGGCGAGGCGGCGCGTGCGGAGGGGTTTCGCTCCACCGCGCACCGTCTCGCCGATTTAGGCGTCCTGCGGAAGGGCGCCATCGCCGGCCACGCGGTGCACGTCGACGGCGACGACATCGCCCTTCTCGCGGAGCGGGAGGTGTTCGTCACCCACCAGGTTCTTTCGAACGGCGCGAACGCCGTGGGCCGCTCGCCGGTCCCCGCCCTTCTCGACGCGGGCGTCACCGTCTGCCTCGGCTCGGACGGCATGTGCGCCAGTCTCGCCCCGGAAGCACTCGCCGCCGGCGCAGTTCACAGGATGGCGGAAGAGGACCGCTCGATTCCCTTCGACCTCCCGTGCACTCTCGCATGGATCGGAAACGCGAGACTCGCCTCCACGCTCTTCGACCCCGCGCCGGGAGAACTCCGTCCCGGTCGAACCGGCGACGCGGTGATCGTCGACTACAGGCCGCCCACGCCGGTGCATAGACACAACGCGGCGGCCCACTGGCTCCTCGGCGTTCTTCACGCGCCGGTGGAACAGGTTTTCGTCGCGGGCCGGCGGGTGTATGGTCACGGTCGTTTCGCGGAGGTGGATCAAGAGGAATTGGCGCGCCGCTGTGACGAATGTGCCGTCGAACTGTGGCGGCGCTTCGAAGAAAAGGCATGATCAATGCCGTCGGCGTCGATGTCGGGCGGCGGGAGAAGAAGCAGCATGAAGAATGCAATCCTCGATCGTTCGGCGAAGTACGAAAAGAAGGTCGTCCGCTTCTTGCGCGACATCGTCGCCATCCCTTCCTTCAGCACGGAGGAAGAGAAGGTGGTCGAGCGGATCGGCTCGGAGATGGCCGACCTCGGCTACGATGAAGTGCGCACCGACGCACTCGGAAGCGTGATCGGGAGAATCGGCAACGGTCCGAAGACGATCCTTTTCGATTCCCACATCGACACGGTGGGTGTCGGCGATCCGGCGGCGTGGGCGCACGATCCCGTCCGGGGAAAGGTCACGGGGGGCAGCGTGTGGGGGAGGGGGACGTCGGACAACAAGGGGGGACTCGCCTCGATGGTTTATGGCGGAAGAATCATCCGCGACCTCGCTCTCGACGCCGGTTTCACCGTGCTCGTCGTCGGCTCGGTGATGGAGGAGGATTGCGACGGCCTTCCCTACCGCTCCCTCGTAGAGGAAGACGGCACGCGGCCCGACTTCGTCTGTCTCGGCGAGAGCACCGGTTTGAAGATCTACCGTGGACACCGCGGACGGATGGAGATGAAGGTCACGGTGAAGGGGAAGTCGTGCCACGCGAGCGCGCCGGAGCGGGGGGTGAACGCCGTCTACGCCATGGCGCCCGTGGTGGCGGGCATCGAGAAGCTCAACCGCCGTCTGAAGAAGGACGCAGAGCTGGGGAAAGGGACGATCGCCGTGTCGAAGATCGAGTGCCGCACCCCCTCGCTCAACGCCGTCCCGGACAGGGCGGTGATCTATCTCGACAGGAGGCTCACCGCGGGGGAGACGAAGCGGTCCGCCCTCGCCGAGGTGCGCAAGGTGGTCGGCGCGAAGGGGAAAGTCGAAATTCTTAGATACGAACGGCCGAGCTATAAAGGTCATGTTCTCCCGGTGGAAAAATACTATCCCACGTGGAAGCTCCCCGAAGGCCATCCCCTCGTGCAGGCGGGCGTGGACGCGTACCGGGAACTCTTCCGCCGCCGCCCGAGAATCGGTTTCTGGACGTTCTCCACGAACGGGGTTTACACGATGGGCACCGCCAAGATCCCGACCATCGGCTTCGGTCCGTCGGAAGAGAAATTCGCCCATTCCACGGGAGATCGCTGTCCCGTCGACCATCTCGTGAAGTCGGCGGCGTTCTACGCGGCGCTTCCGAGGTCGCTCCGTGGAAGAGTGAAAGGAAAATAGAAAAGGAGACCCGCTGCCATGATCACCGACGCCCTCGTGGGAAGGGACTACATCGAGACGAGCGACTGGACGACCGCCGAGATCGACACGGCGCTCGACGTATCGGCGGACCTGAAGACGAAGTTCCGCGCCGGCGAGCCGCACAGACTCCTTCCGGACAAGACGATCTTCCTTTTCTTCTTCGATAAGTCGACGCGGACGAGAAACTCGTTCGAGGCGGGGATCACCCAGCTCGGCGGGCATGCCCACTTCATCGACGCCGCCACGAGCCAGATCTCCCACGGCGAGTCGCCGCGCGACACGGGGATCATCCTGTCGCGCTACGGCCACGCCATCGCCATCCGCCACGACCTCGTGCCGGGTGAAGGGAACGCGTACATGAGGGAGGTGGCGAAACACGCGGACAAGCCGGTGATCAACATGCAGTGCGACATCGATCATCCGTGCCAGACGCTCGCCGACCTGATGACGATCCGGGAGAAGTTCGGCCGGAACCTGAAGGGGATGAAGATCGGTGTCTCGTGGGCGTACGCGCCGTCGTACGCGAAACCGATGTCGGTTCCCCAGGGGCTGATCATGCTGATGACCCGCTATGGCATGGATGTCACGCTCGCCCACCCGGTCGAGTTCGAGCTGATGCCCCATACCCTCGAGAGGGCCAGGAAGAACGCCGCCGAATCGGGAGGGGCGTTCCGGGTGGTCCACGAGATGGACGAGGCCTTCGAAGGAGCCCAGATCGTCTACCCGAAGAGTTGGGGATGTCGCGATCTCTTCCACAAGCCGGAGGAATCGCTCGCCGTGGGAAAGAAATACACGTCGTGGATCTGTGACGAAAGGCGGATCGGACTGACCGATGCCGATTCGATCTACATGCATTGCCTCCCCGCCGACCGGGGGAGCGAGGTGACCGACGAGGTGATCGACGGACCCCATTCGGTGGTGTTCGACGAGGCGGAGAACCGCCTGCACACCGCCAAGGCGCTCATGGCGCTCACCATGAGGTAGGTGAACGATGGCCCGCCGTCCCGCCGATGCGGTCCGTCTCTTCCGTTGCCTCGAATGCGGCGCGGAAGAAGGGCCGGAGACCGACCACTCCACCTGCCCCGCCTGCGGCGGGAATCTCGACATGGTCTGGGATTTCGATGACCTGCGGCGCCTCATCGACCGGGATGCGATCGACCGCTCCACGGACGACTCGCTCTGGCGTTTCCACCCTCTCCTGCCGCTCCACGACGACTTCGGTCCGCCCCCGCTCCGGGTGGGTGGAACGCCCCTTTATGAGACGGCGGCCCTCGCCCGTCGCGTCGGTATCGAGCGACTTTACGTGAAGGACGATACGGGAAACCCGACCGCGTCGTTCAAGGACCGCGCTTCCCTCGTGGCGGCGCTCCGTGCGAAAGAGTGCGGCATCGCCACCGTGGCGTGCGCCTCTACCGGAAACGCCGCCGCCTCGCTCGCCGGAATCGCGGCGGCCCTCGGCATGGAGAGCATCATCTTCCTTCCCGCCGACGCCCCACCGGCGAAGCTGACCCAGATCCGGATCGCCGGCGCTCGAATCTTCCGTGTTCGAGGGAGTTACGACGATGCCTTCGACCTTTGCGAGAAGGCGGCGGCGCGGTTCGGCTGGTATTCGCGCTCCACGGGGGTCAACCCGTACACCGTGGAAGGAAAGAAGACGGCGGCCTTCGAGATCGCACGGGCGCTCCGGTGGGAGACGCCCGACGTGGTGATCGTCCCGACGGGAGACGGTAACATCCTCGGCGGGATCGGCAAGGGATTCTTCCAGATGAAGGAACTCGGCTGGATCGAGCGCGTTCCGCGGCTGATCGCCGTGCAGGCGGAAGGGGCGTCGCCCCTCGTGACCGCTTTCGAGACGAACGGCGCGGTAAAACCGATCCGCGCGAAGACGGTGGCCGACTCGATTTCGGTCGGCCATCCCCGCGACGCCGTCCGCGCGCTCGCCATGCTGAAGGAGACGAACGGCGCGGCGCTCGCCGTGTCCGATGGGGCGATCCTCGAGGCGATCCGGACACTTGCGTCGCACACGGGGATTTTCGCCGAGCCGTCGGCGGCCGCCTCGCTCGCCGGCGCGGAGGAGGCGCTCCGGCGGGGCCTGGTGGGGAAGAACGAACGGGTGGTGCTCCTCGTCACCGGACACGGTTTGAAGGATGTCGCCGCCACCTCTTCACTCCTCCCGATGCCGCCGGAGATCGACGCCGATCTCGATTCCGTCGCCCGGCGCCTGGCGGGCGGGGGGGGGAAAACCGCTTGAGCAACCACTCCGTGCTGATCCTCGGCGCCGGCGAACTCGCCTCCGCGGCGGCGGTCCGCCTTCACCGGTGCGGGATCGCCGTGTCCCTCACGGAGATCGCCGCCCCCCTCGCCGTCCGCCGGCGCGCTTCCTTTTCCGACGCCGCCCTCGACGGCAGCGCCGTCGTGGAGGGGATCACGGCGAAGCGCGCCGGTGAAGGCGGAGACGCGCGGGAGATTCTCGCCGCCGGGAAGATCCCCCTTTTCGTGGTTCACGGGGATCCGATCGTTCCGCCGTCGTATCCCGGTCGGCCGGACGTCCTCGTGGACGGAAGAATCCTCAAGGGGGGCCATCGTCTCCGTCTCACGAGCGCTCCTCTCGTGATCGGCCTCGGCCCGGGCTTCCACCCCGGGAACGACTGCCACTGCGCCGTCGAGACGAACCGGGGGCCCCGCCTCGGGGCGGTGCTCACCGACCACCCGCCCGAGAACGACACGGGCGTTCCCGGCGTGATCGCGGGTGAGGGGGCGGCGAGAGTCCTCCGCGCGGGCGCGCCGGGGATCTTCGTCACGGAAAGGGAGATCGGCGAGACGATCCGAGCCGGCGAGGAGGCGGGGTCGGTGGGCGGCGCGCCGGTGAAGGCGGCGATCGACGGCATCCTCAGGGGACTGATCCGGCCGGGAACGGCGGTCACGGAACGGCTCAAGGTGGTAGACATCGACCCGAGAAGAGAGGTGGACGTGACTGCCCTCTCCGACAAGGCGCTCGCCGTGGCGGGCGGCGTCCTCGAGGCGCTCCTTCGCTTCGGAGGGGAGAGATGAACCGGCGTCGGCGCACATCGGGCGCGTTTCTTCGTGGAACCGTTGCGGCGTCCCTTCTTCTTCTCGTCGAAGCCGGCACGGCCGCGGCCCACCCGATGGGAAGTTTTTCCATCAATCATTATGCGCACATCACCGTCTCGCCCGACAGCGTCACCCTCCGCTACCTGGTCGACTACGCCGAGATCTCCGCGCTCCCTCTTCTGAAGCAGCTCGACGCCGACGGCGACCGGCGTGTTCTCCCCGGCGAGGAGGAGGCGTTTCTCGATTCGCTCATCCCCGCGCTCCGGGAGAACCTCCGCCTCGCCGTGAACGGCGTTCCTCTCCGCCTCGTCGAGCGCTTCCGCAACGCCAGTGTCTTCGAAGGGCAGGGGGGGATGAACACCCTCGCGGTGGGCATCGACTGGAGCGCCCCGCTCGGCGATTCCGTCCACACGCGGCTTTTTCGGGGGGACTACACCGACGGCAATTATCCCGATCGCTTCGGCTGGAAGGAGATCCGTATCGACGCGGAAGGGACGGCGCTGCTGAGATGCGACATCGATCCGCTCGACCCGACCGAAGGGTTGACCCTCTACCCGGAGGAATACATCAGCGATCCGCCCGCCGAATTGGAAGCGCACTTCTTCTTCGGCGAAGGGAAGCCGCCTCCCCCTCCGGCGGCGCTCGCCGGACGGAAGGGGATGGAGGACCGTTTCGCCGCGCTCATCCGTAGGGAAGGGTCCCCCCGGTTCCTCCTCGGCGCCCTCTTGGTGGCCCTTTTCCTCGGCGCCGTCCACGCCCTCGAGCCGGGCCACGGCAAGACGCTCGTGGCGGCGTATCTCGTCGGATCGCGGGGCACGATCGGTCAGGCCGCCCTCCTCGGCCTCGTCGTCACCGCCACCCATACCCTGTCGGTCTTCGCCCTCGGGCTTGCCGTGCTCTACGCGTCACGCTCCTTCGTGCCCGAAAGAATCTTCCCCTGGCTTTCCCTTTTCTCCGGGCTGGTGGTGACGGTGATCGGTATCGCCCTCCTCCGCGGGGCGATCCGCCTTTTCCGCGCCGGCAACGGCCACGCCGATCCCCACCACGACCATCACCATCCGCACCACCACCACACCGGCCACTCCCACGTCGGGAACGGTCCGGACGGGAAGGCCGACGCCGTCTCCCTCCGCTCGCTCCTCGCCCTCGGCGTCACCGGCGGAATCGTTCCCTGCCCATCGGCCCTCGTCGTCCTGCTCAGCGCCGTCGCCCTCGGCAGAATCGGCTTCGGCCTCGCCCTCATCGTCGCTTTCAGCGCCGGTCTCGCCCTGGTTCTTATGACGATCGGGATCCTTTTCGTCGTTGCCGGACCGCTCCTCGAGCACCTTACGCCGGGAGGGAAAACGTTTCGCTACCTTCGCCTCGCATCCGCCGTCGCCGTCACCGCGATCGGATCGGCGATTCTCCTGCGGGCGCTTCCTTTCTGAAAAGGCCTGAAATCGGCGATTTCGGCAAAAAAACGGTTGAAAACCGGCCGCCGACATGGTACGATATCACCGTCTTATAGTGTTTATCCGTCGCATTCACGGGTAAGTCCGTACCTTTTTCCGGCACCCGCCGGTCGAATCGGTTCGGAGGGCAGAATCTGTGGAGGCGGCGACACGTTCGGTTTTTCTGGTGAAGGAGGAGGGAGCGCCGCAACTCGGCAGTGGAGGCCGGTGTCGTGCGGAGGCGACCGAAACCTGAAGTAAGGAGCAGCAGCATGAAACGTTGGTTACTGGGTCTTCTCGTTCTTCCGTTCCTTTTCGCCGTTCCGGCGAATGCCGTTGTCGGCTATGGCTGGGAAGACGGTGTCGGCACGATTCTCGGGAGCTACGGAAACCTCGGCAGCGCGACGAACGTCGCCACCACGGTGCACACCGGCAGCCGGGCGCTCGAGCTCGTTGAATCCCCCGAGGGCGGTACCCCGCAGGGTTACGTCGCCCGCATCTGCGGTCTCACCGACGGCGACGTCGTGACCGCGAGCTTCTGGGGCTATGACCTCACGCCTGGCGCGAGCCCTTCGCTCAGGATCTGGGGTCATTACGACGATAATTGCACGAACGTCGCCTACGCGGGCAGCGCCAGCGGCAGCACCACGTACACGGACGGCAGCGGCTGGAGCCAGGTTTCGTACACCTGGGTGTTCGACTCCTCGCTCGGAACCCGCAGCTCCCTCACCGTCGAGGCGCGTCTGTACAGTTCCACCGGCGGCGGCGGCGACACCTTCTACGTCGATGACGTCGAAGTCTCCGCTCCGGCGGGCGCGGTCGTCGAACTCCCCGGCGGCACGTCGGCCACCGACGAGACGAGTTGGGGCGGCGTGAAGGCGCTCTTCCGCTAGAGTCCGATTCTTTCGAATGGTATCCACCGGGCCTTCCTGAAAAGGGAGGCCCGGTTCTTTGTCGGGTGGGGAAGGGGAGAGCCTCAGCGGGAGCAGGGGGGAATCGGCGGGAGATCGTCCGGGGGGAGAATCACCACGGTGATCGAGCTTCCCCGTTCATCGTGGGTCACCGAGGCGACCCGGCACCGCTCGCCGCCCGGGGGATCATTGCCGCCTGTGAAGCGGGCGACGGCCGTCTGGAACGCGCTCCATTCGAGCTGGAAGAAGAAGCGATCATCCTCCCCGGCGACGCCGAGCGCCGCGGCGATCTGCGCGCCGTCGAGATGGGGCGCGTCGGCAAGGGAGATTCCGCGGCAATGCCGATCGAGACCGGACGACCCTCCGATCACCTTGCCGCAGGTGATCTTCTCGAACCGGAAGGAGACGATCCGGTCGTTGTCATCCACCGACAGGACGACCCGCGCGCTGCTATCCCGACAAGGCATCTTCTCTCCCCTCCGAAAACCGACCGCCGATTCGGACCTGTCTTGGAGAAATATAGCAAACCGAATCTCCACCCGCCGCACGTTCCGCTCCGCGGCCGGCGGGCGCGCGCTTCCATCCGGCCGAATTCCGTTGACCCTCCGTCACCCTACGGGCGATAATATCTCCTTTTCCCCCTGTCGGTACACTCCCCGTCCGGAGGTGGTTCGATGCGGATGATCGACCTGATCGATACGAAGAAGAGGGGCGGGTCTCTCACCGCCGAACAGCTCCACTGGTGGATCACCTCCGTCGCCGCGGGAACGGTTCCCGATTACCAGACGGCGTCGCTCCTGATGGCGATCTTTCTTCGCGGCCTCGACGCCGACGAGACGATGCGCCTCACCGTCGAGATGATGAATTCCGGTGAAACGATCGACCTCGCCTCGATCGAGGGGACCACGGCGGACAAGCACTCTACCGGCGGCGTGGGCGACAAGCTCTCCTTCCTCGTCGGTCCCCTCGCCGCCGCGTGCGGCGTCCCGGTGCCGATGCTCTCCGGGCGGGCGCTCGGCCACACCGGAGGGACGCTCGATAAGCTCGAGAGCATCCCCGGCTATCGGACGCGGCTCGATACCGGCCGGTTCATCGAGATCGTCCGCGAAACAGGCCTTTCCATCATCGGGCAGACCGACGAACTCGCTCCCGCCGACAGGAAGCTCTACGCCCTCAGGGACGCCACCGCCACGGTGGAATCGATTCCCCTTATCGTCGGAAGCATCCTTTCGAAGAAGTTCGCCGCCGGCCCCGAGGTTCTCGTGTTCGACGTCAAGTGCGGCGACGGCGCGTTCCTCGCCGACCTCGATTCGTGCCGCACCCTCGGGAAAACGCTCGTCGACGTGTCGTGCCGCATGGGAAGGCGTGCCACGGCGATCCTCACCGATATGAACGCCCCTCTCGGGCATAAGGTGGGCAACGCCCTCGAGATCGATGAATCGATAGATGTATTGCGGGGCGGTGACGGGAGCGATATGATGGAACCGACATTCGTGCTGGCGGCGGAGATGGTTTTTCTCGCCGGCGCGGCGGAAGACCGTGAAGAGGCGCGGCGGAAGGTGGAGGACGCCCTCGCGAGCGGCCGCGCCCTCGAGGTTTTCCGGAAGATGATCGAAGCGCACGGCGGCGAGTCGAACGTGCTGGACGATCGGTCGCTCCTCCCGCGCTCCCGTTTTCGCCGGGTCGTCAAGGCTCGTTCGGGCGGATTCGTCCAGGCGATCGGGGCGAGAGCGATCGGCCTCGCATCGACCCGGCTCGGCGCGGGCCGCGAGAGGGCGGAGGACGCCGTGAGTCCGGGCGCGGGGATCGAGATTCTCCGCAAGAGAGGGGACGAAGTCGCCGCCGCCGATCCGATCGCGGTGATGCACGCCGATGAAGAGGAACGTCTCGACGCGGCGGAGAACGATGTCGCCGCCGCCTGGCGCATCGGCCCTGAAAAACCATCCCCCACTCCGCCGGTGATCGAGACGATCCGGTCGGACCGGGACGAGGGAGGCAACGGGTGACCGGCAAGGGAAATGTCACGGCGATCAGCGGCTCGGACACGGTGGAAGTGTACCTCACCGAGGAGCAGATCCGGGCGAAGGTGGCCGAACTCGGCAGGCGGATCGAAAAGGATTACGCCGATAAGGATCTTTTCGTCGTGGCGGTTCTCAGGGGCGCCATCTTCTTCGCGTGCGACCTGGTCCGGGCGATCGATCTTCCCCTCGTACTCGATTTCGTACAGATTTCAAGTTATGCCGACGGAACCGAATCGACCGGCCGGGCGAAAATCACGAAGGAACTCGACCTTTCGATCAAGGACAAGGATGTGCTCGTCGTGGAGGATATCGCCGATACCCGCCATACCCTTCATAATCTTCTCAGCTTCCTCCGGTCGAAGTTTCCCCGTTCCATCCGGGTCTGCGCCCTGTTGAACAAGGAGGAACGGAAGGAAAGGGAGATTCCCCTCGATTACGTCGGTTTCGAGATCGAGAATCTTTTCGTCATCGGTTACGGACTCGACTACGCTCAACGCTACAGGAATCTCCCCTTCGTCGGGGTGCTCCGCCTGAGCGACGGGGAGATCCTCTCATGACCGTCCCGGACCCGGTGGAACAGGCGGTGGAGGAGGTTCTCGCCCGGCTCGCGCGGCGAGGGGCGGAAGGAGAGAATCTCGACGGACGTTCGTGCACCCTGTGCGCCGTCCACGGCCAGTGCGCGGCCGTCTGTCCGCGCTCGACGGCCGCCCTCGTCGGTGCGGGCGCCGAGCGGGTGAGCCACGCCCCCGGATCGGTCGACCCCCCGGCGAAGGACCTCGCCGCGATGATCGATCACACCGTTTTGAAGGCGGACACCACGAGGGAGGTGGTCGACCGCATTCTTCGGGAAGCGAAGGAATACCGTTTCGCCTCGGTGTGCGTCAATCCCGTTTGGGTGAAGCATTGCGCGCGGTTCCTCTCGGGCACCACCGTGAAGGTCTGTTCGGTCATCGGTTTTCCCCTCGGCGCGAACAGTCCCGAAACGAAAGCGTTCGAAGCGAGACGCGCCTGCTACGACGGTGCGGTGGAACTCGACATGGTCATCAACGTCGGCGCGCTCAAATCGGGGGATACCGACCTGGTGGAAAGAGACGTCAGGGGCGTCGTCGAGTCGGCAACCGCCGGCAGAATCGTGAAGGTGATCCTCGAAACCGCCTATCTCACCGATGAGGAGAAGGTGATCGCCTGCGACATCGCCCGCCGCTCGGGCGCCGATTTCGTGAAGACATCGACCGGTTTCGGACCTTCGGGCGCCACGGTGGAGGATGTCCGGCTGATGCGCGAGGCGGTCGGTTCGAAGATGGGTGTCAAGGCGTCCGGCGGCATTCGGAGCCGAGAGGACGCGGACAATATGGTGCGCGCCGGCGCGAGCCGGATCGGCGCGAGCGCCTCCGTGGCGATCGTGAAGGGAGAGTGACCGGAATGGCGTCGTCTCGAATAGCCGCTTTCACCCGATTCGTTCTGTTCCTTTCCTCTGCCGCCGTCTTCCTTTCGTGCGGCGGCGACGAGAACGAGCTGACCCGCGACGTCTTTTACACCGGATTGTGGAGAATGGAAACCTCGTCGTCCGACATCTTCCACGTCGAACTCGCCCAAGGCGAAAGCGACCTCGACGGCACGGTCTACCTCGAAAGGGGAGGCGACCTGGGCGATCCGATTCCGATCGCCAACGCGATTCTCGACGGCGGCGGTGCATCGTTCGATATCGATATCGACGCGATTCCCGAAGACGACCCGATCCGGCGCCTTCCCGCCGTGGCGATCCGTGAATGCAGCGTCGTAATCGCCGACTCCACCCTCGACGTGGGAAAACGCTCCGCGCGCCGGGCCGCACCGGCAGAGAGGTCCCCCGCCGACGGACCGGCGAAAAACACCGAACGTCTCTCTATCGACGCGTCCAATCCCCCCTGTCCCCTCGATACGATCTGGGTCGGCGCCGATTCGACTGTTTTCGAGGATGTCCGCTTCCGCGCGAGCGGGGGAACCCCCCCGTACACATGGGAGGCGAGCGGCCTCCCCTTCGGGCTTTCGATCGATGCCGAATCGGGGGTGATCCGCGGAACGCCGGCCGACATTATCGGCGAGTTTCCCTTCACCGTGGCGGTGGCCGACGACAGCCGCCTCGAATCGTTTCACGTGGAAGCCTCCCTCGAGAACCCCGATCTCCTTCGAATGACGATCACCCTTTGCTCGCCCGACACGTGTTACACCATCGAAACGTTCTCGCGAAGAGAATCGGCGGGATTCTGATGACGCCCCCCGCCGGCACGGTGATCTGCACCGGTATCAGCAAGACCGGACGCGCGCCCTTTCTTCGCCGGGTCGCCGAGGAGGGCGCCGGGCGGGGCGGCCAGGTCGAGATCTACGACGTCGGCGAAAGAATCCTCAGGAAGGCCCAGGTACTCGGCATCCCCTACAGGGATGAGAAGATCCTCGACGCCCCCGAGGTAACCCTCAAGACGTTGCGCGCGGCGGTGTTCGAGGAGATCCTGAAGGACCTCGCCCCCGACAGGCTCAACCTGATCTCCCTCCACGCCTGTTTCAAGTGGAACGGGACGCTCATGGCCGGCTTCGATCCTTATTACCTGAACCTGTTGAAACCCGACCTTTTCCTCACCATCGTGGACGACCTGAAGAAGATCGAGTCGCGGATGGGCGAGAGCGTCCAATGGAAGGGGCGGATGACGCGCCGGGAGATCGTCGACTGGCAGAACGAGGAGACATTCATCACGCGGACGATGGCGTCGTTCCTCAACCGGCCTTTCTACATGCTTCCCAAGGCGCAGAGCATCGAGTCGGTATGGAAGCTGGTCGCCGATCCGTCCACGCCGAAAGCGTATCTCTCCTATCCGATCAGCGCGCTTTTCAACGAAGACTCCGAGATGGCGCCCGATCGATTCTTTCGCGAGGTGGCCGAGTTCAAATCGTTCGCCGACGAGATCTTCGTCGTCTTCGACCCGATGAGCATCAAGGATCTCGATGGGGATCCCACCGGCAGCTCGGAGCCGGAGGTGGAGCTGCTCAAGAAGGTCACCGTGTGGCGCGACTTCATGTTCATCAACCAGGTCGACTGCATCGTTGTGTACAACCCCCTCGGCACCGATTCGCCCGGCGTGAACGACGAGGTCTACCACGGCTTTTCAAACAACAGGGATGTGTATCTATATTATAAGCCTTCCAAGCGTTCCCCCTTCCTCGAGAGCAAGACGACCCGGATATTCGACGATCTTTCCGAAATGAAGGAATTTCTCCGGGAACGATACGGCGGCGCCTCCCCCGGTGGAGCGCGAAGCGAATGAGGCGTGCCGGTGGTGGATGGGTCCCGGACCGCCGGGCGCTTGTCGGCGTGGTGCACGTCGAACCCCTTCCCGGATCGCCCCGGGGATCGCTCTCTTTCGCGGAAATCGAGAAACTCGCCTGCGCCGACGCGGCGGCGTGGAAGGAGGGCGGTGCCGACGCCGTCATCGTGGAGAACTTCGGCGACACCCCCTTTCCACGCGCCGCCGCGCCGGTCGAGACGGTCGCCTTCCTCGCCCTCATCGCCCGCTCGGTGATCGCCGAGACGGCTCTTCCGACGGGGATCAACATCCTCCGGAACGATGCGCTCGGGGCACTCGCCGCCGCGGCGGCGTCGGGGGCGTCGTTCATCCGGGTCAACGTGCTCACCCACGCCTTCGTCACCGACCAGGGAATCATCGAAGGGGTCGCCTTCGACCTCCTGCGCAGGCGCGCCGCCCTCGACGCCGACGTGGCGGTGTGGGCCGACGTGATGGTGAAGCACGCCGCTCCCCTGGCGCCTTGCGACCCGGCGCAGGCGGCGCGCGATCTCGCCTTTCGCGGAGGGGCCGACGCGATCATCGTCACCGGCGAGGCCACCGGCGACGCCGCCCGGCGGGACGACGTCCGTCTCGTCGCCCGGGCGGCGGCCGGAGTGCCGCTTCTCGTGGGGAGCGGTGTGACGCCCGACAACGCCCCGTCGTTCGGCGACGATCCGGCGGGATTCATCGTCGGCACGTGGTGCAAGGTGGACGGCCGGATCGACCCCGAAAGGGTGGGACGCATCGCATCGTGCATTCATGGAGAAGCGGGGTGAACCGGAGGCACGCCTTCCTGATCGTCCTCGACGGCGTCGGTATCGGCGCCCTCCCCGACGCCGTCGAGTACGGCGACACCGGCGCGAACACCCTCCTTCATGTGGCAATGAAATGCGGCCCCCTCGACGCGCCGAACCTCGGTCGTCTCGGGCTGGGAAATATCATCCCTCTTCCCGGCGTCGACGCCGCAGAGAAACCGGCGGCGGCTTTCGGCAGGATGGCGGAACGCTCGGCAGGCAAGGACACCACCGCCGGCCACTGGGAGATCGGCGGCGTGATCGTGGAAAAACCGTTCCCCCGGTTTCCGGGCGGGTTTCCCGGCGCGTTCATCCGTCGTTTCGAGGAAAGGATCGGAAGGCGTGTCTTGGGGAATCGCGCCGCGTCGGGCACGGCGATCCTCGATGAACTCGGCGCGGAGCAGCTGCGCACCGGGGGGGTGATCGTCTACACGTCGGCCGACTCGGTATTCCAGGTGGCCGCCCACGAAGAGGCGGTGGCGGTGGAGGAACTCTACTCCATCTGCGAA
Source organism: Candidatus Eiseniibacteriota bacterium (assembly GCA_024276995.1). GTDB lineage: Bacteria > Orphanbacterota > Orphanbacteria > Orphanbacterales > Orphanbacteraceae > JAJRWB01. The sequence continues at coordinate 149,144 of JAJRWB010000001.1, read as the reverse complement.
ACCGCCCGCGAAATGCTCACCGGCGACCTTGCCGTGGCACGGGTGATCGCCCGTCCTTTCACGGGCGGAGAAGGAGGGTTCGTCCGTTCGAAAACGCGGCGGGACTATTCCCTTCCACCGCCGGGACACACCGTCTTCGAGGCGATCGGCCGCGAGGGGGGCGTCGTCCGCGGCATCGGCAAGATCAGCGACATCTACGCCGGACGAGGAATCACGGAGTCGATGAAGACGAAGGATAATGACGGCGGGGTCGACCTCCTTCTCGAAGCGATGATCTGCCCCGAGGTGACGTGCGCCTTCGTCAACCTGAATGACTTCGACACCCTCTGGGGCCACAGGAACGATCCGGAATCGTTCGGTCGCGGCATCGAAGCGTTCGACCGGCGCCTCCCGGAGATCCTCGATCGACGAAGCGAGGACGATCTGCTGGTGATCACCGCCGACCATGGAAACGACCCGACCACGCCCGGTACCGATCACTCGAGGGAATACGTCCCGCTCCTCCTTCTCGGGCCGGGTATCGCCGCCGGCCGGTCGCTCGGCACACGACGCACCTTCGCCGATGTCGCCGCCACCGTGGCGCACCATCTCGACATCCCGTACCGTTCGCCGGGCACGCCCGCCCAGAAGAGATAAAATCCCCTCTTTTTCGCGCCGCACCCTTGCCCGGTTCGGGGAATCCGTTACAATCTTAGGAAGGGTTGTTTTTCGACAAAGCAATGTCAACACGTATCCGGCGCTCCACCGGGAACCGGTGAGGAGATCGCGACATGACCGAAGCCTCGTCCACGCCGGCCGCCTCCGGGAGGCGGCCTTCTCAACGCACCCCTTCGGGGCCGGTGCGCACTGCGGAACAGATCGTCGAGATTGTTAGCGATTCGGGGGAAGGCGCCCAGAAAGCGGGCCAGTCGTTCGCGGCGATCTGCGCCCAGATGGGAAACGGAATCTGGACGGTGGAGATCATCCCCGCCGAGATCAAGCCGCCGGCTCGGTCGCGCGCCGGTGCGAGCGGCATCCGCGTCCGCTTCGGATCGGACCGCGTCACCAACATGGGAGACAGCGCCGACCTGGTGGTCGCTTTCAATGAACAGGTTCTCTACGGGCGGATCTCCCAGGACGTGTACGACGAAGGCCTCGTCATCCTCCTCGAGAACAAGTGGGCCACCGACCGAAGGGAAGTCGTCCGCCGGGAATACGCCGAGGCTCTCGAGGATTTCGACCGGCGCGGGTACAACGTGATCGGTGTACCCATGGAGGAGGAGTGTCTCAAGCTCACCCCCACCCCCAGGCTCGGCAAGAACATGTTCGTTCTCGGCATGCTCTCGGCGATCTATACGAGAGATATCGACCTGGCATTGAACGAGATTTCACGCGTTTTCGCCCGGAAGGGCCCGAAGGTGGTGGAGCTGAACCAGCGCCTGATCCGCGCCGGCTACGACTACGCGAAGGAGAATATCGACCTATCCTTCGAGGTGCTCTCCGCGCCGCGGGAGGGGAAGCAAGTTGTGATGAACGGCAACCAGGCGGCGGGGCTCGGCGTGATGGCGTCCGGCATGGAGATGGTCGCCATGTACCCGATCACCCCCGCCACATCGATCTCCCACTACCTCGCCGGCGTCTTCCCGGGGGTGGGCGGCTGCGTCCACCAGGCGGAGGACGAAATCTCGGCGATCGGTTTCGCCATCGGCGCGTCGTACGCCGGGAAGACGGCGTGCACCGTCACGTCGGGTCCGGGACTGGCGCTCAAGACCGAGTTCATCGGCCTCGCCGTGATGGCGGAGATCCCGTTGGTGATCATCCTCGTGCAGCGCGGCGGTCCGAGCACCGGGTTGCCGACGAAGGTCGAGCAGGGAGAGCTAATGCCCGCCATCTTCGGTTCCCCCGGCGACGATCCGAAGATCGTCTTCGCCCCGGCAACGATCGAGGAGTGCTTCCACTTCGTCATCACCGCGCGGAAACTCGCCGAGACTTTCCGCACGCCCGTGGTCCTGCTCACCGACGCGAACCTCGCCACCGGCATGCAGCCTTTCCCCCGCCCCGAGGTGAAGGAGGAGTGGCTCGCGCCCCCGATCGACCAATCCCCCTGGGATCCGGAGGTGCCCCCGTATGACTGGGACGAAGAGAGCGGGATCTCTCCGAGACCGATTCCGGGACAGCGGGGAGGGGAATACGTTCTCACCGGCCTCGCCCACACACGCGGGGGAAAGGTGGCGTACGATCCGGAATCGAACCAGACAGGCTGTGAAATGAGGAGCCGCAAGCTCGCCGCGCTGCGCAGGACGTTGAAACCGCCGGAAGTCAGCGGTGATCCGGAAGGGGATCTTCTCATCGTCGGATGGGGATCGACCCTCGGGGCGATCGATGAGGCGGTCGTCCGGGCGAGAAGCGAGGGGTTGCGCGTTGCGTCGATCCACCTCCGTTTCCTCTCGCCCCTCGAACCGGGCCTCGACGACATCTTCGCCCGGTTCACCAAGGTGCTCGTCGTGGAGATCAACTACAGCGATCCCCACAACGCGCCTTACATCGACGAGAACACGCGCCGGTTCTCCCAGCTCGCCAAGCTGATCCGCATCCGGACGCGATACGACGTCGACTGCTGGTCGAACGTGCACGGCCAACCGCTCTCTCCCGGGTTGGTCTACGGGGAAATCGTGCGCCAGATCGGCGCGCTGAAAGGAGCCGAACGATGATCGGCGTGGAATCGGACTGGTCGAGCGAGCCGCCGCCGCGCTATTTCACCCTTGAAGATTATGAGGGGGGCGAGGCGCGCTGGTGTCCCGGGTGCGGCGATCTCGCCGTCCTGACGGCGGTGAAGCGGATCTGCCGGGACGAACAGCTTCCGCCGGAAAAGGTGGTGTGCGTCTCCGGCATCGGTTGCTCGAGCCGCTTTCCGCACTACATGAAGACGTACGGCTTCCACGGTCTCCACGGAAGGGCGCTCCCCGTGGCGTGCGGCGTCCGATCGCGCAGGCCCGACCTTCACGTGTGGGTGGCCACCGGCGACGGCGACTGCTGTTCCATCGGCGCGGCCCACTGGATCCACGCGGTGCGCTACAACATGAATCTCACCGTGATGCTCTTCAATAATGAAATATATGGCCTGACAAAGAAACAGACATCCCCCACGACCCCCCAGGGGTTTGCGACGAACACCCATCCCCTCGGCGCCGTCCTCCCCCCGCTGAAGCCGGTGAGCGCCACTCTCGGTTTCACGAACGTGTCGTTCGTCGCCCAGACGGTGGACTGGAATATCGCCCACCTCTACGCGACGCTGAAGAAGGCCCACGAACATAAGGGGCTCAGCTTCGTTCATATCCTGCAACGGTGCCCCACGTTCACGCCGGGCGTCTTCGACGATCTGCAGTCCGATCCGGAGAGAATCCTCCTCCTCGAGCACGAAAACGGCATACCGATCGATCCGGCCGTCGCCCGGCTCTATCCGAAAAAGCTCGTCCACGATCCGCTCGATTCGAACATGGCGAGAATCCTCGCCGACAGGGTGGAGGAACTGCCGCTCGGACTCCTGTACTGCGACCCGGACCGTCCCGGCTACGAGGAGTTCACCGGCAGGGGAATCGGCATGGGCGTCGGGGAGAAATTGGAGTTCCTGAACAGGGAACTCGATCGGTTCACGATCTGAGAAGAGCGTATCCACGAATCGTTCCCACGAAGGGAGAAGGTACCGAGCGATGGCCACCGCGAATCTGTCGAACGATCCTTCCTCTTCCCCCGAAGGGGAGGAGAAGAAGAGCGCAGCCCCCCGAGGGGCTATCGAGGAACTTCGTAAACTGCGGCGATTCCACCTCGCCGGAAGCGGCGCCGTGACGGACGGGGGTCTTCCCGCGGGCGATTTCGTGCCCGCCCTCCTCGTGCCGTTGCGTATCTCCGAGGAGGTGCGTCACGACTACCCGCTCTTTCTCTACCCCGTCCCCCGCGAAGAAGATGGGGCGATCTGCTCGCCGGTGGGAGATTTCCTCGCCGCCCTTTTCGACTCTGTCGAGGGGGACGGCCCTCCCCTGGTGAAGCGTCTTCTTCCCGACCTCGAGAAGGAGATCGGCGGGCGTGTCGCGTCGGAGAGCCGTCCGGCGCTGGCGGCGGAGCTGTTCGAACGCTGCCGCGTGGAGCTGTCGGCGAAGCTGCGCCTCGGCGACGAGGAGAAGGATACGTTCCTTGCCGGGACCTCCCGGATGAAGGACGCTATTCCCGATGGAGGAACGTTCCTCGGCTTCGGCGCCGCGTCGCCGGCGCACCTCTTCCTCGCCGCCGCGAAAGGGGTGCGGACACGGGAGATTGCCCCCTTCCGCGAGAGCGTCGGTCGCCTTCTCGAGCAGGTCCGTTCGCTGCTCGACGTGGAAAAGAGCAAGGATCCCGGCGCGCGCGAGCCCGAGGCGATCCGCGAATCGGTGGGAGATGCCGTCGACGATCTGATCGACAGCGAGCTTCTTTCGAATGTCATCGGCGAACAGAGGGGAAGCGGACACATGGACACCGAGCGGCGCGAGCGACTCACCGAGGTCGCCTCGCGACTCCGCGCGTTCCTCGACCGTGACGACGAAGCGCTGGTTCACATCCTCCACGGCGACGATTTCGACGCGGCCGGATTCGACGAGGAGCCGATCTGCGCCGTAAGGCGTTGCGACGATCCGTGTACGGAAGCCTTCGAGCTGGCGGAGCGCCTCGCCTCCGAGAGGGCGGCCCTCTACCGCGCGGTGAGGATCGGCCGGCTCGAAGTGGCGGGGAAGTACTACCCGCCTCATCACAACCCGTGGTTCGAAACGTTCGGCCCCGATGCTTTCACCCGCGATGAGAGGTTGACCCTCCCCCTGGTGGCCGCTTTCGATTCGGCCGACCGGATCGCCGGGGAAGGCCTTCAGTCGCTGTCGCGCCTCCTGCGGGGAGAGTCGCCCGTTCACATTCTCGTGCCGATCCGCCCCGGCGGGAATCCGGGCGAAGGGACGGACCCCGGAAAGTATTCCCGTGCCCGCCTCGAGCTGGCGTACATCGGCATCAGCCTGAGGAAAGCGTGGGTCGATCATTCATCGGCCGCCCGTCCTGATCACCTGGCGCGGTCGTTTTCATCGAGCCTCTCCACGACGCGGCCCGCGCTCCACCTCTACACTCCCGGCCTCGACGACCTTCGCCACGCCCCGCGGCTGAACACGTGGCTGAGATGCGGCATCGAGCTGGAGGGGCGGGCCCATCCCTTCTTCCGGTACAATCCGGAAGGGGGGCCCTCGTGGGCGAGCCGCTTCGACTTCACCGGCAACCCGCAGCCCGAAAGCGACTGGCCCGTCCACTCCCTCGAGGTGCCGGGCGGGAAGGACGGGACGAAGGAGGTGGAACTGCCGTTCACCTTCGCCGACTTCGCCGTTCTCGAGGAGCGCTTCGCGTCCTCTTTTCGCGTGATCCCCGAATCGATCGGCGACGAGCACCTCATCGACGTCGGTTCGTATATCGATCTCGACCCCGAGGTGATGTCGGAGCGGATCCCGTTCATCTGGGCCGTCGACGGGCACGGCGAACAGTTCCGCCTCGCCGTGACCCGCAAGCTCGCCCTTCTCGCCGCCGACAGACTCTCCTTCTGGAACACCCTCCAGGAACTCGCCGGTGTGCAGAGCGAGTACATCCGCCGGGCGGCGGAGGAGGCGAGGGAGAAGACGCTCGCCGAGGCGAAGATCGAGCTCGAAGCGGTGCGGGCCGCCCACGCCGAGGAAGTCGAAACGATCCGGGACGATATCGTCGACCGCATGGTCCGGAGCCTGACGGCGGCGCTCCTCGGCGACGGCGGGGTCGCTCCGCCGCCCGTAACGGCGGTCGCGCACGAGGAAGGCGAAAAGAGCGAGACGCCGGCGGCCTCGGCGGATGTCGGCGGCGAAGAGCCTTTCCCCCCCGAGGCGGCGGAAACGGTGGAGGAAGAGACCGCTCCGGCGAAGACGGAGGAAGCGGAAGAAACCGGCGAGGTCGCCGCGACCGCGGAGGGCGTGGACGAAGAGGAGGCGGAGGACCCATGGGTCGACACTCCCTTGTGCACGTCCTGCAACGAATGCACCGACATCAACGACACGCTCTTTGTTTACGACGAAAACGATCAGTGCGAAATCGGCGATCCGAAGGGGGGCACGTACGAGGAATTGGTTCGCGCGGCGGAGAATTGCCCCGTCGGGATCATCCATCCGGGAACACCGCTCAACCCGGATGAGCCGAATCTCGACGAGTTGCGCAAGCGCGCAGCCGCTTTCAAATAGGCGACGGGGAGGGTCGATCGGGCCGTGGAAAACATCCTTTCATCCGCGGGTATCATGGCGGGCCTCGGGCTCCTTTTCGGCACGGTGCTCGCCCTCGCCTACCGCTTTCTCCGCGTGCCGGAGGACCCGCGGCTCGAGGTGATCATCGACATGCTTCCCGGCAACAACTGCGGGGCGTGCGGCCAGCCGGGTTGCAGCGCCTTCGCCGAAACGCTTCTCGACGGCGGGAATCTGCCGTCCGGATGCACCGTGTCGAACCCGGAGAAGATCGACGAGATCGCCGGCTTTCTCGGTGTCGACGCCGGTGAACAGGTGAAGCGGGTCGCGCGGCTCCATTGCGCAGGCGGCCTCGCCCAGGCGAAGCAGGTGGCCGCCTATTCCGGCTTCGAGAGCTGCCGCGCCGCCGCGGTGACCTCGGGCGGCGGAAAGGGGTGCTCCTGGGGGTGTCTCGGCCTGGCCGACTGCGTTCGGGTTTGCACCTTCGACGCTCTTCATATGAATACGAACGGCCTGCCCACGGTGACCACGCAGAAGTGCACCGCGTGCGGTGACTGCGTCGAGGCGTGTCCGAAGGACCTGTTCGAACTCCTCCCGATGGACCAACCGCTCCTCGTGCAATGCTCCATTCCCCTCGGCGGCGAGGAGGCCCGCGCCCTTTGCACGGTGGCGTGCGACGCCTGCGAACGATGCGCCCGCTACGCGAGACCCGGCCTGATCGAGATGAAGAACAATCTGCCTGTAATCGATTACGTCCACTATGAAGGGCCGGAGTGCCCCGAAGCGACCTTCCGCTGTCCCACCGGCGCCATCCAGTGGGTCGTGGAAGATCAATTCGAGGATAGCGAACCGGCGAACAGGGGAGGCCACGTTGAGCGTCTCTGATCTGATCCGGAAACTGGGCCGCCTATCGGAAAAGAAGGCGGAGCGAAACGCGACCGAAACGCCGGGGGAAAGGAGCGTTCTCGACGGGCGCACCGCCGTGATCGCCGTGGAGCGGCTTCTCGGTTCGTCGGGCGGCATCACCTCGACCGGAAGCGCGACGCCGTTCGCCGCGGCGGCCGGTCTCGCGCTGAACGGCATCCGCGCCGCCGCCTATCTCGGCGATGACGAACCGTCGCGCGAGGCGAACCAGCTTCGGCGCGCCGCCGCGCGCCATCTCGCCCTGGTCGCCCACCTCACATGCAGGGCGTCCACGTCCCACGGCAGCGCTCTCGGCACGGGCCACGACGGCTACCACGCCCTCGCCGACAGCGGCGCGGTTCTTCTCTTCGCGACGAACGTCCAGGAGGCGGCCGACCTCACCGTGGCGGCGCGACGCTTCACCGAGCACGCCCTTGTGCCGTGCGTGGTCGCCATGGACGAGGAGGAAACCGCGGGAGCGCTCCAGGACCTCGCTCTGCCGACCGCCGGACTCGTCGTCGATCTCGCCGGCCGCCCGGAGGATCGCATCGAGTCGCCCACCCCGGCGCAGGCGATGCTTTTCGGCACCCACCGCCGGCGTGTTCCCCGGCTCTTCGATTTCGATCACCCGGCGCTCACCGGCGCTCTTCACGACCGCCTCAGCTGGGGATACGCGACGGCGGCGGCGGCGCCCTTCTTCGCCGGTCATCTTCCGATGATTCTCGACGAGGCGTTCGGCGCGGTCGGCCGCGCCACCGGGAGAAAGCTGGAGACATCGTCGCTCCACGGCGAGGGGGAGGAGAATCTCCTTCTCATCGCACAGGGGAGCGCCGTGGAGACCGCCCTCGCGGCCGCCTCCGTGCTGCGCGGCGCGGGGAAGGACGTCCCCGCCGTTCTCGCCGTCCGTTCGATCTCCCCCTTCCCGGCCGAAGCGATCCGCCGCGCCGCCGAGGGACGGAAACGTATCGTCATCCTCGAGAGAACCCAACCCGGCGCCGGCGGCGACGGACGGCTCGCCCGGCGCGTTCGAGCCGCCCTCACCGGTGAACCGGTGACCACCCTCTTCGCCGGCCTCGGCGGCACGCCGCTGCGCGCCGACGAATTGGCGCTCTTCTGCTCCGAGGAAGCGCCCGGCGTGGAGAAGACGGTCTATCTCGGCATCGATTTCATTCCGAACGAAAGGTCGCCCTATCCGAAGCGCCAAGCGGTAATCGACAAGGTCCGCCGGGACTATCCCGACGCGGCGGCCCTCGGGTTTTACCGTCCCCCCGGCGAGCCGGCCGCCGGATCCCGATCCGCCCTTTCGGTGGCGATCGGTCGTTCGCCGGGGGAGGAACAGGCCGAGTTCTCCCGGTCGCTCTTCCTTCTCGTTCAGCGGTGCATCGGGAAGACGATGCGAAGCCGCCTCGGCACCGGCTGGGGAATGTGGGGAGGCTTCCTTGTGGACAGCGCCGTCTGGGGAGGCGCCGCCCATGAAGATCCGGGCGACGCCTTCGCCGCCGACGCGCTGATCCTGCCCGGACCGGGAGATCTCCGGGACGGGGAGATCCGCCGGTCTCTCTTCCGGGTTCGCCCCGGCGGCGCCGTTCTGGCCGGCGGCGACAACCCCGGCGAGCAGATCGAAAGAATCGGAAGAATCGCGCGCACCCTCGAGAACGACAGGGGGCTCCACCTCCACTATCTCCCATCGGCGGACGGCGCCGAAGAGCGCCGAGACGCGCTCGAGAGGCTTCTCGGCGCATCCGCCGCTCTTCTGGGCGGCATCGATCCGGCGTATCCTCTCGACCGGAAGAAGCTCGTCTCCCTGCGACGGGAGGAAACCGATGATGATGCGGCTCCCTTCCGGGATGGGCTCGTCGCCATGCAGGCGGTCGATCTTCGCGAGCGGCGGAGCGCCCCGGCGGTGCGCGCGCCGATCGAGGAGGAGGCGCCCGCCGCCGTTCGGAACCGGATCGGGCGGGAAGGAGCGCCCTCGGAGAGTCTCCCTCGCTTCTGGGACCAGGTCGGCGTCCTGTACGCGCGGGGCGACGATGAATCGATCACCGCCGATCCTTTCCTCGCATCGGGACTCGTTCCGGGGCGTTCGGCGTTCTTCCGCAAGGTGGGTGGAGCGTCCGCCGCCGTCCCGGCGTTCACGCCGTCGGCGTGCACCGCCTGCGGCCACTGTTGGACCGTCTGTCCCGACGGCGCCATCGGCGGCACCGTCCTTTCCGGGGCGGAGGTGATCGGCAGAGCGATGAACGCGGCGAAGGAGAGAGGCCGATCGGCCGACGCACTGAAACGCGTGCTCAGCCGACTGGCGAAAGAGTTCTCGAAGACCGCCGGCGGTGACGGCGGCGCGGACACCGTGGGCGACGCGCTCCGATGCGCCTTCGATTCGATCGGAGCGAAGGGGGGAGGCCCTCCCGATCCGAAACAGGCCGAAGCGATCGCCGTTCTCGAAGAGACCGTCGGTGCTCTCCCGGTCATCTCCGCCGACGTCCTCGGCGGCGCCCACCTTTTTCTCGCCGTCGATCCCGATCGGTGCAAAGGGTGCGGCGTCTGCATCGCATCGTGCGAGCCGACCGCCCTCTCCCGGGCCGACCGCCCGGCGGGCGGCGAAGGGGAAAGTGCCGCCTGGAAGGCGTTCGAGGCGGTGCGCGGCACACCGTAAGAGACGATCCGCATCCTAGGCTCAGAAGGGGGGATCGGCGAGGGGGCTGCCCTCTTCCTCGACACCGGCGCGGCACTCGCACTATCGGGCACCGACTCCTCGCAGGCCGGTTCGGGCGAACGGGCCGCCGTGCGCATCCTCCTCGCCGCCACCGAGCGTCACATGCGGCCGATTCTGCGCGGCCATGCCGACCGCCTCGCCGTGTTGGAAAAGGAGTGTTCCGCTGCGATCCGGGAGACTCTCTCCGGTACCCTGCCGCTGGCCGATCTCGATCGCCTCGGCGAGGCGATCCGTGCCGCGGGAAAGAAGGAGATCGATCTTTCCGATCTCGCCGCGGGCATGGAAGACGCCGTGGGGGGCGGGAAGGTGGACGCCGGGCGTCTGGGGGCTCTCGTGGAGGGCGCCCGTGATCTCGCCTCGCTCCGCTTGCGGCTCCTCGGGAAGGGGGAAGGAGGGGGGGAGCGTGCCACGCACGGTCTCGTCATCGCCGCCGCCTCAGTCGCTCGCTGGGCCGCCGTCTACCCTTACAACCCGTTCGCCGTCCCCGCCGTGGTCGACACGACCGGCCACGCCGCACCGCTCGCCGAGGGCCTCGTCCTCGGGGAGATCCGTGCCGTCGCCGAGGCGGTCGCCCTCGAAAGACGCTGCCGGCAACTTCTCGCCGACGGTGGGAAGACCGCCGGGGACGACGGTGCGCCGCCGTGGGACGACTGGACCGGGGAAGAGAAAGCGCTCTGTCCTCCGCTCCTCCTCCTCTTCGACGACGAGACGCTCGAGCGCCATGGAAGCGCGCACCTGTCGCGCCTCCTCCACTCCGATCTTCCGATCAAAATCGTTCTCCTCTCACGCCTCGACCCGGGCGGAAGGGGAAGGGGATCGGAAGTGTCGCCGGACGCCGGCCTCGTGGCGCTCGCCCACCGCGGATGCTTCACCCTTCAATCGTCGATCGCCCACGCCGACCATCTCGCCCACGGCGTCGCCCACGCGCTGGCGTTTCCCGGGCCGGCGTTCATCCGAATCCACGCCCCCTCACCACTCGAGGACGGCTTCGCGCCGGACGGTGCCGTGGAGCAGGCCCGTCTCGCCGTCTGGTCGCGCGCCTTCCCCCTCTTCCGCCGCGACCCGTGCGCCGCCGGCGAACAGGGACGGGAGCTGGCGCTCGAGGGAAACCCGTCCACCGGCGATGCGTGGGCGCTCGACCGGTCGGGCCGGCCGGTGACGTACGCCCACTGGGCGGTCACCGAGAAACGCTTCGCCCACCATTTCCGCCCTTTGCCGAAGGACGCGCCGAAGCCGATCCCCCTCGAGGAGTATGTCGAAGCGACCGACTCGGACCGACAGGGAAGGACTCCGTTCATCCTCGCGGGCGAAGACGGGAAAGAGACGCGCCTCGAAGTGAGTGAGCCGATCGCCGAGGCGTCACGGGAGCATCTGCGAATCTGGAATCTCCTGAGGGATCTTGCCGGGCTGACGTCCGACGCCGCCGCGGCGGCGCACTCCGAGGAGATCGCCGCCCTCGGTCGCCGGCACGAGGAGGAGGTGGCGGCGGCGCGCGAACAGGCGAAGCGCGAGCTGACCGCCCGGATTCAAAGCCGCCTGCGCGCCTTCGCCGGCGTGACCGGGCCCGCCGGCGACGGGAAAGGGATGTAGCGGTGGCCCCGGAGAACTGGATCAGCACGTTCCGCCACGGCGTCCATCCGGACGAACACAAGGAAGGAACCGAGTCGCTCCCCATCGAGCGGGTTCCTTTCGTCGAATCGTACATCCTCCCCTTGGGCCAGCATATCGGGGCGCCCTCCGTTCCGGTGGTGAAACCGAAGGACCGCGTCCAGCGGGGACAGCTGATCGCGAAGCCGGGAGGGTTCGTATCGACGGCACTCCACAGCCCGGTCACGGGACACGTCACGGCGCTGGCGAATCGCCGGAACGCCATGGGGGACCTCGTTCCGTGCATCCTTCTCGAGGCGGATCCGTACGCCACGCAACGCTTCGAGCCCCGCGCGCCCGTCGACTGGCGCGCCCTGTCGTCGAAGGAGTTCGTCGACCAGACCCAGATGGCCGGTCTCGTCGGCATGGGAGGCGCCGCATTCCCTTCGCACGTCAAATACGTTCCGCAGGAGGGAAAACCGGTTCGCTTTCTCGTGGTGAACGGATGCGAATGCGAACCGTATCTCACGTGCGACCACAGGGTGATGGTGGAGCGTTCCGACCGGGTGGTCCGGGGGATCGAAATCCTCGCCACGAAACTGGGGGCGGAGAAGACGGTTATCGGCGTGGAGCAGAACAAGGAAGACGCCATCGAAGTGCTCCAGGCTGCGGCGGCCGGCGCACCGGTGCCCGTCGAGGTGGCCGCCCTCAAGGTGAAATATCCGCAAGGGTCGGAGAAGATGCTCATCGACGCCGTTTTCAAGACCGAAGTGCCCGCCGGCAAGCTCCCCCTCGATGTCGGCATGGTGGTGAACAACGTCGCCACCATCGCCGCCTTGGCGGATTGGTTCGACCACGGCCGTCCGCTCATCGACAGGGTGCTCACCGTCTCGGGACCCGCCGTTTCCAGGCCGGCGAATCTCCAGGTTCCCCTCGGAACGCCGGTCCGCGCGGTGCTCGAATACTGCGGCGGGCTGAAGAGCGAAACGAGGCAGGTGGTCATGGGCGGTCCGATGATGGGGAGTCCGCTGTCGAGCCTCGACGTGCCGGTCGTGAAGGGGACTTCCGGTCTGCTCGCCTTCACCGACGCCGACGTGTTCGACGGCGACACGTACACATGCGTCAAGTGCGGCCGCTGCCTCGACGCATGTCCGAATTTCCTCAATCCGTGCATGCTCGCGAAGCTCGCACGGGCCGGGCGGATCGAGTCGATGGACGAGTTCTACGCCTCGGACTGCACATTCTGTGGTTCGTGCAGCTGGGCGTGCCCGTCGGGGATTCCCATATCGCAACTGATCAAGGTCGCCCGCTCCGCCATGGCGCAGCGAAAAAGGAAAGAAGTGAGGCAGTGAAAGTCAGCGATCCCGCGCTCCTCCTCAGAACGGCGCCCTTTCTCAGACGGAACCTCACCACCCCGGCGCTGATGAGGGACGTAATCTACGCCCTCGTTCCGGTGATCGGTGCGTCGATCTGGTTCTTCGGCGTGAGCGCGATTCTCGTCATCGTCGCCGCCACGGCGGGCGCCATGCTCACCGAATGGCGTTTCACACCTGAAGGTAAGGGAGGGGCCGCCCTCGCCGACGGGAGCGCGCTGCTCACCGGTCTTTTGCTCGCGCTGACCCTTCCACCGGGCATTCCCCTCTGGATGGCGTTTCTCGGCGGTGTGATCGGCATCGGGCTGGGGAAACTCGTATGGGGCGGCCTCGGTCACAACCTGTTCAACCCCGCCCTCGTGGGGCGCGCCTTCCTCCAGGCGGCGTTTCCCACGGTGCTCACCACGTGGGCGCTCCATGGCGGCCCCTCCGACTTCCTCGCCGTGCGCGGCGCAAACCTCGCCTTCCCGCTGCTGCAAGGAGGGGTCGACGCGGTAACCACCGCCACGCCCCTGTCGATGATGAAATTCGACCACAACGCCGTGCCCGCCGCCGCTCTCTTCCTCGGCAACACCGCCGGTTCTCTCGGCGAAACGAGCGGTGTGCTCATCCTCCTCAGCGGCATCTACCTCACGGTGAGACGAATGTTCGACTGGCGGATCCCGGCGGGCGTGCTGCTTGCGGCGGCGATCTTCTCCGGCATCCTCTTCCTCGTCGCGCCCGACCGCTACCCGACCCCCCTTTTCACGATCCTCTCGGGAGGACTGCTCTTCGGCACGGTGTTCATGGCGACCGACCCGGTGACGTCGCCCCTTTCGCCGAGGGGGGCATGGATCTTCGGCGCCGGCATCGGTTTTCTCGTCGTGCTGATCCGCGTCTTCGGCGGGCTCCCCGAAGGGGTGATGTACGCGATTCTCCTCATGAACGGCGCCACGCCCCTCATCGAGCGCGCCGTCCAGCCGAGACCCTTCGGAAGGGGGAAACACCGATGAGCACCCCCGTATCGATCGGCGACGGCGTCGAGACGCCCCGCGAACCGGGAGGCGCCCGGATGATCGCCACCCTCGCGCTGGCCGGCCTCATCTCCGGCGTCGCCATCGTGGGCGTTTACGAACTCACGTTGCCGACGATTCTGGCGAACCGGGCGCGGGCACTGAAGGCGGCCGTTCTCCAGGTCGTGCCCGGTTCCCAGACGATGAAACCTTTCACCCTCGATGGAGGCGCCCTCGTGGAGGCAACCGACGACACGCCGGTGGAGGAACGCATCTACGCCGCGTACGACGAGGGCGGGAATCTTCTCGGCTACGCCATTCCCGGCGAAGGGAACGGTTTCCAGGACGTGATCGAACTGATCTACGGTTACGATCCGAAGGAAAGGAAGATCGTCGGGCTCCAGGTGCTCGAAAGCAGGGAGACGCCGGGACTGGGCGATAAGATCCGCAAGGACGCCGCCTTCGTCGCCAACTTCGACGACCTCTCCGTCGACCCGGAGGTGGTGGTGGTGAAGAACAGCCACAAGACGAAGGGGAACGAAGTGGACGCCATCACCGGCGCGACGATTTCATCGAAGGCGGTCGTGAAGATTCTGAACGTGACGAACGATCGTTGGCTTTCCCACCTCGGGGAGAAATAGAGATGGCCGAGCGAGACGGCGGCGACATCTACAGGGAATTCGCCAAAGGACTATGGAAGGAGAACCCCGTTTTCGTCCAGGTTCTCGGCATGTGCCCCATGCTCGCGGTGACCAATTCGGCGATCAACGCGGTCGCCATGGCCGCCGCCACCATGTTCGTTCTCGTCGGCTCGAGTTTTCTCGTTTCACTCCTGAGGAAAGTGATCCCGAAGCAGGTCCGGATCTCGACGTACATCATCATCATCGCCACATTCGTCACGCTCGCCGACTTCACCCTCCAGGCGCTCAGCCCGTCGGTGCACAAGGAACTCGGCGCGTTCATCGCGCTCATCGTGGTGAACTGCCTCATTCTCGGAAGGCAAGAAGCGTTCGCGTCGCGCAACGGCGTGCTCCTCTCCGTTCTTGACGCCCTTGGAATGTCGTTCGGTTTCGCCATCGCCCTCCTGTGCCTCGGCTCGCTCCGTGAAATTCTCGGGAGTGGATCGATCTTCGGCTTCTCCCTCTGCGGGCCGCATTTCGAACCGTGGGTCGTGATGATCCTTCCGCCGGGCGGTTTCTTCATGCTCGGCGCGATCCTCCTCTTCTTCGGCTGGTGGAAGGAAATGAAGGCGAAACGGCGCGACAGCGTGACGGGGAGGGTCGCGTGATGAATAACCTCGCGTGGATCTTTATCAGTTCCCTCCTGGTGAACAATTTCACCCTCGCCTACTTTCTCGGCCTGTGCCCTTTCTTCGGCGTATCGGGACGGCTCGTCACCGCGTTCCGACTCGGTCTGGCGAACATCTTCGTCATGGTGATCACGTCGCTGTGCGCGTGGGCACTCAACACGTTCGTCCTCGTTCATGCGCCGTACCTCAGGCTGATCAGCTTCATCGTGGTTATCGCGAGCACCGTGCAGTTCGTCGAGATGGTGATCAAGAAGCTCTATCCGGCGCTCTTCCGCGCCCTCGGCATCTTCCTTCCCCTGATCACAACGAACTGCGCGATCCTCGGACTCGCCCTCTTTCAGACGAGCCGCGGCTACGGCCTCGTCGAAGGGCTCGTCTTCGCCCTCGGCGGCGGCGGCGGTCTCACCCTCGCGCTGGTCCTCATGGCGGGGCTGAGGGAGGACGCCGAGCTGTCCGACATCCCCTCGATGATCCGCGGCACGGCGATGAACTTGATGATCGCCGGGATTCTCTCCATGGCATTCATGGGGTTCGCCGGTCTATTCAGTAGTTCGTAGCGGGGAGGCTACGATGAAACGTTTCCTGATTCACGTTGCCGCCGTGGGAGGTCTTTCCCTCCTGTGCGTCGCGTGGTTTCTCGTGCAGCGCTTCGTCTCCCGCCGCGATCCCGATGCCCCCGGCGTCGAAAGGGAGTGCGGCAGCTGTTCCGTCGACGGCTGCCGAAAGCGCGAAGAGCCCAAACCGTGACGACGCGCCGCTCCCCGGGAAGAGCGCGCGCCGCCGCCGCTTCTCTTCTCCTCCTCCCGTTCCTCATCGCCGGGTGCGGCGGCGGTGAGGAGGGGGGCGGCAAAACGGCCGGAACGAATACCGACCGCTTCGTCGGCGCTTCACGCGAGATCATGGGCACCACCATCGAGGTGCTCCTCCCCGACGACGTCGAGGCGCCGGCGCGGGCCGAGACGGTGTTCGCCCTGTTTCGCGCCGTCGATGCGTCGATGAGCGAATGGAAAGAGAGTTCACCCCTTTCCCGGGTGAACCGCAGTGCCGGGGGCGACCCGGTCGCCGTTCCCGCCGATCTGCGAGAGGTGATCCGCCGGGCGCTCGAAATCGGAAAGCTCACCGGCGGCGCTTTCGACATCACATGGGCGGCGCTTTGGGGGGTGTGGGACTTCCGCGCCCCCGAACCGCGCGCGCCGGACCGCCGGGAGATCGAAGAGCGTCTTTCCCGGATCGATTACCGGGCTGTGGAAATCGACGCCGGCGCCGGCACCGTTCGCCTACCCCGGGAGGGGATGAAGATCGGCCTCGGCGGCATCGCCAAGGGATACGCCCTCGACCTTTCCGCGGCGGCGCTGAGAAGGATGGGGGCGGAGCGGTTCCTTCTGTCGGCGGGGGGGCAGATCTACGCGGCGGGACTCCGGGATGGGAGACCGTGGCGCGTCGGGATCCGCGATCCCCGCGGCGCGCCGGGCGACTACTTCGCCTTCTTCGAGGCGAGCGACGTGTCGGTCTCGACGAGCGGCGATTACGAAAGCTACTTCATGATCGACGGCGTCCGCTACCATCATATCCTCGACCCGCGCACCGGCTTTCCGGCGCGCACCGTTCGCAGCGCCACGGTGATCTCACCCGACGCGCTGACGGCGGACGCGCTCTCCACCGCGCTCGTGGTGCTCGGCAGGGACAAGGGGCTCGACCTCGTGGAGAGTCTCGACGGCGTGGAGGCGGTGCTTATCGATTCGTCGGGGGCGATCTACAGCACCGCCGGCGTGGGGGAGAGGCTCGTCATCCGACACGCGCTCCTGTCCGACTGAGATCGGCGTGTTCACCACCGCTCAGCCGATCCCCTCGGGACCGTGAAGGGCGGTGTGAATCGTGGAGAAGACCATCCGCAGGGCGGGGATATTCTGCGCCCCCTGGGGAACGATCACGTCGGCATACCTCTTCGAGTGGAGCACGTGTTTCAGGTGCATCGGCTTCACCGATTCGATATACCGGGCGCAGACCGCCTCGAACTCGTTCCCCTTCTCATCCATCTCCCTCTCGAGACGCCGGATGAAGCGAAGGTCGGAATCGGCGTCGATGTAGATCTTCAGGTCGAGAAGATCGCGGATCCTCTTCTCGGCGAGAATCAGAATCCCCTCCACGAGAATCACCCTCTTCGGCTCGAGCCGATCGGGCGCTTCGGCGCGAACGCACACGTCGGGCTGGTAGGTCAACCGTGGGACCGGGCGCCCCTCGATCAGCTCGCGAAGGTGCTCGGCCATGAGGGGAAAGTCGATCGCTTCGGGCGTGTCGAAATTGATTCTCCGCCTCTCCTCCTCCGTCTTGTCCGACTGGTCGTAGTAGTAGGACTCCTCCGCGAGAATGAGCGCGTTGCCCGCACCGATCTTCTCGGTGATTCTCTCGGCGAAGGTGCTCTTCCCGGCGCTCGTCCCCCCGGCGATTCCCACGAGAAGCGGTTTCTCCAACGTTCTCCTCCCGGTTGGCGTTCTCTCATTCCCGCCGGAGGAGATCATAGCGTCCTCCGGCGGCCCGGTCGAGCGGGAATCGCGAACCGGCCCGGTTACATCTTGTCCGCCGTCCGCCGCTCTGCTACGATGGCGCCACGCGGATGCGAAACGGCCTTCTCTTCCGGGGAAGCGCCGGAACGGTGATGGAAGGAGGCCTCCATGGAACTGATCCCGTCCAGGCCGGGTACGGTCGAGGTGATCGCCGGCTGTATGTTCAGCGGAAAGAGCGAGGAATTGATCCGGCGGCTCCGGCGCGCCGTTTACGCCCGCCAAAAAGTACAGGCCTTCAAGCCGGCCATCGACACCCGGTGGGACAGCGACCGCCAGGGCGAAATCCAGAGTCACGACAGGAGAACGATCCCCTCCACGGTGATCTAAAAGGCCCGTGAAATCGAGGAGCACCTCGACGACGACACGGCGGTGGTGGGCGTCGACGAGGCGCAGTTCTTCGACGACGAGCTGGTGGAAATCGCCGCGCGATTGTCATTGCGCGGGGTTCGCGTGATCTGCGCCGGGCTCGACCTCGACTACCTCGGCAGGCCTTTCGAGCCGATGCCCCGCCTCATGGCCAGCGCCGACTACGTCACCAAGGTGCTCGCCGTCTGCGTGAAGTGCGGAGGACCGGCGACCCGTTCCCAGCGGCTCGTCCACTCGAAAGACCGCGTGCTCATCGGCGACGAGAACGTCTACGAGCCCCGCTGCCGGCACTGTTTCGCCCCCGACGAAGCGACCGTCGAGGTCGCCTGACGGTGAGCGCCCTTCCTCCGCGCCGTGGAACCGTCGCCATCGGCGCCGACCACGGGGGCTTTCGTCTGAAAGAAACGCTCATCCGTTTCCTGGAAGAGGAACTCGGCTTCACCGCCGTCGATTGCGGCGCCTTCTCCGCAGGCGCCGTCGACTATCCCGACATCGCCGCCGCCGTCGCGCGCCGCGTGGCGACCGGCGAGTGTCCCTTCGGCATCGTCATCGACGGCGCCGGCATCGGCTCGTGCATGGCGGCGAACAAGATCGATCGCATCCGCGCCGCCGTGGCGCACGACGACCGGAGCGCCGTCAACAGCCGGGAACACAATAACGCGAATATCCTGTGTCTCGGCGCGTCGCTCATCGCCCCGGGACACGCCCGGCGTCTCGTCCGGCTGTGGCTCTCCACGCCCTTCGCCGGCGGACGCCACGAGAGAAGAGTGGAAAAGATCGGCGCGCTCGAGGCGCGCCGTCGAAAGGAGCATTCTTTCCGTTGACACCGAAAGCGAAGAAGAAAGTCCCCCGCAGGAAGATTAGCCGCAAGAGACGCTACCGCGCGTCGGAGGAGTGGCGCGAGTTCTCCATGGAGTTCCTGAAGCGGATGCCGAAGACCGACCTCCACGTCCACCTCGACGGTTCGATACGAGTCGGAACCCTCTGGAGTCTCGCGAAGGAGCAGGGGATCCGCCTCGGAGTGAGAGACCTCAAGGGACTGCGCCGGAAAGTGACCGTCGGGCCCAGGGTGCGCAATCTCGTCGACTACCTGAAGGTGTTCGACATCACCCTCAAGGTGATGCAGGAGGAAGAGGCGCTCACGAGGATCGCCTATGAACTGGCGGTCGACGCGGCGAAGGAGAACGTCCGGTACATGGAGATCCGCTACTCGCCGCTCCTCCATCTCGATCACGGCCTGACGATGGCGGACACGGTCGATGCCGTCCTGAGGGGACTGAAGGCGGCCGAGTCCCGTTACGACATCCACACGGGGGTGATCGTCTGCGGCATCCGCCAAATGACCCCGGCGCGTTCCCTCGAACTCGCCGAGACGGCGGTGGCGTTCAAGGACGACGGCGTGGTGGCGTTCGACCTTGCGGGACAGGAAAAGGACTACCCGGCGAAGAAGCACCGCGAGGCGTTCTACCGCGTGCTCAACGCGAACCAGAACGTCACCCTCCACGCCGGCGAGGCGTTCGGCGCCAGGAGCATCCATCAGGCGATCCATTACTGCGGCGCCCACAGGATCGGCCACGGCACGAGACTCTTAGAGGATGAATCGCTCCTCCGTTACGTCACCGATCACCGGATCCCCCTCGAGATCTGTCTCACGTCGAACGTGCAGACCCGCGCGGTCGACCGGATGGAGGATCACCCGTTCCGTTACTATCTGGACCGGAACGTCCGGGTCACGCTGAATACCGACAGCCGCCTCGTATCGAACACGACGGTGACGAAGGAACTCTACCGCGCCTGCCGAGCCTTCCACCTGAACCATTATGAAGTGCGCCACGTGCTGCTCAACGGTTTCCGAAGCGCCTTCATGCACTACAGGAAGAAGGTCGACATGATCCGCCAGGTGCTGCGGGAGATCGACGGCATCATGGGCGAGATATTTCCCATGGATGACCTGGTGGTGCTCCAGGACTGGCGCTCCCTCGAACGGACGCGGCGCTAAGAGTTCGGCGGCGGCGTCAGGGGACGTCGATTCTCGCGATCACCCGGCGTAGGAGTTCGGAGAACGGCTTCGCCACGCGGGCGGCGGTATCGATTACCTCGCTATGGTCGAGTGCTCCCTCTCCCGTCCCGGCGGCACGGTTCGAGACGCACGAGATCACGAGGGTTCTCAGCCCCACCTGGGCAGCGACGATCACTTCCGGAACCGTCGACATGCCGATCAGGTCGGCGCCGAGGATCTTCAGGAAGCGGATCTCGGCGGGTGTCTCGTAGCTCGGCCCCGACATCGCCGCGTAGACCCCTTCCTTCAGATCGATGCCCGATTTCTCCGCCTCCTCGCGGGCGATTTCGCGCAGCGTCGCGTCATACGCCCCCATGAGATCGACGAATCTCTTCTCCCTGCCCACCGGAGCGTAACCGATCAGCGGGTTCGCCCCCATCAGGTTGATATGGTCGGTCACCGCCACGAGGTCGCCCGGCTCGAGATGCTCGGCGATCGCCCCGCTCGCGTTGGTGAGAATGAGATTCTCCACACCGAGGGCCCGGAGAACGCGGATCGGGAAGGTCGCCTCGGCGAGGGGAAGTCCCTCGTAGTAATGCACCCTCCCCCTCAGAAAAAGGACAGTGGCGCCGCCGCTCCTCGCCGCGAGCAGTTCCCCGGCGTGCCCTTCCACTGTGGAGAGGGGAAAATGGGGAATATCGCCGTACGGTATCCGCGCGAGAGCCTCCGACGACCGGGCGAGCGGATCGAGGCCGGAGCCGAGAACGAGCGCCGTGCGGAGTCGGTCGGGAAGCCTCTTTTCGAGAAACGCCGCCGCCTCGGATGTCCGCTTTTCCATTTCCATCGGTTCCCTCCTTCGGGGGGGCAAGATTTCCTTGGCGATTCTCCGGCTTCACCCTTATAGTTGTGGCCGAGTGTAGGAAAAGGTCTCCGATCCGTCAACGATGCGGGCAGACCTGAACCGGGCGAAAGGGCGCGGCGCCGGCGACATGTCATCCGGCGTGCCGGCGAAAAGCCCGGACACACCGTTGGAGGATCCGGGGCGATGTTCGATCGACATCTCTTCTGTCATCCCTTGCATCACTCTTTTCGCGCGGCATCCCCTCGGTTTGTCGCCGCGGCCTTTCTCCTCATTCTCCTCTCATCCCTCCCGGCCCACGCCCAGCAGCAGCGGGTCGGATCGATCACCGGAAGGATCATCGACAAGGAGACGGAGGAGCCGATCGCCTATGCCGACGTGATTCTCGTCGGAACGGGGAAGGGCACCATTTCGAAGCCGGACGGCACGTTCCTGTTCGTGCAGATTCCCGAAGGGTACTACCAGGTCCGCTTCAACCGGATGGGGTACTCGAGCAAGGTGATCGACAAGGTGCGCGTCGAGGCGGGGTATTCGAAGAGGCTCGCCATCAAGATGGATCCGATCGCCGTCCGGGAGGTGGAGACGATCGAGGTGTCGGGCGACCGGGAACTGGTGGACGTCGATATCGCCCAGACATCGCGCTACGTCACGTCGGAAGATATCGAGGACATGGCGGTCACCGTGATTTCGGACGTGGTGGGGAAGCAGGCGGGCGTGGTGGAGGACGACGGCGAGATCTTCGTCCGCGGAGGCAGGGCGGAGGACACGGTCTACCGCATCGACGGCGTGGTGCAGCGCGACCTGATCACCGGGCGGAGCAGCGCGGGCAATATCAGCGCCCGCTCGGTGGAGAGCATGGAGGTGCTCACCGGCGGCTACGCCGCCGAATACGGCCAGGCTCTCGGAGGGGTGATCAACATCACGACGAAGCAGGGAAGCGATGTCTTCAGGGGCGCCTACGAGTATAAGACCGACCATATGCCTCTCGTGAAAGAGGCGTACAGAAGCTACAACCTCGACGACTTCGAAATCCAAGCGGAAGGCCCCGAGCCGCTGAACCGCTTCCTCCTCGCCCCCCTCGGTCTCAAGGTACCGGGGAAGCTCAGTTTCTTCGTCGACGTGGCGGGCGAGTTCAACGACACCTACCTCCCGGTCCACTCGGAGCAGGATTCCCTCGGGAACTTCGCCCATGGCGGTCGGACGCTCCGCTCGAATTACATCGACAACTTCCTCGGTTTCGACATCAACTACGGAAGCGAGTTCTGGTCTCCCCGGAACCAGAACCGGTGGCAGGCGCTCTACAAGATCTCGTGGCAGCCGAATGGGAAGAACAAGTTTTCGCTCCAGTTCAACAAGACGCTCCTCATCGACCACGGCTTCTTCCGGCGCGACCTGCTCAGCCGCGCCGATCCGAGTTCCTCCACGACGAACTACGCCTACGAGTGGAGCCGGCGCAAGGACCACGACGACACGATCACCGACGACTCGAACGTGATCAGCCTCGACTGGCGGAAGATTTGGAACAAGAGAACCAACACGACGCTTCGCCTTTCGAGAAGTTTCAACGCGTATTTCCAGAACGTCTTCGGAAGGCCGTGGTACACGTACGAGGAGCCGAACGACCAGGATCTCCCGCCGGAACTCGACAACCCGTTCTTCATCGACACCGGCGACAAGGCGGTATGGCACAACCGCTACACCGAGGCGCTCGTCGGCTACTTCGACACCGAGTACCGGCCGAGCAAGAAGCACGCATTCAAGTTCGGCGGCGAGGTTTCCTACGAGAACTTGCAGTTCGTCACGATTTCCGAGCCGTGGGTGAAGGACGAGGACGGCCTCGGGAGGAACCACGACCTGTGGCACGTCTATCCCACCACGGGCGCTCTTTTCGCTCAGGATCATTTCAACTTCGAAGGTTTCATCGGCGACGCGGGATTGAGACTCGACTACTGGTTCCCCGGCCAGGCGGCGGAAGACGCCCTCGCGGACACGTCGAGGGCGTCCTACAACCCGGCGCTTCTCGATGAATTCCGTTCCGATACGCAGACCTTTTTCGGCCGCGCCGTGAAGGCCGATATCCTGCCTCGGTTCGCCGTTTCGCACCCGATCACCGACCGATCGCACCTTTTCTTCAATTACGGCCACTTCACGCAGCGTCCGAATTACGTGTACGTCTACTCGAAACTCTCCTCCGTTTCGAGCGAGGATTTCCCTCTCGTGGGAAACCTCAACCTGAGTCCGCAGCGTGAAGTAAAGTACGAACTCGGCGCGCGCCACCAGTTCACCGACCACATGGCGATCGACTTCTCGGTTTTCTTCAACGATATCTACGACTACCCGCGATCGGTGCGTTTCGAGCGGAGGGGACGGCCCGACTTCTTCATCTATATCAACGAGGACTTCGCCCGGTCGAGGGGGATCGAGGTCGAACTGAGGCAGAAGCGTTCGAAGTATCTCTGGGCGACCGCCTCGTACACGTATTCCATCGCCACCGGGAAGGCGTCCGATCCGAACCAGTCGAACCTTCTCCAGGAGGAAGTGGGCGCCTTCTCGCAGGTCGGTCGGGACGAGGAATTCCTCTACTGGAACCGCCCCCACAAACTGACGTTCGATGTGACCTTCAAGGTGGGAGAGAAGACCGAGCCCCCCTCGGTCTTCGGGAAAAAGCTTCCCCGTGACTGGTCGCTCAATTTCTACCTCTGGCTCCAGTCGGGACGGGCCTACACGCCGACGAGCGTGCTCGGCTCGGAGACGGCGAAACGCTATTCGGCGAACGCGCCGATGAACAGCGCGCTGAACACGCGATTCAGCAAGGGATTCCACACGTGGGACCGGAAGATGGACTTCGTGCTCGAAGTCCGGAACCTTTTCAACTACCGCTACCCGAGACGAATCGATCCGATCACGGGGGATGCGTACGTTGTCGGAGTCGGTACCCTCGACAGACCGCTGAGCGAGGCGGAGATCATCCAGTACAACGATCCATCCCTGTTCAGTTCGCCGCGCCAGGTTCGGCTCGGCATATCGGGTGATTTCTAGAATGAACCTCCGCCCACAGATGATCGCGCTCGCGCTTCTCGCGACGGTGTTTTCCGCCGCGTCCGGCCAGACGAACCTCGGGCGGGAAAGAGTGGCCACCAACATGGGAACCTTTCTCAAGATCGGCGTCGGGGGAAAGGCATCCGGTCTCGGCGGGGCATTCACCGCGGTGGCGGACGACCCGACGGCGCTTTATTGGAACCCGGCGGGCCTCACGAACCTGCGGGACCGTGAAGTCTATTTCGCCCATACATCGTGGATCGCCGACATCAATTACGAGTACCTCGCCTATGTGCAGCCGGCATCGTTCCTTCCCGACGGGACGATCGGGTTTCACGTCGGCTCGCTCCGAACGGACATGAACGAGACCACCGAGTACCAGCCGCACGGCACGGGAAGGGAGTTCACGTACTCCGACCTGTTTATCGGCGTCGCCGCGTCGCAGCGGTTCACGGACAAACTCTCCATCGGTTTTGGATTCAAGTATATACACGAGAATTTCGGATCCTCCATCGGCGCCCCCTCGCTGAACACGTGGACCATGGACTTCGGGTCGTTCTACGAGATCGGGGTGCGCGACGCCGTTTTCTCGGTGGCGCTTCTCAACTTCGGTCCCGATTGGCAGCCTTCGGGTACGTACGAGGGATTCGGCGGCGACGATTTCTCCGAGGAGCGCGACTACGAGAGTTTCGCCCCGCCGGTCAGTTTCAAGGCGGCCCTTTCGTCGGTTCTGTGGGAGGGGAGCGCTTTCCGCCAGACCGGAATGGTCGAGATGAACCGGCCGCCGGACAACGCCGAAACGTACCTCCTCGCCACCGAGATCGTCTACCGGCGGATCCTCTCCTTCCGGGGGGGCTACAACATGAACGCCGACGAGCTGAAATGGAGCGGCGGGATCGGGCTGCAGCTCCGCTCGGGCGGCATCGGCCAGCGAATCGACTACGCCTTCACCGCCTCCGACTATCTCGGGCGGGTCGACCGGATTTCCGCGGGGGTGAAGTTCTGATGAATCGGTTCCTTCTCTTATCGCTTTGCGCCGCCCTCCTTTCCGGATGCGGCAACAAGATCGACCTTCCCAGGGAGACGAAAACCGGCTCGATCCCCTTCAAGAACTACTTCGTTTACGCCGAGTGGGGCGGTTTCGGTGACGTTACGGACATCCTCATCACCCGGGCGCAGTGGGTGTTTCTCGCCGAGGACAGCGCGACGGTGAAGCGGTACAAGAGGAAGGGTTCGAACGTCGACGGGACGATCGTGCCGAAAGAGATACGGCGCCTCGAAGGCTTCGAGAGGCCCGTGAAGCTCGACGAGGGGACGGACGACCACCTCTGGGTACTCGACCTCACCGCCGATTATCCCGCCACGACGCCGGTGGTGCGCTACTACGATCTCTTCCAAGACCGACTCGTCTCGTCATGGAGCGATACGATCTGGAGCGCCATCGACACGACGTGGCAACCGGCGGGATGGGACTCGGCGAATATCTTCACCCACATCCGCGTCGTCGATCTCACGTCGATCGCGGCGGATCGGTCGGACAATGTCTATGTTTCCGGGAAGAGTCTCGCCTACCGGGTGCACGGCGTGATCCAGTACGACACCGTTTTCGCGGAGAATCCGACCTACCCCGGCGAGATCGACCACCTCGACTCCACCGGGTTCGAGGTGACCTACGAGGACACGCTCCTCCAGTGGTTCGTCCGGGCGTACGATTCTTTCGGCGAATTCCAATACGAGGCGGTCGGTCTCGGCACCGGCCTCGGCTTCGGCGACGAGATCCATGATATCGCCATCGCGGGTGATCTCCTCGTGTTCATCGACGGCGCGAAAAACCAGGTAAAGGCGAACGACCCGACGTCCTCCTATGACGGCATCGGGGCAATCACCGGGGAGGAGGCGGATGATGCCGGCGAGATCGTGCCGTTCCTCCTCGATCCCGGCGGTCTCGCCGGCGATCCGAGCGGCTTCATCTACGTTGCCGACACCGGGAGCAGCCGTATCGTGAAGTACGACTCCGCCCTTCGCTACGAAGGCCGGGTCGACCAGAACGATCCGGGAATCGCCGCCGTCCCCACCGTGGTGGGGGTGACCGATTCGCTGGTTTATGTATTCGACGAAGCGGCGTCGAAAGTAGTACTTTTCGAATTTCCCAAGGCGGAAGAATGAGTCACGGCGTGAAAAGAGCGACAATCCCGATCGTGCTGATCCTGGCCGCGGCCGCCTCCTCGGCGGGCGATGATTTCATATCGGCGCCCGACGCGAAGTTCACGAGCGTCAACCAGATCGGACTGACGGTGAACAACAACGGCTTTCTCGGCACGAACCTGCCGAACGCCGAATCCGACCCGTCGTTCGAGTATCCCCTCGGCACCGACATCGAACGGATGATCCGCGGCGGGATCTGGATCGGGGCGATCAACGCGGACAACGACACCCTCGTTTCCACCGCCACCTTGGACGGGAGCTACACCGCCCCCATCGTGACGGAGTACATCGACGGCCCGCTGATCGTGGAGCGCTCCACGCTGCCCAACTCGCGGTACTTCGACGAAAACGCGATCTCCGAGCAGGATTTCGTTTGCTTTTTCGAAGACTCCGATTCGAACCGCGTGAGCGAACACCATCCCCTCCCGGTGCGTGTCGATCTCGAAACGTACGCGTGGAGCTTCCAGCCGGTCGACCAGATGGTGATCCTCAGCTACAAGATCACCAATATCGGGAACAATCGGCTGGAGAACGTGTATGTCGGGATGTACGCCGAGCTGATCTCGTGCTCCAAGGCGTTCAGCGATCCCTTCCCCGGGCAGTGTTTCAGCACAAAACATCTCGAGTTCGAAACGGAACGGCGCCTCATGGCGAACCGTTATTACGACCAGAGCAACTCGCTCCTTCCCGGGTGGGGGGCCCTCCAGATTCTCGGGTCGTCGCCCGACTCGATCGCCGGAAAGACCCTCACCTACAACTGGTGGAAATGGGACCCGGAAGAGGCCGACCGGAAACGGGACGCCGACCGGTACCTCGATATGTCGAACGGCATCGTCGATCCTCCCGTATCCGACGACGGCACGGCGAGCTCGACCGATCCCGTATCGCTCATCTCCGTCGGACCGTACCGCTTCCTCGATCCCGACAGTTCGATCACGGTGGTGATGGCCGCCGTGGGCGGTAAGGACTGGGACGATCTTCTTTTCCGGGCGGACTGGGCGATCCGGACGTACGAGTCGAACTACCAGATTCCGCTCCCTCCTCCTTCGCCGGGCCTTTACGTCGATCCGGGGCCGAACAGCGTCCGCCTCTTCTGGGACGCCTTCCCCGAGACGATTCCCGACCCGGTGCTCGAAGATTCCCTCGATTTCCAGGGATACCGTATCTACATGTCGAGGGATAACATCGATTACGTGCAGGTTGCCGAGTACGACGTGGAGGACACCATCGGTTTCAACACCGGTTTCGACGCCGTGAAGATCGACACGGTGATCGACGGGCATATCTACAACTACACCGATGAGATCACGTCGCTGAAGGACGGCTTCGAGTACTTCATTTCGGTCACCTCCTTCGACAAGGGCGCGAAGTCGCAGGGAGTTCCCTCCCTCGAAAGCGGCATTTCCCAGAATCGGAAGATCGCCATTCCCGGATCCGATCCGGCGCCGGCGGACGGGGGGGGACCGGCGGTCACGGTATTTCCCAATCCATACCACGGCGAGGCGGTGTGGGACGGCCAGTACGCCCGGGAGCGATTGATCTACTTCGCCAATCTCCCGCCGAGATGCACCATCCGCATCTTCACCCTCGCCGGAGACAAGGTCGACGAGATCGAATTCGACTCGCGCGAATACGACGGCTCGAACGCGGCGGCGATCTTCGACACCGACTTCGATCCTCCCGAGCTGTCGGGCGGCATGGCGGCATGGGATCTTCTCTCCGAAAGAGACCAGTCGATCGCGTCGGGACTTTATGTATTCTCCGTGGAGAACCACGACACCGGAGACTCTCAGGTCGGAAAGTTCCTGGTGATACGATGACCGCCTGTACCAAGATCACGGCTCTTCTCCTCGCCGCCGGGCTCGTGCTGCTCGCCGTCGCCGGGTGCGGGGACAACGAGTTCCTGCCGGTGTCGAACGAACCGCCCGAAACGGGACTCGCCGTCACCGGCGACGTGGACACGACGTTCTACACGGTGAACATGCGCTGGTGGGGGAGCGATCCGGACGGCGAGGTCTCGGGGTACGAGTACCGCTGGAGCACTTCGGCGGGCGCCGAGGTTTTCGATCTCGACACCGCGTGGACGTTCACCGGCTTCACGGCGAAATCGTTCCACGTGCCGGTTACCGATTCGTCGGCGGTCTACACATTCCGCATCCGCGCGGTGGACGACCAGGGCGCCGTCGATCCGACGCCGGCCGAGCAGGAATACCCTTTTTACAATCATCCTCCCTTCGGCGAGATCCGCTTCAAGGAACTCCTCCCCGATTCCTCCTGGCCGGTGATCGCCTTCGGATGGAACTCGTCCGACCCGGACGGCGACAGCACCATCGCGGCGAACCTCGTCTGGGTAGGGGGGAGGGAGGACCGGCCGATCGAGCTTCCGGGCGACGCCGACTCGATCATTCTCAAACCGGCTCAGCTCGATACGTCGGGCGACGTGACGATCTACTTCCAGACGGTCGACCAGGGCTACGCCGCGGGCCCCCTAGACAGTTTCGATATCTATCTTTATGAAGTCAAGGGATCGATCCTCCTCGTGGACGACTACGACAAGACGCCGAGCCACATCGTCAATCCCGACGCCTTCTACAGGGACTTCTTGAACGATCGTGTCGGCGAGGACGGCTACACCGTTCTCGATCTCGATAAACGCCCCTTCGACACCGACGTCCGTTTCGAGGCGTTCCTCTCCCAGTTCGACGACGTGATCTGGTACTCCGGGATTCGGCAGCGCTCCCGGATCGAAGATCCCGATGAGTTCGGCCAGATGTCCCTCGTCGACAGCGTCATGGGCCTTTACCTCCAGCGCGACGGGGGACACTTCTTCCTCTCGTCGCTCAACGGGATCGGCACGTTCGGCGGATTCGGCGAGGAGAGGCTCCAGCAGGTCCTCGGCGTGCCGAAACTCTTCCGGGATATTGTAAGCGGCTCGACGAGCTTCGAATTCATCGAGGATGCGTGCCACACGGGAACGCTCTTCGCCATGGAGGGAACCGGCCTTCCCGACCTGGAACTGCAGTGCCCCATTACCTTTCCCGGCATCGATTCCCCCGATACGACGAGCGGTCTCGACGTGGAGCTTCTCTACAGGCTCCCCGCGGGAGTGATGAAGCACCAGTACGTCATCCATGAGAACGCCGACACGGTGCTCGTCGACTCGTTCTTCGTCGGCGACTCCCTCGTCGCCCTCGATACGCTCGTGGCGGTGGACGACACCGTCGGCGTCGGCTTCTACCCCGCCTTTCGCAAGGAGTTCTCCGGCGGCGGGAAGGCGATCGTCTGCTGTTTCCCCTTCTCCCTCTACTACGGCGCCGGCAACAACGACGAGGTGCTGGGGCAATTCCTCGACTGGTTCGATAGCCCATCGCGAAAACGTTGAGTTTCTGCCGTTTCCGCCGCTCCACCCGCTCGAAGTGCTTGACTGAAGCTACACAATCTGGTACAGTATATTCGTAGTTTTATGCGGAAGATCAGGTAGAACGGCATCCTTGGAACGCCCCGTCACCCTCCCGACCGGGGAAGATCGATGAGGGTCGCCGAGGCGTATTCCGGGCGCTCCCCCGATTGCGCCGATCTTAAGTGAAGTTCGCGGTTCCGATGTCCGGCTCACATTCCTTCAGGAGGAGAAGAACGACCATGAAGAAAGCTTTCGCACTGCTGTTCCTCATCACCCTCATGGCGACGAGCCAGGCCGTCGCCCAGTGTCCCCCGGGTACGTACGGGGTCTATACGGTAAGCCAGGTGCAGTTCAACACCGGTCTGCCCGCGATCAACGACACCGTCTCTCTTCCGGGTCTGGTGATCACGGGCCTCGCTTACAACGGTTTCTGGGCGCAGGACGGCGGCGTCCCCACCAGCACCCCTTGGAGCGGGATCTTCTGCTACCTGAACGGACCACCCACCGGCCTTTCCCCGGGCGACTCGGTCGACGTGATGGGCGTCTACCAGGAGTACTTCACCCTCTCCGAGATCCGGATCGACGGCGGCCGCGGCTGCGTCGTTCCCGTCGGCACGGGAACGATCCCCGCTCCGGCGGTGATCCCGACCTGCTCGGTGAACGATTCGATCGGCAACACCGTCGCCGAACAGTGGGAAGGCGTTCTCGTGATGACCGAATCGCTCATCGTGACGAACACCGATCCCCTCCTCGGTCACGGCTTCTGGGAGAGCAAGCCGTTCAAGGCCGTGCCGTGCGGCCCCTACGACACGCTTACATGCGATGACGCCGCCCTTGCCACCGTCGGCGTTCCGCCGCTGGGCGACACCCTCCTTTCGATCACCGGTGTCTCGAGCTTCAGCTGGAACATGTACCGTCTCGAGCCGCGCGACAACAACGACATCGTCTTCAAAAACACACCGCCGGCGCCGAACGTGTTGTACATCTATCCCACCGATGACACGCATATCGTGGTGGTGTTCGACCGCGCCCTCGAGGCGACGTCGGCGACGAACACCGCTAACTACGTGAATTCCACGTTCGACATCACCGTCTCGGCGGCGACGCTCGAGCCGGTCGACAAGATGGAGGTCACCCTCACGGTGTCCGATATGTCGAGTTTCCAGGACACGTTGACCACGCGGGATCTGACCATTTCGAACATCGCGAATGAGTACGGCACCGTCATGCCGGTGCCGGCCACCGAACTGTTCGCGCCGGGCGTCAAGACATGCGAGATCATCCAGACGAACGTCGTACCGGCCACCGACAGCACCGTGTTCGGCTTCGTCAACCTCGCCGTCGCCGGCATCGTGAGCGCGGCGCCGAGCGAGGCGTGGGGCAATGACGACATGTTCATCCAGGACGCGGCCGGCCTCGGCTCCGGCTTCGGCTACGGGCTGTATATCGATCTCGGCAACTATGTGCCTCCGGCGATCGCCCGCGGCGACTCGGTCGTCATCGGCGGTCTTTGCCGTGACTTCTTCGGCAACACGCAGATGTCCATCGTGAACAACATCACCGTCGTCTCGAGCGGCAACCCCGTTCCCACGCCGGTCACGGTGAGCGCCGTCGCGGCACTCACGGAGGCGTACGAGGGGAAACTCGTCCGGGTGAACGACCTGCGCGTTTCCAACGCCAACCCCGACGCGCCGAACAACTACGGCGAGTTCGAGGTCACCGACCTGGCGGGTACCGGCACGCCGTTCCGCGTGGACGACATGTTCAGTCCCGGCATCGATCCGGAATACTCCGTCTACACCGTGGGTGACGGTCTCACCTATCTCTCCGGGCCGATGTACTACTCCTTCGGCAACCGGAAGCTCGAGCCCCGGGATACGCTCGACGTCGAGGTCCTCGGCTACGTCGGTGTCGACGATGCGGCCGGCGTGCCGGGTGTCGTGACGCAGCTCGGCGAGAACACGCCGAACCCGTTCAACCCGACGACGACCATCGAGTTCTCCGTCGGCACGAAGGGCCACGCCCGTCTCGATATCTTCGATGTTTCGGGCCGAAAGATCCGGAGCCTCGTGAATGAACAGCTCGAAGTCGGCGGCTACACCGCGCGCTGGGACGGCCGGAACGACGCGGGCCAGGAAGTGGCCAGTGGAATCTACTTCTACCGCCTGGATACGGAAGCGTACCAGAGCACGAGAAAGATGGTTCTCGTTCGTTAAGATCCGACCCTTCCGCTTTGCGCAAGGGCCGGTCGGAGCGGGAGAGAGGCGCGAAAGCGCCTCTTCTCCCGCCTTTTCCATATTGAACCGGAGGAACGGACAGTCATGAAGCGATTGCGCAAGATGGTTTGCTGGCTCCCCCTGCTGCTCATCTTCGCATACGGCGAAGCCGTGTCGGCCGCCGATCCCGGCAATGCGACGGTCTACGAGATTCAGCAGGGGGTATACGCCGAGTTCACTTTCGTCACGTGCGACAGCGTTGTCGTCATGGGCGTCGGCTCGCTCGGCTTCTTCATCGCCGAGCAGGGGGGAGGCCCGTACAACGGGATGTGGGTGAACGTCGGCACGACGCCGATCGTCACACGGGGCGATCTCG
Source organism: Candidatus Eiseniibacteriota bacterium (assembly GCA_024276995.1). Lineage (GTDB taxonomy): Bacteria > Orphanbacterota > Orphanbacteria > Orphanbacterales > Orphanbacteraceae > JAJRWB01. The sequence goes on along the minus strand of JAJRWB010000001.1, from coordinate 117,001 downwards.
TCACGGTGAGCGGCTGGTACTTCGAGGACTCGGGCAACTCGGCGATCAACGCGACCGCCGCCGCCGGGGGGACGGTTACGATCACCTCCTCGGGGAACGCCCTCCCCGCCGCCACGGTGCTCACCGTGGGCGACGTGAACACCGGAAGCGCCACCGCCGAAGAGTGGGAAGGATGCCTCGTCACCTTCGATTCGGTCACCTCGGCCGTCTCTCTCGGCGCCGGCCTCTGGTCGACCGTCGAGATCGACGGGGACGCCCCGGGCGAGACGCTCACGGTGGATACCCTCCTCGGGCACCCGAGCGAGCCGGCGGTGGGCGACACCGTCGTCTGGCTGACCGGGTTGATGTATTCGAGCGCGTCCGACTTCCGGCTCGAGGTGCGCGACCCGCTCGATATTCTCGTTTCGGACAATATTCCGCCGGCCGATATCTCGGACCTCGCGGCGGCAACAGGCACATATGGCGGTGAAATCGACCTCACGTGGACCGCCCCCGGCGACGACGGCCTTTCCGGGTATGCGACATCGTATGTCGTCCGCTACGCCTCTTCACTGATTACCGGCGCGAACTGGGCGACCGCCGCCGATGTGGCGGGTGAACCTCTTCCCGATACGTCGGGCACCGCCCAGTCGATGGTGGTGAAGAATCTCGTGCCGGGACAGCTCTACTACTTCGCCATCCGCTCGCAGGACGAGTTCGGCAACTTCTCGAACGTGTCGAACAGCCCCTCCGCAACGGCATCGACGAATCCGGAATTCTCGTACCAGGTGGTTTTCGGCAATCTCCATTCCCATACGAACCTTTCCGACGGTATCGGCACGCTCACCCAGGCGTGGACGTACGCCCGAGACACGGCGAATATCGACGTTCTCTCCATCACCGATCACTCCCATTACCTGACGATCGCGGAGTATAACTCGGTGCTCAGCAACGCGCTGGCGTTCACGCAAAGCGGCATTTTCGTCGCTCTCGCCGGCCAGGAACTGGGAATCGGGAATTCGTCCGGGTACGGTCACATGTCGGTGTGGAATGCGAGCCAGGTGGCGCCGTCGAGCGCCTTCACCGATCTGCCGAATGCGTACGCCTTCCTCGCCTCCGAGGGGGTTCCCGGCGGCTTCAACCATCCCGAGCCGATGAACGGCGGCAGCAATTTCAACAACCTGGCCTACGTCTTCCAGTACGACAACAATATCAACACCCTCGAGGTGCGCAACGGGAAACGAAGCACGAATTATGAGAACCGCTACATCCAGGCGCTTCAGAACGGGTGGCACCTCGGCGCGGTGGCGAATCAGGACAATCACAACGGGATGTGGGGCGACCAGCCGAACACGAATTCCGGAGACGATATCTACCTCACCGGCATGCTTGTCGACTCTCTGAGCACGAACGGTGTTCTCGATGCGATCTGGAACCGGCGCACCTACGCCACCGAGATCAACCCGGTGAACGACCGGGTGACGATGATCTACAAGGCGGACGCGGGAGGCAGCCCGACGATCTGGATGGGCCAGATCGACACGGTGAGTTCGCCGATCATCAATCTCCACGTCGAGGCGAGCGCGGCAACCAACTTCCAGCTGATCCAGATCTACAAGAACGGCGTTCTCGCCTACTCCGAGGCGATCACCGGAACGAACTTCACGTGGACTCACAGCGACACCGCGGCCCAGGGTGAGACGAACTCGTACTTCATCCGTCTTCGCCAGGTGGACCTCGACTACACCTGGTCGAGCCCGATCTGGCTCACCGTCGACACGACGATCGCCACCGGCGTGGTGTCGGGCACCGTGCCGGGACGGTTCGATCTGGAGCAGAATACGCCGAATCCGTTCAATCCGATGACCGTGATCCGCTTCGAGATCCCATCGAGAGGAAGAACGTCACTCGACGTGTACGACATTTCGGGACGGCTCGTGAGATCCCTTGTGCAGAAGAGTCTCGACGCCGGCCTTCATGAAGTGACGTGGGACGGGAGCGACAACGACGGCCGCGCCGTCGGTTCGGGCATCTACTTCTACACCGTCCGCCACGACGGCGAGAGGAAGAGTCGGAAAATGATCCTCGTCAGGTAGCGGGGGAGAGCGATTCGAATCGATCGATCGGCCGGCCGGATGAACGATCCGGCCGGCTTTTTTCCTTCCCCACTCCTCCTCGTTCGGCCTACGTCAGGCGGTCTTTCAACTCGGAGAGGCTATGGGGGATCAATTCGTGGAAACGAACCGTCTTCGATTCTCCGTCGTCGCGGACGAGGATCACGTCGCCATCGTCGATCCACTCGGAGAGCACCTGGAGACACGCACCGCACGGATAAAGGAAGATCCCCGTGTCGCTCCAGATCGCCACGCGGCGCACGCGCCGCAGCCCCTCGCTCACCCCCTTGAACAGCGCCGTCCTTTCGGCGCAGAGCGTCATGCTGAACGACGCGTTCTCCACGTTGCAGCCGAGAAAGATCGTTCCGTCGGTCGCCTCGAGCGCACAACCGACCTTGACCTTCGAGTAAGGAGAATACGATCGCTCCCCCGCGGTGCGGGCGAGCCGGGCGAGTTCTTCCGCGGTCATGGCGATTCCTCCATGCCTTTGCGACCCGGGCGGACAAGCGTATCGAACCGTTCCTCTTATCGTCAAATGAATTCGATTCCTCCAGCTCGCCCGCCGCCATAGACGATCCCCCGGCCGGGCCGTCCCTTTTTCTCGTTGACCTCCCGGCGCCCACCGGTACGATAGGGAAGGAGGCGCTTTTCATGACTTGGATTCGATTCTACTGGCCGGTGGTCCTCGCGGCGGTACTCGTCGTCTTCTACATCTCCGCCGTCTTCGGCAGGAAAGGGGAGAGGATCTCCCGGTTCGAGCGATTCCGCGCCCGGAACCAAGACGGTCCGTTCGCCATCGCCGTTCTCGCGATCCTTCTTCTCCTTCTCGCCGGCTCCCACCTCACCTACCGGCGTGTCATCGAGGAGCTGACCGCCACCGCCGCGAAGAACGGAGCGGACGCGAGGCGGATGAGGCAGGCGAACCAGGAGTGGGCCCTCAAGTACCGCACCCTCGACGCGAGGGATGATTCCCTTCGGCTCGCCGTGGAGGAGGAACGTGAGTTCCGCACCCTGACCCCTCTCGAGGGAACGATCCTCGACAAGGCGACGAACGAGCCGATCGAGGGGGCGCGGATCACCGTGGCCCGCCACGACCCGTCGATGCTCAAGCGGATCCGCGTGATCGCCGAAGACGTGGTGACCGACGGCGGCGGGAGATTCCGAATCCTCGTTCCCGCTCTCGGCCCGCGGGGTACATTGCGGACCCGGGTGCGTGCCGACGGCTATCCTCCCGAAGAGGAGTGGCTCGGCTCCACGTCGAGCGAAGAGACGCTCCGCATCTTCCTCAGCCGCTGATTCTCCTCCACCCGTTCGGCCGGACGAATCCGCCGTTGTGGTGGCGCAAAGAATGGTCGTCCGGTATTGTATGGATATGGTTTCTCTGAATCCAGGCAGACGCGCGTAGAATGCGATTCACGGCGGAGGCGCCCATGTCCACCACCGACAAAGATACGTTCCGCCGCCTCGCCGGCGCCGCCGGTTTGACTAGGCGCGAGGAGGCGCTCCTCCGGAAGGCGGGCGAGAGGATCGTCCCCCTCCTCGAGGCGGGCCCGGAACCGCCCGGCAAGAATGAACTCGCCTTCCTCGATCTCTTCTTCTACGGGCCGTTCGACGAGACCTTTCCCGAAAGGCGGCGCGCCCTCGATGAAATCGGCGGCGCCCAACCGATCACATCCCATTCACTCCCGGGTGGTTACGACCTTTACCTCGAGCGGATTCCGAAGCTGATCGTGCGGGAGTTCACCGGCGATCCCGGGGAGACCGCCTCGCTCCTCTCCGCGGTGACACGGGCGCTGATCCTCAACCTCGATATCGCCTGCCTCGATTGCGCCGGCCAATCGGTACACCACGTCGCCCGCCAGAGGGACGACCTGAAGGAGATCGTCGACGACCGGACGGAGCAGCTGAGGATCTCGGAAGCGAAGTACAGGGTGCTCATCGACAACTACCCGGAGATGATCATCGTGTTCGACCGGGAAGGGAAGATCGTCGATCGGAACGGGAAGTCGACGGAATACCTCGTTAACGGGGAGAACGGCGAGGGGATCGAAAACCTCTTCGATCTGGTCTCATCGCGAGAGGCGGAGCGGGTGCGCGCCCACGTGAAGCGTGTCATCGAGCAGGGGCACGACAGGATCGAGACGGTACTCGATCTTCCCGGCGGGGAGACCCGTCACGCCGAGATGATCAGCACGGCGCTTTGCGACGGCGACGGCAGCTTCCTTTGGGCGCGAAGCTTCCTGCGGGACCTGACCGACCGGAAACGGTTCGAGGCGGAGATGATCAAATGGGAGCGACTCGTGGCGGTGGGAAGCATGGCGGCGAAGGTGGCCCACGAGATCCGCAACCCCCTCTCGTCGATCTCCCTCAACGTGGAGCTTCTCCAGGATGAGATCCGCGCGTGCCCCGGGACGAACCGGCCGAACACGGCGTCACTCGTCACCTCGATCCTTTACGAGGTGGACCGTCTCTCCACGCTGATCGAGGAGTACCTCACTTTCGGCCGTCTACCGAAACCGTCGGTGGAACCGGTCGATACCGGCGTATTCCTCCGCAGTCTCGCCGACTTCGTCCGAAGGGACTTCGAAGACCACAACTGTCGTCTCGCCATCGACGTGCGGCCGGCGACGACGCCGTTCTACGCCGACCCGAACCAGGCGAAGCAGGTGATGCTCAACCTCCTTCGCAACGCCCTCGACGCCATGCCCGGCGGGGGACTCGTCACGATCACGGCGGGCACGAGGGACGACAACGTGATGATCGACGTGCGTGACACGGGCGTGGGTATCGAAAAGGAGAAGATCCGGAGCATTTTCGATCCGATGTACACGACGAAGGATTTCGGCACCGGCCTCGGTCTTCCCTTCGTCCAGCAGGTGATGAGAGAACATGGAGGCAGGGTGACCTGCTTCAGCGAGGAAGGGGAAGGGACCGTTTTCAGCCTCTGCTTTCCCGCCGCACAGAGCCGGCGGACGCTGTGGGAGGGGGATTGATGGACCACGAAAAGGAAGTGAGCCGCCCGATCCGGGAACTGCGGGAGCGCAAGGAAGAGGTTCTCCGCGGTGGAGGCGAAGAGAGGATCGCGCGGATCCACGAGAAGGGGAGACTCACCGCCCGCGAACGGATACAGATGTTCTTCGACCCGGGCACCTTCCAGGAGACGGGGGTTTTCGTCACCCACCGTTGCGACGATTTCGGCCTTCACGCGAAACGCCCGCCGGGGGACGGCGTGGTGTGCGGCTACGGAAAGGTCGACGACAGGGCGGTGTATGCCTTCGCCCAGGATTTCACCGTGTTCGGCGGAACGCTCTCGGAGAGCAACGCGCAGAAGATCTGCCGTATCATGGATCTCGCCGTGGAGAACGGCGCTCCCGTGGTGGGGTTGAACGACTCGGGCGGCGCCCGGATCCAAGAAGGAGTCGCCTCTCTCGGCGGCTACGCGGACATCTTCCTCCGGAACACCCTCGCCTCGGGCGTGATTCCCCAGATCTCCGCCATCATGGGACCGTGCGCCGGCGGCGCCGTCTACTCCCCGGCGATCACCGATTTCGTCATCATGGTGGATAGGACGAGCCACATGTTAGTCACCGGCCCGAATGTGATCAAAATGGTGACCGGCGAAGATGTGACCTTTGAAGAACTGGGCGGCGGATATACGCATAATGAAAAGAGCGGCGTCGCGAACCTGCTCGCCGCGAACGACCAGGAGTGCGTGGTGATGATCCGCGAACTCCTCTCATTCCTCCCGCAGAACAATCTCGAAGACCCCCCCCGCAAGGAGTGTCACGATGAGCCGACGCGGCGGGAGGAGGGACTCGACGGCGTGGTGCCCGAAAACCCGAAAGAGCCGTACGACATTCTCGACGCGATTCGCCCGATTGTGGACGACGGCGATTTCTTCGAAATCCACCGCCACTATGCGAAAAATCTCGTTGTCGGCTTCGCCCGGCTGAACGGTCGTCCCGTGGGGATCGTCGCGAACCAGCCGAAGGTGCTCGCCGGCGTGCTCGACATCGACACGTCGATCAAAGGGGCGCGTTTCATCCGGTTTTGCGACGCCTTCAACATCCCCCTCGTCACCTTCGAGGACGTTCCCGGTTTTCTCCCCGGCATCGACCAGGAACACGGCGGGATCATCAAGCACGGCGCGAAGCTCCTGTTCGCCTACTGCGAGGCGACGGTGCCGAAGATCACGGTGATCACACGGAAGGCCTACGGCGGCGCGTACGATGTGATGTCGTCGAAGCATATCCGGGGTGATTACAACGTCGCCTGGCCGACCGCGCAACTCGCCGTCATGGGCGCCGAAGGGGCGGTGAACGTCCTTTACCGACGGGAAATCGGCGCGTCCGAAGAATCGAAGCAGGACGAGACGAGGCGGAAGTACGTGGCGGAGTACAACGAGAAGTTCATGAACCCGTATATCGCCGCCGGCCTCGGCTACCTCGATGACGTGATCGAACCGAATGAGACGAGGCCCCGGATCATCCGCGCCCTCGAAAGTCTTCAGAACAAGAGACAGTCGCTTCCCGCGAAGAAGCACGGGAATATTCCGCTCTGATCGGGAGGGAGAGAAAAGCCGTGTTCCAGAAAATCCTCGTGGCGAACCGTGGAGAGATCGCCGTCCGAATCATCCGGACATTGAGGGAATTGAACATCCGCTCCGCCACGGTTTACTCCGATATCGACCGGCCGTCGCTCCACGTGGCGCGCGCCGACGAAGCGTACCGGATCGGTCCCGGGCCGTCGGCGGAGAGTTACCTGAGGATCGACCGGGTGATCGATACGGCGAAGCGCGCCGGCGCCGACGCGATCCACCCCGGCTACGGTTTCCTCGCGGAGAACTCCGACTTCGCCCGGGCGGCGGCCGACGCCGGGATCACCTTCATCGGCCCGTCACCCGAGGCGATGGACATGATGGGGAACAAGGTGGCGGCCCGCAGGTGCATGGTCGAACGGGACGTCCCCGTGATTCCCGGCACGGGCGAGCCGGTCGAGTCGGCCGAAGAAGCGGCGCGCCAAGCGGAGGCGGTCGGTTACCCGGTGATGTTGAAGGCGGCGGCCGGCGGCGGCGGGAAGGGAATCCGGGTGATCCACGAGAAGGAGGAACTCTCTTCCGCCCTCGAGCGGACACGGTCGGAGGCCGCCAAGGCGTTCGGCGACGACACGATCTTCCTGGAGAAGTACATCGAAAACCCCCGCCATATCGAGGTGCAGATCCTCGGCGACGGTCACGGCAACGTGATCTATCTCGGCGAGCGGGAATGCTCCGTGCAGCGCCGCTTCCAGAAACTGATCGAGGAGTGTCCGAGCGCCGCGGTGGATGAATCTCTCCGCCGCCGGCTCGGCGAGACCGCCGTCGAGGCGGCGCGTGCCGTGAGCTACGAGGGGGCGGGCACCGTGGAATTCGTCATGGGGAAGGACCGGAAATTCTACTTCCTCGAGATGAACACCCGTCTCCAGGTGGAACACCCGGTGACCGAGTTGACCACGGGGATCGACCTCGTGCGGGAGCAGATTCTCGTGGCGTCCGGAGAGAAGATCGGAAGAAAGCAAGAAGAGATCCATCTGAGGGGACACGCCATGGAGTTCCGCATCAACGCCGAGGATCCATCGAGCGGTTTTCTCCCATCCGCCGGGCGGGTGAGCAACATGCACCTCCCCCAAGGACCGGGCGTGAGGAACGACGCCGGCTTCTACGCCGGCTACGACGTGCCCACCATCTACGATCCCCTCCTGGCGAAGCTGATCGTGTGGGCGGAAAACCGCGACCTGTGCATCGCCCGCTCGCGCCGGGCGCTCCACGAGTACAGCATCAAGGGGCTCCGCCACAACCTCGCGTTTCACACGTGGACTCTCCGCCAGGAGGCGTTCATCCGCGGCGAATACGACACCCACTTCATCGACGATTCATTTCGGCCTGAAATGCTGAAACCGGCCGGCACGGAGGAGGATCTCGCACGGATCGCGGCGGTGATCCGCGCGTGGCTCGACCGGGACCGGATGGAAATCACCGACGGACCGGCACGCGGACCATGGAGATGGGTCGCCCGCCGGGAAGGAATCGGGGGGAAGTGACATGCTCTACCACACCACGTTGAACGGCGAGAAGAAGAAGGTGGAAATCGAAAACGCCGGGGTGGGCCGTTACCGCATGCGCATCGACGAGAGGAGCTTCGACGTCGATTGCCGCTTCCTATCCGACGGCCTTTACCTCTCGCTTCTCATCGACTCCGCGTCGTACACCGTCGAGACGAGACGCGCGAAACGTCCCGGCGTCTGGGTGACCCGCTTCGGCGGCGACTATCTCGACGTCACCGTGCGGGACGACCTCGAAGAGAGGGCCGCGGCGAGGCGGGAGGAGGAGGTGGCGGGCGGCCCGGCGGTTCTCATGTCGCCCATGCCGGGCGTCGTGGTGAAGCTGAGCGTGAGCGAGGGGGATCTCGTGGAGGAGGGGGAGACGGTGGCGGTGGTGGAGGCGATGAAGATGCAGAACGAGCTGGGCGCGCCGAGGAGCGGGCGCGTCGCGTCGATCGTCGTGACCGTCGGGGAGGCGCTCGAGACACGCTCGCCCATCGCCACGATCGAGCCGGTGGAGGAGGGGGAATGACCGGTCCGGAAGTGCACGGAACGTCTCTTCTCGTCATCGACGACGAGGCGGCGATCCGCGAATCGTTCCACCGCCTTCTCACCGCCCAGGGTTACGCCGTCGAGACGGCGGCCGACGGGAAGGAGGCGATCGCCCTCGTACGGGAGCACCGGTTCCGAGTGGCCATCTCCGACCTCCGCCTCCCCGACGTGGACGGTGTCGATCTCCTCAAGATGCTGAAAATCGCCTCCCCCGAAACGGAAGTGGTGATGATCACCGGCTACGGCACCATCGATGACGCGGTGAGCGCCATCAAGGAGGGTGCGTACGATTTCATACAGAAGCCGATCAAGAAACACCTCATATTGAAAGTGGTCGAGAAAGCGCTGGAGAAGCAGACCCTGGCGAGCGAGAACCGGGAGCTGAAAGAGCGGCTGCGGCGGATGGAGAAGGTGCCGAAGCCGATCGGCGTCTCCCCGGCGATGAAAAAGACGATCGAGGTGGCGGAACAGGTGGCGCCGAGCAGCGCGTCGGTTCTGATCACCGGGGAGAGCGGCACCGGCAAAGAGGTGATCGCCAACATCGTTCACCACGCGAGCCGGCGGCGCTCCGCGGCGTTCATCAAGGTGAACTGCGCGGCCATACCGGAAACTCTTCTCGAGGCGGAGCTGTTCGGACACGAGAAGGGGGCATTCACCGGGGCGATCTCCCAGCGGAAGGGAAGGTTCGAGTTGGCCGACGGAGGAACGCTCCTCCTCGACGAGATCAGCGAGATCCCGCCCGCCACGCAGGTGAAACTGCTGCGGGTGCTGCAGGAGGGAGAGTTCGAGCGGGTGGGCGGCACGGAGACGATTCGCGCCGATGTCCGGATCGTGGCGGCAACGAACGTGAAACTCGAGGACGCCATCGAGGCGGGCGACTTTCGGAAGGACCTCTACTACCGGTTGAACGTGATCACCATTCACATTCCTCCTCTCCGGGACAGGCCGGAGGACATTCCCCTCCTGGCGGAGCACTTTATCCGCATTTACGGACAGATCAATAACAAGGAGATCGACGGGCTGACGAAAGGGGCGCTCGACCGCTTTCTCACCTATTCATGGCCCGGCAACGTGCGGGAACTGGAGAACGTGATCGAACGCTCCGTCGTCCTCGGCAGGAAGAGGCGGATCGGCGTGGAGGATCTGCCGCCTACGCTGAACGAGGAGGGGGGCGCCGAGAGCGTGATCCGTATCCCCTTCGGCATCACCATGCACGAGGCGGAGCATAGGATCATCACCGAAACGCTCCGCCGAACCCAGGGAAACAAGGAGATGGCCGCCCGCCTTCTCGGCATCGCCGCGCGCACGATCTACAGGAAGCTCGAAGGCCCCAGGGGAAAGGAGAGCCCCCCCTGAACGGGCACGGGGGAAGTCGATTGTCACAATGTCCCGGTTCTCAGGCGCCGGCCGGGTCAGCGTGTCAGGGTCCGCTTCGCCCCGGCCCGGCGAGGAATCGCCCAACAGATTGTTATTTCAATAGATAGCGATTCGGCGACCTGCACAGGAACTGGCATGATCCATGCCTTTACCAAGGTTGTGGAATCGAAGGAGGTGTGAGGATGAAAGGTCCGAGAGGCTGGATCGAGATCATGGAGGATTTCTGCAAGGGATGCCTCTTGTGCGTGGAGGACTGTCCGCAGAACGATATCGAGGTCGCGCCCTACCTGAACCGGAAGGGATTCCGCCCCGCGCTCCCGAGGAACGAGAAGTGTACCGGTTGCGGGATCTGCTTCTATTCCTGTCCCGAACCGCGGGGAATCAAGGTGTTCAAGACCGTGGTGGAAAGGAAGAGGGCTTAAACGATGGCACGTAAATTGATGAAGGGAAACGTGGCGGTGGTGATGGGCGCCGTGCTCGCCGACTGCCGCTCGTTCTACGGCTACCCGATCACGCCGGCGAGCGAGATCACCGAAACGGCGGCAAACCTCTTTCCCCGCCTCGGCAGGTCGTTCCTCCAGGCGGAGAGTGAGGTGGCGGCGATCAACATGGTGTACGGCGCCGCCTCCACCGGCGTGCGCGCCATGACGGCGTCCTCCTCCCCCGGGATCAGCCTGAAGCAGGAGGGGATCTCGTACGCCGCCGGTTCCCAGCTGCCCATCGTGGTGGTCGACGTGATGCGCGGCGGGCCCGGCCTCGGCAATATCGGTCCCGAACAATCGGACTACTTTCAGATGACCAAGGGCGGGGGCCACGGAAATTACCGGAACATCGTGCTCGCGCCGAACTGCGCCCAGGAGATGTGCGATTTCACCATCCTCGCCTTCGAGCTTGCCGACCGCTACCGGAACCCCGCGGTGATTCTCACCGACGGCTTCATCGGCCAGATGATGGAGCCCGTCGACCTCAAGCCGGTGGAGATCGAGCCGGTGGACAAGAAGGGATGGGCGGTGGACGGCACGGGCGATACGACGGACAACCTGATCTGCTCGATCTTCCTCGCCCCCGAGGACCTCGAGGCGCACAACACGGTGCTCCGCGAGAAATACCGCCGTATCAGCGAGACGGAGATCCGCTTCGAGGAGTACCGTACCGAGGACGCCAACGTCCTGCTCATCGGTTACGGAGTGGTCTCCCGGCTTTTGATATCCGTGGTGGACGAAGCGCGGCGCGCGGGGAAGCGCTACGGGCTCCTGCGGCCGATCTCCTTGTGGCCGTTCCCCACCGATGCGATCCGCAAGTACATTCACCAGGTCGATTCTTTCTTCGTGTGCGAACTTTCTCACGGCCAGCTGATCGAAGATGTCCGGCTCGCGGTGGCGGAGGAGAAACCGGTGAACTTCTACTCCCGCAGCGGCGGAGTCGTGCCGTCGACGGAGGAGATCCACAGGGCGATCCTCGACGGCAAAGAGGAGGTTCTTTCATGAAATACAAGGTAAGGGAAAAACCGATCTCCATGCCCGACGTGTTCACCCACAAACCGGGCACCGACCAGCAGAGCACCCATTACTGTCCCGGCTGCGGTCATGGGAATCTCCACAAGATCATCGGCGAGACACTCGACGAACTCGGCGTCCGGGAGAATACAATCCTGATCAGCCCGGTGGGATGCAGCGTGTTCGCCTACTATTACTTCGATGTCGGCAACATCCAGGCGGCCCACGGCAGGGCGCCGGCGGTGGCCACCGGGGCGAAGCGCGCGCAGCCCCATTCGCTCGTGATCAGCTACCAGGGAGACGGCGATCTCGCGGCGATCGGGGGGAACAACATCATCCAGGCGGCGAACCGGGGCGAGAATATCACCGTGATCTTCGTAAACAACGCGATCTACGGCATGACGGGAGGACAGATGGCGCCCACCACCCTCCCGGGCCAGCACACCTCCACGACACCGAGAGGCCGCAGTGTCCGGAACGAAGGCCCACCGATCCGGGTATGCGAACTCCTCGCCGCCCTCGACACTCCCGTCTATCTCGAGCGGACGGCGATCATCGACCCGAAGACGATCGGCAAGACGCGAAGGGCGATCAAGAAGGCGCTTCAGATCCAGAAGGACGGGCTCGGTTTCTCCCTGGTGGAAATCCTCTCCGCCTGTCCCACCGGGTGGAAGCTGCCGCCCCCCGAGGCGCGCCGGTGGATCGAAGAGAACATGCTCGAATACTTCCCCCTCGGTGTCTACAGAGACAAGACTAAGGAGGAGAGGCCGGCGGAGGAGGAATACCCGATCGAGGATGTGGCCGCCGTGCTCGGCCTGGACGACGACACGGGCGATGTCTCTCCGGACCGATCCGGCGAAGGGGAGGAAGTGCACGAGGCGCTCAAGATCGCCGGCTTCGGCGGACAGGGAATCCTTCTCCTCGGGGAGATCATCGCCGAGGCGGGGATGATCTCCGGAAGGCAGGTCACCTGGCTTCCATCGTACGGTCCCGAGATGCGCGGCGGCACGGCGAACTGCCAGGTCGTTCTCTCCTCCGGGCGGATCGGCACGCCCCTCGTTTCGAGACCGAATGTTCTCGTGGCGATGAATAGGCCTTCCTTCGAGAAGTTCGCCGGTGACGTCACCGATGGGGGCGCGATCCTCTACGATTCGTCGCTCATCCAGGATGTGTCCGCTCCCGCCGCCGTGAGTGAATTCGCCATCCCGGCGACACAGATCGCCGCCGACCTCGGCAATACCCGCGTGGCGAACGTGGTGATGCTCGGTGCGTATATGGCGATCAACCGGTCGATGGGGCGCGACGCGGTGATGAAGTCGATCGCCATCCATATCCGGAAGAAGGACCTCCTTCCGCTGAACGAAAAGGCGCTGCACAAGGGAATGGAGGCGGTCAAAAGCGCCGCCGTCGGGTAGGTAGCAGCAAGGAAGCGGCGACCGGAAGATTTCGTCCGCGGCCCTGCAAGACGAAGGGCGCGGCGAAGCGTGGTGCCGGAGGTGGGAATCGAACCCACACGATCCGAGGATCGGGGGATTTTGAGTCCCCTGCGTCTACCAGTTTCACCACTCCGGCTCCTTGGCGAACGGAGCCGATCGTACCGGCTCGAGCGGTGTGAAGTCAATCGGCGCGGTGTCTTGGTCGCCCGCCACTCGAGCGTGCAGGTCGTCAGACGAGCCGGCGGATCCCCCGGCGCCTGCGAAGAGAGACGGGGGGCCCGATCATCTCGGCGACAACGAACGCCCTGCGGAGGGAAGCAGCGCTCTCAAGCTCGGGAAAACGCGTCCATCGCGGCCCCCTCGCGCCGGAGACGAGCTTCTTCCCCGGCGAGGGAAGGGACGTCACGGGCGCGGCGGCGGCCTCTGCACCGGCGCGCACGGCTGTTTCCGCCTCCGCCGGCCGGGCACGGTCCGCTTCCGTTACTGCTCCACCCCCCTCGTCCGGACGGCTTCCTCCCGGCGCATCCCCGATGTTCTCCACCATCTTCCTCAACTGTTCCCACGTCGACGGGGGGACGTCGGCCGGCGATCGGCCGCCCTGTCCCCGATCGCCGGGCCCGACGGGGGGAAGGGGGGCGACAGGAAGAACCTCCTTCTTCCTTCCGGGGACACCCCCGGGAGGGGCACTCTTCTTCTTCCGCCTCCGGAAGAGGAACCAGTAGATGAGAAAATAGAAAACGAGTTGGAAGAGCCCGCGGAAATCGTCCACTACTCCACCCCTTCCGGTCCGCGCTCTCTCGAGTCGTCCTTCCCGATCGAATCACGCATCGCCGTGTCGGCCTGCACGTTCCGGATCTGGTAGTAGTCCATCACCCCGAGATGGCCGCTTCGGAAAGCCTCCGCCATGGCGATCGGGATCTGCGCCTCCGCCTCCACTACCTTCGCCCGCATCTCCTGGGTGCGTGCCTTCATCTCCTGCTCGACGGCCACCGCCATGGCGCGACGTTCCTCCGCCTTTGCCTGGGCGATCTTCTTGTCCGCCTCCGCCTGGTCGGTCTGCAGCTTGGCGCCGATATTCTCTCCCACATCGACGTCCGCGATGTCGATAGACAGGATTTCAAACGCCGTTCCCGCGTCGAGCCCCTTGGCAAGAACGAGCTTCGAGATCCGGTCCGGGTTCTCGAGCACCTCCTTGTGCGTCTTCGACGATCCGATACTCGTGACGATCCCTTCCCCGACGCGCGCGATCACCGTCTCTTCCCCCGCACCGCCGACGAGCCGCTCGATGTTCGCCCGCACGGTGACCCGGGAGATCGCCTTCACCTGGATCCCGTCCATGGCGACCGCCGCCACGAGGGGCGTTTCGATCACCTTCGGTATGACGCTCATCTTCACCGCCTCGAGAACGTCCCGCCCGGCGAGGTCGATCGCCGTGGCACGCTCGAAGGAGAGGGGGATGTTCGCCTTGTCCGCCGAAATGAGGGCGATCACCACGGCGTTCACGTTCCCCCCGGCGAGATAGTGGGCTTCGAGCTTCTCGATGGGAAGATCGAGTCCCGCCTTCGTCGCGCTGATCAGCGGGTTCACGATCCGTCCGGGCGGCACCTTTCTCAGTCTCATGCCGACGAGGTCGCCGAAGATCCGGACTTTCACGCCGGCGAAGTATGCCGTCACCCAAAGGCCGATCGGAACAAAATAGAAGAACATCGAGAGAAATACGATGCCGCCGACAATCACGATCATCGATAACGTCTGGCTGTCCATGGCAAACTCCTGGCTGCGTACACCCTGTCTACAGGAAACGACTACCCGCCGTCGGCGCCTTCCGGATCGAGTCTTTTCACAACGACACGATTGGCATCCACGCGGATCACTTCAATCTCTTCACCTTCTTCGATGAACCCTCCCTCGGCGATCACGTCGGTCCGTCTGCCGTCGATCCTCGCCAGCCCCGCCGGTCTCAACTTCGAGCACACCGTTCCTTTTCTACCGATCAATCGTTCCAGGCCGGGCTGCTGGGAAGTGTTTCCCCGCTCGGAGTTCCGGTTCACCAGGCGGTTCCACGCACCCCCCTTCGCCGCCCTCCACGCGAGAAACGCACCGATTGCCGCCGCGACGAAAAAGAGCTGGATCGTATGGGCTGTGCCGAGCTTCACCCACGAGATCATGAACCCGGCACCGAGAACACCGAGACCGGCCACACCCAAGAACCCCACACCGGGGATGAAAACGAGTTCCACCGCGATGAGGATCAACCCGACGAGAAGGAGGAAGAGGACGAGGAGGGGGTCACCCGTCACGGCACGCCTCCCGGACGACGACTCGGTTTCCGTCCACCGCGACCACTTCCACCGCTCTGCCGGCGTCGATGAAATCGCCTTCGGTCACCACATCCACCCTCCGGCCGCCGATGTCGGCGACCCCCGCCGGGCGCAGCTTGGAACGAGCCGTGCCGACGGCGCCGAGGAGATCGCGGTCCGCGGCGGCGGTCACTTCGAACCCGTCGGCTCGCTCCTGGCGCGCCGCGAGAATCAACCGGGAGAGGGAGCGACTCTTCGGCATGTAGCGAAAAAGGAGGATCGTACCTCCCACGGTGAGGACGAGGGAGACGGCGAAAGAGACGAGGGCCCTCGAAATGTCCGCTCCCCCGGGAAGCGACCCGATCATCGAAAAGAAGACCGTGCCGAGCACGAGCGCGATCCCCGCGATTCCGGCGATACCGAAACCGGGGATGACGAAGAATTCGAGTGCAAGGAGGAGAAGTCCCGCGATCAAGGCGATCAGTTCCCCCTGTCCGGCGAGGTGTACCACGTAGTGGACGCCGAAGAAAAGAGCGAGCGCCGTGACGCCCGCGATGCCGGGAAAGCCGAAACCGGGACTCCTCAGCTCGACAATGATCCCGAGGAAGCCGATGGAAAGGAGAAAACCGGAGAGCACCGGGTTCGTGAAGAACCGGACGACATTCTCCGCCCAGTTCACGTCGAGCCGGATCACGTCCGCGCCGGAAAGGCCGGCGAAATCGAGCGCGCCCTCGAGGGTGGCGATCTCGGCGTCCGCGATTCCGTTCTCCACCGCCTCGGCCGACGTGAGGGTAAGCAGTTTTCCCGCGGGCGAGATATCCGGGATCTCCACCGACTCGTCGACCATCGCCTCGGCGATCTCGGGAGGCCGATTCGTCTTTTCGGCGGTGGCACGCATTTCGCTCCGCCAGTAGGAGACCACCTTTTCGCTCGCCTTTTCACCACCCCCCGAACCGAGCGTCACCGGCGTCGCGGCACCGATCGTCGAGCCGGGCGCCATGACGATCGTGTCGCACGCCAAGGAGATGAGGGCGCCCGCCGAGATGGCGCGCTTGTTGACGAACGCCACCGTTGTGAGCGGGCAGTCGAGAAGAACGTCGCGGATCCGGCTCGCCGCGTCGACCCGGCCGCCGAGGGTGTTCACCTCCAAGATGAGGGCAATCGCCCCTTCCTCCTGTGCGGTGCGGATCGCCCGCTCCACGAAAGGGGGGAGGCCGAGATCGATCGTCCCGTCGACCACGATGTGCACCACCCGGACCGGGGCGGACTCCACCATCGACGCCCCGGGAAGAAGGGCGAAGAGGAGAAGGAAAAGGGACACGCATCGCGAGACCACTTGACTCCCTCCGTGCGAGCGGTTACGATCCGAGGCCGACGGACATACCGCCGAAGCGATCATGGGGCTGTAGCTCAGATGGGAGAGCACATGACTGGCAGTCATGGGGTCAGGGGTTCGATCCCCCTCAGCTCCACTTTCCCTTGTCATCGCCAGTCGAATCTCCACGTGTGACGATCGTATTCGAGGCCCCCTTTCTCCACGAGAAGAACCGCCTTTCCCAAGGGCGGCTCGAGTTTCACCGGAAACGTCAGATCCGCCAAGGAGTGCCAGATCGGGATGCGATTCTCGTCGTTGGGGCGCATCTCCGCCACGGGACTCCCCACCGGTTCGAGACGGATCGGATCGAGCACGCGCCCCTTGCCCAGATCAAGACGAAAACGGAACCGGGTGAGATCGACGTCGCCCATCCTCTTCCCCCAGATCACCACGCGAAAACTGATCCCGCCGTCCACGTATCGCTCGGCCATCCCTTCGAGCGCCTCCTCGGCTCCCGCCTTCCCCTCGTTCACCCTGGAGAGGTAGGCGTAGTCGAGGAGGAGCGCGCTGCTCACGCCGGATGTTTCGAGGAGAGGCCTGTCGGTGAACGGGCGGACGAAGAGCGATTCCACTTCCCGCGGCGGAAGAGAACGGTAGGCGGGATCGACGGTGTGTCCCTTCGACGGGTAGACCGACTGGATCAGAAATCCGGCGGGGGCACACGCGAGAGTCGGAAGAAGGAGAACACCGATGGAGCGGCGGATACGGTTCAACGATCCCTCCCGGAAGAGACTCGACCGTACTCCCTCCCCGGGGGGGGTGTCAACATTGCACAATGCCTGTCGTGGTTCGCAATTCGAACCGCTCTCGCCGGGCGAAGAGCTTGACCGGCAGGGGATTGTGCGGTAAAATATAAGTAAGCTAATAGGTTAGATGCTGCCTGCAGGAATTCCACCGAGCAGTGGGAAAGATTCCCCAGCCTGCAACCGCAGCGGAGACCACGATCTGGAGGGCTGTCTCCCGCCGCACCCTTCCGATTGCGGGGCGATTTGCCCCGTTTCCAGCGGACCGCCCCACAGGGAGATCGAGGGAAACGGGAGAATCTTCAGGCGGAGCGACGATGCACATCACCTTTCTTTTCAACCGGTTCCACCGTTCGAACGGACCGGGATCGGTGCCGGTGCCGGGGGTGGGCGTCCCGGTCGGGCCGGGTGGCATCGTCATTGCTGCTCCTTCCGGGCAGAACACTGGTCGACGGGACATCGTTCCCTGCCGTACCCGTGATTTGCCGGGTCGTGGGCTGATCTCAGATGACTTGGATACGAGTTACACGGATTCCCAGGCACACGGTACACGCGGGGAACGCTTCATCGGATCCCCGCGCAGCACGAATGCGCGGGGATTCTCTTCTTCTATCGAATCACGAGGGCGTATGAACCGAACGGCTACCACCCTTCGTACATCGATGAAAGCGTTTCTGTTGATCGCCCTTATGGGCGGTCCGGCATCGGCCGAAGAGCGGCTCATCCTCTTTCGCGATGCCGACGAGCCTTGGAGTGAAACGCGCGATGCCATCGCGCGCCACGGCGGGAGGGTGATCCACGGCTTTCCCGGCGGGGGCGCCATCGTCGACGCGGCCCCCTCGGACTGGCCCGCGCTGATCCGCAACGCCGGAGGAGAGAAATACGTTCACGCCGGGGCGGTTCGCTCGGTCGATCCCCCTCCGGCAACGCGCGCCGGACGATTCGCACTGGCCGCGTGGAACCGCACCTTCGAAAAATCGAGGGCGAAACGGGTCGCGCCGCGACCGGACACAACGCCGCAGGACGGGGACGGCGAAGGGGCGGCCGACGCGCCGCGGAAGACCGCGGGCGCGATGAAGGCGCCCACGGGGGGCGATTTCTACGACACGAGCGAGTTCATGCTCGGCGAGGTGGCGGTGGCGATTCTCCTTCCCGAGAGCAACGGCGCGATCGATCCATCGACGGAAAACTGGACCACCGGCGAGATCGACACGGTGGTGGCTGAGATACAGGCAGGACTCGATTTCTGGGCGCGGAACGCCCCGGGCGGCGCCCTTTCGTTCGTATATGAAATTCCCTCCCCGGTACCGACGCCGTACGAGCCGATCGCCCATCCGGCCTTCACCTTGGCCCTGTACGAAACACTCTGGACACGAGGGCTCTTCGACACTCTCGGATTCCACACCGGCGACACGTATTACAAGGGGCGCTCCTACCTGAACGCCGTGAGAGACACCCTCGGCAGCGACTGGGCGGTGGCGGCGATCGTGGCGAATTCAAAGAACGATCCCGACGGGCGTTTCGCCGTGCCCGCCGCGAAGTACGGTTTCTCCTACTTCGGCGGACCCTACCTGGTGGTCACGTCCGACGCCGGATCGGACGGCATCGACAACCTTGACGCCTTGGCGGCCCACGAGATGGGCCACAGCTTCTACGCTCTCGACGAGTACACCGGCGCCGGCGCCGGATGCACCACTACAGCCGGGTACGAACAGATGGAAACCCAGAACAAGGAAGGGGACGGGTGTGCCACCGACGTGGGTTGCATCATGAAGCGATGGGTCAACGCGCTTTCGGCCGATTCCCTCTGCCCCTGGACGACGGGGCAGGTGGGCGACGGGGACGACGATGCCGACAACATCGCGAACATACTCGATACGTACCCGACGGCGCTGCTCGATCCGATCGCCGATTCCCTCGGTGTCTACACACCGGCGATTACCGGGTCGGCGTACGTCAATCCCCTGGTCAATCTGAACTGGCGGGGAACGGGAAACAACATCACGCTGAACACGATCGCCTCGGTGGAGGTGAGGATCGACGGCGGCGCGTGGGCGGCCGCTTCCGCGGCGGACGGCCTCTTCGATTCCGCGGGCGAGGCGTACACCTTCATCCCGCCGGCGCTCTCCGAGACGCTGCATGTCATCGAGTGCCGGGCGATCAATTCGGTGGCGAACGCGGGAACCACCTTCGCCGCCGACACGGTGCTCATCTACGACGGCGTTCCCCCCGCGCCGGTGACATCCCTCGCGGTGGAATCGTTCGACTCGAGCGCCGTGCTCCACTGGCTGAACCCGCCCAACGCCGATCTCGCCGCGGTGATGATCCGCGTGAGCACCTCCGCCTACCCGGCCGATACGCTGCAGGGCGTGCTCGTCGAGCGCCGGCCGGCTCTCCCTCTCGCGGCCGACACCCTCGCGGTGACCGGGCTTCTTCCGGACGTCGTGTATTACTACTCCCTCTTCTCGCTCGACGAAGTTCCCAACCCGTCGCCGGCCGCCCAGGTGGCTGCGACGCCCCTTTATCCTCCGCCGCCGGCCGCGCTGTATACGCCGGGCGCCGGTTCGCTCTACGTCACCCTCACGCCGACGTTCCGCTGGCAGCCGATCGTTCTTTCCGACCCCCTGGATACGCTCAAGGCCTATACGATTCAGATTGCATCCGACTCTCTCTTTACCTCTTTGCTCGTCAACATCGACGGGGCGACCGGATCACCGGCCGACACATTCTGGATGTCCGACTCCCTTCCGCCGGGAACGCCCCTGTGGTGGAGGATCCGCGGGAAAGATCTCCTGTCGGGCACGTACGGCTACTGGGGAAGCGGATCGAAATTCACCACCGAACTCCCTCTCCTCACCGTGGAATACGTCGATTCCACCGCCTCGGCGTACTCCAATTTCATGAGCGGCGATACACTCGATCCCCTTCTCGACGCCCTGGTGGAAGTGCGCTTTACCCCGGCGGATAGTCTCGGCGTCGGGGGACACTCCGGGTGGCTTCACTGGAATTCGACTGCGTGGGACTCGACCGCGCTCGTATTCGACAGGAACGAAGGCGGGTATTCCTGGTGGCGCGCGGCGGTTCCCTACGGAACGGGGTTCGGTCGCGGGGCGAACGTGCAGTTCTACATTTCGGGGAACGACCCGAACGGCATGGCGATCGTGGCGGACAAGGGCGGGCTCTATTACGATTTCAGCTCCGCGTGGAACCCTCTCGCTTCGTATCACGTCCCCCTCACGGTGGAACCGGCCGCCACCATGCGCGATCCTCTCCACGTGCTCGACACTCAGCCCTCGGTGACGATGCGAATCGGTACGAGCCCCGCCGGCTCGATTACTGGCGGGGAAGTGGTCTACCATGTCGCGGGGGACCCGGTGTACGCCAGCGTGCCGCTCCTCTTCGACACCCTCACCGCCGGGATCGACTACTACTCGGCGCTCATCGGCTCGACGTTCCTCTTCGGATCGACGGTGGAGTACTACGGACGCGTCTGGGGGGGCGCCGATTTCGATACGACGTTCCTCTTCGGCACCGACAGCACGTCGAACACGAGTCTCGTCGCCGCGGATGCCATCGCAGCGCCTTACACGTTCCTCGTCGAATCGGCCACCGGCGTGGAGGGCGGCGGAAAGGCGCTTCCCATTGTCGACCGGCTCGCCGGAAACACGCCCAACCCGTTCAACCCGGTGACGGTCATTTCGTACGGACTCGCATCGAACACCCACGTGAGGCTCGACATCTTCGACATCACCGGGCGGCGCGTCGCCACCCTCGTCGACGCCGACCGCGCGGCCGGCTGGCACGAGGCGGTGTGGAACGGGCAAAGCGACACCGGCGGCGCGGCGGGAAGCGGCGTCTATTTCTACCGCATCGACACCCCTCGTTGGAGCGATACGGCGCGCATGATTCTGATCCGGTGATTTTCGCCGGGCTTTTGTCGCGCCGGACCGTTACCATGCCGCCATGGACAAGAAACGGCTCATCCGACTCGTCAACGGCGTCTTTCTCGCCGCGGCGCTCGTTTTCTTCCTCGGATACCTCATCGCACAAAGGGGGGAAATCGGACGGATCGCCTCGAGGGCGGACGGCGTTCTCCTCTCCGGGGCGTTCACGGCACTCACGGTCTACCAGTTCGTCCAGGCCGGAGTGATCGCGAGCCTCCTGCGCTCCTTCGGCGGGCGGGTGAAACTCGTCGAAACGGTGCGCATCGTGCTCCTCTCCCTTCTCGGAAAGTATGTGCCCGGAAAGATCTGGATCTTCACCATGCGCGCCGGCTTCTTCGCCGAACGGAACGTGTCGGTCCGTACGGTGGTCACCGCCGCCGGGATGGAACATCTTTTCGTCATCGTCACGGCGCTGGCCCTCTATCTTCTCGCCTCACCCCCCGGAGAAGGAGGGACGGCGACGCTCTGCCGCGCCGGCGGCGTGCTGATGCTCGGCGCCCTCGTCTTCGCACCGGGACCGGTCGTCGCGGCGGCGAACGCCCTCTACCGCCGTCTCGGCCGCCATCCCCTCGAAGAGACGATCCAAAGGAGGCGCTCGGCGCTTTTCGCGGCGGCGTTCCTCCTCACTTGGATACTCCTCGGTTCGGCGGTATGGTTCCTGGTCCGATCGATCGGCGGTCCGATCCCCCTCACCGCCCTTCCCGCCCTCTCCGGGGGGTATGCCCTGTCGGTGGTGGCCGGCTTCGCCGCCTTCTTCGCCCCCGGCGGCGTCGGCGTCCGCGAGGCGGTTTTCGCCGCCGCCCTCGCCCGGTACGTCCCGCCGGTCGATGCGGTCCTTCTCGCCCTCGGCGTAAGGCTCTTCACGAGTCTCGCCGAGATCGCGGCACTCGGCCTGATCCACCTCGTCCCGGCCGCGGTGACACGGGGGAAAGAGCGTTGACACACCGATTTGCCCCTGCTACGTTTTCTTCACATTTCCACGGCATCGCGACTGGGAACGTCTGAACCCGTTCGTTCACGAAGGAGGATATTATGGGGGAAGCTCTAGGCCTCATTGAGACGAGGGGCTTCGTCGGAATGGTGGAAGCCTCGGACGCCATGGTGAAGGCGGCGAAGGTGCAACTGGTTCACTACGAAAGAATCGGCGGCGGATATGTCACCGCCATCGTCCGGGGCGACGTGGCCGCCGTGCGCGCCGCCACCGAGGCGGGGAGCGCCGCGGCGAGCCGCGTGGGAGAACTCGTATCGGTCCACGTGATTCCGCGGCCCCACGAGAATCTCGAATCGATCCTCCCCATCGGAAAGACGGCGCAAAAGAGCTCGAATTAGGAGCGCTGTTCGAGAGAGCCCGGGGGAATCCTCCCGGAGGCGAGGAGCGTAAATGGTACTCGGAAGGGTGGAGGGCACCGTCGTCGCCACGCGGAAGGCGGATCGCCTCGAAGGGCTGAAACTCCTTCTCATCGGCGTGGTCGATTCGGCCGGCAAGGCGACGGGCGGTTCGTTCGTCGCCGTCGACGCGGCGGGCGCGGGAGTGGGCGAAATCGTCCTTTGCGCCCAGGGAAGCTCGTCCCGCCTCACACCGATGACGGAAAACCGCCCGGTCGATGCCGTCATCATCGGTATCGTCGACGCCGTCGAATCGGGAGGGAAACTCACCTACCGGAAAGGGAACTGACCGTTGGGCGGTCGCGGGGCATTCACCGAGCTCGACATCGACACGATCGTGGATCGCGTGCTTCAGCGGCTCGGCGGAGGAGACCTTTCCCTCCGGCCGTCCGTCTCCGCCGCTCCAACGTCGTCGAGCGGGATCTACTCCACCGTCGACGGTGCGGTGCAGGGGGCGCAGAAGGCGTTCCTCGAGTTCCGCGAAGTCTCCCTCGAAAAGAGGAACCAGATCGTCGAGGCCGCCCGGCGGGCGGCGGTCGACGCCGCGCCTTCTCTGTCGGAAGACGCGGTGGCCGAAACCGGCATGGGTCGCGTGGAGGATAAGATCCGGAAAAACATCCTCGTGGCGACTCGGACACCGGGCACCGAGATCCTCGTTCCCGACGCGGTGACCGGCGACCACGGCCTCACCCTCACCGACCACGCGCCCTTCGGGGTGATCGGTTCGATCGTCCCTTCCACGAATCCCACCGAGACGGTGATCAACAACGGCATCGGCATGATCGCCGCGGGAAACACGGTGGTATTCAACGCCCACCCCGGGGCGAAGAGGTCGACGAACCGGTGTGTCGCGCTGCTGAATTAAGCGATGCACGCCGCCGGCGCGCCCGAGGCGCTCTTTACCGCCGTCGAGGAGCCGACTATCGACACGGCCCGGGAGATCATGGGTCACCCGTCGATCCGTCTTCTCGTCGTCACCGGCGGAAGCGCCGTGGTGCGAGCGGCGATGGCGTCGGGGAAACGGGTGATCGCCGCCGGCCCGGGAAACCCCCCGTCGGTGGTGGACGAAACAGCCGATCTCGACCAGGCGGGCCGGGACATCGTCGCCGGAGGTTCTTTAGACAACAATATCGTGTGTGTCGACGAAAAGGAAGTGATCTGCGTCGCGGCGGTGATCGCCCGATTGAAGGAGTCGATGATCCGCCATGGGGCCTACGAGGTGGCGGGCGCCGAACTCGATCGCCTGAGAAAACAGGTGCTTCACGAGGACAACGGTCCCGGCGCGCCGTCGCCGCCGCGGAAAGATTTTATCGGCAGGGACGCGAACGTCATCCTCGACGCCATCGGCATCTCCGGTCCGGCCGATTGCCGGATGATCATCGCGGAAGTGCCGAACAACCACCCCTTCATCTGGTCGGAACTGATGATGCCGGTCATGGGGATCACCGCCGTCGAGAACGCCGACGCGGGGATCGATCTCGCCGTCCGGGCGGAACACGGCTTCCGCCACACGGCGAGCATGCACTCGCGGAATATCGACAAGCTCAGCCGGATGGCCCGGGTGATGGATGTCTCGATTTTCGTCAAGAACGGACCTCACTATGCAGGGCTCGGCTTCGGCGGCGAAGGGAGCACCAGTTTCACCATCGCCAGTCCCACCGGGGACGGCCTGACGAACGCTCTCACTTTTTCCCGTCCGCGGCGCTGCGTCCTCGTGGACCGTTTCAGGATCGTCTGACATGGAAGCACTCGCCCTTCTCGAACTCGACTCGATCGCCGCCGGAATCCGCGCCGCCGACAGCCTGACGAAAAGAGCGCGCGTCGAATTGATCGCGTCGCACCCGATCGATCCGGGGAAGTACATGATCCTCTTCCGGGGGGACGTCGAATCGGTGCGCTCCTCCTTCGAGCGGGGCGTCGAAGCGGCGGGCGGCCGCCTGGTGGACCGCGTTTTTCTTCCGGCGCCGGACGGTTCGATCGTGCCGATCCTCGAGGGCGCATCGATCGAACGCACCGTCGATTCGATCGGCGTCATCGAAACGTGCACCGTCGCCGCCACGATCCGTGCAGCCGACGCCGCGGCGAAGGCGACCGCCGTCACGCTCCTTCGAATCGATCTCGCACGGCGGATCGGCGGGAGGGGCTTCGTTATCCTCACCGGAACGCTCGCCGACGTCGAGGCGTCGGTCCGCGCCGGGGGAGATGCCGCCGGGCGCGATACCGATCTCTTCGACGAGGTGGTGATCGCCGCCCCCTCGGCGGAGATCACCGCCGAAATCGTGAAGGAGTACCTGCCGTCGTGAGAGTGGCGAAGGTGATCGGCACGGTGGTAATGACCGAAAAGGTCGAATGTTTGAAAGGAAGGCGTTTCCTCCTGGTGCAGCCGACCGACTGCCGGGGACGCGAGACCGGCGCGCCCGTCGTGGCGATCGACACGATCAGCGCCGCGCCGGGCCAGACGGTGTTCATCGTCGAGAAGAGGGAGGCGGCGAAAGCGTTCGGCGCCGAACAGCTTCCGAGCGACGTGACGATTCTGGGCATCGTCGATCAGATCGGTTCGGTGTCATGATTCTCTGCGAGACGACCGGCGAGATGGTATCCACCGAGAAGCACCCCTCCTTGAGGGGGAAGAGGATCCTCGTGGTGCGCCCGGTCGATGCGCGCGGCGAACCGGCGGGCGATACGTTTCTCGCCATCGATACGGTGGACGCCGGCGTCGGCGACAGGGTGCTCGTCAATCACGAAGGCCATGCCGCGATCGAACTGCTCGGCCTCGACGATCCGCCGATCCGGAGCCTCATCGTATCGGTGGTGGACACGGTGGAAGTGGGCGGCGAAATCGCCTACAGGAAAAACGACGCGCCATGAACCGTTTCCCGTCGCCCGTCGAGGGCGCCGCCGCCGTCGTCGACGCGGGGCGCCGGCTCTACGACAAGGGTCTCGTCGTCTCCACCGAGGGAAACCTCTCCATCCGGATCGGTCCCAACCGCTTCCTCACCACGCCGGCCGGAGTGTGCAAGGGGACGTTGCGCGACTGGGATCTCGTCACCGTGGACGGAGCCGGCGTGAAGCGGGGGGGAAGGGGAACGCCGTCGACGGAACTGCCCCTTCACTTGGCGATCTACGCGGCACGGCCCGACGTCGGCGCCGTGGTTCATGCCCATCCGCCGACGGCGACCGGCTTCGCCGTGGCGGGCGTTCCCCTCGCCCAATGCGTTCTTCCCGAGGTGCTCCTCACCGTGGGAACGATTCCGATCACGCCGTACGGCACGCCGGCCACGGGAGAGCTGCCCGAAAGAGTAATCCCCACGGCGAGGATCCACGACGCTTTTCTCCTGAAGAATCACGGCGCCGTGGCGCTCGGCGCGAACGTTCTGAAGGCGTTTCATGTCATGGAGATGATCGAAAGCTTCGCGAAGATCCTTTTCACCGCCCGGATGCTCGGGCGGGTCGATCCCCTCTCCCCGGAAGATGTGCGCAAGCTCCTCAGCCTGAAAGAGGATCCGTCACCACCCCGGTCGGGATGCGGGCCGTGCGAGACGTGCACGAAATGCAACGGCGGCGGACGGAAAAAAACCCCGTTTCCCGCATGACGGCGAGAGACGGGGTGATCCGCCCGGGGCGGGGGAAGGGCTCACCCTTCCAATTTGTTGAGAATCTTCTGCGCCCGCGACTTGCGCCGCGCCACCTGATTCGCGTGAAGACGGTTCTTCCGGGCCGCCTTGTCGAGCTTCGACGAGAGATCGTGGAAGATCTTCTTTCCCTCGTCCGCGCCGGTGACGCCCTGCATCTTCCTCGTGAGCGTTCTAATCTCCGACATCGCCCGGCGGTTCGCCAGGGCGCGCTTTTCGTTGGTGCGGACCCTCTTTTCACAAGACTTGTGCTGCGGCATCGCGGCGGTTCCTCCCCCTTGAGCGGACTATTCCATAAACAAGAGATTCATGTTACCCGGCCGACGGATGTGCCGTCAAGCAAAGAATTACGTGGACCGCGCGTTATCGGCGCGCTCCGGCGACGGCCGCCCCGGCCTTGACACGTCGCAAGAGCTGTTTTTATAGTGGCTTGGGGATGGTGATCACCGTGTCGTCTCATCCGCCCGAATGTCGCCGGGCACGACCAGGACCCTGACGCTGGAGGTTTTGTGCGCGAAACTACCCGAATGGCGGCGGCCCTGGCTCCGCTCGTGACGTCGATATCGATTCTCGTGGCCGCCGCGCCGTGCGACGCGGTTTCCAGCCGTTTTCTGCAGGCACAATTTCCCCAGGTGGGCGCCCGGTACGCCGCCATGGGCGGAGGACACGTCGCCCTCCCGGGAGGGCTCGCGGGGGGATACTGGAACCCGGCGCTCCTCTCCCGGTCCCATCATTTCGAGGCGCTCATGGAAGGGAGCTTCACGTCCGGGCCGAGCCGGACCACCATGGAAGGTATCAACTCGCTCCGTGTGCGTAACCAGGCGACTTTCGGCGCCGTAGGCGCCCTCTTTCCGGGCGAGAGAGGATTCGACTACGGATTCATCGAGGTCACCCGCTACGAGCACGACATGAGCGGCTTCCTCTTCGACTCCGAACGCAATCGTGGTCTGAACACCGAGGCGAATCCCGACGGTGGAAAGGCGATCATCGACTACACCGACAGGACCACGATCCGTTCCTTCGGACTTCTCACCGGCTACCGGTCGGGGGAGAATCACTCCGTGGGTCTCGGTATCTGGTTCGATAGGAAGAAGGTCTTCAAGGATATCGACTACATCACCGACTGCGCGCCGAGCGACGGCGCCATCGCCCACGATTTTCTCGACAAGGAGGCGTCGACGAACGACATCACCGTCCGTTTCAGCGCGGGCGGTTTCCTGAGTGTCACGCCCCGGTTCGATCTGGGCTTGGCGGTGCAAAGCTCGTCGAACCTGCAAAGCACCCTCAACGTGGACCGGTGGAGTACGTGCACTCCCGACCAGGAACTCACCGCGGTGGTGGAAGAGCAGACGCCGACCACCGTGCAGGCCGGATGCGTCTTTCGGAAATCGGAGAATCTTTTGTTCGCCGGAGATCTCGTCTACGAGAAGTGGGGCGTTCTCGCCGATCACGACGACGTGACGCAGATCCGCCTCGGCACGGAGTGGACCGCCGCGGAACATGTCGACCTCCGGGCCGGGTTCTACACAGCCTTCGACCCGGTCTCTCTTGGAAGCGACGAGGCGCGGGCCGAAAGGCTTCGCGACGTGCAGTGGAGCGGAAACCTCGACGGAAGGGACGACTTCTTCCTCACCTTCGGCGTCGGCTACGAGGTCGAGAGCTATCTCGCCCTCGACGCGAGCATCGAGGATAGTCACCTCACATCGTCCCAGAGCGGACAGTTTTCGGCGCGCATCGCCTTCCGGCTCATTGCCGAAGACCTGGAGGAATAGCCCGTTGCGGCAAGGGCGCGTTCCGATCGGAATGCTTGCCTCGGGAAGAGGAAGCAACGTCCAGGCGATTCTCGACGCCGCCGCCGAGAATGGCTTTCCCGGCGACGTCGCCGTCGTCCTTTCCGACCGGGAAGACGCGCCCGCCCTCGATCGGGCCCGCCGGGCCGGGGTCGACGCGATCCACGTCGACCCGCTCCGGAAGGGCGCCCGTCTCGCCCCCACCGCGGAAGAGCGCATTCTCGCCGAACTCGAGCGACGCCGCGTCCACCTCCTGGCGCTCGCCGGCTTCATGAGGATCCTCTCCCCCCGTTTCCTCGACGCTTTTCCCGGCCCCGTGCTGAATATCCATCCTTCTCTCCTCCCGGCGTTTCCCGGGCTTCACGCACAGCGCCGGGCGCTCGACCACGGTGTGAAGATCGCCGGCTGCACCGTGCATCACGTCGACCGCGGCATCGACACCGGGCCGATCATCGCCCAGGCGGCGGTGCCGGTGATCGAAGGGGACGACGAAGCGACGCTGGCGAAACGGATCTTGGCGAAGGAACACGCGATCTATCCGGAGGCGATCCGAGCCGTACTGAGCGCCTCCGTCGCGGATACGCGAAGGGAGGGCTCCATTGATGAATGAACAATCTTGCCCGACCGTGGTGGTCTCCAACCGCCGTCCCGACCGGTCGGGCAAGGTGAGAGACATTTTCGACCTGGGCGACTCGTTGATCATCGTCGCCACCGACCGGCTCTCTGCGTTCGACGTGATCCTTCCCGACACGATCCCGGGCAAGGGAAAGGTGCTCCACCACCTCACGCGATTCTGGCTCGACCGGTTGTCGGACATCGCACCGAACCCGGTGATCAGCTATGATGTCGCCGACTTTCCGCCTCCCTTCAACGACGCGAAGGAACTCCTCGCCGACAGGAGCGTCCTGACAAGAAGGGCGGACGTGTTCCCCTTCGAATGCGTGGTGCGCGGTTATCTCTCCGGCTCCGGGTGGAAATCGTACAAGGAAACGGGCGAAATCTGCTCCATCCCGATCCCTTCGGGCATGAAAGAATCGGAACGCCTGAAGTCGCCCCTCTTCACACCCACCACGAAGGCGGCCGAGGGGCACGACATGCCGGTCACTTTCGACAGGATGGTCATCGACCTGGGAGGCGAAACGGCCGAGAGGCTTCGCGGCCTTGCGCTCGATCTGTACAGGGTCGCGGCGGAACACGCCGGCCGGCGGGGGATCCTGATCGCCGACACGAAGTTCGAATTTGGACGACTCGACGGCGCGATCCACCTCGTCGACGAGGTGCTCACTCCCGATTCCTCGCGGTTCTGGAAGGAGGATCGGTACGAACCGGGGAAGAGCCAGGATTCCTTCGACAAGCAGTTCGTGCGCGAGTATCTCCTCGGCCTCGGATGGAGAGGCGATTCTCCTCCTCCACACCTCCCGTCCGATATCGTACGGGACACGGCCGCGCGTTACCGCGAAATCCTTGATATCCTTACGAAGGAGGGTTCCGATTGAAAATGAAGACGGTGCGTCGGGCGATGATCTCGGTGTCGGACAAGGAGGGGATCGTCGATCTCGCGAAATCGCTCGCCGAGCAGGGAACACGGATCGTTTCCACGGGGGGCACCGCCGCCGTGCTCTCCGAGGCGGGCGTGCCGGTCACGCCCGTCGGGGAGATCACAGGCTTCCCGGAGATGCTCTGCGGGAGGGTGAGAACGCTCCATCCAAAGGTCTTCGGCGGCATTCTCGGGAGGCGCTCTCTCGATTCGGATGCGCTGGAAATGGAAGAACACGGCATCACCCCGATCGATCTGGTGGTGGTGAACTTCTATCCTTTCGAGTCCGCCGCGGCGCGGAAAGGGATCACACCGGAAGAGGCGATCGAGCAGATCGATATCGGCGGTCCCTCCCTCGTCCGTGCGGCGGCGAAATCGCACGCCGACGTGGTGGTGCTCTGCCGTCCGTCGCAGTACGGCCCCTTCCTCGACGCCCTCCGCTCGGATGAAGGCGTCACGCCGGAGATGAGGCGCCGCTTCGCGGCGGAGGCGTTCCTCCGCGTGGCGCGATACGACGGGGCCATCGCCGACTGGTTCGACCGCGCCTCGCCCGGCGAGACGGTCGCACGTCCCGCCGGCGAGACGGTCGAGCCTGCCCGAGCACTCCGGTACGGAGAAAACCCTCACCAGAAGGCGTGGTGGTATTCCACTCCCGACCAGTCGCTCCACCTCACTCCTCTTCGGGGGAAGGAGCTTTCGTACAACAACCTCCTCGACGCCGACGGTGCGTGGCGGCTGATCAGCGAATTCGACGAGCCGGCGGCGGCGATCATCAAGCACGGAAACCCGTGCGGCGTCGCGGCGGGAGGCGCCCTCGTCGATCTCTTCCGCGGAGCCCTCGCGTGCGATCCCGTTTCCGCTTTCGGCGGCATCGTGGCGCTCAACCGCCCGGTGGACGAACGACTCGCCAAAGAACTCGCCGGGCTCTTCCTCGAGGTGATCCTCGCGCCCCGCTTCGAAGGCGACGCGCTCGAACGACTGGCGAGAAAGAAGAGGCTCCGCCTGGTGGAAGCGACCGTCGCGGCATCCACGAAAGATGCCCGGGAGGTGCGCTCCATCTCCGCCGGCATGCTTGTTCAGGAGCCCGATCTCCCCGGCGACGACGAGGCGGCGTGGACCGTGCCCACCCGGAGAAAGCCCGCGGCGGCGGAGATCGACGATCTTCGCTTCGCGTGGAAAGTGGCGAAGCACGTTCGTTCGAACGCCGCGGTGCTGGCCGCGTCGACGACCACCGTGGGGATCGGCGCCGGTCAGATGAGTCGTGTCGACTCGGTCCGTCTCGCCGTCGAGAAGGCGGCGGACGCCCGACTCCTCCTCGACGGGGCCGTTATGGCTTCCGATGGATTCTTTCCCTTCCCCGACGGTGTCGAAAGAGCGGCGCAGGCGGGGATCCGCGCGGTGATCCAGCCGGGGGGATCGATCCGCGACGGCGAGGTGATCGCCGCCGCCGACACCCTCGGCGTCGCCATGGTGTTCACCGGGACGCGTCATTTTAGACATTAACCGATAAACACCGCCCCGGCGGGCGGACCGACCGGAGGACTCCCATGGCCGCCGAAACGGAATGGATCCTGATCGTCGACTACGGCGGACAGTACACGCAGCTTATCGCCCGGCGCTTGAGGGAAGCGCGGGTCTTCTGCCGGATCCTCCCTTCCACGTGCGCCGCAGGCGAAACGATCGGCCGCGACGGCCTCATGGGAGTGATCCTCTCCGGGGGACCTTCCTCCGTGTTCGTCCCGCACGCGCCGAACCTTCCCGCCTGGTTCTCCTCGTACGACGGCCCGGTTCTCGGTATCTGTTACGGCATGCAGCTCCTCGCCCTCCATGGCGGCGGTGAAGTGAAGGCCGGACGGGAGATGGAATACGGTCCGGCCCGTCTTCGCCTTCGGCCGGACATTCCCCTATTCGAAAGTCTTCCCGGCGAAATGACCGTTTGGATGAGCCACGGCGACCGGGTGGTCCGCCTTCCCGACCGGTTCCGGGTCGCCGCGTCGACCGACGATCTCGAGATCGCCGCCTTCGCCGATACCCTCGCAAAACGGTACGGCGTCCAGTTTCATCCCGAGGTGGCCCACACTCCGAAGGGGGAGACGGTGCTTCGCAATTTCCTCTTCGCCGTGTGCGGCTGCGCCGGCGACTGGACGAGCGAGCACGTGGCGGAAATGAAGATCGCCGCCGTCCGCGAGAAGGTCGTCGCGGGTGACGTGCTCTGCGGTGTGAGCGGCGGCGTCGATTCGTCGGTCACCGCGCGCCTCGTTCACGAGGCGGTGGGAAAGAGGCTGCACGCGGTGTTCGTCGACAACGGTCTGCTTCGTCTCGGCGAGCGGCGCTGGGTTCTCGAGACGTTCCGCGAAGCGATGGGTATCGACCTCGAACTGATCGACGGGACCGATCTCTTCCTCCGCCGCCTCGAGGGGATCGTCGATCCCGAGGAAAAGCGGCGCATCATCGGGTGCGCCTTCGTCGAGCTTTTCCAGGAATGGGCCCGGGAGAAAGGGAACATCTCGTATCTCGCCCAGGGCACACTCTATCCCGACGTGATCGAGTCGGTCTCCGCCGGGGGGCCGTCGGCGACGATCAAAACCCATCACAATGTGGGGGGACTCCCCGACACGCTCCGCCTGGAACTGGTGGAACCGTTGAGGGATCTGTTCAAGGATGAAGTGCGCGCCCTCGGGCGCATGCTCGGGATCCCCGGGCGACTTCTCGACAGGCATCCCTTCCCCGGGCCCGGTCTCGCGGTGAGAGTCATCGGCGCCGTTTCCAGAGAAAGTCTTGAGATTCTGCGCGTTTGTGACGATCTCTTTATCAGGGAGCTGCGAGATTCCGGCTGGTACCGGAAAGTGTGGCAGGCGTTCGCCGTGCTCCTCCCGGTCGACTCGGTCGGCGTCCGTGGAGACCGGCGCTCGTACGAGAAGGTGGTCGCCTTGAGGGCGGTGTCATCGGTGGACGGAATGACCGCCGACTGGTCCCGCCTGCCGGATGATCTCCTCTCCCGCGTGTCGACGCGCATCCTGAATGAAGTGCCGGGGGTGAATCGGGTGGTCTACGACATCAGTTCGAAACCGCCGTCCACCATCGAGTGGGAGTGATGATCCGAACAAAGACAGCCGCGCTCCTCATGCTCGCCTCCCTCGCCGCGCCCCGCGCTTTTTCATCACCTGAACCTCTGCTCGACATCGATCGTTCGGTCGCCGATTTCCTTCTCTCCGACCCGGCGCTCCTTCTCGACAGGCCGGCAGGGGAGTGGGAGAGCGCGCTGGCGCTTTGCGCCGACATGGGATGGAGCGAAAGGGAGTACGCTCTCAGAAGCGCGCGTTACGCCGCCCGCGGCGGAGCCCCCTCGTACGGGAAGGGGACCGATGAAGTTCTCCGCCTCGCCCGGCTCGCCGTGAGAACGGGAAAGACGGCGGACGCGGCCCGCTACTACGACGACGTCACCACCGTCTCGGCGGAGCGCCTCGCGGAGCGGGGGAACGCTCTTCTCAGGGCGGGGCGAAAAGAAGAGGGGGTTCGCCTCCTCCGCCGGGCGATCGATGAAGGCGCCCCCGACGCCGATCTTCTTCGTTACCGCGTGGCGGTCGCCGTCAGTTCCGAAAAGAGGGGCGACGCGGCGATCCTTGGCCTCCTCGACCTCGCCGCGGGGAAGAGCCGGTACGCCACCGCTTCACTCCACGCCGCGGCGGAGATCCTCTTCCGGGAAGGGGAGAAGGAGAGGGGCGAGGCGCTCCTGAGTCGCGCATACGGAACCGAGTACGAGAAACTCTCCCATAGGGGACTCCTCTACTCCCTCGCGGTGTACGCCGCCGAAAAAGGGGATTCGAAGAGTGCCGCCAAGCTCTACGGGAGGATCCTCCACCGGTGGCCCGCCGATCGCCGTGCCCTCGACTCGTTCCGGGCGCTCCGCCGGCTGGAAGAGAGCGGTCGCATACCGCGCGACGACCGGCTCGCCCTGGCGGGCGCGCGGGCGGCGCGGCAGAACGGGAGAACCGAGGAGGCGATCCAACTGCTGAAGCCATACCTCGACCGGTCGACGGGCGACCCGCTCTACGCCGAAGCGGTTCTCGAAATGGGCCGTGTCTCGTACGGCGCAGACCGGTTCACGTCGGCGCTCGGCTATTTCGGCCGCCTTACCGATGCGGGGAGTGCCCTCGCGAGATCGGCGCTCCTCTATACCGCCCGGTCGTACAGGAAGATGGGGGAGTGGAGGAAGGCGATCGATGCGTACAGCCGCTATGTCGAGCGGTTCCCCGGAAGCGACATCGCCCCCGAAGTGCAATGGGAGATCTCGTGGCGGTGGAAGATCCTGGGCGAGTACCGTCGTGCGGCGGAATCGTTCGGCGAATTGAAACGTGCCTTCCCGTCGAGCAGCTACGGCGGTCGTGCCGTTCTCCAGGAAGCGTTGTGCCTCGATCTCGCCGGCGACACGGCAAAGGCCGCCGCCATCCTCGAGAAGATGCTTCGCGTGGGGGGAGGAGGCCGGGACCGCGACGACGCCCTCTTCTGGCTCGGGGACATGAGCGAGCGACTCGGCAGGGAAGAGAGGATGATGTCGGCATACCGGGAGTTGACCGAGGAGTATCCCGAAACGTATTACGGCCTGCGCGCCGCCGGACGGATCGGTGTCACCGTCATCCGTTCCCCCGGCGACGCCAACGTCGCCGATCGCGACTACGATCCTCTTCTGCGGCTCGTCCGCCGGTGGCCCGCCTCCGGTCGCACGGCGGTTCCGCGCTCGTGGGACCTTCTCCGGTACTATGTCGACATCGGCGAGGGAACCGCGGCGCGACGCGAAGCCGCCCGGCTCGTCAAGGCCCACCGGAAGGACGCGGAAGGCCTCGTCGAGCTCGCCCGGCTCTGCCGCCGACTCGGCCTGGCGGACTACACGATCCGGTGCGGCAGGGCGCTCCAGGACCTCGCCGCGGGCGCAGGCGCCGACGATGTCGACCCGTTCCTTCTCATGCTGATCTACCCGGCCGGCTACCTCGATCTCGTCGTGGCGGAGACGAGGCGCTACGACGACGTCGATCCCTTCTTCATTCTCGGGCTCATGCGACAGGAAAGCTGGTTCCGCGCCGATGCCCGGTCCTCCGCCGGCGCGCGCGGACTGCTGCAGATCATCCCCCCGACGGGGAAGCACATCGCACGGGAGATGGGCGACGGCGATTCATTCCGGGTCGACATGCTGCTCGATCCGGAGAAGAACATCCGCTACGGCGTCTGGTATGTCCGCTCTCTCCAGAGACGCTACGGCGGAAGGCTCCCCGTGGTGGCGAGCGCCTACAACGCGGGCGAGACGAACGCGGACCTTTGGACCGAAAGGAATGATCGCTTCCCGGCGGAAGAGTTCGTCGAGGGAATCAACTACTCCGAAACGAGAACATACGTGAAGCGGACTCTTTCGGGGTACTGGATCTACAGATCCCTCTACCGCGACCTCGCAACCCGCCTGCTGGCGCTCTGACCGGTGAGGAAACGGCGTGGCCGTCCGTCGAACCGTCGTCGCAGAAATCGCCCTCGTCTCCTTTTCCGTCCTCGCCGGCCTTTCCGCCGCCGCCGGACGTTATCACCCCACCACCCTCGTCTACCCCACGTACCGGCACGACCTGGGGATGCACCATGTGGGAAACTTCCACCTGAGACTTTATACAGGAAACACGCACCGCTTCATCCGTCCGCGCGGGTTGGCCGCGGTGAAACTGATCGAACGGGATGACCCGGCGAAGAGGGGAGACGACGACGAACTGACGATCTTCGGCGTCAACTCGGGGGAGAACTCGATCATCTACAACACGTCGATGTTCGCCATCGACGTCTACGGATCGAAAGGAAGCGGCCGCGGGGAGTTCCTCCATCCATGGGGCATCGCCGCCGATCCGGAAGGGAACGTCTATGTGGCCGACACGGGAAACGACCGGATCGTGCATCTGCGCTACACGCGGGGAAAGCTGAACGAACTGAGAACATTCGGCGGCGGCGCACCTGTGCGATTCCGATCCCCCCGGGGCGTCGCGCTCGCCGCCGACGGGGCGATCTACGTCACCGACACCGGAAACAACAGGGTGGTGGTCCTCGAAAAGAACGGCCGCGTCCGATCGATACTCGGCGAAAGCCTTTTCCGCGGACCCGGGGCGATCGCCGTGATCGACAAGGGAGAGCGCTGGTCGTTCCGGCCCGCGAGCTTTCTCATCGTCGTCGACCAGAACGGTTCGAGGGTGCGGAAACTCGATCTTTCGGGAAAAGTGCTCGTCGAAAAGACGGCCGGCGAAATCGGCGTTCCCGGCGCGCGTTTCCGCGGCGCCGCCATCGACTACTACCACCAGGTCTATCTGACCGATGAGGCGAACCACCAGATCCACAAGCTCGATTCGCGCCTGGCGTTGATCACCTCTTTCGGAAGGGAGGGGTGAGGAGACTGCGAATTCCGCGCACCCCAGGGGATCACGATCTGGCGGCGCTTCGGGCAGGTCTTCATATCCGAGAGCACGGGAGCGCAGTATTACTGGATCGGCGTCGACCTGACCGACTACTACGCCGCGCCGCCGCTGATGACCGGCGGAGGAATGATCCACTTCACGAACACCGAAAGGGCGAGGATCACCCTCACGGTGGAGGGACGGAAAGGAAAACCGTTCCGGACGATCCTCGCCGACCGGGTCGTCCCGGCGGGAGGGCACCGCTTCCGCTGGAACGGAGCGGACGACGAGGGCACGCCCTTTCCTCCGGGCGACTACATCGTGCGGATCCGCGCCCGGGCCACCTATTCGTCAAGTGAATACTTCGAGAAGGAAGTTGAATTCCCCGTCCGCGTAGGATAGTTTGGGAAGAGTCGTTTCCCTTGGAACGAGGGTGCACTTTGCCCGAACGAAACACCGTCATCGCCCGATGGGATGCACTGACCTACGACGGAAGCGCCCCCGGAAGGGAGATCCCCTCGCTGCACATCTATCTCCGGCCCGCCGAGCGGTCGGGGGAGACGCCGGGCACCGCGAGGAGACTTTTCCAGGATCTCGTCTCCCGCTTCTACTCCGGACCTCCGTTCCTCGAGCCGAGGGAAAAACTGCGCGACACGGTCGCCTACGCCCTCGACGAGTCGAGTCGCCACGGCAGCGCCGGTGCCCTCGAGAAGATTCACGCCGCTGTGGCGATCCTCGACAGGGCGGAGGGAGAACTCCATCTCTACCGGAAAGGGCCAATGCGGCTCCACCCGCCGCCCGGGACGGACCGCCCGGCGAAGGGGAACGGGTTCGAGACGGTGCGGCTTGGCCGTGGCGGTTCGATCGCCCTTCTCGACGGAGCTTTCGAAGACAACTTTCCCGGAGGCGGTCCGGCGGAGGCCGAACACGGCCGAGTGATCGTCGCGGGAAGCACCGCCGGCATTTCGATCCGCCTCGACGACCCATGGGAAGAGGGGGAGTCTCCGGTGCCCGGCGGCGAAGAGACGGTGGAGATTCTCGGCCGGGCGGTGCTCGGCGAGACGAAGGACGATCCCGGCGCGCCGGCTCATCGTCCCGCCGCGGTCGAACCGGAAGCGCCCGAGGAGCGAAGGCGGCCGAGGCAGATGCGCAACCCCCTCCTGGTGGCGGCGATTCTCCTTTTCGCGGCGAGCGCGCTCTTCTTCCGTTACCGTGTGAACCAACGGGATCGGACCGCGTCGATGCCGGAGGAATCGCTCCGGGCGGAACCGTCCGTTCCGGTGGACGAGCCGTCGGCGCCCGCCCTCACGCAAGGCGCGAAAGCCCCCGTCGCGCCGCCGGCGATCCCCGCCGGAGAGCGGCTGTGGAGTTTCACCGCCGGAGGCGCCGTCACATCGTCACCTGTGATCTTCGACGGCACGGTGGCGGTCGGCTGCCGCGACGGCATGGTGTACGCCTTCACATTGTCGGGCGAACCTCTCTGGAAAGCGCCGGGGCCGGGAGGAGTCGGCTCCTCTCCCGCCGTCGCCGGGACGCTCCTTTTCTTCGGCGAGTACGGCGGTGCGGTGGTCGCCGTCGACCGGAACACGGGGGAGGAAATGTGGCGTTTCCCCACGGGGGGAAAGATCGTCTCATCGCCGGCGGTGCGCGGCGGTGTCGTGTTCATCGGTTCGTACGACAAGAACCTCCATGCCGTCGACGCCGCCACCGGCGATGAGATCTGGAGCTACAGGACGGGGGACGCCATCTGGTCCTCCCCAGCCGTGACGGGCGACGTCGTCGTGATCGGCTCGCTCGACAGGCACGTTTACGGCCTCAGGCGGAGCGACGGCAGTCTCCTCTGGCGCCTTCGCACAGGCGGCCCCCTCTACGCTTCGCCCGCCATCGCGGGAG
Source organism: Candidatus Eiseniibacteriota bacterium (assembly GCA_024276995.1). Taxonomy (GTDB): domain Bacteria; phylum Orphanbacterota; class Orphanbacteria; order Orphanbacterales; family Orphanbacteraceae; genus JAJRWB01. The sequence continues at coordinate 78,950 of JAJRWB010000001.1, read as the reverse complement.
ACGACCTGTTCATCGGCTCCCGCGGCGGAACAGTCTACCGTCTCCGCGCCGCCACCGGGGAGCAGGTCTGGTCGGCCGATGTCGGCCGGCCGGTCCACTCCACGGCGGCGATCGCCGAGGACCGCATCGTGATCGGCACGGAAGACGGCACCGTGCTTTGCCTGTCGAAGGCGACGGGAGAGATCCTATGGAGCTATCCCACCGGGGAGCGGGTCCCCTCGTCCCCCGTGGTCCGCGACGGCGTGGCGTACGTCGCCTCGTACGACCGGTATCTCTACGCCCTCGATATCGAGTCGGGCCACCCTCTTTGGCGAAGCGATCTGGGGGGTGCCGTTTACTCGAGTCCCGCCATCGCGGGGAACGCCCTTTTCGTCGGAACGAACCAGGGCCGCTTCCTCGCCCTCTCTCTCGGCGACTCCGAATCGCCTTGACAGACCGCGGGAGGCATTGTACTACTACAACAAAGGCTGCGGTTGACGAACCGTCGAGCCCGTAACGGCTTATAGGCTTCGCCTCCGTTCGTTTCCTCGCCCCGGGGTCTTCCCCCCGGGGTCGCGTGTGTAGAAGAATGTCCGGCGGCGAGGCCCGATTCGCATGAGCGCCCGCCGCGCGGTGGAGAACGTTATGATCGGCAAGCTGATCACGAAATTCATCGGGACGAAGAATGAGCGGGAGGTGAAACGCCTCCGCCCCCTGGTCGACGAGATCAACGGCCACTTCGAATCGTACGCCTCTCTTTCGGAAGAGGAACTGAAGGGGATGACCGGCCGTTTCCGGGAAAGACTCGAAGCGGGGGAGACGCTCGACGATCTCCTTCCCGAGGCGTTCGCCGTCGTGAAGGAAGCGTGCCGGCGACTTTGCGGCCGGACGTGGTACGTGAGCGGCATGCAGATGGAATGGAACATGGTTCCCTACGATGTCCAGCTCATCGGCGGGATCGTGCTCCACCAGGGGAAGATCGCCGAGATGGCCACCGGCGAAGGGAAGACGTTGGTGGCCACCATGCCCCTCTACTTGAACGCCCTCCCCGGCAAGGGCGCGCATCTCGTCACGGTGAACGATTATCTCGCACGGCGCGACAAGGAATGGATGGGGGCGATCTTCGAGTACCTCGGTCTGACCGTCGGCTGCATCCAGCACGACATGGACCCGGCCACGAGGCGGGAACAGTACCGGTGCGACATTACCTACGGAACAAACAACGAGTTCGGCTTCGACTACCTGCGGGACAACATGGCCACCCACAGGGAGAACCAGGTTCAGCGGGGCTTCTATTACGCCATTGTCGACGAGGTCGATTCGGTGCTGATCGACGAGGCGCGAACACCGCTGATCATTTCCGGGCCGGTGGCGCAGTCGAGTCACCAGTTCGACAAGGTGCGCGACCCGGTGCGCGCCCTCGTGCGGCACCAGACCGAATGGGTGAACGATCTCGTCCGCGAGGCTCAGAAGCTTCTCGCCACGGGGGACGAGGACGACCGCTACGCCGCGGGAATCCAGCTCCTCCAGGTGCGCCGGGGTCAGCCGAAGAGCCGGAAATTCACCAAGATCGTCCAGGAACCGGGTATCCGCAAGCTGATCAATTCGGTGGAAGCGGATTTCATGCGCGAAAAGAAACTCTCCGAGGTGGACGAAGATCTCTTCTATTCCATGGATGAAAAGGCGCACTCCATCGATCTCACCGAGAAGGGCCGCACCTTCCTTTCCCCCGACGACCCCGACCTGTTCACCATTCCCGACCTGCCGGAGGAGCTGCACCGCATCGACCATACGGAAGGTCTCTCCGAATCGGACCGCGTGGCGGAACGGGAAAAGCTCCAAAAGCTTTATATCGATAGGAACGAGGTGATCCACAATATCCGCCAGCTTCTCAAGGCGTACTCCCTCTTCGAGAAGGATGTCGACTACGTGGTGCAGGACGGCAAGGTGATGATCGTCGATGAGTTCACCGGCCGTCTCATGCCGGGAAGGCGATTCTCCGAGGGACTCCACCAGGCGCTCGAGGCGAAAGAGGGCGTGGTCATCGAGAAGGAGACGCAGACTTTCGCCACCATCACGCTCCAGAACTTCTTCCGCATGTACGACAAGCTCTCCGGGATGACCGGCACGGCGGAAACGGAAGCATCGGAGTTCTTTGAAATCTATAAACTCGACGTCGTTGTGATTCCCACGCACGTCCCGGTGATCCGCATCGACGACCAAGACGTGATCCTCAAGACGAGGCGGGAGAAATACAACGCCCTCGTACAGGAGATCGCCGACGCCTACAAGCGGGGCCAGCCGGTGCTCGTGGGCACCGTTTCGGTGGAAGTATCGGAGACGATCTCCCGCATCCTCAAACGGATGAAGATTCCCCACAACGTGCTGAACGCGAAGAACCACCAGGGGGAGGCGGAGATCGTCGCCCGCGCCGGGGAACTCCATTCGGTGACGATCGCGACGAACATGGCGGGCCGCGGCACCGATATCAAGCTCGGGCCGGGGGTGGTCGAAGTCGGAGGACTCCATATCGTCGGCACCGAGCGCCACGAAAGCCGCCGGATCGACCGCCAGCTCCGGGGACGCGCGGGACGCCAGGGCGATCCCGGCTCGAGCCGTTTCTATCTCTCCCTGGAAGACGACCTGATGCGGTTGTTCGCCCCCGAAAGGATCGCGGGGGTGATGGACCGGATCGGCCTCCAGGAAGGGGAGGTGATCGAGCATCCCCTCGTCTCGAGGGCGATCGAAAGGGCGCAGAAGAAGGTGGAGGCCCACAATTTCGAGATCCGGAAACACCTCCTCAAGTACGACGACGTGATGAACCAGCAGCGGGAGGTGATCTACAACCGTCGGGACAGCATCCTGAAGGCCGACGATCTTCGCGAGGAATTCGAGATCACCCTCGAGGACGTGATCGATACGCTCACCGCGGACTTTCTCGACAGGGGCGAGTTCAGCGAGGAGTGGGATGTGCCCGAGATGAAAGCGGCTTTGGGGGAGATCTTCCTCGATCCTTTCGACCTGGCGATCCTCGAAGAGCCGAAACCGGAGAAGGAAGAGGTGAAGGCGGAAATCCTCCGCCATGCGAAGGAACTCTACACGAGTCGCCGCGAAGCGAGGGTCGCGTTCCTGGAAGAGCAAAACATGCCTCCCGAGCTGATCGTCGAGTTCGAACGGGGGGTGATGCTCTCCAAGCTGGACGACCAGTGGAAAGACCATCTCTATGAACTCGACGGGCTGAAATCGGGCATCGGCCTGAGGGCGTACGGCCAGAAGGATCCCCTCCTCGAATACAAGAGCGAAGCGTTCGAGCTCTTCCGGGAGTTAATCCTCCGGATCGACAGAGAAACGATCCGTCATCTATATATGCCGATCAACCTGAAGGCGCCGCCGAGGCGCGCTCCCGCGAGACCGCTCCGGCTCAGGGAATCCCATGATTCGGTGAGCGCCATGTCCGCGTCCGGCGGGGCGCCTGGAAGAAGAGCGGCCGGTGGTGGGCCGGTGCCGGCGAAGACGGCCACCGTCCAGCGCCGGGAGCGCAAGGTGGGGCGGAACGAGCCGTGCCCGTGCGGAAGCGGCAAGAAATACAAGGCGTGTTGCGGAAAATAGTCTTGCGCCCAAGGCAGGGAGTTCCTACATTCCCGCTCTGGGAACGGAAGGAACGGGAAACACAGGAGGAACGATGCCGAACGAACAGATCGAGCGATACCTGCTCGACCTCCTGATGCGCCTGACGGCGGAAGAGGGAGGCGAGATTCTCGAGAACCTTCTCTCCACCGGCTCGGGCGGAGGGGAAGCCGAACTTCCCTTCGAGAAGCGCCCCGCCGGGGCGGCGAGAAGGATTCTCCGCGAGAACGAACGGTTCGATGTGGGCGCCGATGTGGAGGCGCTTTTCATCGAGCTGCAGGAGATGCGCCTCCTCCCCCCGGAAAGGGCGGAGAAATTTCTGGAGAAAATCCGCGAAAACGATTGCGGCTCTTTCGATTCCACCGACGCGATCCGCCTTGTTTCCGCCCTCCTCCGCGCCGAAGGCGCCGAGCGGCCTTCGGGGGGCACCGTGGTGCTCGAGGGATTCGGCGGTGAGATGACCGCCCACTGACAACGCTAAAGGAGACCGGCGAAGCGACCGAAAAGGATGAAGCGTCGCGAATCTCCGCCATCGGAAGACAACGAGGATCGATCATGGCGAAATCATTGGTGATCGTCGAATCCCCCGCGAAAGCTCGAACGATCAACAAGTTTCTCGGCAAGGACTTCGTGGTGAAGGCCTCCATGGGACACGTGCGCGACCTGCCGAAAAGGGAACTCGGCGTCGACATCGAGCATCGGTTCGAACCGAAGTACATCATTATCCGGGGGAAGGGAAAGATCCTCCAGGAGATCAAGAAGGCCGCGGCCCGCGCGGAGAAGATATTCCTCGCCCCCGACCACGACCGCGAGGGGGAGGCGATCGCCTACCACCTGGAGAAGTACCTCTCCCAGAGCAACGGCAACGGGGCGGAGATCCGGAGAATCCTCTTCAACGAGATCACCGAGAAGGCGATCCGCGAGGCGATCGAGAACCCGGTGGGTATCGACCGGCAGAAGGTCGACGCCCAGCAGGCGCGCAGGATTCTCGACCGCCTCGTCGGCTACCTGATCAGCCCTCTTCTATGGAAAGCGATCTACCGGGGAACGAGCGCCGGGCGCGTGCAATCGGTCGCCCTGAGGATCATCTGCGAGAGGGAAGAGGAGATCGAGAAGTTCATTCCCGAGGAGTTCTGGAGCATCGACGGCACGTTCACCGGGGCGGCGAAGCAGCCCTTCGAGGCGTCGCTGTTCGAAATCGACGGAGAGAAGGCGAAGGTCACCGACGGCGAGAGTGCGGCGGCGATCGCCGGCGAGCTCGCCGAGCTCGACTTCACCGTGACACGCGTGGAGAAGAAGGTCCGCCGCCGGAAGCCCTCGCCCCCCTTCATCACATCCACGCTGCAGCAGGAAGCGGCGAAGCGCTTCATGTTTTCGGCGCGCAAGACGATGCAGATCGCCCAGGGCCTCTATGAGGGCGTGGAGATCGACGGCGATCCCGTCGGGCTGATCACCTACATGAGAACCGACTCGACCCGCATCGCCGACGAGGCGATCGAGGAGGTGCGTGCCTACATCCAAACCGCCTTCGGTGCCGGCGATCTGCCGGCGAAACCGAATCTCTATAAGAAAAAGAAAGGCGCCCAGGACGCCCACGAGGCGATCCGTCCCACATCGGTGCTCCGCACGCCCGGAGAGCTGAAGGGGAAACTCACCCGGGACCAAAGCCGGGTCTACGAGCTGATCTGGAGCCGTTTCGTGGCGAGCCAGATGAATCCCGCCGTGTACGACCAGACCGCGGTCGACATCACGGGAGGGAAATACCTATTCAGGGCCAATGGGTCGGTCATGCGGAGCCTCGGGTATCTGAAGGCGTTTCAGGAAGCGCCCGACGCCCGCAAGGGGGGTGACGGTAAGGACCGGCTTCTCCCGGTGATCGAAAAGGGGGAGGCGGCGCGTCTCGACGAGGTTCGAAAGGACCAGCACTTCACCCAGCCGCCGTCGCGCTACACCGACGCGAGCCTCGTGAAGGAACTCGAGGCGAACGGCATCGGGCGGCCGAGCACGTACGCGTCGATCACCACGACACTGATCCAGAGAAAGTACATCGAACGGGAGAAGCAGCGTTTCCATCCCACCCGCCTCGGGAGGGATGTTCTCAAGTTTCTTCTCGTGGGGTTCCAGAATGTGTTCAACGTCTCGTTCACCGCGAGGATGGAAGCGGAACTCGACAAGATCGAGGATGGAAGGGATAACTGGCGCGACGTGGTCGAGCAGTTCTACAACCGCTTCCGGGAGGATCTCGACACGATCGACGAGAAGGCGGCGGAAGTGAAGGCGGAGCTGCAGAAAACCACCGACATCCTGTGCGAGAAGTGCGGCAACCCGATGAAGGAGCGATGGGGGAGGAACGGGAAATTCCTCGCCTGCACATCGTACCCCGAATGCAAGCACACCCGCCCGCTCGAAGGGGAGGAGCCGGAACCGACCGGAGAGAAATGCTCCGAGTGCGGCGGCGACATGGTGATCAAGTCGGGCCGGTTCGGCAGGTTCCTCGCCTGCTCGCGCTACCCGGAGTGTCGCAGCACACGATCGATCCCGGTGGGGGTCAAATGCCCGAGGGAAGAGTGCGACGGCGAGCTGACAGAGAAACGCACGCGCGGGGGAAAGACATTCTACGGATGCTCGGGCTATCCCGATTGCAAGTTCGCCCTCTGGAACCGTCCCGTCAACGAGAAGTGCCCCGCGTGCGGATTCCCCGTGATGGTGGAGAAGCAGACGAAGGCGCGGGGTGCCTTCCTCGAATGCGCCGATTCGAAATGCAGGGCGAAGAAGGAGCTTTCCGGCGAAACGGTCTGATCCCCAGGGGAGGGACGTCCTCGTTATCGGCGGCGGCCTCGCCGGCTGCGAGGCGGCGTGGCAGCTCGCCCGGAAAGGCTTCACCGTCCGTCTCGTCGAGATGCGCCCCCGCCGTTCGACCGAAGCGCACTCCACCGGGCGGCTCGCCGAACTCGTCTGCTCGAACTCGTTCAAGTCGGACCGACTCCCGTCGGCCCCCGCCATCCTCAAGGCCGAGCTGCGGCGGTTCGGTTCGCTCGTGCTCGACGTCGGGGACCGCTCCGCCGTGCCGGCCGGCTCGGCGCTCGCGGTCGATCGCGATCTCTTCGCACGGGGGATCACGGCGCGCATCGAGAAGGAGCCGCTCATCGAGGTCGTCCGCGACGAGGCGAGCCGCCTTCCCGATTCGGGGGAGACGATTGTCGCCACCGGCCCCCTTACCTCGGCACCTCTCGCGGAAACGCTCGGTTCGATCACCGGCGCCGGCCGCCTCTATTTCTACGACGCGATCTCCCCGGTGGTGAGCGACGACTCGATCTCGTCGCCCCCCCTCTTCGCCGCCTCCCGCTACGGGAAAGGGGGCGCCGGTGATTATCTCAACGTCCCGCTCGACGAGAAAACCTATCTCCGTTTCGTCGATTCGATTCTCGCCGCCGAACTCTACCCGGTTCACGAGTTCGAGGAGTCTCTCTTCTTCGATGGGTGTCTCCCCATCGAGGAGATCGCCCGGAGGGGAAGAAACACCCTCGCCTTCGGGCCGATGAAACCGGTCGGCCTGATCGATCCGCGGACGGGGAAGATGCCGCACGCCGTGATCCAGCTCCGGCGCGAGAACCGAGAAGGAACCGCGTGGAATCTCGTCGGTTGCCAGAGTCGCATGCGCCGGGGGGAGCAAGAGAGGATTTTCCGTACCCTGCCCGGGTTGGAGAAGGCGGAGTTCCTCCGCTACGGCAGTTTGCATAGGAACACATATCTCTGCTCCCCCGCGCTCCTCGAAGACGACCTCACGCTGAAGCAAGCGCCCCATATACGGATCGCGGGGCAGATCACCGGGGTGGAAGGGTACCTCGAGTCGACCACCGTCGGCCTCGTGGCGGGCATCGCCGCGTCGCGCCGCCTGGCGGGACTGCCCCCCCTCCGGTGGCCCGATGAGACGGCGGTCGGGGCGCTCCTCCGGCATCTGCGCGAAAGCGACGCCGCCACGTTTCAACCGACGAATATCCACTTCGGCCTCTTCCCCCGGCTCTCCGGAAAGAAGAGGAGGAAGCGGGAGCGGAACGAGGCGATCCACGCCCGCGCCGCGGCGCGCCTCGAATCGTTTCTCTCCGAAACCGCGGCGCGTCGATGAACCGGAGCGACCGGTCCGCCGGCCGGACGACTCTCACGACGCCCACCCCCTCCGGGTCCCGCGTGGGCGACGCGTAGTCCCCCGCCTTCGACGTGGCGCCCTCCATCAGGTTGCGCTACCATGGTGTCGGGGGAAATGCGATGAAACCGTCGATTTCGATCTATCTGAAGCGCCTCGCCAACCGGAGGTATTCTCCCCGCACGATTTCGACCTACTCGAGACAGCTCGATCACTTCCTCCACTTCCTGCAGGATGCGTTCGAGAAGGAGGAGATCGCCGCGGGGGAAGTGACATCCCGGCTCATCCGGGAGTATATGGCCGAGCTGTACGACGACGGCTACGCCAGGGCGAGCCGCGCCCGGGCGCTCGCCACGCTCAAATCGTTCTTCAAGGAGATCCACCGGGATGAGCGGATCGACGCGAATCCCGCGGCGACCGTATCCTTCCCCAAGGCTCAAAGGCGTCTCCCTCATTTCCTGACGAACCGGGAGATCGGGCTTCTCGTCGCCATGCCCGACGGAGAGAACGCGGCGCGCGATCTCGCCCTCATCGAGCTGATCTACGGTTCCGGACTCCGCCTCTCGGAGGCGCACCTCCTGAACGTAGGGAGCGTCGATTTTCATCGCGACGAAGTGAAAGTGCTCGGCAAGGGGAACCGGGAGAGGATCGTTCCTCTCGGACGACAGGCGCGCAGGGCGCTCACGGCCTACCTCGAAACGAGACGGCCGCCGAGGACGGTCGCCGGCGAAAACGACCTTCCCCTATTCCTCAACCGGTCGGGTGAGAGACTTTCGCGCCGGGGGATCGAGCGGCGGGTCGGCGTCCACCTGAAGCGGCTCGGGACGGGGCTGACCGTCCATTCGCTGCGCCACTCCTTCGCCACGCACCTGCTCGAGGGAGGCGCCGATCTGAGGGTGGTCCAGGAACTGCTGGGGCACCGCCATTTGTCGAGCACGCAGAGATACACCCATGTCACCGCGAAGCGGCTGTCGAGAATCTACCGGCAGGCCCACCCGCGGGCGGAGCGGAAAAAATGACGCCCATACCGATACGGAGCACCACGATCCTCGGCATTCGCCGCGGCGGGGAAGTCGCCATGGCGGGCGACGGACAGGTCACGCTGGGAAGCCAGATCATGAAGGGGGGCGCCCGCAAGGTGCGCCGCATCTACAGGGAGAGAATTCTCGTCGGTTTCGCCGGCTCTTCGGCGGACGCCCTCACGCTCTACGAAAGGCTCGAGGGAAAATTGGAGGCCCACGGGGGAAACCTCTCCCGCGCGGCGGTGGAACTCGCCCGGGACTGGCGCGGCGACAAGGTGCTCCGCCGCCTCGAAGCGCTCCTCGTGGCGATGGACTCGGATCGCGCCTTTCTCATCTCCGGCGCGGGCGAGGTGATCGAACCGGACGACGGGATGATCGGCATCGGCTCGGGCGGCGGTTACGCGCTGGCGGCGGCGCGCGCGCTCGTGGAGAACACCGACCTTTCGGCCGAAGAGATCGCCGAAAGGTCGCTGCACATCGCCTCGAATCTTTGCATCTATACCAATTCGAATGTGATCGTGGAGACACTCCCGTGACGGCGGTCGAACGGCGGCTCGACGACAGACTCACGCCCCCCGAGGTGGTGCGGGAGCTCGACCGCTACGTCATCGGCCAGGAGAAGGCGAAGAAGGCGGTGGCCATCGCCCTGCGGAACCGGTGGCGCCGCCGCGAGGCGCCCCGCGAGATCCGCGACGAGATTCTGCCGAACAACATCCTCATGATCGGTCCCACCGGGGTGGGGAAGACGGAGATCGCGCGCCGCCTCGCGCGGATCGCCCGCGCCCCTTTTATCAAGGTGGAAGCTTCGAAGTTCACCGAAGTCGGGTACGTCGGAAGGGATGTCGAATCGATGGTGCGCGATCTGGTCGAACTGGGCATCAACCAGGTGCTCGACGAGATGCGCGCCGAAGCGCGCGCGCGGGCGGAGAAGAGCGCGGAAGAGAAACTCGTCGCCCTCCTCACGCCCGCGGCACGGACCGAGGCGCCCGAAAGCGGTCCGGCGGTGATTGCCGTGGATGGCTCCGGGGTCGCCGAGAAAGTGCCCGCGGAGGCACCCTCGGTCGCCGCCGACCTGCGGGCCGGGAAACTCGATCGCCGCTGGGTGAGCATCGAGGTGAGCGACAAGGGGGGCGTCTTCTTCGATCTCTTCGCGGCGAGCGGGATGAACAGCGTCGATCCGACGCTCGGCAGCTCGATCGAGAAGATGATGCCCCGCAAGAGCAGCCGGAAGAGGATGCGCGTCGCCGACGCCCGGAAAGTGCTCATCGACCAGGAACTCGACCGCCTCGTCGATCGGGAGAGCGCCGTGGAGGAGGGAAAGCGCCGCGCCGAACAGTCGGGCATCGTCTTCCTCGACGAGATCGACAAGATCGCCGGCAACCAGGCCCGAGGCGGACCCGACGTTTCCCGGGAAGGGGTGCAGCGCGACCTCCTTCCCATCGTGGAAGGTTCGCGGGTGCCGACGAAGCACGGCCTCGTCTCCACCGACCATATCCTCTTCATCGCCGCCGGCGCGTTCCATCACGCGAAGCCGTCCGACCTGATGCCCGAACTCCAGGGGCGCTTCCCGATCCGCGTGGAACTCGACTCGCTGACGGCGGGTGATTTCGTCCGCATTCTCGATGAACCGGAGAACTCTCTCGTCCGCCAATACACGGCGCTTCTCGAAGCGGAAGGGGTCGACCTCGTGTTCGAGAAGGACGCCATCGAACGGATCGCCTCCCTCGCCGAGAAGGTGAACGACCGGACGGAGAACATCGGCGCGCGGCGCCTTCACACGCTCCTCACCACGCTGTTGGAGGATATCCTCTACGAGGTCCCCCTCGGCGGGAAGAAGAGCTACACCGTGGACGGCGCCATGGTGAACCGGCGTCTCGAGACGATCGCCGGCGACGTCGACATGAGTCGATATATTCTTTAACGATACGGAGGTAAAACGAATGGCGGGCAAGGATTTTCTTTCCCTCGCGGAGTTGGACCGAGACCGGCTCGACGCGCTCCTCGCTCGGGCGATGGAAGGGAAGAGAGAGTGGAACGACGGGCGGGGGAAAACGCCCCTCAAGAGAAAAGTGCTCGGCCTGATTTTCCACAAGCCGTCCCTCCGAACGCGGGTGAGCTTCGAGGTGGGGGCCACGCAGCTCGGCGGGAGCGCGATCTATCTGAGCGACCGGGAAATCGGCGTGGGATCGCGCGAAGCGGTGGAAGACATCGGGGAGGTGCTCAGCCGATACGTCGACATCATCATGATCCGCACCTTCGACCATCAAATCGCCGTCGACCTGGCGGCCCATGCGAAAGTTCCGGTGATCAACGGGCTGACCGACCTGCTTCACCCGTGCCAGATCGTCGCCGATCTCCAGACGATCCTCGAGCACCGAAGCACGGTGGAGGGCAAGGTGGTCGCCTTCTTTGGCGATGGGAACAACGTCGCGCACTCGTGGATCAACGCCGCGGCGAGCCTCCCCTTCGAGCTGCGTATCGCCGTTCCGGAAGGGTACGAACCGGACCGATCGATCGTCGAGGCGGCGCGAAAGAGGGGAGGGACCGTCGTGGTGACTCACGATGCTATCGAGGCGGCCGCCGGCGCGGACGTCTTGTACACCGACGTATGGGCGAGCATGGGACAGGAGGAGGAGAAGGAGGCGCGCACCGCCATCATGATGCCGTTCCAGGTGAACGAGCGTCTCCTCGCGGCGGCGAAAAAGGACGCCCTGGTGCTCCACTGCCTCCCCGCGCACCGGGGAGAGGAGATCACCGCCGGCGTGATCGACGGGCCTCACTCGGTGGTGTACGACGAGGCGGAAAACCGCCTTCACGCCCAGAAGGCGATTATGGAAATGCTTCTCCCGTGAACGTTCGCCCGACGATGGCGGCTGCCCTTTTCGTTGCCGCGGCGGGCTGCGCGAAGATGGGCGCGCCGCCCGGAGGGCCGGTGGACGACACGGCGCCGCGGGTGGTGCTCACCGAGCCGGCGGACGGCGCCACGGGCGTCCGGCCTCCCGTCCGACTGGCGATCCATTTCAGCGAGAAGATGAACCACCGCACAGTGGAGCGACGATTGAGCATCGATCCCGAGCCGGAGTGGGTCCGCTTCTCGTGGGAAAAGAACGTGATCCTTCTCGACAGCGTCGAAACGGAGGTGTCGACACTGGTGATCGAGTCGGACGTGAACAGCGGCGGCGACGGCGCGCCCCCTCGGGAGGGGGACGTGACGGTCGCCCTCTCGGGCTTCTCGGAAGACCGGCACGGGAACCTCTTCGCCGAAGCGCCGTACTCGTTCACCTGGACCTCCGCCGACTCGCTCGACGCGGGGTCAGTGTCGGGGGTAGTGACCGGCGCGAAGGCCGACCGGCGTGCGCCGCCCGTCACCGTCTGCGCGACCCTCCCCACCGGGGAGGGGGACGAACGAGGCGAAACGGTGCGCAGGGGGCAGGCGGGGAAGGATGGGCGGTTTCGCCTCGCTCACCTCCCCACGACAGGCGCGCCCCTCGTCCTCTTCGCGCACAGGGACGACGACGAGGACGGCGAAGTCGATTACGACTTCGAGTATTACGGCTGGTCCGACACGCTCCGCCTCACGGCCGAGACGCCCGTCATCGACTCGATCGAGGTGAAGATGGTCAACGCCGACACCCCGGCGAGCCTCGCCGGAACGATCACCGTCCCTTTTTCCGCTGATTCGGTCGTGGTTTGCCTCGAATCGCCGTCGGACAGCACGTTTCTCGCCACGAGTCGACTCGATTCGGCGGGGGCATGGTCGTTCTCCCGGCTCGACGCGGGAGAGTATGTGATCCGCGCCGTCCTGGGAGACCGGGAAGAGATCGAGAGGGAGGGACCGGACGCGGGCGAGGAGGATATCGCCGCCGGGAAGGTGCTCCTCCGCCCAGGGGAAGAGGCGACCGGCGTCGCCCTTTTGCAAGAAATCAAGAGGGGTGAGAACGGCCAAGTTACCGAATAAAAAAGAGTTGACTTGCCCCGACGGCCATGATATTTTCTGCCTCTATCAGTGTTCGACCGCCGGGAACGTCCCCGACGTTGCGTTCTGTCCGTGTCCCGCAGGAGGTACCGATGACGAAAGCCGATCTTGTCGACGAAGTCGTGGCCGCCACCAGACTGCCCAAGAAAGATGTGGCTCTCATTGTCGACGGGTTTCTCGAATCGATCAGCCAGACACTCATCAGCAACGGCCACGTCGAGATCCGCGGGTTCGGCAGCTTCAAAATCAAGTTCGCCAAGGCCCGCATCGCGCGGAATCCCCGTTCGGGCGAAACCGTTCACGTTCCCTCGAAGCTGGTACCGTATTTCAAGGTCTCCCGGGAGCTGAAGAATCTCGTGGAAACCGCTCACGCCGCCCGGAAAGCCGGTCCCGAGGCCGAGATCGTCGGCTCGCCGCCGCCCTCGGCCGGTCCCCCATCGTTCCCCGACCACGAATAGTCGAGCAGGAGGATATCGATGCCCAGTGGTAAGAAGAGAAAGCGCGCGAAGATCGCGACACACAAGCGTAAGAAGCGCCTGAGGAAGAACAGGCATAAGAAGAAACCGCATTAGACTTTCGTCCGCCCGGTGCTTCGACGAGCGCCGGGCGCGCGGCGCGGCCGAATCCGGTCCCCTCCCAGGTGCAGGTTCTCATGCGGAACCGCTTGAACATCCGAAGCGCCGTCGTCGTCTCGTTCGGCCTCCATCTTCTCATTCCCCTGTTCCTCACCCGGTGCGACCAGGTGGTCGGGTGGATCGAACCGGCCGATCTTCAGCCTCCCGAAAAGAACGAGCCGATCGTCTTCGAGCTGGTCGATCCATCGCCCGGCGCCGAACCGGATGAAGTGCCGGAAACGAACTTGGTGTCGACGAAGAAGAGTCTCGCCCATAGCGACGAGGCGGCGGTCGCACAGGCGGCGAACAATCTGCCCGCCTCGGCCGGCGAATCGCCGCTTAAGGAAAACCGCCACGCCGGAGAGGCTGCGGAAAGAGATGAACCGGTCCGCCCCGCCGAAGAGGAACGGCCCGACGAGAGCCGGTCGGAAGGGGAGGATTCGCCGAAATCGCTCCTGTCGCCGTCGAATATCCGCAACGAAGTGAGCCGCTCGCTCGAGGGACGGCGCTTCCAGAACCCGAGGGGAACGCAATCGCTCCCGGGGGATCTCTCGTTCAACACGGTCGACTTCGAGTTCGCTCCCTACCTTTTTGAACTGAAGAAAAGAATCGAGGAAAAGTGGTATCCTCCCGTGGCGTCGTACGGTCGCGGGTTCAAAGGGGAAAGCGTGGTCCGTTTCGCCGTGGCGAAAGGAGGGGAACTCGATCTCCTCGAGCTGCTCAGCGGCGCGGACCACACTTCCCTCGACACGGCGGCGATGAACGCGGTTCGATATGGAGCGCCCTTTCCACCCCTTCCGGAGGATTTTCCGGAAGAGCGATGGGTGATTACATGCACGTTCTACTACAGGTGAGTCTGAAACGATGAAAGCCCTCGTCCAGCTCTTCGTAACGGGCGGGCCGCTGATGGCGCCCCTCGCCCTCTGCTCGGTGCTCGCCTTCGCGGTGATTCTCGAACGACTGATCAACCTTCGCACGAAGAAGGTGCTCGTTCCCGAGGTGGTCCACCTCGTCGAGACGATCCGCGGACCCGCCGACATCGACATGGCTCTCGCCATTCTCGACCGCCACCCGGGCGGCCTTTCGAACGTGGTGCGCGCCGCCATCGAGAACCGCGATCTCTCGCGCGAGGAGGTCCGCAATATCGTGCTCGACGTCGGCCGGGGCGAGGCGAAACGAATCGAAAAAGGGCAGGTCGTTCTCGAAGCGGTGGCGGGGATCGCCCCTCTCCTCGGTCTTCTCGGCACGGTGCTCGGCATGATCCGCGTTTTCCGGGTGATCGCCCTCGTCGGCGTGGGGAACGCGAACGCCCTTTCGGGAGGGATCTCGCAGGCGCTCATCACCACGGCGGTCGGTCTTTCCGTGGCGATCCCGGCACTGGCGGCGTTCCACTATTTCTCGAATAAAATATCGGAGATCGTCCTCGATATGGAACGGATCGCCTCGCTTCTCCTCGCGAAGCTCCGCGCCTTCCCGGAGGAGAGTCGATGAACTTCGGCGGCGAAAGGAAACGCTCCCCCCTGGTGAACCTGACTCCGCTGATCGACGCGCTCTTTCTCCTTCTCATCTTCTTCATGGTCTCGTCGAGCTTTCGCGATCTCCCCGGCATCCCCCTCGACCTGCCGCAGGCGAAGACGGGGGAGTCGAACCGCGCCACCGGCGTGGAGATCCGTATCGACATGCAGGGGATCATTCGCCTCGAGGGGAAAATCGTCGGCGAAGGCCTTCTCGAGAAGCGACTCGCCGAGGCGCTCGACGAGAGCGACACGAGGGATCTCCTCCTTCGCGCCGACAAGGGAGTATCGTACGGCAAGGTGGTGGAGGTGATGGACGCGGCGCGCTCCGCCAAGGTGGGGCGGCTAATCGTCGCCACGGAGAATCCGCCTCCGCAGGCCGGAAGGGGTGAAAAATGAAAGTCGCGGTGGTGGGAAACGGCGCAACCGAAAGGGCGATCCGCACGAATGCGTGGCGGCGCTCGGCTCTCCTTCCGGCGGTTCTCCTCGCGCTGGCGACCATCCCTTCCGGGGTGGGGGCCCAGGCGGGGGGGCACATCGACCACGCGGTTCGCGTGACTCTCGAGGAGATGGGAGGCCATGGCGCTGTATGGGTCTTTTTCACCGACAAGGGGGAGCGAAGCGGCGAGATGGAGCACGCGAAGGTGACCGGCCGCGCCGAGACGCGCAGACGGCGGGCGGGCTACGTTTCCGGCGACGGAGATCTTCCGCTCGACGCCGCCTATATCCGCGCCGTCGAGCGGATCGCCGGACCGGTGCGCGCGCGGACGAAGTGGCTGAACGGCGTCTCCGTGGAAGTCGACGAGAACGACATCGATCGACTCGCCGCGCTCCCCTTCGTGCGGGAGATCCGCGCCGTGGCGCGCAGGGCGACGCGCGTCGAACCACCAACGGGCGAACCGGTTCCCCGGAACGAGGCCGCGGAAAAGCCGGCGACCGACTCGCTTTCGTACGGTCTCGCCTACGACCAGCTGCACCAGATCAACGTGCCCCCTCTCCACAACGCCGGGCTTTCCGGAAAGGGCGTCCATATTCTGATGCTCGACAGCGGCTTTTACACCGCCGCGGCGGCGTACGATTCGATGGATATCCGGAACCGGTGGGATTTCGTGCACGACGACAGCACGGTGTCCGACGAGGTGGGGGAGGAGGGCGCCGGGGATCACGGCTCCGGCACCCTCTCGACGATCGGCGCCTTCGATCCGGGCATGCTGATCGGCCCGGCGTTCGGTGCGACCTACGAACTCGCCAAGACGGAGGACAGCGCAGGAGAGTACGAGCAGGAGGAGGACTTCTGGGTGGAGGGCCTCGAGTGGGGCGAAAGCCTCGGCGTCGACCTAGTGAGTTCTTCCCTCGGCTACATCGACTGGTACACGTATGAGGACATGGACGGCGAGACGGCGGTGACCACCCTCGGGGCGCGCGAGGCGATCCGCCGGGGGGTGATCATCGTCAACTCCCAGGGGAACGAGGCGGATAAAGCATGGCGCCACCTGATCGCCCCGGCGGACGGCGACTCGGTCCTTTCGGTCGGCGCGGTGACGATCAACGGGAACCGAGCGTCGTTCTCCTCGTTCGGCCCGACATTCGACGGGAGGATCAAGCCTGATGTCTCCGCCCTCGGCACGTCGGTCAATGCTGTCCGCACGCCGAAGGACACGACGGGCAACGTTTACGGAACATGGAGCGGCACCTCCTTCTCGGCGCCTCTCACGGCGGGGGTATGCGCCCTCCTCCTCGAAGCGCACCCGTGGATGACGGTGCACGACCTCTTCCCGGCGATCAAGGCGGGCGCGAGCCGCGCCGACGACCCCGACACGCTCATCGGCTGGGGGGTGATCGACGCCTTCGATGCGGTGACAAGGCCGATCGTCCTGCACGAACCGCCGCGCGCCGATTCGTGGGCCGAAGGGGGATACACCGGCGAGGTACGCCTGCGCCTCCCGGTCGGCTTCGATCCGCCGGTGGTCGTCTGGAACGACGGCACGTCGATTCCCGACACGGCGTTCCTCGTGGTCGCCTCGCCGGCGGCGCATCACGACCCCCCAACGCGCCAGGGAGATCTCTACCGGTTCACCCTCGCCGCGCCGGAGGGGAAAAGCGTCCGCTATTACTTCGCCGGCGAGGCGGGCGGCGCTGCGTGGACCTCTCCCCCCGGCGCGCCGGAAGAGCAGTTCGCGATCGGCGACTTCGCCGAGGAGTCCGAGGGCTACGCCCTCCACTACAGCCTCGACGGCGAGGGGCCGACCAATCCCTTCGACAGGAAGGAAGGCGCCTCGTATCCGATCTTCTTCGACCTTCCCACCGAAACGAACGTGACCGCGCGGATCTACACCGCCGCAGGAAGGCTCGTGCGCGAGCTTCTCCATGAAACGAGAGGAGCCGGAAAGGGCCAGTCGATCGTGTGGGACTTGAAGAACGACCGGGGCGAGGATGTGAGCGCGGGCGTCTATCTCCTCCTCTTTGAAGCGGGTCCTTTCGAGGGGAGGAGAACGATCGTCATTCTCTGATCGGCCGAGGGAACCGGACGGCGCGGTGCGGTGTTTTCTTCTCCGGATCCCGTACGAACTCGATTCGAAAAAGATGTTCCGCTGGAAAACGTATCAGAGCGAGGTGATTTTTCATGTCAATCACGAGAGATGAGAATCTGGAGCGTGTGCGAAGCGAAGGCGCTCTTTTCAGGCGACTCCGGGAGGAAGTGGGGCGCGCCATTGTCGGCCAGGACTACATGGTAAGCCGGCTCCTTGTCGGCCTTCTCTCCGGCGGTCATGTGCTGATCGAAGGGGTTCCGGGGCTCGCGAAGACGCTCGCCGTCAACACCCTCGCACGGACCGTGGAAGCATCGTTCCACAGAATCCAGTTCACCCCCGACCTTCTTCCCGCCGACCTGGTGGGTACGATGATCTACGACCCGAAGAAGACCGATTTCTTCACACGAAAAGGCCCGATTTTCACCAACTTTCTCCTGTCGGACGAGATCAACCGCGCCCCCGCGAAGGTGCAAAGCGCCCTCCTCGAGGCGATGCAGGAAGGACAGGTCACCATCGGCGACGAGACGCACCCTCTCCCCAATCCGTTCCTCGTGCTCGCCACGCAGAACCCGATCGAGCAGGAGGGGACGTACCCGCTCCCCGAGGCGCAGGTCGACCGGTTCATGCTGAAACTGAAGGTCGAGTACCCCACGCGGGAGGAAGAGAGAAGGATCATGGACCGGTGGGCGGGGGTGGACGACATCGCCGTGGAGCGCGTGGCGACGCTCGATGATTTGCGCCGCGCCCGCGACAGCGTCCGTTCGATCCGGATCGACGACAACCTGAAGGAATATATCGTCAGCATCGTCCATGCCACGCGCGAGCCGGAGGAGTACGGTCTCGACCTCGCCGACCTGATCGCCTACGGCGCGTCGCCGCGGGCATCGATCTACCTCAACCTGGGAAGCCGGGCGATCGCCTTCCTCGACGGGCGTGACTATGTCACCGCCGACGACGTGAAGGAGATCTGCCCCGATGTCCTCCGCCACAGGATCCTGGTCACGTACGAGGCCGAGGCGGAAGAGCTGACCGGCGACGACATGGTCCGCCGGATTCTCGACCACCTGGATGTGCCGTAGAGGCGGGCCATGCTTCCTCGGGAACTGATCCACAAAGTCAGACGCATCGAGATCGTCACCCGGTCTCTCGTGGAGAGCCTCTTTTCGGGCGAATACCATTCCACCTTCAAGGGGAAGGGGATGGAATTCGACCAGGTGAGGGAGTACCAGGAGGGCGACGACGTTCGCGCGATCGACTGGAACGTCACCGCCCGCATGAACCGTCCCTTCATCAAGGAATTCACCGAAGAGCGTGAGCTGGTCGTCCTCCTCGCCGTCGATGTGAGCGGTTCGGGGGATTTCGGAACGGCACAGCACTTCAAGGCGGAAGTCGCCGCCGAGATCTGCTCGCTCCTCGCCTTCTCCGCGATCCGGAACAACGACAAAGTCGGCCTTCTCCTTTTTACCGACACGGTGGAGAAGTACATCAAGCCGCGCAAAGGGAAGCGTCACGTGCTCCGGGTGATCCGGGAACTTCTCTACTCCGGGCCGAAGAGCAGGGGAACCGACCTGAACGCCGCGCTCGACCACCTCAACCACGTCCTGAAGAGGCGGGCGGTCGTCTTTCTCGTCTCCGATTTCATCACGCCGGTATCGTGCGACAAGCTCCTTCGCGTCTCCGCCAGGAGGCACGACCTGATCGCCGTTCGCCTCTACGACCCGAGAGAAGAAAGCCTTCCCGATGTCGGTCTCGTCGAATTCGAGGACGCGGAGACCCTCGAGAGGATCGTCGTCTCCACGGCGGACGAATCGTTTCGCCGCCGGTACGAATCGCTCCGCCGCGCGGAGGACGAGGCGCTCCGCTCCCGGATGCGCCGCTTCGGGATCGACCTGATCGACGTCTCCACGCGGGGGGGATACGTCGATCCCCTCGCGCGTTTCTTCCGCGAACGGGGGAAGAGGAGGATGAGAGCGAAGTGAAGAGGGGCCGAAATCGTCTCGCCCGCGCCGCCGCCGTCGCCGCGATCGCCCTCGCCGCTCCCACGGCCGCTTGTGCCGGGGCGATTCTCACCGCCGGCGTCGACCGGGACACGATCCGTGTCGGCGACCCGGTGGTCCTCACGCTTCGGCTCGACTCCACGCCGGGCGATTCGGCGCGCTTCCCCGATTTTCCGCCCGGCGGAGATTCTCCCTTCTCGCTCATCGGGACCGATCCGCCCGAAGAGAAGACGATCGACGGCGTGAAGAGCCGCGTACTCCGCCTGCATATCACGGCATGGAAACCGGGGGACTACGCCATTCCTCCCCTCGAACCGGTCGGCGGGGGAGAGGCGTCGGAAGAGATCCCGATCACCGTCCTTTCGGTCGGCCTCGACGAGGGGGGAGATCTCCGAAATGTGAAGGATCCCGTCACCCCCGGGCGGAATATCGTGTTCCTTCTCGCGCCGTGGGCCGCCCTCGCGCTTCTCGCGGCGATCGCCGCGTGGCTTTACATGCGCAGGAAGAGACGCGCCTCCCTCGCCGACCCCTCGTTCGTCCCGATCGATCTCAGACCGGCCCATGAGATCGCCCTCGAAGCGATCGACCGGGCCGAAAAGGAATGGGAGACGGAGGGGGGCGTAAACGGGCGAGCACAGATCCACTTCTATATCCTCTCCCGCGTGATCCGCGAGTATATCCGCAATCGTTACGCCCTCCCGGCGCCGGAGCGAACGAGCCGGGAGATCCTGCGGGAGATTCGGCGCGAGAAGCTCCCCCCGGAGACGATCCCCCTCCTCAGGGAACTCCTGTTGCGTTGCGACGAAGTCAAGTACCGCGGCGGCGGGGGCGAAGACGACCTCTTCCCCTCGCTGATCGGAAAATCGCGCCGTTTCGTGGAGCGCACCCGTGAAAGCCGCGAGTCGCCGGCGGAAGGGAAGGGGACGGCATGATCCTCCGCTTCGCCTGGCCGTGGATTCCCCTCCTCTTCCTCCCACCGATCGGCTGGATGATTCTCCGCTATGTCCGCGACCGCGCACGCGCACCGAGAATTCGCTTCTCATCGGTCCGCCTCCTCGAACGGGCGAAACCGCGCCGGAAGAAAATCATCCGCCACCTCCCCTTCGCCGCCCGCACGGCGGCGGTATTCCTCCTGGCGATCGCCCTCGGCCGGCCGCAGTCGGGGGCGAGGGGCGTCAGGGTCAGCACCGAGGGGGTGGATATCATGATCGCCCTCGACGTGTCGGGAAGCATGCAGGCGATCGACCTGAAGCCGAACAACCGTCTCGAAGCGGCAAAGCTGGTGGCCGCCGATTTTATCCGCGGCCGGGAAGCGGACCGCCTCGGTCTCGTCGTCTTCGCGGGCGCGTCGTTCGTGCAGTGCCCTCTCACCCTCGACTACGACGTTCTTCTCGAGCTGATGAGCGAGATCCGGATCGGCATGATCGAGGACGGCACGGCGATCGGTATGGCGATCGTGAATTGCGTGAACCGCCTGAAGAAAAGCGATGCGAAATCGAAGGTGGCGATCCTTCTCACCGACGGCGTGAACAACCGGGGAACGATCGATCCCGCCACGGCGGCGCAGGTGGCGAGCGCCGTCGGAGTGCGTTTCTACACGATCGGCGTGGGAAAGGAGGGGGATGCCCTCTTCCCGGTGAACGATCCCGTTTTCGGACAGCGCTACGTCCGCCGGCCGACGCAGATCGACGAAGAGATCTTGAAGAAGATCGCCGCCGAGACGGGAGGGAAGTATTTCCGTGCCACCGACACCGACGCCCTTCGCGCGATTTTCGACGAAATCGGAAAGCTCGAGAAGACCGAGATTCAAAGCGATGAATATGTAAACTATTCCGACCTGTTCGGCTGGTTCCTTCTCCCCGCGGCGATTCTTCTCCTCTTCGAGACGTCTCTCGCCACGGTTCTCGTCAGGAGGATCCCCTGATGCACTTCGGCGCGCCCTGGTTTCTCTATGCCCTTTTGCTCGTTCCGGTGCTCTTCTTTCTCTTCCGCGCCGGAAGAAAGAGACGGCGAAGCTTGCTCGACGAATTCGCCGAGCCACGGTTGGCGAGACACCTCGTCCGCGGGGTCGACGAAAGCCGCCGGGCACGCAAGGAAAGGATCTTCCTCCTCGCCATGACGGGAGTCCTCTTCGCCCTCGCCCACCCGCAGTACGGCGAGAAACAAAGGCAGGTCCGGCGGGAGGGTATCGACATCGTCTTCGCCCTCGACACTTCGCTCAGCATGCTCGCGCCCGACATGGTGCCCAGCCGCTTGGAGCGGGCGCGCCGCGAAATGGAGGGGCTTTTATCCCGGCTCGACGGCGACCGTGTGGGAATCGTATCCTTCGCCGGGGGGGCGGTGCCCACCTCGCCGTTGACCATCGATTACGGCGCAGTGCGGATGTTCCTCAGAGGGATCGACCCGTGGACCGTGCCCACCGCGGGCACGGCGATCGCCGAGGCGATCCGCGCGGCGACGAAGATGCTCGTCAAGGGGGGCACCGGCTCGAAGGCGATCATCCTTCTCACCGACGGCGAGGATCACGAGGGGGATCTTTCCGGCGCCGAGGAAGAGGCGCGCGGCGAGGGGATCCGGGTCTACACCGTGGGGCTCGGCACGGCGGAGGGAGAGTTGATTCCCCTATCGGCGAAGGAATTCAAGAAGGACGATACGGGCGAATTCGTCGTATCCCACAGGGACGATCGAACGCTGCAGGAGATCGCAGCGAAGACGGGCGGCCGGCACTACGTTCTCGCCGACGAACCCGACGCGCTCGACCGGATCCTCGACGATCTCTCCGGCATGACGAAGAGAGAGTATGACGCGCGACTCGCGGTAATTCGCGAGGAGCGTTTCGAGTGGTTCCTCTTTCCCGCGGCGGTTCTCCTGATTGTGGAATCGCTTCTCTCACCGGCGCGCCGGCGACGCCGCGAACGATGGAGTGGAAGAGTTGAGTAACGCAAGGGTGATTCCGGTGATGCTTCTCGTCGTTCCCTTTCTCGTCGGGTGGGGCGACCTGGTGCACGACAGGAGCGTGCGCGGAGTGGAAGCGTACCGCGAAGGGAACTATGATGAGGCGCTCTCCCGGTTCCTCGAAGCGGAAGAAGAGAACCCGGAGCAACCGTCTCTTCGTTTCAACAGCGCTGCGGCGCTCTACCAGCTCGGCCGGTACGAGGAGGCGGCCGCGGAATATGAAGGGGCTGCAAAGGATCCGGCGCTGGCGGCGCGAGCCCTTTATGGGGCCGGCAACTCGCTCGCCAGGCTCGGAAAGCTAGACGAAGCAGTGGAGATGTTCAAGCGGTCCCTTCTGAAAGACCCGCAAGACGAGGACGCGAAGCATAATCTCGAATGGGCGGAAAAGAGACTCGAGCAGCAGAAAGAACAACAGCAACAGCAGGATCAACAACAACAAGACCAGCAACAGCAGCAACAAGACCAGCAGCAAGATCAGCAGCAACAGCAGGATCAACAACAAGACCAACAGCAGCAGCAGCAACAGCAGGATCAACAACAAGACCAACAGCAGCAGCAGCAACAAGACCAACAGCAGCCCGAGAGGGGGGATTCTTCCGGAACGGCTGAGAAGGCAACGATGTCCCCCGAGGACGCCCACCGCATCCTCGAGGCGATCGCCGAGGAAGAGGAGCATGAGCGGGCGGCGAGTCTCGAGAAGCGGAAGGCGGAACAAGGGAAACGGAAGAAGGACTGGTAATGGAACGGGCCGCGATGAAAGAAAGAGCGTTTCCCGCGCTGCGATCGGCCGGCCGCCGGCAATGCGGGGGAAGGAGAGTCTTCCTTTTTCTCTCCCTTGTGCTCGGCGCCCTCCTCCCACCGGCGGCGGACGCCCTCGACGTAAGCGCCACGGTGGATCGCTCGAAGGTCGATCTCGACGGCAGGATCCGTCTCACCGTGGACGTGGAGGGTGCGGGACGCCGGGGCGCGGACGTCGACCTGGGCGCCACCGACGGCTTTCGCGTCTACTCGTCCGGCACATCCCAGAATATCTCCATCGTGAACGGCGCGTTCAAATCGACCGTCAGCTACCGGTACATCCTCACACCCCGGAAGACGGGCGTCTTCCAGCTCGGGCCGATCACCGTTCAGGCGGGGGGCGAACGATCGACCGCCGGGGCGATCCGCATCGAGGTGGTCGAATCCGCCGCCGACGCCGGGCCGGGCGTTCCCAGCGGTACGGGGGGACGCTCCCGCCGGCGGGGCGCTCTCCCGCCCGAGGTGATGGTGAAGGCACGGGTCGACCGGGAGAAGGCGTACGTCGGCGAGGCGATCACCTACACGTTCCAGGTCTTCACCCGCGTTCGTTTCTGGAGCGATCCGGAGTACACCCCCGCAACGATGGAGGGCTTCTGGAAGGAAGATCTTCCGCCCCAGAAAACGTACAACACCGACGTGAAGGGGGTGACCTACAGGGTCACGGAGATCCGGACCGCTCTTTTCCCCACCCGACCGGGCCGCCTGGTGATCGGCCCCGCGCGTTTGACCTATGAAGGGAGTCCCGTTTCGTCGGGCGATCCATTCGATCTTTTCTCCCGGTCGGGTCGGGGCTTTTTCGGCGGGGGAAGAAAGAAGGAACTCGTCACCGACTCGATCGCCGTGGAGGTGCTCGCTCTTCCCACCGCCGGGAGGCCGGTCGGATTCACCGGCACCGTCGGCTCTTTCGACTTCAGCGCGTCGATCGACAAAGACAGCGTCCGCACGAACGAGCCGATCACCCTTACCGTGAAGATCAGCGGTGAAGGGAACATCCGCACCGCCTCGCTTCCCGACATCGATCTTTCGGAAAGCTTCAAGGTGTACGACTCCGGGGCGTCCACCGACGTGTCGAAAGAGAACTATCGCGTGAGGGGGAAAAAGACATATACTCGCGTGATCGTTCCCCGTTACGGCGGCAGCTACACCCTTCCCCCCGTTTCGTTTTCCTACTTCGATCCCCGCAAGGAGAAGTACGTCACCCTTCGCAGCAGGGCGTTTCCGATCACCGTGGAAGGCCCCGTCCATGCGCCCGACCGGAAGAAAGCCGAGATCGCGAGAGAGGAAAGCGATCTTCGCTATCTCAAGACGACCGGAGGAATCCACTGGCACGCGCGGGTCGATCCGTTCCCCTTCGCCGCCGCGGCGGCGGCGAACGTCGCCCCCTTGATCCTCCTCGGTGTCCTTTACGGGTTGCGCAGGAAACGGGAAGAGCTGAGCGGAAATGTGGCCCTTGCAAGGAAGAGGCGCGCCGACCGCGCCGCGAGGAAGGCGCTCTCTAAGGCGGCGCGACTCGCCGGGGAGAAGGACGGCCGCGACTTCGCCGCCACCCTTGCGCGGGCGGTGGAGAGATTCCTCGGCGACAAGGGGGATCTTCCGGTGGGCGCGCTGACGAGACGCCAGTTGATGAGCGAGCTCGGGTAGAGAGGTCTCGACGACTCTCTGATCGCCAGGATCGAAGCTCTCCTCGCCGAATGCGACAGGGGACGATTCTCGGACACCCCGATCGACGACCCGGCGAGGAATGCCCTTCTGCGCGAGGGGGAGGAGATCATCGTCCTGGCCGGGCGCGCCCTTGCGGCCGCAGTGAAGGGGGGGCGATGAACGCGTTCACGACAATGATCCTCCTCCTGCTCGTCGCCCTCCCCACGCGATCGGCCCCGGTCGACTCCCTCTTCGCGGCGGGGAACGAGGCGTACCGGAAGGGGGAGTACGGCGAGGCGATTCGACTGTACGAGGAGATCCTCTCCTCGGGGGTGGAGAGCGGGGAGCTGTTCTACAATCTCGGGGCCGCCCGCTTCCGGGAGGGTGATCTCGGAAGGGCGGTGGCCGACTACGAGAGGGCGCGCCGCTACCTTCCCCGGGATGCCGACGTGAAGGCGAATCTCGAATACGTCCTCGAAAGAACTCTCGACAGGGAGATCGCCCGGCAGGACCTTCCCCCGCTGCGTCTTGCCGCCGCCCTGGCGGAAAGGCTCACCTGGAAGGAGTGGTTCCGCGTCGTCGAGACGACCTACGCGGTCTTCCTCGTTCTCCTCGGGGCGTTTCTCCTCCGCCCCTCGCTGCAGGACCGGCTGAGGGAGTGGCTTTACGTCTCGGGAGGCGTTCTCCTCGCGGTGTGTCTCCTCTTCGCCATCTCCCTCCACGCGGAGCGGCTGAGCACCACCGGCGTGGTCACCGAGTCGGAGGTTCCCGTTCGTAGCGGCCCGGGCGAGCAGTTCACTCGGGAATTCCTCCTCCACGCAGGCACCGTCCTTCGCGTGCGCAGGGAAGCCGACGGCTGGGTCTACTTCACTCTCACCGGCGATTTCAGGGGGTGGCTCCCCGAAAAAGCCATCGAACGGCTCTGACGGCGCGTCGAGACCGTTCCGGCGGCCGGTTCGTCCGTCCCCGGCGCCGATGTACACCCTCTTCACACCCCAACCGCCCGACAAAACAGCGACTTAGAACTATCTTCCTCCGGCCGTGCACGATGTTCACAATCGATCGGTAGACGATACCCTCGGCGGCCCTTACGGTTCGATATAAGGGAATTCAGCTATTTCCTTACGGCAATTACCGATAACGGAATATTGCGGAGCGAATCGATCGAATGGCACGAAACGTGCAATGGAATCGGTCAGATCGGGTGAACCGTTCCGGGCGACTTGTCCGGGACCTGGAGTGACCTGGAGTCCCCTATGCCAGGATACACAGTCGGCTCCCGAAATTGGGAGGAGTTCATCGACGACACCTTCGCCGTGTTCGAGGAGGGATACGGCACGGGGAGAGCCGGTGAAAGCACGACGTGGAGCGGCGGCTGGCCGGAGCCGCCGGTGAGCGGTGCGCCGACGTCGAGTATGAAAGAGGGGGATACCATGGCGACCACCAGCGGCACAAGGGGCCGGGCCGGGGGCGGCGGACAAGATTCGGTGGGCATCTACCTGAAGGAGATCCGCGCCTTCTCGCTCCTCAAGCGCGAAGAGGAAGCACAGATCGCCTGGCGCGTGAAGGGGGGAGACGAACAGGCGCGGGCGGAGCTGATCTCGAGGAATCTACGCCTCGTGATTTCCATTGCGAAGCGGTACCAGGGGATGGGACTCAGCCTCGAGGATCTGATCGAAGAGGGGAATATCGGCCTGATCAAGGCCGTTGAGCGTTTCGAGGTGGAGCGGGGTTTCCGCTTCAGCACGTACGCCTCGAAATGGATTCGCCAGGCGATCACCCGCTCCCTGGTGAACAAGAGCCGCACCGTCCGGATCCCCGCGAACGTACTCGTTCTGATCAAGCAGTACCTCACATTCCAGCGGGAGCTTTTCCAGGAGCTGGGTCGCAAGCCGTCGTCCGAAGAACTGCGCGAAAAGCTCGGCCTGAGGCGCGCGCGGTTCCTCGATATCGCCCGGCTCGCCAAGGGCGTTCTCTCCCTCGACCACCCCCTCGACGACGAACAGAGCAGTCACGCGCTCCACGACGTGATCGCCGACGACCGCGCACCGAGTCCCCTCGAATCGGCCCTTTCCGGCCTCCGGAAAGACTTGGTGGAGAGACTTCTCGCCACGCTCCCCGAGAGGGAGGCGCGGATCCTCAGCATTCGCTACGGTCTGGTCAACGGCGAGTCGAAATCTCTCGAGCAGACCGGAAAGAAGATCGGCGTCACCCGGGAGAGAATCCGCCAACTCGAGGCGAGGGCGTTCCGCAAGCTGCGGGAAGTTCTCGCCGAAGGAAGCCTCGAGTCGGTGGGCGCCGGTGAAGCACCGTGCGCCGCTCCCCGCAAGGTCCATCGCGTGGCATAAGATCGAACGGGAACACCCTTGGATCACCGTTCAAGGTCGCCCCTCCCCGCGCCGATAAGCGGGTGAAGGGGGAAGCGCATTTGACCTTGATTGTTACGATCGCCGCCTACATCGCCTTTGCCGTGGCCGTGGGCAAGCTCCTCGCCTACGCCTCGCGTCACGACAGCGACGAGGTCGAAGCCGTCCCCACCGCCGGTCCGTCCGCCGGCGCGATCCCCGCCCGATCCGATTCGCCCCCGCCCGCCGCAACGCGCCGACCGGCCGCCGAGAAGGGGAGGGTCGAGGAGGAATTGGTCCACCACTCCTGAGCCGTTTCCCGGTAGAATCGCCGGATCATGTCGCGCATCTTTCTGATCGAACCGTTCTTCGGCGGCTCCCACCGCGCCTTCGCCGAGGGTTTCCGACGGCATAGCCGTCACGAAGTGATCCTCGTCACCCTCCCCGGGCGAAACTGGAAATGGCGGATGCGGGGAGGAGCGGCCGAAATCGCCCGGGCGCTCCCGGAAAAGCCCGGCGCCGATCTCATCTTCGCCTCGTCGATGCTCAATCTCGCCGAACTGAAAGGTCTCGCCCCCCCCGCCTTCCGCGCGATTCCCGCGCTCCTCTACTTTCATGAGAACCAGCTCACCTACCCGCTGCCGCCGTTCGAGAAGAGAGATCTCCACTTCGCCCTCACCCAGGTGACGAGTATCCTGGCGGCGGACCACATTCTCTTCAACAGCGCCTACCATCGACAGGAATTCATCGACGCTCTACCCGTGCTTTTCACCTCCCTTCCCGATCACAGGCCGAAGGGGGTTCTCTCCAGACTCGCCGACCACTCGTCGATCCTCCCGCCGGGGATCGAGCCGTTTCGCGTCGCCGGGAAAAGGGGGAAAGCGCCTCCCCTGCTGCTGTGGAATCACCGGTGGGAACACGACAAGGGATCCGATATCCTCCTCGCGGCGGTGAAACGGCTCCGCGCCGAACACGTCCCTTTCCGTCTCGCCGTCACCGGGGCGGCCCGGGCGGACCGCGCCGACCTTTTCGAGGAACTGCCGGCGGCGGCGGGGGAGTCGCTCGTTCACAGCGGCTTCATCGAAAGGAGGGAGGCATACGGGGAGCTTCTCGGGAGTTGTGACGTGATCCTCTCCACGGCGCGCCACGAGTTCTTCGGCATCTCGGTGCTCGAGGCGGTGCTCGCCGGGGCGTTTCCCGTCCTTCCCCGGAATCTCTCCTACCCCGAACTGATCGATGCGCACCGTTTCGCGGAATGTTACTACACCGATTTCGAGGAGATGATCGCCCTTCTCGCATCCCTTCTCGCGGGGAGGGTTCCCGATACGAAGGCGCTCCGCGGCGAGGCGGAGCGGTATATCTGGTCGAAATGGATCGGAGGGTACGACGATCTGATCGACGCGCTCATCGCGCGGCGGTGAAACGGGGCGCGGCGGGATGGATCACTGGACGCCCTCCTCGACATCGAGTCGCGACAGGGCGGTATCGTGGTCGATCTTCCCTACGGCGTAATCTTTCAGGTCGGACGCCTTGGCGCGGATCACGACGTGGGAGAGCGGCTCGGGGGTCACGTCCCACGACTCGCCCCACGGAAAGGCCGCCACGGTGACGAACTCCCCCTCGTCGAGGAATGTGAGCGTTCCACCGTAATCGAGGAGCGCCTCCGTCAACTCCTCCTTCACCTTCTCGAGGAGCACCCGGCGGCGGTTCCCCGCCGCGGCGCGCCCCTTCTCGTCCATCTCGAGAAGTTCCCGCCACTTCTTCGCCAGGTCGTCGAGATCGTCGAGGTTCTCCAGGATCTTCCGGCGCCGGTCATCGACGAAAGAGAACTCGAGGGTGAAAAGCGCTCCGTACCCCTCCAGGTAGACGCCCCGAGTGTTCTCTCCGGACGACACGAGCGCGAAACGGCTGTCGATCAGCGTGGTATCGAAAATCTTCTCCACCATCGACATCCTCTTCTCGATCCTACCGTCCACGCCCGCTCCCGACACGCCCGTCGCGAAAACGAAGGCCGCGGCGGCGGGAAGAAATCTCCTCATCATCCGGCTCACTTGGCACCTCCCTCCCCGTCCGCGTCTCCCGCCTCGAGGGGGGCGGCGCCGAGTGCCTCGAACTCCGCGCGGGCTTTCCGCTCCACGCTATCGACCTTCGCTCCGAACGCGCCGAGATCGTCCCGGCGCTGCACTTCCACTTCCTTGACGTAATCCCGAAGGAGTCCGCTGAGATGTTCCACCTGGCGATCCTCGCTCTCACGGATCAGCGTGGCGACAAAGCGGATCAGTTCGGCCTGGCTTCTGAAAAACTCGTCGCGATCGACATAATCCACCCTCTTCGCGCTCACCGGGAGGGCGAGAGGAACACCCTCGTCGAGCGTGCTCCCTCCGGCCGGATCGCCGCCGGGCGACATCCCTTCCTCGCGCCCGCCGCCGCCGAAGCTGAGGGAATAGCGGTTTCCCTCCTTCCGGAAGTCGGCGTGGAGTACCAGGAGGAGAAGCGCGGCGGCGGCACCGAGCAGCGGGAGCGCGGCGCGGAGCCTCCTCGCCGCGGAAGGGGACCGGCCGCGCCGCGATGAAGCCGCCGGACGGCTCTCGCCGGCATCGGCCAGCATGTGCCGAACCGGGGAATCGACATCTTCCCAGCGGCGAAGAAGCGCCTCCGTGCCTTTCATCTCGTGGAATACGTTCCGGCACCGGTCGCATCGATCGAGATGGGCGCGCATGCGATCCGCTTCCGCCGGTTCGAGTTCGCCGTAGAGAAACGCGGCGAGCCGTTCTTCCCATTCGGTGCAGTGATCCGCCATGCCTTATTCCCTTTCCTCGAGACGGAGCCGCCTGAGGATCCTTCCAAGATTGCGCAGGCCATGGAAGATCCTCGACCTCACCGTTCCCACGGGGATGTCGAGCACCTGGGCGATCTCGGCGCTGCTGTAACCGTGGTATTCTCTCATGATGATCGCCGTCCGCTGCTCTTCCGAAAGCGTCTGGAGCGCCTTGGCGAGGATCTCGCCGAGTTCGGCGCGGTAGGCCGCCTGGTCGGGCTGTGCGGTTCGCTGGAACCGGTCGATTCTCTCGTCGAGAATCTGCTCGGCGCCCTTTTCCATGAGATCGTCGGCGGACACCATGACCCGGTTTCCTCGACTACGGAGGCTGTCCCGGCTGACATTCCGGGCGATCCGGAAGATCCACGACGGGAAGGCGCTCGGCTCGCGGAGTTGGCCGAGCCGCCTGTATACCCGCAGAATCGTCTCTTGCACCAGATCATTCGCGTCCTCCTCACGACCCACCATGCGGAGAATGAAGTTGTAGAGCCCCTTCTCCCAGCGGCCGATCAGCTCGTTGAAGGCGCAACGATCCCCCTCGAGCACCTGTGCCACCAGGACTTCGTCGGTACGGCTCATTTTCTGCTGCAACCTCTTCCCCCGGAGGCCTGCTTTCCACTATTCCTACAGACGCGACGAAACGGGAAAGTGATTAACTTCCTTAGATGATTGTCGTCCAGGCTAGGGGGGGGGAAAGGGGATGTCAAGAGCCGCCTCGGCCCGGCGGGGGAGGGGACGGCGGCGGAAACCGTTGGCGGCGGAGGCGATACGCCGGCGGGTCGAGAGGAAAGAGGCCTCGGTGGTGCGGGAAAAAGCGCTTGACACTTTTCTTCGGGCCATGCAAAAATAATGATCTTTGCATGAATCGGGTTCAGACGAACCGTCGCCACGGAGGAAGATCGACATGGCACTCTCCATGCTGGGCCGGAAGATCGGAATGACCCAGCGAATCGACAGCAGCGGGCGGGCGGTGCCGATCACGGTGCTCGACATGACCCCCTGCCCTGTGATCCAAAAGAAAACGAAAGAAACCGACGGGTACGACGCCGTGCAGATCGGTATCGGCAAGCGCCGGAAGATCCGCACCACCAAGGCGGTGGCGGGGCATTTCAAGAAGCACGGTGTCGAGCCGACCGCGCAGATCCGCGAGATCCGTCTCACCGCCGAGGAGGCCGCCGGCCTCGAGCCGGGCGGGACGATCGACGTCTCGCTCTTCGAGCCGGGCCAGTTCGTCGACGTGGAAGGAAGCTCGAAGGGGAAGGGAACGGCGGGGGTGATCAAGCGGTGGAATTTCCACGGCCAGAAGATGACCCACGGCGCGCACGAGAATTACCGTCACGGCGGAGCCATCGGTCAGTGCGCCACGCCGGCCCGCCTGATGAAGGGGAAGAAGATGGCGGGCCGCATGGGCAACGAGCGGGTCTCCACGTTGAACCTCCTCGTGGTGGATGTGAAAAAGGAGCAGAACCTTCTTTACGTCCGCGGCGCGGTGCCGGGCGCGAAGAATGGCATCGTCATGGTGCGGGCGAGCGTCAAGAAGAAGAAAACGGCCCTCGCCTGATTCGACGGTCCGATCCTGATAGCGAAATCCCCCCGCGTCGCGGGGGGATTTTCTCGTGTTCTTTTCGGCTCTTTTCTCCTCTTTTCCGCCTGCGGCGCGGTCGAAGTCGCCTTTCGTTGACGCCGGAGCCTCGATCGGCTACAATGGAAATTGCGACCGGCGCGGGCAGGCCGTTTTGGAGAGATTCGTCCGGCCGCCGCGCGGCTTTCGGTGGAAAGGGGTTCCGTTCATGGCGTCTTCAGGTATGGGCGGAAAATTCGCCATCCTCTCCGAACTCGTCTCTTTCCTCATGCACCGGAAGAAGTGGTGGCTCGCGCCGATCCTTCTCCTCCTCGTTCTGCTCAGCCTGCTGATCGTTCTCACCGAAGGGTCCGCCGTGGCCCCCTTCATCTATACGCTCTTCTAGCCGGGACGGTCGGGTTCGATCTTCTCGCCCCGGAGAAACCGGAGGCAAAGGCGTACGTCCTCCGCGCTCCCCACGATGAGAGGCACCTTCATGTGGAGCCGCGTCGGTTCGACCTCGCGGACCGGCATCTTTCCGGTGGTCGCCATGCCTCCCGCCTGCTCCGCCAGAAAGGCGATCGGCGCCGCTTCATAGAGGAGTCGCAGCTTTCCGGAAGGGTGCACCTCGTCCTCCGGATAGAGGAAGATACCGCCGTAGAGGAGATTCCGATGGAAGTCGGCCACCAGGGAGCCGATGTAGCGACCGGTGTAGGGACGCCCCTCGCCCGCCGGCTCCTTCAGGTATTCGACGAACCGCCTCATCCTCCCGTTCCACCGGCGGAAGTTCCCCTCGTTGACGCTGAAGATCCGTCCTTTCTGGGGAGTGCGGATATTCTCGTGCGACAGGATGAACTCGCCCACCGTCGGATCGAGGGTGAATCCGTGCGTGCCGAAGCCGGTGGTGTAGACGAACATTGTACTTGATCCATAAAGCACATACCCCGCGCACACCTGGTTATAGCCCGGCTGAAGAAGATCGTCGATCCCCTCCTCCCCGGGCGGCGACAGGCGACGGAAGATCGAGAAGATCGATCCGACGCTCACATTTCCGTCGATATTCGAAGATCCGTCGAGGGGATCGAAGAGGAAGACGTACTTTCCCCGGGGAAAGTCGGCGGGTATCGAGATCGGGTGCTCGTTCTCCTCCGACGCCATGAGGCAGAGATGGCCGCTCCGCTCGAGAACGTTAATGAACACTTCGTTCGAAAGGACGTCGAGGCGCTTCACCTCGTCGCCTGACACGTTCTTCGAGCCCGCCGCGCCGAGCACGCCCCCGATCCCCGCGCGGCGGACATCGTGGGCGATGATCTTCGACGCCACGGCGATGTCGGAGAGAAGCCCGGTGAAGTCCCCCGTGGCGTCCGGATACTCCCTTTGCTGCTGCGTGATGTGCTCGGTCAGTGTGAACCGCCGGACCATGTCGACCTCCCTCGAACGGCTTTATCATACCAGAGCGGGCCGGCGCGGAAAAGGGGAGAGCCGCCGCGCCCCCCGCGTCCACGCCGTGGCCGGCGAACCGCGCCGAACGCACATACGCTGGCCGGTCGGGTACGGGCCGCCGGGCGAGGGGGGGGGCGCAACCCCCGGGCGCCGTGCACCTTGCGCGCCGGCGAAGTCCGGTCGAAGATGCGGCACGGCGATTGCGTTCCTCGATCTTCGCCGGGGGGATCGGCAACGCGCCGTCCCTGTCAACACGACCCCTCAAAACGCCTCACAAAACATGCCCACCTGGAAGCTTCTCGTCACGCTCCTTCCCGGAATCGTGGCGGCCGATCGACTCGATCTCTCCCCGGCCATTCCTCTCGCTCTCGCGGCGGCGGTGCTCCTCATCCTCGTTCTCTCTCCACCACACCGCACGCCATGGCCGGCGAGAGGGGCGATCGTTCTTCTTCCGTCGCTCCTCTTCTTCTTCCGTGCGGAAGAGGCGGCCACCCCCGCCCGATGGAAGAGTCCGGCGTCGGGCACGGTGCGGGGCGTCGTGCACCGGGGCGCGGGGGGAAGGATCGTCACTCTCCGGACCGGGGACGCCTGGCCGGGATCGATCGACATCCCATGGATAGTTCCCCATGGCGATACGGTCCCGCCCGCCGGGAGCATCGTCGAGATCACCGGGGCGGTCGCGCCCTTTCCCTTCCCGAGGAACCGAACAGGGCGCGACCGCTTCGCCCGTTACAGGAGACGGGGCGCCCCCGGTGTGTTCGAGGGGGAACTCACCGCGTGGAGACCGGGACGATCCGCCGCCGGCCGGGCGCGGCGGGCGATCGGGTCGCGTATCGATCGCCTCGGAAGCGAAGAGGCGGCGCTGCTCAAGGCGCTCCTCCTCGGCGACAGGAGCGGCGTATCGAAGGAGAGGACTGACGCTTTTCGCACGGCGGGACTCTCCCATCTCCTCGCCCTGTCGGGACTGCACGTGGGAATTCTTTACGTCCTCCTATCCGTTCCCCTGGCGTCGCTCCCCCTGCCGCGGAGAGCGGTCCCGGCGCTCGCGGTGTCGTTCCTCTGGTTCTACGGAGCGGTGGCCGATTATCCCGTCTCCCTCGTGAGGGCGCTGATCATGGCGAGCCTTCTCGCGACGGGCGTCTTCTTCCGGTGGCCGGTCCGGCCCGGAAACGCCCTCGGGGCCGCCGCTCTCGTATCGCTCTTTCTCGACCCCGGAGCCCACAGGGATGTCGCGTTCCAACTCTCCTTCGCCGCCACCGCCGGGATCCTCGCCTCCCGGCCGCTCGTCTCCGCCCTCGCCGCCCGCGGCCCGATCGGCCGCCTTTTCATCCCGCTCCTCGTCGGCGTCTCCGCGCAGGCGGCGACCCTTCCGTTCATCGTCTATCACTTCCAGCAAATCCCCCTTCTCGCCGCGCCGGCCACCCTTCTCACCGCGCCGCTGGCGACGCTCGCCCTGACGGCGTCGGTATTCTGGCTCGCCGCGGGCATGCTCCTTCCCGCCGTCGAGCCGACGCTCGAGGCGGGGGCGTGGGGAGCGCTCCGGCTTTTCGGAACGACGGTGGAGCGAATCGCCTCGGCCGCGCCGGCGCCGTGGATCATCTGCAGGCAATCGACGGCGGCGGCGGCGATCCCGCCGGCGATCCTCCTTCTGACCGCTCTCGCCGTCCGGCGGAAGAGCATCCGGCCTCTCCTCGTTCTTCCGGCAACGCTCCTTTTGCTCCTTCACTTGCCGGCACCGTTTCCCTTCCACCGGCGAAGCCTTCCCCTGACGGTGACGTTCCTCGATGTCGGCCAGGGATCGGCGACGCTGATCGAACAGGAGGGGGGAGGATCGTTTCTCGTCGACGCCGGCGGGCGGTCGGACCGGTGGGACAATGGTGCGTCTGTGATCGCACCCTTTCTGAGGCGGACGAACATGTGGCCCCTTTCCGGCGGCATCGTTTCCCACCCCGACGCCGATCACATGGGGGGCATGATTTCCCTCCTCGAGGAGGGGGGGATCGGCCGCATCCGCGACCCGGGTGTCGATCACCGGTCCGACCTCTACCGGCGCTATGTGCGCGCCGCCATGGCGGCGCCGGCCGGCTGGGCGGCGTGCCGGACAGGGGAGACGTTCTCCCTCGGCGACGGCGCCGTGCTCCGGATTCTCTACGCGCCCGAAGGAAGGACCGACGGGTGTTCGACGAATGACGCTTCCCTCATCGTTCTGCTCACGTTCGGTCGCTTCACCCTGCTCCTCCCAGGCGACGCGACGCCTCGTCTCGAACGCTACCTCACCGTCCATCACCTCGCCGACGCGATCACCATGGTCGCGGTGCCTCATCACGGCGCCCGCGGGGGATGCCCGCCCGCCTTCCTCGAGAGGGCGCGTCCCCGGTTCGCCGTCATCTCGGTGGGGGCGCGGAACCGGTACGGCCACCCGGACGACGGGATCGTGCGGCGCCTCGAAAAGGAGGGGTGCCTTCTCCTTCGCACCGACATCGCGGGGGGGATCACCGTCCGCACCGACGGCAGGCGCCTCACGATCGAGACGGCGTCCCCGAGGATCGAGACGATGGCGTTCGAACTCCCTCCCGCGCCGCGCCGAGCGGCCGGTTTTTGATGGGCGCCGCACGCGCCGTGTGGTACAATACGTCGCTCGTTCGAAAACCCCATGCCCCAGGTATCCAAAGGGAGAAGCGGCGTTGACTGCGAAAGAGACTGCCAGGAAGGCGGCCGACCTGATGCTCACGCGCAAGGCGACCGACGTGGTGATCCTCGATCTATCGGAGCTGTCGAGCGCCACCGACTGTTTCGTCATCGGCAGCGCGGCGAGCGACACCCAGGTAAGGGCGGTAGCGGACGCGCTGATCGACGGCCTCGAGAAGGCGAATGTGCGCATCTGCCACCTCGAGGGATACCAGGAACGGCGGTGGGTGCTCCTCGACTGCTTCGACGTGGTGATCCATGTTTTTCTCGACGAGGTGCGGGATTTCTACAGCCTCGAGAGGCTCTGGGGAGATGCGCCGCTCGAGAAAGTCGAGGGGTGAACCATGATCCTCCGCAGAGTGGAAGAAAGGATCCGCTCCGCTCTTTCCCGTCTCTGGCCCGACGCCGACATCACCGCCGTCCGCGTCGAAGCGGCCCGTGAGAAGGGGCACGGCGATCTCGCCACGAACGCCGCCCTCGTGCTCGCGAAGCAACTCCGCCGCGCGCCGCTCGACATCGCCGCCGACATCGTCGCCGATATCGAATCCGACCCCCTCTTCCTCGACGTGGAAATCGCGCCTCCCGGTTTCGTGAACTGCCGCGTCACCCCCGCGGCGTGGCGGGAACTGCTCGGCCGCATTCTCCTCGAGGGAGACCGGTTCGGCACGACGAAGGAAGGTGAGGGCCGGAGGGAACAGGTCGAGTTCGTCAGCGCCAACCCGACGGGACCGCTGAACGTGGTGAGCGCCCGTGCCGCCGCGGTGGGCGACACCCTCGCCTCGCTTCTCGAGGCGACCGGCATCGATGTAGAGCGGGAGTTCTACGTGAACGACTTTGGAAGCCAGGTCGACCACCTCGTCGAGTCGGTCGCTTACTTCCTCGACGGTGAGAAGGGGGAATTCCCCGAAAACGGTTACCGGGGGGCGTACGTGGCCGACCTCGCCGGTGACGTCGCGGCGAACCTGGCACCGCTCTTCCGGCCCGGGGGGGAAGAGAACGACGACCCCGGCGCGGCCGCTCTCGAGGAGTGGGTGGGGGAGATCGCCGCGGGCGAAGGGAAGGGCGATTCCTCCCGGAACGCTCCGCCCCTTCCCGAAGGGAGAAAGCTCCCCCTCGCCGTTTCGGAAAAAACGTGGCGCGCTCTTCTCAGGCGCTGGGTTCTCGAGAAAATGCTCGAGGGCCAGCGGGAGGATCTCGCCTCCTTCGGCGTCTCATTCGATTCGTGGTACCGGGAGTCGAGACTTCACGGGGAAGGGAAAGTGGAGGAGACCCTCGCCGAACTCGAGAAGACGGGCGATGTCTATGAAAAGGGGGGGGCATGGTGGTTCCGCTCGTCGAAGTACGGCGATGACGACGACAGGGTGATCCGCCGCTCCGACGGGAGGCCGAGCTACTTCCTGGCCGACATCGCCTACCACAGGGAAAAGGCGCTGCGCGGTTTCGATCGCGCCATCGACATTCTCGGACCCGACCACCACGGCCACATCGCGCGGATGGAAGCCGCCATGGAGGCGCTCGGCCGAAAGAAGGGATGGCTCGAGGTGTTCATCGTGCAGCAGGTCAACCTGGTGCGAGGCGGGAAACCGGTGAAGATGTCGAAACGCGCCGGTGAATTCGTCACCCTCCGCAATCTCATCGACGAGGTGGGCGTCGACGCGGCGCGCTTCTTCTTCCTCATGCTTCGGCCGAACACGCACCTGAACTTCGACATGGAACTCGCCACGAAGAAGAGTCTCGACAACCCGGTCTACTACGTTCAGTACGCCCATGCCCGCGTGTGCAGCGTCTTCCGCCACGCCGAGGCGGCGGGCATCGGCGCCGGCACCGGAAATGGATGTCTCGATCTTCTCGATTCGCCGGACGACATTGAATTGATCCGATTCCTCGATCCGTTTCCCGGCGTGGTCGCCTCGGCGGCACGTCACCGCGAACCGCAGCGCCTCGGCGCGTACCTGAAGGAACTCGCCGCCACGTTCCACACGTACTACCACAAGGTGAAGGTGGTCGGTCCGCAGGAGGAGATCACCCTGGCGCGACTCGCTCTTCTCGAGGGGGTTCGGACCGTTCTTCGCAACGGCCTGCGCCTGCTCGGCGTGAGCGCGCCCGATTCGATGTAACTCAGGGAGATATGATCCATGGCCATGCCCGTACTTGTCGTCGGCTCGATCGTGCTCGACACCATTCGCTCGCCCTTCGGAACGTCGGACGAAGGTCTCGGCGGATCGGCGCTCTACTTCGCCGGTGCGGCGGCGCCCTACGGCGAGGTCCGTCTCGTCGGCGTGGTGGGCGACGACTTTCCCGCCGAAGGGAGGGCCTTCCTCGAGGAGAGGGGCGTCGATCTTCGCGGTCTCACCACCCTCCCGGGCCGCACCTTCCGCTACGTGGCGGAGTACGGCGACGACATGCAGGATCGTACGACGATCAGCACCTGCCTGAACGTGTTCGAACATTTCCATCCCCGCCTGCCCGAAGCGTACGCCGGCACCCCGGTGATCTTTCTCGGGAACATCGCCCCGGCGCTGCAGATCGAAGTGCTCGATCAGATTGAAAACCCGGTGCACGTGGCGGCGGACACGATGAACTTCTGGATCGACGGAGCGCCGGAGGACCTGAGAAAGATGCTCTCGAGGATCGATACGCTTTTCCTCAACGACGGCGAGGCGAAAGAGCTGACAGGCGAAAAGAACATGATCGCCGCCGCCCGGGCGATCACCGGCCTGGGGCCCTCCACGGTGATCGTCAAGAAGGGTGAGCACGGAGCGCTCCTCTTCCATGGCGGGGAGTTCTTCGCCGTTCCCGCCTATCCCCTCGATGCGGTGGTCGACCCCACCGGGGCGGGCGATTCGTTCGCCGGCGGTGTGATCGGCTCTCTCGCCGCCGGGGGCGACTTCGACGGCGGATCCTTCCGCCGGGCGATGCTCCACGGAACGGCAGTCGCTTCCTTCGTGGTGGAGCAGTTCGGTCCCGCTCCGCTCAGCGGTCTTTCTCTCGACGCGATCAAGGAGCGGACCGCCGTGCTCGAGCGGATGACCACTATCGGTTGAGGCGCCGAAAACCGCGTACCGACGGCCTCGAACACACATTTCTCTTTTCTATTGCATTGCGTTGTGTTATGATGTCACCCCGCTTCCGGACCCGCGCTCAACGCGCCCGATCCGTCCAGGGGGCGATTCGCTTTGCGTATCAACAGGTAAATCGTCCGGCCCGGCATGGAAACACCGGACGGCAACGGCGGTTTCCAGGCTCGACGGACAGCGGGATCGCCCGCCCTTCCCATCGCGCCTCTATCGCCACGGAATCATGACGGAAAAAGCGCCTCACCATGATAACCCCCCCGTCGACGATCCGAGCGGGATCGAAGGCCGGATCAACTCGCTCGCAGGAATTCTCTCCTCGCGGATCGTGACGAATCGCTCGGGGGAGATCCTCGAGATTCATGCCGTGGCGGCCGCCGGTCGCGGACCGAAGCAGATCCTCCGGGATATCGAATCGACGCTTCTCGCCGAGTACGGAATCCGGATCGACCGCCGCAAGGTGAGCATCGCCCAGATCGAGGGGGAGAGCGGTGCGCCCGTCGCGCCGGGCGGATTTCCGCCGCCCATGCGGCTCCGCTTCGAAATGCTCCAGACCCGCGTCACGCCGAGGGAGGGGGAAGTGGAAGTGGCCCTCGGCAGGGACAATCTTCGTGGTATCGGAAAAGCGACGTTTCCCCTATCATCCGGATCGGGACGTGCCGTGGCGGAGGCGACCCTTCGCGCGGTGGAACAGTTCCTCCGGGAAGGCCGGTTCGAGATTCTCGACTTCGACGTCCGGCCGGTCGGTCCCCACAGGGGCTGCTTCGTGCACGTGGAATACGCTTCCACGGGGCGCGCCGTGCCGCTCATCGGTTCGGCGCTCGTACACCGCGATCCGAACCTCGCCGCGCTGCACGCCACCCTCGACGCGGTCAACCGGTTCATCGGCCGGCTGAAAAGCCCCGACGGAGTGGAATGGGTGGCCGGCGCCGAGCCGCCTTCCGCGTCCTAAGCGACGGATCGACCGTTCCATCGGAGGCGACTTCAGATTGGATTACAACGACTCGGGCGTCCACACCGCCACGCACCAGGCGGCGCTCGCCGCGCTCCGCGATACGATCCGCTCCTCCTTCGGCGAGGAGGTGATCGGCGACGTCGGCCACTTCGGCGGTCTCTACGCGCTACCGGGCGATCCGACCCGGGCGCTCGTGGCCACCACCGACGGCCTCGGCACGAAAGTGAAGTTTCTCGCCTCGCTCGGCCTCCACGAAAGAGTCGGGCGCGACCTCGTCCACCACTGCATCGACGATATCGCCGTTCTCGGAGCGAAACCGCTCTTCTTCCTCGACTATGTCGCCGGCGCCGCACTCGCGCCGGACACCCTCGAACCGCTGATCCGCGGATTCGCCGACACGTGCGTCGAACAGTCGATCGCCCTGATCGGCGGCGAGACCGCCGAGATGCCGGGGATCTATGAAGAAGGAACGTACGACGTCGCCGGCTTCCTCGTCGGGCTCGTCGAACGGGAGAAGATCGTCGACGGCTCGGCGATCCGCCCCGGCGACGCGATTCTCGGCTTTCCCTCGGCGGGGCTCCATACGAACGGCTACTCCCTCGCCACACGGGCGCTCTTCGACACCGAGTGCTTTCGGCCCGACGAGATCCCCGCCGGCATGGACGCCACGGTGGGTGAAATGCTCGCGGCGCCCCATCTTTGCTACCGCACCGAGATCGGGGCGTTCCACGCCGCCGGCGCCACCGGGTTCGCCCACATCACCGGCGGCGGGCTGATCGAAAACCTCCCGCGCATACTGCCCGGTGAGTGCGACGCGGTCGTCGAGAAGCGTTCGTGGCCGGTGCCCGGCATCTTCGACTTGATCGCCCGGGCGGGCGACGTGGAGGAGAAGGAGATGTACCGCGTGTTCAACATGGGGATCGGTCTGGCGGCGGTGATCCCGCCCGACCGCGTCGGAGGGGCGATCGAGCGGCTCGGCCCGGAGGCCGCGGCGCCGGTGCGCATCGGCACCGTCGTCGAGGGGAGTGGCGCGGTTCGCCTGGTGGACCGTCGATGATCGGCGACGACCGCTTCGTGATCGTCGTCGTCACCGTCCCTCCCGGCGGCACAGGCGATACGATCGCCGAAGCGCTCGTCGAGCGGCGTCTCGCGGCGTGCGTCAACCGGATCCCCGGCGTCCGCTCGGTTTACCGTTGGGAGGGAAAGGTCCACCGCGACGAGGAGGAGATGCTCCTCCTCAAGACGGCCCGGACCGATCTCGACGAGGTCGAACACGTCGTCGAGAAACTTCACCCGTATGATGTTCCCGAGATGGTCGTCGTCCCGCTGGAAGGGGGATCGGCTTCCTACTTCGAATGGCTCGCGGCGAACACGTCCCGGTGCGGCGATGTCTGAGGAAACGCCGTGGTATGAAAAGGCGTTCAGCGCCCTCTACACCGAGCTGTACGGTCATAGGAGTCCCGAGGAAGCGGAGCGGGCGATCGATCTCCTCGCCCGCCACGTCGATCTCGCCGGGAAGCGGATCCTCGATCTCGCGTGCGGCGCGGGACGGTATCTCGCGGCGCTCGCCGGGCGGCGCGCCTCACCGGTAGGGGTCGATCTCTCGGCCGATCTCCTCACCCTGGCGAAGGAACGGGGCGTCGTGGTGCGGGGCGATATGCGGCGCATTCCTTGTCGTTACGGCGCCTTCGACGGCGTGGCAAGCATGTTCACCTCGTTCGGCTACTTCGACAGCCGCGAAGAGAACATTGCCGTATTCCGCGAGATCGCTCCCCTCCTCGCGCCGGGCGGCTGGTTCTTCTTCGACTATCTCCACGCCGCGCGGGTCGTCGAGAATCTCGTCGCGCGAAGTGAGAGAAAAGCGGGCAGCCGGCACATCGTGGAGGAACGGTGTTACGACGCCCCCTCGGCGAGGCTCACCAAGAAGATCACCGTGAGCGACCGCTCCGGGAACGACCTACGTTGGGAGGAGCGGCTCCTTCTCTTCACGCCCGATGAGATCGAAACCGCACTCGAGACCGCCGGTTTCCTCGTCGAGCGGCGCTTCGGAGACTACGAGGGCGACCCGTTCACCCCGATGTCCGAGAGACTGATCGTCCTCTCCCGAGTCCGTCCGTGACGGCGCAACGCTAACTCCAATTTTTACGCCCGGTTGACACTTCACGTCGATGTGAGTACGATTGAAGTTGGATTGGTATCCTTCGGGGGGAACTGGATGAACAGCTTTGCGAAGCGGTTTTTCGTCGTTGTGCTCCTCCTCTTGCTGCTTGCCCCGTACGCGCTTTCCTCTGCGGGCGACGGGGATATTCCGGAAATGAAACCTGGAAGCGGAAGCGCGACTGCGTCGACCCTGATCACCGTGCAGGACGAAACCTTGTCGGCACCGGGAACGGTCGACCTGATCATCAGCGCACTTAGCGCCCTCTCCACGATCCTCTTCTGACAGGGGAAAAGCGGGGCGGGACGACCGGAGCGGCAACTCGAGCGGGACGGCGATGGAACAGAAACGGATCTCCAAGATGGTTAAGGGCGGCGACCGCGCGTCGGGCGGGAAGGATCCCGTGCGGCCGGCGCAGCGTGAAAACGTCAACATCCTCGAGGAACTCGCCCATTTCTGCCAGAACGCGGGGGAGTTCCCCACGGCGCTCGAATACTATTCCCAGATTCTCGACATCGCCAACGAGGCGACCCGCTCGGGAAACCTTGTGGCCGATACGGCGCGGCGGATGGCGATCTGTCTAGAGGGTACGGGTGAACTCGAGCGGGCGGTCGAGATGTTCGGCGTCGCCCTCGGGCGGATCGACGGAGCGACGGCGCCCCACGAAAGTGCGGACGTCCTTCTCAGCCGATCGCACGTTCTCTCCCGCATGGGCGACTACGACAAGGCGGATCTCGATGCGCGCGAGGCGCTCGCCATTCTTCAGAAACACCCCCTCTCACCCGAACTGGGCAAGGTCTTCCGCGCCCTCGGCCATATCGCCCTGAGAACGGGCCGCACGGAAGAGTCGAAAGAGGCTTACGAAACGAGTCTCGCTGTCTGCAGGGCGCTCGGCGACACCGAGGGGATCGGGAAGTGTCTCAACAACATCGCTCTCGTCTGCAAGAACCGCGGGCACCTCGACGAGGCGGCGCAATTCCAGCGCAAGGCGCTCGAAGTGGCGCGCGAAGACGGCAGCAAGCTGCGCATCGGCATCCGCCTGAACAATCTGGGCATTATCGAACAGAAGAGAGGGCGCTGGGAGGGCGCGAGGGAGGCGTGGGAAGAAGGTCTGAGAATATTCCTTGAGCTGGGAAACAAGTGGGAGGTGTCGTTCGGCTACCTCAACCTGGCGCACTACCATCGCCACGCCGGCGACTGGGAGCGGGCGGAAGAACTCTATGCGAAGTCGCTCCGGTCGAGCCGCGAGAACGGCGACCGGAGAGGCGAGGTGCTCTATTACGAGCACTTCGGCGAGCTTTGTCTGCGCCGGGGGGAGATCCGCCGCGCCGAGGAACTGCTCACCGTCGGCTACCGCCTCGCCCAAAGCGTTTCGCCCGACAACGAACTGGCGGCGGAGATCCTCAGGAGAAGAGGGGAGTGCCGCCTCGCGACGGGCAATTTCCGCCTCGCCGCGGATGACCTCGGCGTGGCGCTCAGCGTGGCGGAAAGGATCGGTGAACGATTCGAGGAGGGCGCCGTACGACGGCTCCTCGGATGCCTCGCGTCGGCGGCAGGCCGGCCGGCGGACGCCGCGGTGGAGATTCGCCGTTCGATCGAGATCCTTACGGAAATCGGTGCGAACTACGAAAAGGGCCTTTCGTACATCGCCCTCGGTGATGTGCTCCTGCGCA
Organism: Candidatus Eiseniibacteriota bacterium; assembly: GCA_024276995.1. Classification (GTDB taxonomy): domain Bacteria; phylum Orphanbacterota; class Orphanbacteria; order Orphanbacterales; family Orphanbacteraceae; genus JAJRWB01. Next base: position 35,437 of record JAJRWB010000001.1, on the reverse strand, counting down.
CTCCGGGCGAGGAGAAGGAGGCGGAGCGCTCTTTCTTGCGGGCGGCGGAAATCTTCCGGCGAAACGGAACGGTTCTCGACGAGGCACGCGCCCACATCGGCAGGGCGGAGTTCCTCGTCGGCAGGGGCCGCGGGCTCGATGCGATTCATCTCCTCGCCGAATACCAGCCGGTGATCGAGAAGAGAGGAACCGATGCCGACCTCAACCGGGTGCGGGAAATCAGGATCCGGTCGGACCGTTCTCTCGTCAGTAAGTCGGTGGCCGGTTCGAACACGCTTTCGGCGTTCAACGGGATCATGAAGACGCTCACCGCCCTCCCCGACGGGGAGGAGCGTCTCCGCACGGCGATCGATCTCCTGCTGGAAAAGACGTCATCCGAACGATTGATCCTCCTCAAGGGGGACGGAGACCGGAAGGCGCAGGTCCGCGAGTCGCGTGGCGTTGCGCCGATCGAGTGGCACGCCACGGTGGAAGTGGCCCGCACGGCGCTCGAGAGGGCGACGGCGAACAACTGCCGCCCTCTCTACTCGACGAATCCCCTTCGCGATACTCGGGTCGAGACCGCCTCCGGCCGGCTCGGCCGCATCGGCTCGCTCCTCGCCATCCCGTTCCGCGCCGACTCCGATTGTGCCGGCGGAATCTATATCGACCGCTCCGCCGGAATGCCCCCCTTCGGGAAGGACGACATCGACTTCGCCATCGCCCTCGCCGGCGTGGCGGCCGGCATCCTCGCCGATCTCGACGCCGAGAGGATTCGCTCGGAGAACCTGAGGCTGAAACACAGGCTCGGCATAGGCGAGGGCTTCGAGAAGATCGTCACCCAGAGCCCCGGCATGCTGCGGATCATCGACACCCTCCAGAAACTTCACACATCGAATTCAACGATCCTCCTCCAGGGGGAGACGGGTACGGGGAAGGAACTGTTCGCCCGTGCGATCCACCAATCGTCGGCGAGGAAGGAGAAGCCGTTCATCACGGTGAACTGCGCGTAGCTTTCCGAGGACATCCTCGAGAGCGAGCTGTTCGGACACCTGCGCGGCGCCTTCACCGACGCGAAACATTCGAGGAAAGGACTATTCGAGCGGGCGTGCGGGGGAACGGTGTTCATCGACGAGATCGACAAGGCGAGCCGCTACTTCCAGGACACGCTCCTTCGGGTGGTCGACCGGAAGGAAGTGAAGCCGGTGGGGGGGACCGATCCGATCGCGGTGGACGTGAGAATCATCTGCGCCGCCAACCGGGATCTGCGTACCGAAGTGGACAACGACCGCTTCCTCAAGGATCTCTACTACCGTCTTCGCGTCGTATCGATCCATCTTCCTCCCTTACGCGAGCGAAAGGAGGATATCTCCCTCCTGGCGGATCATTTCCTCGCCCAACAGTCGGCGCTCCAGGGAAAGACGTTCGATGGCTTCGACATGGAAGCGGTCCGCATGCTCGTCGATTACCACTGGCCGGGCAATGTCCGCGATCTCGCCCACGAGGTGGAGCGGATCGTCGCCGTCACCCCCGAGGGGGGACGGATCGGTCCCGAACACCTCTCGCCCGAGCTGCACGACACGACGGCGCTCCGCTCGTCGGGTACCCTCGGCGAGGTGGTCGAGCGGATCGAGCAGCAGATGATCCGCGACGCGCTGCGCAAATGCGACGGCAACAAGAGCCGCGCGGCGCGCGAACTCGGCCTGTCACGCCGCGGCTTCCTCAACAAGCTCCACCGGTACCACATTCGCTGATCGCGGCCGGGATCCGCCACCGGGTCACCGGTTTCCCTCCGCCGATTTCCCCCGCCCCGACCCCCCGATCTGGTATAATCTATACAAGACCGTTGAAGATCGGTCGCCGCCGGCCGATCCTCAGGATGAGGAGATGCCGATGAGCGCCGATCCGAGGAAGAAGCCGAGTCGCCCAATCGAGGAGAGGGTGGGGTGCGAGTTCTGCCTCTGCTGCGGCTGCGAGAAGACGTGCACCCAGTGCGACCGGTGCAGCCCGATGCACAGCAGCTACATCCCGTTGATCGGCTGTGACGATTACGTCAACATGCGCCGTCTCAAGCCGCTCCGCTATCTCTACTCGTGCGATCCCCTCGCCGAATACAAGGTCCATACGAAGCTCCCCTGATCTTCTCGGTACGCTGCCCGCCCCGCCCTCGCGTGATCACCGCCATTCGCCTTCCCGCGCCTTCTCCCGCACACCGCACCATTCGGGCCGCCGCCGCCGCGCCCGGTGTACCATTCGGTACGGCTTGACACGCCCCCCCGGAGGAGCGCACCCTCTTCGATGAGGGCTTCAGGATCGAACTTTATGGTACGAAAAGAGATATAGAGGGATTCCGTCGCGGATCGCCTCTGGCACACGGCTTGCCCTTTCCATCGTATGGAGGAGTCGGATGAGCGGAGTCACGATACCCGCCTCCAGCGGGAGGAGGGAGGTCCGGTTCACCCTCGGCCTCGTTCTCTTCACACTGCTCGTCATCAACGCCGGGGGATGGATCTTCTATGGAAAGGCGCGCGTTTACATGGAAATGCAAAGCCGCAAGAGGCTGATCACCGTGGCGAAAGCGGCGGCCGCCCAGGTCGATGTGGACGCGCTCCTCGCTCTTCGCCCGGGCGACGAGACGTCGAGCGGATACCGCGACATCCGCGACCGCCTCGGGCGGCTCCGGGACGACGCCGAACTCGACGAGATCTTCCTTTTCGCGCCGTACATGGGGAATCTCGTCGACACCCGCCCCGGTGTCGCCATCGGGGCGGAACAGCCCTTCGCCGACATCGACGACCCGGCGCTCGCCCCCCTGTGGGAGGGAGAGCCCGCGGCGCTTCCCCTCTACGAATCGGGAGGGGAACGGTTCCAAAGAGCCTTCGTGCCGATCGTCGACGGGGGCGAACTCACGGCGATCGTCGGCGTCGAGGCGAGCGCGCGATTCCTCTCCGATCTCGCCGTCGTCCGCCGCGGGCTCGTGCTGACCGCACTGCTCAGCATCGTCCTCGCCGGCGGGCTCGGGGCCTACGTCTACCGGAGCACCCGCCAGATCGTCGCCCTCCACGGGGAGATCAAGAACCGCGAGAAGCTCGCCGCCCTCGGCACGCTCACCGCCGGACTCGCCCACGAGATCCGAAATCCCCTCGGCATCATCCGCGCGTCGGCGGAACTGCTCATGGAGGAGGAAGAGGAGAGGGGGAACACCGCCCCCTTCAGCGCGGCGATCATCGAGGAGGTGGACCGGCTGAGCGGACTGCTCACCAGCTTCCTCGACTTCGCTAAACCGAAGGAGCTTTCCGCGGAGCGGGGCGACCTCGGCGAGCTGGTGGGCGCCACCGCCGCGGGCGTGGCGGGGGAGTTCGACCGCGCCGGCGTGAAACTCGAGACCCGCCCCGGCGACGGGAAATACGACGTGCCGATGGACGAGGCGCAGATCCGACAGGTGCTCCTCAACCTCCTGCTCAATGCGAAGGACGCGGTGAACGGGTCGCAAGACACCGGCGGGGCGGCGGCGGGCGGGGCGCGGGCTGGGAAGCCTGCCGTGTCGGTCACCGTGGAACGACGGCGGCGGCCGCGGGGAAGTGCCCGCTTCCCCTCGGGCGGCCGGGGAACGCGCGGCGGCTTCGTCGAGGTCACCGTGAAGGACAACGGCTGCGGCATTCCTTCCGATAAGATCGACAATCTCTTCGACCCGTTTTTCACGACGAAGAAGAAGGGAACCGGGCTCGGCCTATCGATCGTTCATGGAATCATAAAGAATCATGACGGCTACCTCTTCGTGGAAAGCGACGAGAAACAGGGAAGCCGGATCGGCTTCGGACTTCCCCTGTAGGAGTTTCAGGTATGGATATTCTGGTGATCGACGACGAACCGAAAATGAAGGATCTCATCGCCCGGGCGCTCGAGAAGGACGGGCATGTCGTGAAGACGGGCGGATCGAGGAGCGAGGCGATCGCCGCCATCGACGACGGCGGCTTCGACCTGGTGATCACCGACCTCAAGATGGAGACCGACGAGGCGGGCGTCGACATCCTGCGCGAGGTGAAGAGCCGCTCCCCCGAGACCGACGTGATCCTGATCACCGGCTATGCCACCATCGAGGTGGGCGCGCGCGCCCTCGATCTGGGCGCGTACGACTACCTGATCAAGCCGCTCAAGATCGGCGACCTGCGCGAGCGGGTGCGCGACATCGGGAGGAAGCGCGAAGACTCCCCGGCGAGGAACGCCGCCGCATCCGGACGCCCGCTCGTGTTCGACGACATCGTCGTCGGCTCGAATCCGAAGATGCAGAAGGTGTACGAAATGCTCCCGCGGATCGTCGGCACCCAGGCGACGATCCTCGTGCGCGGCGAAAGCGGGACGGGGAAGGAAGTGATCGCCCGGGCGATCCACCGGGCGAGCCCGCGGCGCGAGGGGCCGTTCGTCGAAGTGAACTGCGCCGCACTGGTCGATTCGCTCCTCGAGAGCGAGCTGTTCGGCATCGAAAAGCGCGTCGCCACGGGCGTCGATCGGCGACAGGGGAAGTTCGAACTCGCCGCGGGGGGCACGCTCTTTCTCGATGAGATCGGCGACATGTCGCTCGCCACGCAGGCGAAGGTGCTCCGGGCGATGCAGTCCCACAGGATCGAGCGGGTGGGGGGGAAGGAGCCGATCGACGTCGACGTTCGGATCGTGGCGGCGACTAACGTCGACCTCGAAAGGGCGGTCGCCGAAAACCGCTTCCGAGAGGATCTCTTCTACAGGATGAACGTCGTTACCGTCGAGATTCCACCGCTGCGCGAGCGGATCGAGGATATCCCCCACTTCGTCGACCACTTCATCGCCCGGTTCAACCGGAGCGCGCCGCGAAAGATCGAGGGGGTCGACGCGGAGGCGATGCGAATACTCCAGTCCTACGAGTGGCCGGGAAACGTTCGGGAGCTGGAGAACGCCATCGAAAGGGCGTTCCTCATGGCACGGGGAAAGGTGCTCTGCCCCGCCGATCTTCCCGAGAAGATTTCCGGAGGCGGCGGGGCGGAAGAGGAGGGCCACCTCTTCACTCTTCCCGCCGGGGGGATCGACTTCGAGCGGGTCGAGCGTGACTTCATCGTCCAGGCGCTCCGGCGGACGGGGGGAAACCGAACGAAGGCGGCGCGGCTTCTCGGTTTCACGCGCCGTGTGCTCGGCTACCGGATGGAGAAACACGGTATCGCCGGGGACGAGGATCCGAAAAACGGTTAGGACAAAAATGATTCGACTCATGAACAAATTTCTTCGTTCCCGGATCATCGCCCCGGCGCTGGTCGGCGCGGCGGTGATCGCCGCCGGCGTGCTTTTTCCCCGGACCGCGCAGGCGGACGGCCGGGGAAAGGGCGACGAGGCGGTCGTCGGCGACGTGCGACTCGACGATGTCCCGGCGGCGGAACGGAAGCGAATCCGCGCCGCCCTGGCGAGGCTCGTCCGAATCCGCTCCACCGTGGGCGATCCGTCGAAGGGGGAGGCGGCGCGCTACGTCGACGCCGTCGACGGCCTGGCGCGCTTCCTCAAACGGGGTTCCGTCGAAGAGGTTCGCCGGCTATCGGCGGAGGCGGAAAACGCGCTGCGCATGGTGGACCGGAAATGGATCGACCGGACATTCCAGGCGGTGCGGGAAACGGACGGCCCGAATGCGCCGGCGGTGGACGCGGGAAAGTTCGAGGAGCAGAAAGGGGCGCTCCGACGGGTGGGCAATCTCATCCGCAGGGCGCAGGATCTTCCCGCCCGCCAGAAGAGACTCGAGACGGAGGCGGAGAGAAGCTACAGGAACCTCGTCCGTCTGAAAGAGGAGGCGCACCGCACGATCGAATCGATCGGTGTCGCCGCGGTGAAGGCACAGGTCGCGTGGATGGTTGTCGAAATCGACAGAACGGTGGACGGCGAGGTCCGCCCGATCCACGACCGCCAGGTCCGTCTCGTGGCGCTCCACAGGCGCATCCTCGGCAGGAGCGGCGCGGGGAAGGCCGAAAAAGTCGTCCGTCTCTTTCGGGAGTACTCGTCGAAGCTGAAGGTCATCGCGAGAGCGACCGGCGACCGCGGCGGCGACCACCCTTCCGATTCGCGTTGACTTCCCCCGGCGCGGTTTCCTACTATTCTCACCGGCAGGGAGGAGTGATCGTCATGGCGAAAAGGAAGAAAAGGCGGAGCGAAGCGCCCGCGGAGGGCGGCCCGGGGGAGGCGCAACGGAGCGACGGCCCCGGCGAGGACGAGATCGACTTTCCCACGGTGGTCTGGTCGCTGGCGATTCTCATCGTTCTCGTGGTGATCCACCGGCTGATCTGGGGAGGCTGATTCCGCGGTGACCGTTCGACACGCTCCTGTTATCCCGCCCCTTCGTATCGTCTTCGCCGTGCCCGCCCTCGTATTTCCCATGCTCGCGATCCTCGCCGGGTGCGGTGGAAAACCATTTGAAGAACGAAGAAGCGAGGCGATCGCCCTCTACGAGAACGGTTCGTTCGAGGATGCGATCGACAAGCTCCTGGCGCTGTCCAACGAGAGAAAACGGGATTTCGAAACCCGGTACTATCTCGCCCGAAGCTACGAGGGGGTCCGCGATTTCAGCAACGCCCTCGACGAATGGGACGCCGTGATCCAGATCCGGCCGGTGTTCGCCGAGGGACACTACCGGAGAGGCAACTGTCTCGCCGGATTGAACCGGAGGAAAGAGGCGCTCGCCGCGTGGAACGACGCCCTCGTCATCCAGCCGAATTACAAGGAAGCGTGCTTCAACTCGGCGGTCACCCATGAGCAGATGGAGCAGTACGATGATGCGGTGACATGGTACGCGAGAACGATCGCCATCGATTCCACGTTTCTTCCCGCCCAGCACAACCTCGGTCTCCTCCTTCAAAAAGCGGGCGAATGGGAATACGCACTCCCCCGTTTCCGCGCCATCGTCGATCTCAACCCGAAGGACGCCGCCGCCCGGATGAACCTGATCCGGACGCTTGGCCGGCTCGGAAGAACCGAAGAGATGGAGGAGGAGATCGAGAAGTACAAGAGTATCCGGCAGGTGTCGGATAGGGAACTCGACTCCCTCGAGAGCTACCGCGCGATGGCGAAGAGTTCTCCCGCGAAGGCCCGCTAGAACTCGTTCCCCACCTGGAAGAACCCCTTCACCTTGCCGAGCGGTCCGGTGGAGTCGTACTTCTTCGGGAAGTCGAGCATCAGCAGGAAGGGACCGAACCGGGTACGCAGTCCCGCGCCGAAAGAGAAGCGGCGGTCGCCTTGCGTCTGTTCATCGGGAAAGTATCCGCCGTCGGCGAAAAGCACCCCCCGGATTCCGCCCACGGCGAGGGGAACGGGCCAGCCGAGGCGAAGATAGTCGAGGAGGGGGAAACGGAGCTCGAAGCTCTGCGCCACATAGCGCTTCTCGTTCCACGTGCTCCGATAGAAGCCGCGGACAAAGAACCACGGCGCCGTACGGTAGGCGGGGGCGGCGGCGCCGAACATGCCCGCTGCGAGAGTGCGTGACGCCGCAACGAGACGGCGCCCCACCCCGCGGTAGACGCGGCCGTCGGCGAGGAGCCAGCCTCCCCAGCCGGGGGCGATCACCGGCTCCACCGAAAGGCGGATCCGTTCCCCGTCCCTCGCACCGGAGAAGGTCCACTGCACGTTATCGCGCACCCAAGCCGCGCTCACGCCGATGAACGTCATCGTCCCTTCTTCCTCGAAACGATCCGCCTCCCCGGCGCGTACGCCCGCCTCCAGGCGGTGATAGCGATCGATCGGACGGCGAAGCTCGAACGACGCTCCCCTGTATACGGCGCGCGAAAGGACCGGTCCGCCGGGGTAGGCGCTCCCGTCGCGGAGGAACTGGAAGAGCGCCGCTTCGTATTCCATGCGCCTCGAACGGTTCGTGTAGGAAACATAAAGATCGCTGCTGCCGAAAGATCCGTAGACGCCCAGCATCACATTGACCCTGTGGTTGCCCAGGAGGTCGGAAAAGGTGATCGTCGATCCGGAATAGAGCCCCCCGTCGGCGACCGCACCGCCCCCGGCGGTGGTCCTATCCGGCGAGAGGCGGGGACGGTACGGCACGATCCGGTACGGTGTGATCGGCGGCCTCGCACCGTCCGCCGAGGCGGCGACAAGTTTCTCTTCCGGGTCGCCGGCCGGTCGACCCGTATCCGACGCGGCGGCGGGCGGGACGGTTCCGGGCCGATCGGGCGGGTCGAACCGGAGGATCGACCATTCTCGCTCATCGAAGAGGGAGAAGAAGATCTCCCCCGTTTCGCGGCTCACGGTGAGCGCCGGCGCCGTCGGGATAAGGCCGCACACGCCGCCGCGCACGGACGTGAGCCTTTCGGGATGACCGGCGTGCGATCCGTCAGGGGCGCTCCCGTCGAACGGGAGACGGAAGATATCGAACGTGCCGCACCGGTCGGAGACGAAGACGACCCGCCCCTCGCCGTCCCACTTCGGCGAAGTGCTGTTCCCCCTCTGGCCGGAGGGGATCTCCCACCGGTCTCGGTCGAGATCGAGCAGCGCGAGACGAAGCTCCCGCCCGGGGCCGACTCTTTCCCCCGGTTCGACGCGATCGGTGGCACAGACGATTCGCCTGCCGTCGGGTGACCAGTCGGGCTGGAGATAGGTGAATCGATCGGCGGTGAGCCGTTCGACCCTCCCCGACGCGACGGAAAGACGATAGAGATCGGTGGCGCCTCCCTTCATGCCCGAGAAGATGACCTCGGCGCCGGAAGGGGACCAGGTAACGCCGCGAAACTCCTCCATTCCCACGGGATAGACCCGGATGATCCGCCGTCGACCGATATCGTAGAGGACGAGACGGTCCTCGCCGGAATGCTGCGCCGGGAAGAGGAGGAACCGCCCGTCGGGCGACCATGCACCGCCGCCGTGGAACGGCCGGAGCGATTCCACGCCGCGCGATGTCTCCCCCCGCACCAGGCGGCGGATCGACTCGCCCTCCCTGTCGGCGGTATAGAGAGAGACCGCCCCACCGCGGTCCGACAGGAACGCCAGTCGGTCTCCGGCGGGGGAGATCGCGGGGGAGACGTTGAAACCGCCGCCCGAGACGACCTCCTCCGAACCGGCCGGATGCCTGTCGAGCCGTGCCAGGAGGGGAAAGTGCTCCTTCTGCATCGCCTCGCGCCAATCCTCCGAGAGTTCCTCGCCTCCCTTCCCGAACACGTCGCGCATCGCCTCTTCCGCGCTCCCCGACGACGCCACGGCGCGAAGAAAATCGCCCGGCGTCTCCTCCCCGTACGTCCGCGCCAGGAAGGCCCACGCCGACTGTCCGAACCGGTAGATCGACACGTCGGCCGACCAGGCGAGATCGGAAAACGAGGGGAGCCGCCCCGATAAGAGGGCGTCCCTCAGCCACATCCGGGTGAAATCGTCCTCCGCGCCGAGGGAGAGATACTCCGCCATCCCCTCGATCATCCATAGGGGAAGTTCGATCTCCCTCAACCTTTTCATCGAACCGCCGGGCGCTAGGATGTCGATCTGGAAGGCGTGAACCAGCTCATGCTCGAGCACGTGCCGGTACTCTTTCCGCGAGCCGGGGTACGGGAGGAAGACACGCCGACGGACGAACTCGGTCACCCCCCCCGTTCCCTCACCGATCAGGCCGTCGGTGATATTGGTACGCTGGAACTCGGGATGGGATCCGTACAGCACGAGAGGGACACGCCCGTCGATGTCGTGGTCGAGTCGCAGCGACAGGTCTTCGTAGATCGCCTCGGCGAGGGAAACGGTCTCCAGGGCGAGATCGCTCTCCGCCTTGTAACAATGAATCTCGAAATGGGCCGTTTCGATCACTTCCCACTCGAGATCGTCGCTGCGGACCTTGTTTTTTCCGAAGTAGCCGCCCCACCCCGTGGTCCACGTCAGAACCACGAGGAGGGCGGCGGCGACAGCTTTTCGCACAGAAGATCCGTTCGCCGGATCGGGGCTGATCGTCCGGTGTGACCTGGAATTCCATTATATCGGATTTATTATGAAATCACAACAGGCGATCGAATGAAAATTTTTTAATTCACGCCGCCGGCATCTCCTGAGACCACACATCATATAACAAGTGCAATATACTGATTCGGATATAGATACGATATATTTCCGCATTCTTATCGTCCCTCGATCCTGTCGGTCCGACGCCCCGCAGAGCCGCTTTCCCCCTGGCATGGTTCGTGCGAAGAGATAGAAATCGCCGGAAGGAGGGTGAGATGGAATCGAGACCGATTATCGCCGTCGACCGACGTTTTCTCCGGGCCCTCGAAGAAGCGGACCGCGCAGCCCCCACGATGGTGCCGGTCCTGATCGAAGGGGCGAGCGGTACGGGAAAGGAGTTGGTGGCGCACCGCATTCACCGCCGTTCCAGAGAGGGCGCCCCCCGGCCCTTCGTCCCGGTGAACTGCGCGGCGCTCAACGAAACGCTCGTCGAAAGCGAGCTGTTCGGCCACGCCGCCGGGGCGTTCACCGGCGCGATCCGCGAGAGGCGCGGACTGTTCGAAGAGGCGAGAGGGGGGACGCTTTTCCTCGACGAGATCGGCGAGCTGCCGCCGGCGATCCAGGCGAAGCTGCTGCGCGTTCTGCAGGAGAAGGAAATCCGCCGTGTCGGCGAGACGAGACGGAGGCGTGTCGACTTCCGCCTCATCGCGGCGACCAACCGGGACCTGCGCCGGGAGATGGACGAGGGGCGTTTTCGTGAAGATCTCTACTACCGGGTTCACGTGGTGCGCATCGTCCTGCCGTCTCTTTCCGAGCGGAAGGGGGACGTCGTTCCCCTCGCCGAGGCGCTGCTCGAGCGGGCGGAACGTCTGTGCGGGCGGACATTCCGCGGAATCCGGCTCGACGCCCTTCACTTTCTCGAGACATACGCCTGGCCGGGGAACGTGAGGGAACTGGAGAACGAGATCGTCCGGGCCGTGGCGCTCGCCGACGAGGGAGGGTGGCTCGAACCGAGGCACTTTTCCGAGGCGGTGCGCCTCCAGGCGGGACGGGCCGCCGCGACGCCGATGACGCTCCAGGAGAAGCTCGTCGACATGGAAAAAACGGAGATCGTGCGGACCCTCGACAACACCGCCGGTAACAAGACGCGCGCCGCCAAGGTGCTCGGCCTCTCCCGGCAGGGCCTCAAGAACAAGCTCGCCCGGTACGGCCTCCAGTCGGTGATCCCCTCCCGATAAGGCGGAATCGGACGTTCCGCGCCCGGCCGGCCGGTGTTATTCTCACGGCGCCATGGCAAAGCGATTCTCACCCACCGCGACAGTCAGGGTCGTGTCGGCGCTCCTTTTCGCCCTGGCGGCGCTCGCACTGCTCCGTGTCTCCTTCCACCGGGAACCGGCCATCCCGAAAGGCCGAGGGGACGGCTCCGGGAGCGCGACGATCGATCCCGCCACCCCCGTGACGGCGGGCGGCGTCGGCCGCTGGACGATCCGCTACATCGCGGGCGAAGAAGGAATCGCCCCGGGGGGCGGGGTGGTGATCCAGTTTCCCATTTTCTGGAAGTGGACGGCGCCGCAGACATTCGATCCAGGCCGCCCCGGCTACGTCGGCACTCGGTGCAGCAATCCGAAGGTGGAACTTCGATCGTTCGCCTCCGACCTCGCGTGGGTGCGAATCACCACAGCCGGAAGAGCGATCGATCCGGGGGACACGATAACGGTGACCTGGGGGGAAGGGGACGAGCACGATCGAAACGGGGTTCGAATCGACCCGTACGCCGAGCGGGGACAGGAGTTCATCGTCAAGGTGGACGGCGACGGAGACGAGGAGTACGCCGAGATCGCGGAGTCGCCGCGAATCGACATTCTTCCCGGTGAAGCGGAGCAACTCAGAATCTACATCAAGGGGAGCGCCGCGCCCGGCGAGACGACCTTCGTCACGGTGGCGGCGCTCGACCGGTTCGGCAACCGGGCGACGGCGTACCGCGGGACGATCCGGTTTTCGCATCGCTGGAACGTTACCGGGCTGCCGGCCGACTGGAAATTCACACCCGAAGAGAAAGGGGCGAGACGGTTTCCACTCGTCTTTCCCGAGACCGGATCGGTGTCGATCCGCGTGGTCGAGGAGGGAGGCACCCTCGACGCGTGGTCGAACCCGATCGAGGTCGTCCCGGCCGATCGCCTCGACGGCTACGAGCTTCTGTGGAGCGATCTTCACCAACACTCGCGCTTCTCCGACGGCACCGGCGAGCCGGCCGATCTTTTCGCCTACGCCCGGGACGTGGAGAATCTCGATGTGTTCGCCCTGACCGATCACGACCACCACGGTCTGAGGCCCCTCGACGAGGAGCGGTGGGCGACCCTCCGGATGACGGCGGACTCCTTCTACGCCCCGAGCCGGTTCGTCACCTTTCCCGCGTACGAGTGGACGAACTGGGTCTACGGCCACAGGAACGTCTACTTCCTAGATTCCTCCGAGCCGATCCGCTCGATGGCCGACTCGGCGTTCAATTCGCCCGAAGAACTGTGGGCCGATCTGCCGAGCGGCCGTGCGATGACGGTGGCGCACCACACAGGCGGCGGACCGGTGCCGACCGACTGGTCGGTGCCGATCGACACGTCGATGGAATGGATCGTCGAGATCGCGTCGGTGCACGGCAGTTCGGAATGCCGCAACTGCCCGAACGAGATCTACAGTCCCGTCGAGGGTGGGGCCGTTCGCGACGCCCTCCTGCGCGGGTACCGCCTCGGTTTTCTCGCCGCCGGCGACGGTCACATCGGCCACCCCGGCGAGACGTACTCCGTCTGCGGGGGGCTGGGCGGCATCTACGCCCGGGAGAGGAGCCGCGATTCGGTGTGGGAGGCGCTCCGCGCCAGGCGGACATACGGCACATCGGGCGAACGCATCGTTTTACAGTTCAAACTATTCGATCACTGGATGGGCGAGGCGGTGCCGGCGAGGACGCTTCCCGATACCCTCCTTTTCACCGTCGAGGCGGAAGGGACCGCGCCGATCGACATGGCGGAGCTGATCGGCGCCGAAGGGGCGGTCGACACCCTCTTCGGATCGGATCGCGGCCTCGCCGGGCACTTCGCGCGGATTCGTCCCGATCGGGAAACGTGGTACTACGTCCGACTCCAGCAGATGGACGGAGGCCTCGCCTGGTCGAGCCCGATCTGGATCGTTCCGTGACCTCCGATTCTCCGCCGGACCGCGGCGCAACATCGCAAACTGCCCTCCTCCTTGCATTGCGCCACCCGGTATATTCCCCGGACGGGCCGCTCGGCGCGGGACGGCGTTCCCCGATTCTCCCCGATATCGCCGAATCGGTGAAAAACGTGCGGTGGTACGCCTCTTGCAGTTCCGGACCGGTGGGGCCGCTTCCCCGCACCGGACGGCGAGGACGCGCCGCAAGGGAGGTTCGATTTGTCGCTCTATGCCGCCGAGGACCGCGCGCGAAGCACGAGAGAGGAGATCCTCCTTTCGAGGCTCTTCGGCACGCTCTTCATGGTGAATCGCGAGGGGTATCTCGGGGGGCTCTTCCAAAAAACCGGCATGAGCGTCGCCCCCGCGGATCTGGCGACCCTCCAGATCCAGTTCTGGCCGGAGCTAGGGGCGTACAGCCCCGATGTGGTGATCGAGGGGGACTCGACGCTCCTGTTCGTGGTGGCGAGGAGGAGGAACGCCCTCGACGTCGAGAATCTGGTGAGACTCGCGGAAAACGGGTGGAAACTCTCGCCCCGATTCCGCCTCCTCCTGGTGACCGATGGAAAGACGCAGCCCGGCGAAGTGGAGGAAATGGAAAACGCCCTTCCGAAGCAGAGGCGATCGCCCCTCGCCTGGATCGGGTGGTCCCAGATCTATTCGTTCGTCCACCAGACCCTTCGCTCGCGAGAGGAGAACGCCACCACCCGGGAACTGATCGGCGCCCTCCTCGCCCTCTTCGCGGCCGAGCGCCTCGCGCCGTTCGTCGGCTTCGACGGCGGCGACCTGAGAAACTACAGGGAATCGATTCCGTCGGTCGATAGGGTCTATACCACGGCGGGCTTGCTCGTGTCCGACTTCGACGCGTTGCTCGCCGAAAGCAAAATCCGCAGAATCTCGACGCACACTCCCGGCGTCGAGGAGATCCGCTCGAAGGCGCCGCGCTCCTTGGAGGTTCGATACGCCGACGAGTCGTGGGATCCGGCGGCGCTCGCCGGAGGGGGACTCTTCCTGAAGGCGGACTACCTGGTGGGCGAAATCCACCTCGGATTCGAGAGCGACACCACCGATCCGCGCGCCAGGGCGCTCCTCGTGGAGGCGCGCCAGCATATCGTCCGTCTCTTCGAAAAGGAGCCGGATCTCCGGGTCCGCTTGGCGGGCGCGAGAAAGCCCGGTCCGGCGCGGGACGCCTCGCTCATCGCGCAGCTCGAAACGCACGAGGGAGCCGCCAGGATCTCGCGGGTCGAGTTGGTCTACATCTTCGACGGCGAACGGGACGACCTCCTCCCGGTGATGGCGGAAAAGTTCATCGCCCTGCGGGACTTCGCCGGCCGCCTCCCCCTTCTTCCACTCCAAAGGCAAGCGGGCGAGAGCCAGTTCGTCGTCGCGGGCGCCTGAGCGGCGCGACGCGCCCCGTTCCAACCGTGGCCGGCTACTTCCGCCGAAGCACTCTCGCCGCCGTCCGCGCCAGCGCCGATTTATCCGCCTCGCCGAACGGTCCGAACTTCCATGTCAGCACGAGGAAAGGGGGGAAATAAAGGAGCGTTCCCACCACGAGGGAGAGGAAGGGGGAAAGGTCCGACAATTCGCCGGCGAGAAGAATCGGGCCGGGAAGGGCCGCCAAGAAGGCGAGCCGCCCGAGATCGGTCCACGGGAAGATCGTCCTCCATTTCAGATCGAGGATCGCCGTCGCCCGCCAGAGGTAGAATGCCGCCTGGGCGTAGGTGGTCGCCACGGTGGCCACGGCGGGACCGAGGTAGCCGAGCTTTGGAATCAGGGCGATCGACAAGGCGAGGTTGACGATCACGTCGGCGAGGGCGCCCACGGCCACCAGGCGGGAGCGGCCGAGGGCGAGAAGGACGGGGGTGTACGTGGCGCACCGCAAGGGGAGCAGGATGAGGTAGACACGGAAGGGCGCCGTGGACGCCCGGTACGACTCGGAAAAGAGGAACACCAGAAACGAAGGCGCCGTCGCCATGAGAAAGATGAACAGCGGTAACAAGAGCGCGGCGGTCTTCAAGATCGCCCTGTGCCAAAGGCGGATCAGCGCGCCCTTGTCTCCCGCCGAGGAAAGGCGGGAGAACTCGGGGATCACCACCGACGAGATCGCCCCGGCGAAGACATTGACGAAGGGAATCTCGATGGCGCCGTTCGCGTAGACGGCGAACGTCTCCGGCGTAAAATAAAGAGATACGATATTCTTGTCGAGCCAACGGGAGACGACGCGGAGGAGATCGTTCAGTCCCACCGGCGCCGAGTAGGCGAGGAAAGGGCGGAAGAAGCCCGCGGGACGCTCCGCCGTCGCGTCGCGCACCGTCGAGTACGCCCCCGAAACGAGGAGAGTGGTCTTCACCAGCCCGTAACCGGCGATCGCCCAGAGAATCGCCGCGAGCGGGAGACCGAGCGTGGCGGGGAGGACCACCGCCGCCACGAGAAGGAGGGAGTGGATCACCGTGATGACGCCGAGCCGCGCGTGCCGGTTCCGCGCGATGAGGAATGAATCGATCGGGAGTCCCGGCAAGGCGAAGAGGGCGTAGAGCGAAAAGATGCGCAGCGTCTTTTCGAGAGCCACGTTGGAGAACCGCGCCGCGATCGCCGGCGCCCCGGCCCAGATCAGCGCCGCCACCACCGCACCGACGACGGCGAGGGTCGCGCCGAGACGGAGGAGAAGGCCTTTATGTTCCCCTTCGCTCAGCTTGGGGAGGAAGTAGAGAAGCCCCACGGGGATCCCGAGAAGGGAGATCTCGAGAATCATGTGGGTGAGGAACCACGTCTGTTGGAAAGTGCCGTACTCGACCCGGTCGAGATAGCGGGAGAGGAACATGTTCGCCACGAGGACGTTGACCGACGTGGCCACCATCCGGGACGCGCCGATGATCCCGACCTTCCTGGTCAGAGCGCCGCTCAACGAGCCGGAGCTTTCCCGGATCGTTCGCCGGGCGCCAGTACCCGGATCACCCGCGCCGGGTTTCCGGCGATGACCCGCCAGCCGGGAAAGCTCTTCGTCACCACCGACCCGGCGCCGACGATCACGTTTTCCCCCAGCTCGACGCCGGGGAGAATCACGGCGTTCATGCCGATCCAGCAGCGGTCGCCGAGCCGGATCGGCGGCGCGGGGAGGTGTTTCGCATTATCGAGGGGATCGTGGCTCGCCGAGATCAGTCCCACGCCGGGGGCGAGATTGACGTGGTCCCCGATTTCGATGCCGTTGTACGCCTGGATGTAGTTCCCCGGCGAATCTCCCGGATAGAACCCGGCGCCGAAACGGACCTTCTCGGGATGCACGATGGTGGACGTCATGTGCACCGGCCAGGGGCAGTCTGCGTTGATACGAAGAATCTTTTTTGCATAAACATTCATCCACCAGAAGCTGACCGAGATGTCGGGCGGGATGCGAAGCAGGGCGCGGAGCGCGCGGCGAATCGTTTCTTTCATGAAGCTCTCTTCGTCTCTCCCGGTTTCAGCGAGATCACCGCCTCCGCGTGGTCCGCCGCCGGCCTGATAAGGACCCCCGTATCGTCGCCCCCGTTCCCGGGGTCGGCTTCACAGTCGCGGAACGACTCGATCCGAATATCGGACCTGGGGGGGAAGGAGGTGAGCGCCAGCGGGAAGCGCAGCTTCCCTCCGCCGCACCGAAGAACGGTCCGCCCACCGCGGGAAAGGGCCGGTTCGCAGCGGAAGGCGCGCCTTTCCTCCCACCACGCCGCCATGTCGTCGAGCGTGGCGATCCATGGCCCGGCGGGAATCGACGTGATCGATTCCAGAAGTTTCCGGTACTCGAAAAGGCGCTCTTCCCCCTCGTCCGGATCGATGAAGTACGGGTGCCAGAGGATATCGATCAACCCTCCCACGCGGGCGACATTCTCGATCCACCTTCCCGGGCGGTTCGGCGAAGCGCCCGCCGCGACGAACGCCCTGTCCATCACGGTGAGGGGAAAAGCGAGGAAACGGTCGGTTCCGGGCGGTCTCATCGGGAACGACGTGCCCCCGCGATGACCGATATGGTCGGCGTAGCCGAGCGAGGCGTCCCACAGGAAGCCCGCTTCCTCGTGGAGTTTCCACGTGGCGGGGAAGCGGGCGTTCAGGTAGTGGTGGCGGACCCCGCTTACCGCCCGTTCCATCACCGATTCGAGCTTCTCCTTCTCTCTTCGGAGACGGTCGGCCGACCGAAAGGCCTCGAGGCTCGCGTGGAGCGCCACCGAGCAGCCGCTCGATGAAAGGCTCTCGATCAGCCGGGGGAAGGGGGGAGAGGTCACGTCGTAGCGCCGGCCGAAGCGGTCGCGCTTCACGGTGAGGAAGAAGAAGGTCGAGTCGATCCCCCTTTCCCTGTCGAGAGAAAAGAGGGTTCTCGACAGAACCGTCTCGTCGACCGGGCCTTCGCAAAGATTCCGCCGGAAAAGATCGAGTGTGGCGCTCCTCTTGCGGGGCGCGGAACGCGCCCATTCGATCACCCGCCGGGCGAGGCGCCTGATCCAGCGGATCGATTGGTCCTGGTCGTGGGTGAGGGCGACCGCGAACGGCCGGCCGCCGGGCCACGCCCCCTTGCGCACCCCCGCGATTCCCGCCGCCGAGGCGACCGTCTCCAATGCGCGCAGGAGGAGGAGCCCAAATTCATCCACCACCGGGCGGTCGAGGACGCCGTGACGGTGGAGGTAACTCGCCTCCGGCCGGAAACGGCCGAGCGAATCGCTCTCGCCGCGTGCCTCCTCCGCCCGGGAAAGGTGAAACCAGCAAGGAGGGATCGGATCGAAAGGGAGGCGCACGACGCGCCGGTCGGCGGGATCGCGAACGAGATCGGCGCGCACGGTAATGTCGAACGGCGGCGGCGGGCCGGGCGGCTCGTACGTTTCCGGGCCGGCCGGCGTATCGGGAACGATGTGCACCGTCGCATCGCGCGGCCGACGATCACCGAGTGCACCGCCGTAGCGCACCGTTACCACCGGGCCGTCGGCGGCATCCGGACCGACCGTGTCGAAGCCGAGCGACTCGAGCAGATGGCCCAGGACGAAGCGGGCCTCGTCCGCCCATGTCTCCCCGGCGTCGATGGATAGAGCGATGCGCATGGTCGTGGCGGCACCTTACCCCCTGTCCCGGGCGGTGTCAATCACAGGTGCGGCACCCGTTCGCCGCGTACGCTTTACGGCGCCGTTCCCCCTTGCTACGATCGGAGCCGAATCGAAGGAGGGATGATGAACATTCTCGTTTTCGGCGCCGGCGCCATCGGCTCTCTTTTCGGAGCGCTCCTCTCCCGGTTCGAAGAGGTGACTCTCGTCGGGAGGAAGGCGCACATGGACGCCGTCTCCCGGACCGGGCTCGTGATCGATACGGCGGGGACGGTCGAGCGCTTCCACCCGGCGGCATGCACCGCCGTTCCGGAAGGGAGGCGGTGGGACCTGGTCGCCGTCGCGGTGAAAACGTGCCACCTCGACGCGGCGTGCGCCGAGCTCGCCCGGCTCGTTCCCCTCCCGGACACGGTGATGCTCGTGCAGAACGGCCTTGGCAACGCCGAGGTCGCCGGTCGCCGGTTGCCGTCGGAAAGAATCGTCCGCGCCGTCGTCTACGAAGGGGCCGCGCTCCGCTCACCGGGGACGGTCGAACGGTTCGGCCCGGGCCACACGTCGATCGGCGCCCCGCTCGCGCCCGGCGCTGCCGCGCCGCCCTCCCTCGCGAAGATCGCCCGGTGCCTGAGCGACGCAGGTCTTACCGCCGCCGTGGCGGACGACATCAAGGAGGAGACGTGGCGCAAACTGATCATCAATGCCGCGATCAACCCTCTCGGCGCGGTGACCGGCCTGCCGAACGGAGGTCTCGTCCGGTCGCCGTACCTCCGCTCGCTCATGAGAGCGCTCGTCGGCGAGTGCGAGAAGGTCGCCTTCGCCGAGACAGGCTATCGTTTCGACACCGCCGCGAAGACCGAGGCGATCGCCCTGCGAACATCGGCGAACCGCTGCTCCATGCTCCTCGACGTGGAAAGGGGGAGGCGGACGGAGATCGATTTCCTCAACGGCAAGGTGGTGGAGATCGCCCGGCGCCACGGCATCGACGTGCCGCTCAATGAACAGCTCGTCGAACTGATCCGTGCGAGGGAATACGGCGCCGGCGGCGTAGAAAAGGGGGCTTAGAACCGGTAGGCGCTCGTGGCGATGATCCGGTTCGTACTTCTCGTTTCGGAGTAGAGCGCCGGATCGCTTTCGATCACCCTCTCGAAACGGGCGGTCTCGAAAGCGACATCGAGAGCGAACACACCGCCGAACAGGTAGCCGGCCCCCGCTGAAAAAACATGCCGGTTCCGGTCGACGGCCACGTCGATTTCCGCGGGATCCCTTCCATCGGAAAGACATTCATCGAAGGGACAGTACGTGAGGTTGAAGGGAACCGGGTCATAACCGTAGCCGCCTCGCAGACGGAGTGGAATCCGGGAAAAGAGATACTCGCCGCCCGCCGAAACCGATGTCGCCTCCCCGTAGTACGGCTTGAGGAAAAGCTCGAAATCGCCCAGCTCGTCTTTCAGGTTCGACCAGTCGGTGTAACGCACGTCGCCGGCGATGAGCAGTCCCCGGGCGCTCCACGAGGCGCCGAAGCCGACGAACCAGGGGAAGGTGATCGTCTCGTCCACGAGGATGTTCGACTCCGAAGAGAACTCCTCGGTACCGTTTTCGAGGAAGTCTTGTGTCTGCACCTGCTCGAACCGCCCGAAGTCGACCACCCTCGGCGTTCCCGCCACGGCACCGAGGCGGACCCTGGGGGACGCCTGGTAGAGCACACCGCCGAGAGCGGAGTAGCCGGAAAGATCGAGGTCGAGAAGAAAGTTGTCGCGCACCGAAATGTATGTCGTGTCGATCCCGGTGACGTCCTCGGTGAGAAAATCCTGTTCGTCGAGGATCGTTCCCTTGAGATAGGAAACGGTGATCCCCGCGGCGAGGCGCGGTGTCACGTCCCACCCCACGCCGGCGGACCAGGCGGTCAGCTTCCCGGTGCGGGTCTGGGTGTCGGTGAGCAGGGCGGGGCCGTCGAAAAGGGCGACGTCGCCGTCCATTCCGCTCCTCTTATATTCGAGATTGAAGTTCTTCAGGCGGTCCATGCCGAAACCGAAGACGAGTGAACCGCGGTACGTGGGAAACGGGTAGAGGAAGTGGAGCCCCGCGAACTGCGTTTCATCCTGCGTCGCATCGGCGTTCGAGCCGAACCATGTGGTCTCGATCTTCTCTCCGTCCGCCGAAAGGGTCGCCTCCAGCTCGATCCGCCGGACCCGGGCGAGTCCGGCCGGGTTCCACGTCATCGCCGACGCATCCTCCGCCACGGCGATCTGCGCCCCCCCCATGCCGACCGCCCGGGCGTGGGTTCCGGTGAGCGTGGGCAGCGGGATTTCGAGTTCGGTGAACGGGTGACCCGCCGCGGTGACGGTACGGGCCAACAGGAATGTGCAAAGAAATATACCTGAACTTCTTTTCATGGGAAGATCACCGCCTGGGGTTTCGTTTCTTCTTGCCGTACGAAGGATGGGGTCCTTCCTTCTCTTTCGAATCGGCGGGCGATCCGCTCTGCCCGGAAGAGCCGGCGGAGACGCCGCTCGATCCGCCCGTCGAAAGGCTCGGGCCGGAGGCGCCGGAGGGGGCGGCCGGTTTCTCTCCGCGGCGGAGACGCCGCTGCGTCCACGACGACGTTCCCCGCGCGCCGCTCTCTCCCGGCGATGTCCCGCCGCCGTCGTACCAGTAGTCGTCGAACCACCACGGTCGCTGATAATAATCGTACCACCAGTCGTACGCGTAGTAGCCGGCGGTGCCGTAGATCAGGGGCTGATCGAAATAGCCGAGCCATTCGCTCGTGTAATGGCAGTCCGCGCACGCCCGTCCGCCATCGTGGGACGCATCGCCCGCCACGTCCATCGAGGCTTCGTGGCGCACCATGGTGTAGCACGCCGACAGGAAGAAGGGAACGACCGCCGCCACGGCTATGGCGAGCCTTCTTCGCCCCGGGCGGCAGCGGAAATCCATGGGAAACCTTTCGAGGGGTGGACGGTTCTACATTTTCAGTGTAGCTTATCGGCCGCCGCCGGTCAATCACCGCCGCCTTGCCCGGGCGGGCGGTCTGCTGCTATAACCAGTACAGAAGCCGTCGATCCGATTCCCGGTTCGCGGGTGGGAAACCGAAGGAAGGAAAGATTACGAATGAGGCGATCTTTCACCATGCCGGCGATCGTCGTGATCGTCGCGATCGCCCCCTGGGCGCCGCGCGCCGGCGCCGTGCCGGGGGCGGACGACACCCTCGAAGCGTCCTTCGCGCCCGCCGAGTCGCCGGCGGCCTTGTGGCTCGAAGGCTCCCGCCACGAGGCCGAGGGGGAAACCGACGAGGCGATCCGCTCGTTCGAGAAACTCCTCCGGCTCGACCCGGAATCGGGCGATGCGCACAGCCGTCTCGCCGGGCTCTATTTCCACGAAAGGAAGTACGACGAGGCGATCGACCACGGGCGTGCCGCGCTCGACCGGCTCACCGATACGAGAGACCTTCTCACCACGCTCGCCCGCAGCTATCTCGCCGCGGACCGGGCCGCCGAGGCGGTGAAAGAGTTCGAGGCGATCGCGAAGGAGAAACCCGACCGGGGGGACGTGCAGTATTTTCTTTCGGTGCTCTACGGTTCCACCGGCGAACCGGGGCGCTCCTTGCGGGCGCTGGAGAAAGCCGCGGAGATGGAACCGGACGATCCTTCCTACCACTACACCCTCGCCGAACGGTACTGGTCGATGGGGGAACTCGAACCGGCGGAGAGGGAATACCTCGCCGCGGAACGATCTTCTGGGGGAGACGAAAAGATCATCCTCGCCCTCGCCAGGCTCTACTCGGCGCAAGGCCGCTGGGAGGATGCGAAGAAGCGCTGGCGGGAACTGATCGATCTCGGGGCGCGTCCCCGTGAAGCGAGGAGGCGGCTGATCGGAATCTACCTCCAGGAGGGAGACACGGAGCGGGCGATCCCCCTCGCTGAGGAACTGAAGTCGCTCGAACCGATGGATCTCGAGAACCGGAACAACCTCGCCGAGATGTATCTCGCCGAAGGGAAGGTCGATGAGGCGCAGTTCGAATTCGCCCGACTCTGGATGGCCGACCCGTCCGACTTGAGGATCGCCTACCGAATGGTCGAGATCAGCCTCGAGCGGAGCCGCTTCGAAGAGGCGGTCTCCACGCTGCAGCGCCTCCTCGAAAAGAACCAGGACGATCTGTGGGGATGGACGAGAATGTCGTACGCCCTCGACCGTCTCGGCGACGCGAAGCGATCGAGTCTCGCCGCGCGCGCCGCGCGGAGGATCGACCCCTCGGGCCGGCGCGCCCTCGCCTTTCTCGGCGACGCGTATGCCGCGGGAGGGATCGACGAACGGGCGATCGAGCTGTTCGACGACGCGTACAAACTCGGGAACCGCTCCGCTCCTTTTCTCTTCCGCAAGGGGATCCTCGAGGACCGCGCCGGGTTGACCGATCGCGCCATCGCCACGCTTCGCGAGCTGATCGAAATCGAACCGGAGCACGCATCGGGTCTGAACTATCTCGGCTACCTCTTCGCCGATAAGGGGATTCACCTCGACGAAGCGGAGGACCTTGTCGGCCGGGCGCTCACCGTCGAACCGGGGAATCCTTTCTTCCTCGATAGTCTCGGCTGGATCTACTATAAGAGAGGACTCTACGATCGCGCCGTGTCGGAACTCGAGCGGGCGGTCGCGCTCCGGGAGAGGGACACCGTCATCCGGGAGCACCTGGGCGACGCGTATGCCGCCGCCGGAAGAGCCGAGGACGCGCGGCAGGTCTACAGGGCCCTCCTCGACGACGTGCCCGACAACGCGCCGCTCCGGAAGAAACTCGCCGGCGTCGGCGAAGAGAGATGAGGCCGCACAGACGAGCCGGCCGTGCGACGCTCCTTCTCGTCGCGGCGCTCCTCTTCGCGACGGGATGCTCCCGCCGCCCCGCGACGCCCTCCGGTGCGATCGATGACGACGTCGTCGCCGCCGCCCTCGCGGCGGTGAAGCGTAAGTGCGAGCGGACCCGCTCGTTTCGCTGCGCCGGCACGATACTCGCCGAATACGGGACGCAGAGACACTTCATCCGCTTCCGCGCCCTCTTCTCGAGGAGCGCAGGACTTCGTTTCGACCTCGAGGAATCGGGTCCTCTCGGCATCGGATCGGGCTCGCTCACCTGGATCGACCGCGGCGACTCTCTCGAGATCCTTCTTCCCGGTGACGAGAGACCGCTCGTGCGCCCCGCCGCCATGGGGGTCGACGACCTGATCGACATGCATGGGCTCCTGACGCGCGACGCGGCGTATCTCGTGGCGCCGTACGCCGGCGATCCGGCGCTCTACGAAACGGGCCGGCTCGTCGCCGCCGCCGTGGAGAAGCGCACGGGGAAGCTGAGATTCGTGCTCCGACGGTCCCGAACGCTCCGGGAGGTGATCCTCGTGGAACCGATCTCCTTTTCGCTGGTAGAAAGAAGAGTCGTCCGTCCCGACGGGACGGTGCTTCTCAAGACGACGTACCGCTATGGCGGCATCCCCGGCGCACTCGACGCCGCGGAGGTGGACGGCGCGATCCCGCCCGACGTCGGTTCGGTCAGGATCCGCTTCCGGGAGAAGGAATGGAACGGCGATCTCGACGACTCTCTCTTTTCCTCACGCCGCCGGCCGCGCTGAGCGACGGAACGGAATCGCTTGCTTTCCCGGGAGCGGGGTCGGTAACATCGCCCCGTCACCCCGCCGGCGTGGAGGGGCACAGTCACTCAGGAGCGAAGCATCCGGGGAGAGAGGCGATGACCGGTGAGCGCGCCGCCGGACCGGTACGGGAGGCAACCGACGAGGAGCTGATGCTCCGCTACCAGAACGCCGAGGAAGAGGCGTTCACCGAACTGGTCCGGCGCTTCAAGTCGAGGCTGGTCAGCGCCGCCTACCGCGTCGTGGGGGACTACGACAAGGCGGAGGACGTGGTCCAGGAGACCTTTCTCCGGGTCCACAGGAACGCCCACCGGTACCGGAATATCGCGAAGTTCTCCACGTGGATCTACACGATCGCCCTCAACGTCGCCCGGAACGAGCTTAGAAACACGAAACGCAAGAAGCTCGTCTCCCTAGACGCCTTCGGGGCGGCGGGCGATTCCGACTCCGACCGGACGACTTGGGACATCCCGGACGAATCGGCCCGCCCGGACCTCGATGTCCAGAATCGCGAATTGAGGTCGATTTTCGAAAACGCGATCGGAAAACTGCCGGTCCGTTACCGGACGGTCTTCGTCCTTCGCGACGTCCAGGGGCTTTCGTACGAGGAGATCGCCACCATACTGAAAATGCCCAAGGGGACGGTAAAATCGAGAATGAACCGGGCGCGGCAGAGATTTCGGGAACTGATCGAACCTTTCGTGGGTTAGTACTTATGGTGGATATGCGATTGACGTCCCGTATCGAGGAAAAGGGTTGATGGAACCGAAAGAGTGCAGACACGCGAAAGACCTCTTCTCCGACCGGTTGGACGGGGAACTGGAGAGTGCCGAGGCCGCCTTCCTGGAAGGCCACCTCGGCGGATGCGGCGATTGCCGGGCCGAATGGGAGTCGTTCGAAAAGATCTTTCTCGCCGTGCGAGAATTGCCCGAAATCGACGTCTCCGGATCGTTCGAGACCCGTCTCGCCGCACGAATCCGGCTCGAAGAAAAGGGGCGCCGGCGCGGTTCGTGGTGGACCGATCTCGCCCGTCTCCCCTTGCCGATGCCCCTCGGCGCCGCGGCGATCGTCCTGTTCGCCGTGTTCGCCTTCAACCGCTATTCGGGGGAAAACCCCGGCAACGAGGGATCGATCGCCGCGGGAGAATCCCATACCGCGCCCGCCACCGATGTGGCCCGCGTGGAGAACACGAGGCCGAGCTTCCTGCCCGACGGCGCCGTCCGTGGGGCGGGGAACGTGGTCGCTCTCCGCTACGGTCCGCCGCGGCCCCGCGCCGATCTCCACGCGAACAGCCGGTCGCACCGGCCGGGCGACCCGGTGGGCGTTCCCCTCGAGGGTCCCTACCCGCGGGGCTACGGCTTCGACGGTCTCCAGGATGACACCCGTGAGGCGGCGATCTCCGGGACGGTTGACACCTTCCAGGCCCGATAGTACGGTTCCCCCTAAGTTTCCGTATTCTCACTCCCTGCCGCGGGGGCTCTGGTGGTGCGCCGTCTTCTCCCGATCGTGATCGTCACCGCTCTCCTCACCGGTTGCGACATGAGCAGCAACCCCGCCCTCGGCCCGTACGAACAGGTGCATGTCATTTCCGAAAGGGAAGCCGACGCCGACGTGTTATCGCTGCTGAGCGACGCGCTGGAAATCCCGTTTCGCACGTTCCAGGAGGAGACCCTCTTCGTCCTTCTCCCAAGGCCGGTGAGGAAACTCGATGAAGTCAAGAACCGGAAGAATCTCCTCTTCCCGGTCGATCTTTCCGAGCGGGGGCGGGTGGAGCGGATCGCCACGCAGGTGCTCGGCGACGAGAGGATCCGCCGGGCGAAAAACTCCGCCGAGGCGAAGCTCTTCTTCATCGACGACCCGTGGGCGGTCGGACAGACCGCGGCGTTCCTCCTGGGGGCGAATCGCAAGATCCTGCTCGAAGGCGCGAAGAAGGAGGGGGACCGGATCCGGTCCGGCTTCCTCGGGGCGAACCGGAAGAGGATCCTGCGCTTCCTACTCTTCCGCGGGGAGAATATCTCGCTTTCGCGGAAGATCTACGAGCGCTACGGCTGGACGATCCGCATGCCCGCGCCGTTCGTCGAGGACGAGCAGTTCCTCGACAAGCGATTCTTCACCATGAAAATGGATCAGCCGGGAAGGATCGTGTCGGTCTACTGGGAGGAGGGGCACGCCGAGATGCCCCCCGACGACGCGATCCTGGAGATCCGGCGGAGAATCGGGTGGGACTTCGCCGACGAAGACGAAGTCGACAGCGCCTCGGTCCGCGTTTTTCACGCTCCCTTCCAGGGGCACGACGCGGTGCGGATCGAGGGGATCTGGCAGAACGAGAAATACACCATCGGCGGTCCGTTTCGTTCGATCGCCTTTCTCGAACCGGGGAAGAGCCGCCTCTTCCTGATCGACTATGCCGTCTACGCCCCGGGCTTTTCGAAGAAATACTATCTATGGGAACTCGAATCGGTGGTGGAGACGTTCTCCTTCGACCCGCCGCCCGAGAAAACGTCGTGAGAAGGGTGGCGATCCCCCTCGGGAAACGGAAGTACACCGTCGAAATCGAGAACGCCCTTCTCGATCGCGCGGGCGAGCGGATCGCCGCCGTGCTCGGATCGGGGGGGAGGCTCCTCGTCGTTTCGGATGAGAACGTCTATCCTTTATACGGAAAGCGCCTGGTCCGTTCGCTCGCCGCCGGAAGGTTTCGTGTCTCTTCGATCGTCCTTCCAGCGGGGGAGCGTTCGAAGAGCGGTGCGAACGTCGCGCGGATCCACCGCAGTTGCCTGGAGAACCGGATCGACAGGGGGGACGCCGTCGTCGCCCTCGGGGGAGGGGTGACGGGCGATCTCGCCGGTTTCGCCGCCGCCACTTGGCTGAGGGGGATCGCCGTGGTGCAGATCCCCACCACCCTCCTCGCACAGGTCGATTCGTCGGTGGGCGGAAAAACGGGGATCAACCTCCGGGGGGGAAAGAACCTCGTCGGCGCGTTCCACCAGCCCGCCCTCGTGCTGATCGACCCGGAAACGCTCGCCACCCTCCCCGCGCGGGAGTACCGGTCGGGACTCGGCGAGGTGGTGAAATACGCCATGATCCGGGACGGACGGTTCTTCACATGGCTCGAAAGGAATCGCCGAGCTCTCGTCGCCGCCGAGCCGTGGGTCGCCGGGCGGGTCGCGGAACGGTGCTGCCGGTTCAAGAAAGAGTATGTTCTCGACGACGAAAGGGATACCAAGGGGAAGAGGGCGCACCTCAATTTCGGCCATACCTTCGGCCATGCCGTCGAGACGGCGACCGGCTACCGGCGCTATCTCCACGGCGAGGCGGTCTCCCTCGGCATGGTGGCCGCCTCGGTGGTGGCGGAAGATACCGGCCGGATGGACCGACACGAGACGGCGCGCCTCAGGGCGCTTCTCGAATCGTTCGAACTTCCCACCGGCGGCGTCCGGGCGAATCCGCCCGACCATCTCCGACTCGTACGCCGCGACAAGAAGGTGGAGCGCGGCGAGCTAAGAATCGTATTGACACGAGGTATCGGCTCTGCTAGCCTCGTCGATTCAGTGGGGAGGGCGTCCTTACGGAAGGGA
Source organism: Candidatus Eiseniibacteriota bacterium (assembly GCA_024276995.1). GTDB lineage: Bacteria > Orphanbacterota > Orphanbacteria > Orphanbacterales > Orphanbacteraceae > JAJRWB01. The sequence continues at coordinate 8,068 of JAJRWB010000001.1, read as the reverse complement.
TTCCGGGAGATCTGTTCCCCCCGGAGGTGACGATCATGCAGCCTCGTCTGAAGACCGGTCCGACCGAGGCCGGCGACCGTCTCGCGAAGACCCTGGAAGCCGACCCGGCGGCGCTCTCGTTCGTGGCGCTCGCCCAGGTCCGCCTCGACGAAGGAAACGCGGCCGAAGCGCTCGAAGTGTGCCGCCGCGGGCTGGAGCATCACCCGAACCACTCCACGGGACACCTCCTGTGCGGCATGGCCCTCGAGGCGGCCGGGCGCGAGGACGAAGCGCTCGGCGAGTACCGGGAGGTGATCCACCTCGACCCGGGTAACCGGATCGCCGCGCAGCGGCTCGGCGAGTCGTACCGGAGAACGACGGGGAAGCCGGTCGAATCGCCGGCGATCGCCCTCCCGGACGATGTCGAGGAGGAGATCGATTTCGGCGAAGAGATCGCGTTCTTCACCCACTCCATGGCCGAGGTATACGAGAGCCAGGGGTTCTTCGAGAAGGCGCTCGCCATCTACCGGCGCGTCCTCACCCTTCAGCCGAATCGTGAAGACGTCCGCGAGAGGATCCGGACGCTCGAACGGAAGATCGGCGTCGCCTGACCTTGAGGGGATGATTCCTTGAGCCGCAAGAGCCTCGGGACAATCGTGGTTCTGCACGGGCCGAACCTCGATCGTCTCGGTGCGCGCGAACCGCGCTGGTACGGAAGCGACACGCTCGAGGCGATCAACGGCGAGATCCGAGCCCTCGCCGCCGAACTCGGTTTCGACGTGGAGATCCGCCAGACGAATATCGAAGGAGAGATGATCGAGACGATTCACCGGGAGGGCTCCGGCGCGGCCGGCGTGGTGATCAACGCGGGCGCCTGGACGCACACGAGCGTGGCGATCCGCGACGCCGTCACCGCCCTCGAATGTCCCGTGGTGGAAGTGCATCTATCCAATGTTTATGCTAGAGAGAGTTTTCGGCACCGCTCGGTGCTCGAAGATATCGTGACCGGCAAGATCCTCGGTTTCGGGAAGGAGAGCTATCTTCTCGCGATCCGGGCGATCCGTGCCGCCGTGGAGAGAAAGGGTCCGACATCATGATCAACTCGACGGAAGTGAAGCCGGGGATGGTTCTCCAGATCGACAACCATCTCTTCTCCGTCCAGGAGTACCAGCACGTCAAACCGGGCAAGGGGGGCGCCTTCGTCAGGCTCAAGCTGAAGAACGTCGTTTCCGGCGCGGTGATCGACAGGACGTACCGGGCGGGGGAGAAATTCGACAACGTGCGCCTCGAGAGAACGTCGATGCAGTTCCTCTATTCATCCGGCGACGAGTACCACTTCATGAACACCGAGACGTACGACCAGATCTCCTTGACGAAGGAGTTCCTCGGCGACTCGGTTGTGTTCCTCAAGGAGGAGATGTATATTGACGTGCTCATGCACGACGGCAAGGCGATTTCCCACGAGTTCCCGACGTTCGTCGAGCTGAAAGTGGTGAAAACCGATCCGGGTGTGAAGGGCGACACCGCCTCGGGCGGCACGAAACCGGCGACCCTCGAAACGGGCGCCGTCGTCCAGGTGCCTCTCTTTCTCGAGGAGGGAACGGTGATCAAGGTCGACACGCGAAGCTCCAGCTACGTGGAGCGGGTCTCTTAGCAGGGGGGCACGGCGCCATGAGGAACGAAGATCTGCGAGAACTGATCCGCATGGTCGAAGAGAGCGACATCGAAGAGATCGAGATCTCCCACTGGGGAAAAAAGGTACGAATTTCGAAAAAGTCTCACGCCGTGGCCGGCGCGCCGGCGCCTCCGGCGCCGCCTGTGGCTGTACCTTCTCTCGGTGCGTCCGATACTTCGATGGAAGGGAAAAGCGCGCCCGACGACGAGATGGATATCACCGGTCTCGTTCCGGTGCAGTCCCCCATGGTGGGCACCTTCTACGCGGCGCCCGCGCCCGACGCCGATCCGTACGTCCGGCCGGGGGACACGGTGCACAGCGACCAGGTGGTCTGCATCGTCGAAGCGATGAAGCTGATGAACGAGATCCGCGCGGAAACCGACGGGCGCGTCGTGAGAATACTCGTGGAGAATGGAGAACCGGTCGAATTCGGCCAGACTCTCATGCTCCTGACTCCCGCCCAGAGCCTCTAAGGCCGGCTCCCGGGCGGATGCCGGGGAGATGGCCCTTATGATCAATCTGAACGCGCTTCTCAAGGAAATGGTGACCCTCCGGGCGTCCGACCTTCACCTGAAAGTCGATGCGCCCCCCGTCTTCCGCATCGACGGCGAACTGAAACGCTCCGACATCGGCCCCCTCGACGAGGAGGATCTCGTCGACCTCGCCTCCCAGGCGCTCGACGAGAACCAGAGGAAGACGCTCGACAGCGAACTCGGCATCGATTTCGCCCTCATGGTGCCGGGCGTCGCGCGGTTCCGCGGAAACATCCACACCCAGCGGGGAAGTCTCGCCATGACCTTCCGTTGCGTTCCCATGGTGATCCCGACGATCGCCGAGCTCCACATGCCTCCCGTGCTCGAGGAGATCGCGATGAAGCCGAGGGGGCTCGTCCTGGTCACCGGCACGGTGGGAAGCGGCAAGTCGACCACCCTCGCGGCGATGATCGACATCATCAATGAAAAGAAGAACTCGAAGGTGATCACCATCGAGGATCCGATCGAGTACCTCCACGGCGATAAGAAGGGGTTCATCGTGCAGCGGGAGGTGGGCGAGGACACGCCGACCTACGCGGCGGCGCTCCGGCACGTCCTGAGGCAGGACCCGAATGTGATCCTCATCGGCGAGATCCGGGACGAAGAGACGATGTCGATCGCCCTGACGGCGGCGAACACCGGTCACCTTGTCCTCACGACGCTCCATACGATCGACGCGATGCAGACGGTGAACCGGGTGATCTCGTTCTACCCGCCCCACCAGCACAAGGAGATTCGTTTTCTCCTCGCCTCATCGCTCCAGGCGATCATCTCCCAGAGGCTCGTCCGGAGGGCGAAATCGAACGGCCGCGTGCCGGCGGCGGAAATCCTCATTTGCACCGCGGCCATCAAAGATTATATCATCGAGCCGGAGAAGACGTCGCTCATCCGAACCGCGATCCAGGAGGGATTCACGGAATACGGGATGCAGACGTTCGACCAGTCGCTCATGCGTCTTTACAAGGAGGAGATGATCTCCTTCGAGGACGCCCTCGCCCACGCATCGAACCCGAGCGAGTTCGACCTGAGGGTCCGTGGGATCGAGGCGACATCCGACAAAACGTGGAATGTGTTCGAAGGGAGAGATTCCGCCATCGTGACCGGGAGCGGGCCGAACGCCCCCCGGTCCCGGTCTTGACCTCGCCGCGGGGCACGGAACGGTATCCGGGAGGATTCGACGGTGTTCGAAAAAATACTGATCGCCAACAGGGGGGAGATCGCGCTGCGCATCATCCGCGCCTGCAAGGAGCTGGGCGTCGCCACGGTGGCGGTCTACTCCGAGGCGGACCGGGACAGCCTGCATGTGCGCTTCGCCGACGAAGACGTCTGTATCGGACCGCCGCCGGGGACGGAGAGCTATCTCAACATCCCCCGCATCATCGCGGCGGCGGAGGTGACCAACGCCGACGCGATCCACCCCGGCTACGGCTTCCTCGCGGAGAACGCGCGCTTCGCCGAGATCTGCGAGTCGTGCGACATCCGGTTCATCGGTCCGTCGGCCGACGTGATCCGGCGGATGGGGAACAAGGCGGCCGCCCGGCGGACGATGATCGAGGCGGGCGTGCCGGTGATCCCCGGGACGGAGGGGCTCGTCGAATCGGATACCGACGCCCTGCGCGCGGCACGGGAGATCGGCTACCCGGTGATGATCAAGGCGGCGTCGGGAGGCGGGGGAAAGGGGATGCGCATCGCGTGGGACGACGCCTCGTTCGCCGACGGTTTCCAGGCGGCGCGGACGGAGGCGGAAGCGGCGTTCGGCGACCCGGGGATCTACCTCGAGAAGATGATCGAGGCGGGGCGGCATATCGAGGTACAGCTCATCGCCGACCGGCACGGCCATGTGGTCCACCTCGGTGAGCGGGACTGCTCGATGCAGCGGCGTCACCAGAAGCTGATCGAGGAATCGCCTTCGCCCGCCATCGACGATACGCTCCGTGACGCGATCGGCAGGGCGGCGATTCTCGGGGCGAAGCGGGTCGGCTACCAAAGCGCCGGCACGATCGAGTTCCTTCTCGACGAGGATGGGAACTTCTACTTCATGGAGATGAACACCCGGATCCAAGTGGAGCACCCGGTGAGCGAGGCGGTCACCGGCATCGACCTGGTGAAGGCGCAGATCGCCTCCGCCGCCGGCGAGCACCTCCCCTTCACACAAGACGATATCCACCTCACCGGCCATGCCATCGAGTGCCGGATCAACGCCGAGGATCCCGACCGGGGCTTTCTCCCGTCGCCGGGAGTGGTGCAGAGCTTCCATGTGCCGGGCGGACCGGGAGTGCGGGTCGACACCCACAGCTACCAGGGGTATGTCGTCTCTCCCCACTACGATTCCCTCGTGGCGAAGGTGATCTGCCACGGCGCCGATCGGCCCGAGGCGATCGCGCGGATGAAGAGGGCCCTTTCGGAATTCGTCGTCGAGGGGGTGGCCACCACGATCCCCTTCCACCTGGAAGTTCTCGACCACCCCCGCTTCGTCGAGGGGAATGTGAACGTCCGTTTCGTCGACGAGATGCAATCTTCCCCTGAGGCGAGGGAGAGCCAGGCTTCCTGAAGCGCGGACGAAGATGATCGACCCGACCCTGATGGCCATTGTCGACCCGTCCTGTCTCTCCCTGAACGAACTTTCCCGCGCCATCGAAGCGGTCGTCCGCGGGGGCGCCACGTGCGTCCAGGTGCGGGCGAAAAGGGTTGCCGTTTCATTTTGGATACGATACGTTCGCGAGGCGGCGCATGCGTGCCGCCGGTCGAACACGGCTTTTCTCGTCAACGACCGGGTCGACTTGGCGCTTCTTTCAGGCGCAAACGGGGTCCACGTCGGGGACGATGATCTTCCCGTCGCCGAGGCGCGCCGGCTTCTCGGCGACGGCGCCGTGATCGGCGCCACGGCGCGCTCGGCGGAGGCGGTGGAAGCGGCGGCGGACCGGGGCGCCGACTACGCCGGTGTGGGTCCGCTCTTCCGTTCGTCCACCAAGGGAGACCTCGTTCCGCTCGAACGAAACGTGATCCGCCGGATCCGGGAGAGGTCGCCGATTCCCGTGGTCGGCATCGGCGGCATCGGCGCGGCGACCGCGCATGAGGCGGGGAGGCTCGGCCTCGACGGCATCGCCGTGATCTCCGCGCTCTGGCGAACCGGCGACTGGGAAGAGAACGCCCGGGAACTGAAAGGGAGGTTCCTGGAAGGGAGACGCTGATGGCGAAGCGAATTCCCGGAAAGAGGGAGGAACCGCCCAGGGAGATCGACCGGGAGCAGAAGATCCTCGGCGTGCTCCTCATCTCGCTCAGCCTTCTCGTCGGCCTCGGACTCCTCCAGAACACGGCGGGTGAGCCGGCCGCCGCCACGAGCCGCGTCAACCGGATGATCTCCCGTTTCCTCCTCGACCTCCTCGGAGTCGGCGCCTGGACGATCCCTTTGTTGCTGATGCGCTTCGGCTGGAACCGCGTTTCCGGCGCCACGTTCCGCTCGGCGGGGCGTTTCCTTCTCGCCGCCGCCGCCGTACTCGTCACCTGGTCGGTCTTGTCGTTCTCCACCGGCCTTATCGGCCCCGACCACCGGCTCGCCGCCGGCGGATCGCTCGGCGCGGCGCTCTTCTCCGTTGCGGACCGCAACTTCGGCGCCGTGGGGAGTTCCCTCCTGGCGGTGACCTTCCTCCTCGTCATGCTGATCTGGCTCTACGACATCACGATCCCCCGCCTGAAAAGCATCCGGTGGCGGGAAGGCGCGGTGCGGTTGAAAGAGACCGCCGGCGCCGTGCTCGCCCGGGCGCTCGTGCTTTTCATGCGCGTCCGCGAGGCGGTGGTCGAAGAGGTGCGCGAACGGTTCGGACGGACCGACACCGCGGGCGATGAGGAAGAGATGTGCGAAGAAGAGGATGAACCGTACGGGGAGACCGAAGAGGAGGCGTGGGAAGAGGAGGATGACGAGGCGGATACCGACGAAGCCACGGCGGACCGAGACGAAGACCCGACGGCGAAACCGCCCCACATCGTCAAGCCGGCGCCGGCGCGGAAAATGCGCTCACCGCGGATCCTGAAGCGGCCCGACGCGCCGGCGGGGGAGAAGGAGTACCTCTTCCCGCCGATCTCTCTCCTCGGCGAGGGAGGGAACAGCGAACCGCCCGTCGAGGAGGACTATCTCCTCGAACAGTCGGCGCGACTCGAACAGCGGCTCGCCGATTTCGGCGTGCGTGCCAAGGTGATCGAAGTCCATCCCGGGCCGGTGATCACCCGGTTCGAACTCGAGCCGGCGCCCGGCGTGAAAGTGCAGCAGATCGCCAACCTCGCCGACGACCTCGCCCTCGTCATGCGGGCGAAGCGGATCCGGATCGTCGCGCCGATCCCGGGGAAGGGCGCCGTCGGCGTCGAGATCCCGAACCCGAAGATGAAGATGGTCTACCTCCGCGATGTGCTCACCTCGCCCGAGTTCGAGGAGCAAAGGAGCAAGCTCGCCGTCGCGCTCGGGAAGGATATTTCGGGGAAGCCGTTCTGCACCGCCCTCGACGAGATGCCCCACCTCCTGATCGCGGGCGCCACCGGGGCGGGAAAATCGGTCTCCATTCACGTGATCCTCACGAGCCTCCTCTACGGCGCGTCGCCCGAGGAGGTCCACCTCCTCCTGATCGATCCTAAGATGCTTGAAATGACGATGTATAATGGAATCCCCCACCTGCTGACGCCCGTGGTGACCGATGCTACGGAAGCGGCCCGGGTGCTCCGCTGGGCGGTGTTCGAGATGGAAAGGCGCTACAAGCTCCTCGCCCGGGTCGGCGTTCGGAATGTGAACGACTACAACGGTTCCCTCGAGAAGCTCCAGGCGAGCCAGGAGATCCAGGAGGAAGGGATCACCCTCGAACCGCTCCCCTACCTGGTGATCGTGATCGATGAGTTCGCCGATCTCATCCTCACCGCGCCGGCGGAGATCGAAGACTCGGTCGCCCGTCTTGCGCAGATGGCGCGCGCCGTCGGGATCCACCTCGTGCTCGCCACGCAGCGCCCGTCGGTGAACGTGATCACCGGGGTGATCAAGGCGAACTTCCCGTCGCGCATCGCCTTCCAGGTGGCGTCGAAGATCGACTCGCGAACGATTCTCGACAACAACGGCGCCGAGAAGCTCCTCGGCAAGGGAGACATGCTCTTCGTCTTCGCGGGCCGTCCCGAGATCAACCGGATCCACGGCGCGTTCATCCGCACCGAGGAGAGCGACGACATCGTCACCTTCCTCAAGGAGCAAGGCTACCAGCCGAAGAACCGCGCCACCGTGATTCTGGAGGACGAGCCTTCGGGCGGCGGGAGCGGCGGTCCGGGCGATCCGCTGTCCCCCCTCGGCGACGAACTCTTCGACGAGGCGGCGCGCATCGTGATCCGCTCCGGCCAGGGTTCGGTCTCCCTCCTCCAGCGACGGCTTCGCGTCGGTTACTCCCGCGCGGCGCGCCTCGTCGACCTCCTCGAGCAGGCGGGCATCGTCGGCCCCTTCGAAGGCTCGAAGGCGCGCGAAGTCCTCGTCGACGAGGAGTGGCTCCGCATGAAAGAGATGGAAGCGGACCGCGACGGTGAGGACGTCGATCTGTCGTAAGGGGGAGGAGGAGGGGACGCAGAAGGAAAGCGCGTGAGCACGCGCGCCTTGCACAGAAGATCGAACGCGCGTTTGATTGTCGTGTGGGAATGCCCGTCCGCAAGGTTGGAATATTTGAGCTGCTGTCCAACATTCTGCGCAATCCCGCTCAGTGTAGCGCCCAAACACTCCTCGTAGAGAGCTATGGTCAAGAGTTGTGTATGACATTTCAGGCGGCGACCTCCTCGACACCATCGACAAACTTCACACCCTTGATAACTTTGACCAGAAGCTGATATCCATTGAGCTTCCTCCATCTTTTCTGAGCGCTAC
>JAJRWB010000018.1 GCA_024276995.1 Candidatus Eiseniibacteriota bacterium | reverse complement strand
GACGAAGACCGCCGTGGAGCCGAATGCCGACTCGACCTGGCTCCTCCTCCAGGCGACCGATTTCGGCCTTTCCACGCCGATCCATACCGACGAAAAGGTCGCCGACCTCAAGTTCGTGGAGACCTCCGCCGACTCGTGCGGGACGCTTCTCGGCGATCTCGGCCAGTCGGGCTGGTTCAACATCGACCTGGGAGACGGCTCCTTCACGACCTTCGAAGGGGTTATCGTCTGCGGGGGGAGCATGCTCGCCTGGGGATCGACTCCCGTCGCTGACCTGCATCCGGTAGACCCGGCGGGAAATCTTCCCCTTTCGCACTATTTCCCCGACCAGGAAGTGGTCGTCGCGAAGAGCGGCTGGGGAGAGAACGATGTCCATTTCTACATGCGCTGCGGTGTAGTGGGGGGGCACAAGGCGCACGCACACCAACTCTGGCATGTCGGCTACGACGGCCACGATGACGGCGATGCCAACGGCTTCCTGATCTACGGCCACGGTGACTGGCAGGCGTTCGAGGAGAGCTACATGGGAGGGGAAGGAACCGTCAAGAGATCGGAGACGAACAACACGATCCTGATCGATGGCGTGGGACAGTACGGGGACGAAGAGAATTGGTATCCAAAGAACCACCCGGCGGCGCTCGAGAATCTCCACCTCAACAGCGTTCTCGATGCCGACACCCTCTTCTACGTCCGCGGGGATGCGAAGGTGGCGTACAATCTTCTACGCCCTCCGGCTACCGACCGCCACATCACCCGTTTCGATCGTCACGTCCTCTTCCTCCGCCCCGACTACTTCTTCATCGTCGACGATCTCCGCTCCGACGATGCTCACACCTACTCCTGGCTCCTGAACGCCAGTGTCCGTGATTCCATCGTCGCGATCACTTCGGACAGGCACTACCTCGTGAGCGCCGCCCAGGGGCCGGGCCACACCTACACCCGCCAGGGGGAGATGGATGCCTGGATTCTCGACCCCCCCGCCGCTTCGGTCACCGGCGTTCTCGACACTCACCTCGTCTCTCAAGACACGATCCCCTCGGAGTTCCTCGAAGTCAGCAACGACACGGCGAAGAACAACGTCCAGTTCTTCACGTTCCTCCAGGCCAGGGATGCCCTCGCCGACTCGCTCGTACCGACACCTATCACGGCGACCAACGGTGTGGGAATCTCCTTCGGCAATTATCCGTGGAGCGTGCTCACGAACCGATCGATAAGCGACACGTTCATGCTTTACGATACCCTCCGAACCGACGCGAAGATCGTCGCCTGGAAGGGATCGGAGGGAACAACATCCCACTTCTTTGCCGCCCGAATGGAGAGCCTGACCATTTCCAGCTATTCGTTCGATGCCGACAACCGGATCGATCTCTATCTTTACGATCCGAATGGATACGTCGTGGCCGATTCGGCCACCACTCTGAGAATAGCCGGCCTCCCGAGCAGCGTGGCCGCCGTCGCCATCGACGGTTCTCCTTGGCCGCCGGACGGCGCCGGCACGTTCGTATGTCCGCTTTCGGCGGGAACCCATACGATCGAGTTCCTCGATTCTCAAGGAGCGACTTCCGTCGCCGAAGGAGACAATGCTGCCGTGAACGGAGGTCTTTCGGTTCGTCTGCTCAGCCGGAACCCCCTCGCGACCGGTACGTCGATTGCGTACGCCATCCCGTCCGGTCAGTCGCTTCCGGCCAGTCTCGCCATCTATGATATTCGAGGGAGGAATGTCCGTTCATGGGATCTCGGTGAGCATCGGGGAACCGTTTCCTGGAACGGCACGAGTGACAGCGGCGGCCGTGTCTCTTCCGGCGTCTATTTCTACGTCCTCCGGTCGGCCGACAAGAGGGCGAGCGGGAAGCTCGTCATCCTCCGGTAGAAATGATCCGAAGAATCGAGGAACCGGGAAACGACCGATCGATGGAAGCGAGGCAGAGCATCAGGAAGGGTTGTCAAATGAAACGAATTATACATATAGAAAAGGCTTGGTTTTTCGCGGTGTTCATCCTTCTGGTTCCGGCCGTGCTTGCGAACCCGGTTTGGGCTCAATGCACCCTCCCCGCCACCGGCCAGACCGAGTGCTACGACAACCAGGGGCCCGTCCCCTGCCCGGCGGTCGGCTTTCCGGGGCAGGACGCGGAAACGGCTTACAACGCTTTCTCCTACACGCTCGTTACGGATATTCCGGGACAGGAGACGGTGATCGACAACAACACAGAGCTGGAATGGACACAGGCCGCGTTTCCCAAAATGAACTGGCAGCAGGCCCTTCAGCTCGCCGACACCCTCCACTGGGGAGGCCACGACGACTGGCGGATGCCGAACCTGAAGGAACTACAGAGCCTCCCCTCTACCAGAGCAGCTGGGAGATCGATCCGATCTTCGGGAACATCTTCCCGAGTTTCTGGTCGAGCACGACGTATGTCTATTCGCCAAACAATGTTTGGGTCCATTCGTATCAGGACTATGCGCAATATGGATACACCTATAAAACCTGGGTTGATGCCCTCCGCGTCGTCCGCTACTGCACCGGAGCCCCGACACAGACCGAAGAGACGAGCTGGGGCGGCATCTAGAAGCTCTTCCGCTGAGGAGAGATATGGTGACGGAAACCTGATTCCCTTCGTGGAGCAAACAGTTGCGTGTTCCGGAAGTGCGGCAAACCGCCGGCCACGAAGGACGCCGGCACCACTCCCGTCAATCTTCGTTGAGATCGAGTCTTTCGAGCTCTTCGTCGCGCAGTTCCCGTCGGAGGAGTTTCATCATTGAGCTTTTCGGGAGTTCGTCGCGGAACTCGATCATCTTCGGCACCTTGTACGCCGCCAGGCGGTCGCGGAGATACTCTTCCAGTTCTTCCACCGTCGCCTTCCGCCCCGGCTTGAGCACCACGAACGCCTTCACCGACTCCCCCCTCTTCGGGTCGGGCACACCGATGGTACACGACTCGAGGATTGCGGGGTGGGACATCAGCTCCTGGTCGATTTCGTCGGGATAGATGTTGTAGCCGCTCGCGATGATCATATCCTTCTTACGTCCCACGATGAGGCAGTAACCGTCCTCGTCGAGGGCGACGAGATCGCCGGTTCGGAACCATTCGCCGGAGAACGTCGCCGCCGTTTCCTCCTCATTGTTCCAGTATCCCTTCATTACCTGGGGTCCCTTGACGAGGAGTTCCCCCTCTTCCCCCTGCTCGACTTCCTTCGCGGGGTCCGCCGGATCGACCACCTTGATGTCGGTGCCGGGAACGGGGATTCCCACGGTTCCCACCTTGCGCACACCCATGAGCGGATTGACATGGGTCACGGGTGATGTCTCGGTGAGTCCGTACCCCTCCACGATCCGGCAACCGGTGAGTTCCTCGAACCGTTGGAGCACCGATAGGGGAAGAGGCGCCGATCCCGAGAAACAGCTCTTGATACTCGAAATATCTATTCTCTCGATACCCGGATACTGGTTGATGGCGTTGAACATGGCCGGAACCGCCGGGAAGAGGGTCACCTTGTGCTTTCGAATCGCCCCGATCAGTGCCTTTACGTCGCGCGGATTCGGAGCGAGCACCACCGCCGCCGATAGGTATTGAGCCCACATCATGCACACCGTGAGACCGAAGATATGGAAGAACGGGAGCGCCGCCAGGAGAACCTCCTCCCCCGGAACGGCGTTGGGAAACCACGACGCGATCTGCTGCACGTTGCACGAGAGGTTTCGGTGGGTGAGCATCGCCCCCTTCGAGACGCCCGTCGTTCCGCCCGTGTATTGAAGAAGCGCGATATCGTCGAAATCGACTTCCACGTCGGGCGCCTTCCCGGAGGCGCCACGGACCAGTTCGCCAAAGAAGTGCACGCCCTCCCCCCGCTCGACATTGGCGAAGAGCGGCGGATCCGCTTTCTTCAATTTGAGCGGCGCGAGCAGGTTCAGCGGAAACTTGAGGTATTCCGGAATCGACGCCACGATGTAGTTCTTCACGGGGAGTTTATCCCGAAGGCTCTTCAGCTTCTGATCGTAGAGGAAATCGGTGGTCACCGCCGTTTCCGCGCCGGCGTCATTCCACTGGTGCTCGATCTCGCGCCGCACATAGAGTGGATTGGTCATCACCGCCTGGGCGCCCAGTTTCAGCACGGCCATGATGGAAATCACCGTCTGCGGCACGTTCGGCAGGTGGATCGCCACCTTCGAGTTCCTCTTCACACCCAGGGCGGCAAGCGAGGAGGCGAAACGGTCGACGTCGGCGGCAAGCTGCCGGAAGGCGAGGGTGCGGTTCATGAAGGGGATCGCCGGCGCGTCGGGGAAGCGGGCGGCGGAGCGGGCGAGAAACCCGTGAAGCACAGTCTCTTCGAAATCGATCTCGGGGGTAACGGCATCGTCGTATGACTTCTGCCATGACCGATCGCTCATATCCGTCCTTTCATCACGATTGGTGGCGTAATACTACTCAATTGAGAAAAGAAGGAAAAGTCTTTTCTGCTCACTCCTTCGCGGACTTTGCGGACCGGG
>JAJRWB010000017.1 GCA_024276995.1 Candidatus Eiseniibacteriota bacterium | reverse complement strand
TGATTCCTCCCACGCCCGATACCATCGCATGACCGTTGTGCGGGATACCTCAACCTGCCGCGCTACTTCCGCCTGAGAATAACCACTCACAAAAAGCCGACCCGCACGTCGCCGCCGTCGTTGCAGATCTCCTCGTGCCGCTTTCGATCTTTAAATATAGCACGTTCGATCCGAATCGTCAACTATTTATGCGAGACTCTCTAGTCGACGTAGCCGAGCGACTTGAGCTCTTCTCGCACCGCCGGACCCGGGGCATCGTGCGATGCGCGGTCGCGCGGTTCGGCGAGGCGCGAAGCGACGGCGCGCCGATCGGCGACGATCTTTTCGAGTTCCTTCCTCATCGCTTCGACTCGGTCGCGGTCGTTTCGGGCGAGATCGCGAAGTTCGTGGGGATCCTTCTTCCGATCGAAGAGCTGATCCTTGCCGTCTACGGGGTGCACCAGTTTCCACCGCATCCCGGTGAGCGAAAAAAGCCTCGCCTCGTCCGGGTTTTCCGATTGTCGCGTGCTCGCCGTGCCGACCACCCATTTCGCCTTGCGGGTGAGCGCGTCCCTTCCTCCGCCGGTCCGGCCGAAGGAGCCGGAGGGGAGTTTCTCGTCGATCGCGAGGAGCGTGGGAAAGACATCCGCTTCCGAGAGGAGCGACTTGATCCGCTCCGCGTCCCCGCCGGGAAGGCTGAAAAGGAGAGGAACACGAAGCTGTTCGTCCCAGATCGATCCATGGTGCCACTGGTCGTGCTGCCCCACCGCTTCGCCGTGATCTCCGACGACGACAACGGCCGTGCTTCTCGACAGGCCGGTGTCGTCGAGTGCGTCGAGAAGCAGACCGATCTGGGAGTCCATGTAGGCAATCTCCCCGTCGTACAGGTTCATCACGTCCGTGGTGGGAATCTCCTTTTCCCCATGCCGTACCGTGCCGCTGATGAATCGCCGCTCCGACAGGTAGACGAGCATATCGTCATCCATGCGGAAACGGGTGTTCCAAGGGGGAGGCGGATCGTAGAGGGCGTGTGGATCGAACAGGTGAACCCACACGAACCACGGCCTGTCGCCCGCGCCGCGAAGCCACTCGATCGCTCGTGTCACCGTTTCCTCGGCCCGCCGTTGCGCTCCTTCGGGCTCGTCGAAGGTCTCGAACCCCGTGTTGATTCCGGTGTGTTTCTTGAGGGGCGTGGCGCTGATGAAAGCGGCCGTGCGGTAGCCCGCCGCCGCCGCCGTCTCCGCGTAGGTCGGAAGAAGGGGCGTAGAACGGAATCGTCGTTTCGCCACGCTCGAGTTCGCAAGGACGCCGAGTTCGAGCGGGTACGCCCCCGTCATGAGTGAGAGGTGTGATGGAAAGGTCGTCGCCACCGGAGTGAAACAGTTTTCGAAGAGAATCGATTTCTTCGCCAGCGCGTCCAGGTTCGGCGTCGTGTCTCTGAAGTAGCCGTAACAGCCGAGATGGTCGGCGCGCGTCGTGTCGAGGGTGATAAGAAGCAGGTTGTGATTCTCCGGCTCTCTTCCGCACGACAGGGAGAGCAACGTGATGAGAATGGCGACCTTCGATCCGTGAAACACAGGTTCCTCCTTTCCACGTCGTGGGGCGTAGTCTTACGGGAAAAGGTTACCATACGGAGGTATCGGATTGCGGCGTGGAAAAGGGGTGGTATAGTGGCTGAACCGAGCCCGTCCCGCCCCGTGGGGCGGTCGCCCGATCGGGTGCCGCCCGGAAGATGGTGATCATGAATCGAATCCGATCGGCGATGCTTCTTGTCATGTTTCTTCTCGCGCGGCCGGCCGCTCCCGCCTCGGCCGGCCCCGACCCCGATCCGAGCGATGACCGGTTCTTCACCGTTCTTCTCGACGAGACCGCCCGGAAGGACTACGAGGCGGTTCCGGAAGAGAAGAAGGGGGACTGGCGCCGGCGTTTCTGGACGCGGAACGATCCGACCCCCACGACGGCGAAGAACGAGCGGGAGATGGAACATGTGAAAAGGGTCCGCCAGGCGCTGGCGCGCTTCCGCGACCGGAAGGGCCGGTTCATATGGGACGATCGGGCGCGCACGTGGATCCGGTTCGGCCGGCCGGACCGGATCGAGACGATTCCCGGGGGCGTCTCGCTTCACGAGGGGATCGATCCGCCCAGGGAGCTGTGGATCTACAAGGACATGATCGTCTGGTTCCTCGACTACCATCTCAAGGAGTACTACGAAATCGCCCTCGACCCGTCGAAGAGGTATTCCAATATCGGTTCGTATGACGGCCGGCTCCGGGAAGACAGCGGCATGCAGGAAGATACCGATCTCGATTTCGAGGAGTCTTTCGACCGTTTTCTCGAAGTGAACGATTACGAACTCGATCCGGAACGGGCGAGGAAGATGCTCGATACGGGGCTTCATCGCTTTCTCGAGGTGCCGGAGATCAACACGTACGACTACGAAAAAGGAGAGGAGTTTCCCTTCCTCTTCGACGTGTCGAACCTCGCCGGGCCGGACGGGACCCCCGAGTTGTTCATCGGTTTTCTCGTGCCTCTTGAAAAAATCGATTTCGAACCGATCGAGGGAATCGAACGGGCCACGATCCAAAGGAGGATCGCACTATTTGACGGCGAATACGATCTCGTCGATACGAGCGTGGCGAATATACTGCACGACCGCGACCCGATGGCGGGAAACGACGGCTGGCTCATCACGACCGATTCCCTTCCCGTACCGCCCGGCACGTACGAGATGGCGCTTAGCGTGGTGGATACGCGGTCCCAGAACCACGGACTGCTGAAAACCACCGTGAAGGCGCGTGATTTCCGGGGCGATGAGGTGCTCCTGAGCGATATCGTCTTCGCCGCTTCCGTGACGCGCGACAAGCGTGCCGACGGCGCGTTCCTCCGAAACGGCTTTCGCATCGTGCCGCGCCCGCTCAGGATCTACGAACCGGGGGAGGATGTGAACATCTACTTCGAAATCTACAACCTCTGGAACTCGGAAGGGGGTAGGGGACTCTACGAAGTGAAGTACACTCTTTACGGATCGAAAGTGACCCATTTCATCAGTTTCTTCGGCGGGAGCAGCTAAGGGAAACTCGAGTCGGGGGTGGGACAGACGTTCCGTTCGGAGACGCGCTCGCGCCGGGTGAGCCGCCATATCGCCATCGACACGAATGCTCTTCCCGAGGACAGGTACACCCTGATCGTGGAGGTCACCGACCTGGGAAACGGGACGTCGGACCAGGCGAAGGGGCAGTTCGTGATCCGATGATCAGGCGGAGAAGCGCACCACCACCACTTCACCGTCCTTCACGATGTACTCCTTCCCCTCGAGACCCATCTTTCCCTGCTCCTTCACCGCCTTCTCGCTACCGAGTTCGACGAGAACATCCCAGGGAATCACTTCCATCCGAATGAAGCCCCGTTCCATGTCGGAGTGGATCTTCCCCGCGGCCGTGGGGGCGTTCGACCCTTTAGTCACCGTCCAGGCGCGCACCTCCTTCGGCCCGGCGGTGAAAAACGAGATCAATTTCAGCGCTTTGTAGGCACCCCGGATGAACCGGTCCCGCCCGCCCCCGGCGATGCCGAGGGATTCGCAGAACTCGGCCCGCTCCTCCTCGGGAAGCTCGATCACTTCTTTCTCGAGAAGCGTGTTCATCGAAACCAAAGGGGCGTTCATCTTCTTCGCCGCACCCGCGAGAGCGACGGACGGTTCATCGCCACCCTCTTCGCCTCGGTTCTGAAGGAGGAGAAAACCTTTAAGGGTGAGAAATCCGTATCCCGAGATCAGCCGCATTTCCGGCGGCTCGAGGGCGAGTTTGCGCAGGAAGCGCTCCTCCTCGAGACAGGCGTGGAGCCTCTCGAAAAGGGCGAACTCCCGCACCTTCTCCGCGTCGCCGCTCTTCTTCTCCCTTGCGAGACGGTCGAGCCTCTTCTCGGCGGTTCCCATATCGGCGAGGATCAGGTCGGCGCGCACCGCATCGAGTTCCGCCGCCGGGTCGACTTTGCCGAGGGGTGGGGGGGGAAGGGCCGATTCGAAATCGCGCAACACAATGGCGAGGGCGTCGGCATCGCGCAGATGAGGGATCAGGTCGTCGATGCCGCTGCTACGTTCCTCCGCCTTCGGGAGGCCGGCCAGGTCGACGAAGGAGATCTCGGTGTAGGTCGTTTTCTTCGGGGCATACAGCTCGACAAGTCGGTCGATCCGCTCATCCGGCACCTTGACGCTGCCGAGATTCGCCTCCCGCCGGCTCGCGCCGAAGGGCGTCGTGTCGGCGGAAAGTCCCGTGAGCAGATTGAAAAGCGTCGTCTTGCCGCTGCCGGGCAGGCCGAGTATTCCGACTTTCATGATGACCTCCAGCGGGTGATGATAACGGAAGGAAGGGGAAAATGGGGAGAGAATACGAAACTCCCCCGCAAGAGGATGGCCCCGGAGATTCCCGGTGTTGTGTGGAAGTGGAAGACCGATCGAGGGGAGCGCGATCGGGCCGGACCGTATTTCCGGGTTTATGGTTCCTAGGTGTTTTCTATTGTCAAAAGAGGATAGCGTGGCTAACATTGCTCTCGTAGTCTCTTGGATCCCGCGAAGGATTCCTTGTTTGGTTAGGAGGGAAGAGATGAAAAGCCGATCCATGACCGCGCGACACATTGCAGTTATCGGCTATGGCGCCATGATGATCCTTCTCCTGGTACCGACGTGGGGGACGGCGCAAAGCATCGTTTATCTAGGGCTCGACAGGAACGGCGATACTCTTTGCGATGGGTCCTCGGATATGAACGCCACGGGAGTGACCATCGGTGATCCGGTTTCGTTCCAGGTCTGGTGGGATGCTCCGAACGATGGAGCCATCGCGATAGGTTGCACATTCTGCACCGACGATTCCGCCAAGGTGAACCGGGCGAGCGAGCTATGGACGCCGAGTTCCGAAGTCCTGAATCATCATTGGACGGTGAGCACGATCAGAAATTCGATCGACGACCCGTCCGGCGTCCCGGTTTCGCCCTGGATCGGAGTCAATCCCATTCTTAGTTGAAATTCCAAGCGACCCCCTGATCTGCGTTCTTTCCTTTACGGGGGTTCTTTCAGCCGACTCTCTGTGTCGATCTTGAGTTCCCTCTGAATCGCCACGCGTAATACGGGCAGCTGACGGTAACCGCGAATCTTTCTCCACCGAGGTTCGATGTCGAGCAGAGCCGCTGCGAACCACCTCTGCTTCTGGTTGGAGTTCTTCCATGAATCGACCTTGCCGCACATCCCTTCGACCTGGCCAAAAGTCGATTCGATGCAGTTCGTCG
>JAJRWB010000016.1 GCA_024276995.1 Candidatus Eiseniibacteriota bacterium | reverse complement strand
TTACGCGAATCGGTTTATCGAAGACTACGCCTCGGACAATCAAGGCTACGGCAGTGACGGCTTCTGGGACGGAGGACTCGGCTACGGTGGAAGGGACTGGGGCCGCTTCACGGCGGAGTACCTCGTGGCCGCGGAAAACCACCCGGAACTCGTCTCCTCACCTCTCGGCAGGGCGTTCTACCAGAATGTGCGCCAGTACTGGTTCGCCATGATCCTGCCGACCCAGGGCGAGGAGTATATGGGCTTCCCCATGGGGGACGACTTCCTCTACTCCCAGACGATGAAGCGGTGGCTCTGGGACAGTCTGAGCACGGCCTATCCGGCTCCCCACGCGAACGATATCGCCCCTTATGCCTTCCTCCTCCAGGACGGGCATCTCCAGAAGCTGGTGGAGCGCCAGTACCTCGACGCGGTGGGGAGAGGGTCCACATGGATCCACACGCCCCCCTTCGTCCTCTGGGCGCACGAGCCGTATGACACTCTCCCTCCGGAGAGCCTCACGACACTCCCCCTCTCCCACTACTTCCCCGACCAGGAGGTCGTCGTCGCACGGAGCGGCTGGGGGAACGACGACGTCCATTTCTACATGCGATGTGGAATCGTGGGGGGGAATGCGGCATACGCCAACGGACGCTGGTCGCACGGATACGACGGCCACATGGACGGCGATGCGAACGGCTTTTTGATCTACGGCCACGGCGACTGGCAGGCGTGCGAGGAGAGCAAAGTCGGGAAATTCCCGACGGTCAAGAAAACGGAGACGAACAACACGATCCTGATCGACGGTGTCGGCCAGTGGGGAGAGGGGGCACAGTGGTATCCGGAGCCTGATGATTCTCTGAAAACTCTTCACCTCTACGACGTCCTCGACGCGGACAGCACCCTCTTCTACGTGCGGGGCGACGCGAAGGCGGCGTATAATATTGCAACTCCGTATGTCCCAGATCGCCATATCTCCCGCTTCGACCGCCATGTCCTCTTCCTCCGTCCCGACTGTTTCTTCATCGTCGACGACCTCCGCTCCGATTCCACCCACACCTACTCCTGGGTGCTGAACCCGAGTGTATGGGACGCGATTCACGAGGTCTCCCCCGGTTACCACTACACCGTGGCTGACTCCCAGATCACCACTCCCCCCTACACCCGCCAGGGGGAGATGGACGCCTGGTTCCTCGATCCTCCCGATTCGACGCTGACAGGCACTCTCGGCAGCCACATGGTGCAGCAGGATGACATCTACTGGCAGTACCTCAAGGTGAGCAACAACGTCGCGGATAATAACCTGCAGTTCTTCACCTCCCTCGAGGCCCGAGACGCTGCATCTGCCGCGCTCACACCGACACGGTTCGAAACGACCAACGGGACAGGCGCCTCTTTCGGGGCGAGTTATCCCTGGACCGTCCTCACCAACGTATCGTTGAACGACACCTTCATGCTCTACGATTCTCTCCGCACCGATGCAAAGATCGCCGCCTGGGAAGGATCGGAAGGGGCGACGTCCCACTTCTTCGCCGCCCGTATGGAGAGCCTTACCATTTCCAGCTATTTATTCGACGCCGACAACCGGATCGATCTCTATCTTTACGATCCGAATGGATATGTGGTGGCCGATTCGGCGACCACCTTGAGAATAGCGGGTCTCCCGAGCAGCGTGGCCGCCGTCGCTATCGACGGCTCTCCCTCGCCGCCGAACGACACGGGCACGTTCGTATGTCCGCTATCGGCGGGAACCCATACGATCGAGTTCCTCGATTCTCAGGGGGCGACTTCCGTCGCCGAAGGAGACAACTCCGCCGTAAACGGAGGTCTTTCAGTTCGTCTGCTCAGCCGGAACCCCTTCACAGCGGGTACGTCGATTGCGTACGCCATACCGTCCGGTCAGTCGCTGCCGGCCACTCTTGCCATCTACGACGTTCGGGGGAGGAAGGTCCGCTCGTGGAATCTTGGCGAGCACCGGGGAGTTGTCTCCTGGAACGGCATGAGCGACGGTGGCGGCCGCGTCTCTTCCGGCGTCTATTTCTACGTTCTCCGGTCGGCCGATAAGAGGACGAGCGGGAAGCTCGTCATCCTCCGGTAGAAATGATTCGAAAAATCTAGGAACCGGAAAAAGACCGATCGACGGAAGCGAGGCAGAGCATCAGGAAGGGTTGTCAAATGAAACGTATTATACGTATAGAAAAGACTTGGCTTTTTGCGGTGTTCATCCTTCTGATTCTAGCTGTGTTCTCCGGCGCCCCGGCATGGGCTCAGTGCACCCTCCCCGCCACCGGCCAGACCGAGTGCTACGACGGTCAGGGCATCGTTCCCTGCCCGGCGGTCGGTTTTCCGGGGCAGGATGCGGAGACGGCTTACAATCCGCTCTCTTACACGCTCGTTTCCAATGTGCCGGGCCAGGAGACGGTGATCGATAACAACACCGGGCTCGAGTGGACGCAAGCCGCGTTCCAGGCAATGCCGTGGCAGCAGGCGCTCCAGTTCTGCGATTCCCTTCATTGGGGGGGGCACGGCGATTGGAGATTGCCGAACGTGAAGGAGTTGCAGTCGATCGTCGATTACGGCCGATCCGGCCCGGCAATCGATCCGATCTTCGAAGATGCTATGGGTGGGGCGGGATACTGGTCAAGTACGACATCCTCGTTCCTCGTTGGGCCAAACCTGACCGAGGGATATGGTGATGCGATAGGTACGGTAATCGGTGGACTGTACCAGCGCATCAAACTCGAACCAAACAGCGTCCGCCCCGTCCGTGGTTGCCCCGGCGGTCTCGGATGTACGCTTCCCGCGACAGGCCAGCACAGTTGCTTTACCCTCACTTCGAAGGGTTCCTGCCCCGCCGCCGGCTTCCCGAACGAGGACGCAGAGAACATCTACAACCCGATGTCGTACACTCTCGACGCGACCGTTTCCGGCCAGGAGACGATCCACGACAACGTGACCGGCCTCGAATGGTCTCAGCACGTCTGGACGCGGCAGCAACTGAACCTCACGTGGCAGATTGCGCTTCAACTGGCCGACACGCTCCACTGGGGAGGCCACGACGACTGGCGGATGCCGAACCTGAAGGAGCTTCAGAGCCTTGCGCTTTACGAGGGGAACTACAACGAGATTGATCCGATCTTCCAGGATGCGTTGTACAACTATTGGTCGAGTACAACAGTTGCTAATGCGTCGAATATGGTTTGGAGATACTATTTTGGGGAATGGGCACAATATGGGAGACGGTATAAAACAAATAAACACGATCTCCGCGTCGTCCGCTACTGCACCGCTCCCCCGACACAGACCTAGGAGACAAGCTGGGGGGGTATCAAGAAACTTTTCCGCTGAGGAGATAAACGAGGAGAGCCAGGGAGACCCTGGCCGATCACGTTCGCCGAGCGGGCGGGCATTGTGTTTTCCAATCGCACCGGAATCGATCGGATCGTAACCGTTCCACACCTCTCGAATCGAGAGTCGCTCCTTCTCTCCTTCCTTCCCGATTTATTTGACTCGTTCAGAAAATAATGCTTGACACCTTTCCGGACGCGATCCGATCCGGCGTCGTGCTTCGTTTTCGACTCGGCGTGAGTGCGCCGTTCTTCGCCCGGGATCGAACCGACCCCTCCATCTGATCGAAAACGACTCTTCCGGTTGATCTTCCCTCTCCTCGCGCCTCTCCGTGCTCCGAAAAAGTGGATGATAAAATGTATGCGAGGGGCTCGACCTCCGGGTGGACGATGAGGAGGAGGAAAAGGATGGAGGAGACGAAGAAGATTTGCCGGGCCACTGCCGGGCGGACCACGCTCAACACGCTCACCGATACACAAATCATTCGAAGGGGAGACGCGGTCGTTCGAAGCCGGCACGAACTGGCGATAGAACTCGTCGACTGCCTGGCCGAGATCGAGCGGCGCGCTCTCCACTTGAAGAAGGGTTACTCATCCCTATTCGACTATTGTACCCGGCGGTGGAACTTCTCACCGTCGAAGACGGGACGGTTCATCGCCGCCATGCGCTCAGCAAAGAAGTTCCCGGAGGTGCGCACTCTTCTGATTGATCGGAAGCTCACCGTGTGCGGCGCGGCGAGGGTCGCGCGGCTGCTAACCGAAGAGAACCGCGAAGAGCTGCTCCGCCAGGTTTCCGGGCAGAGATATATCGATATCGAAAGGATCGTGGCCTCCCGGCGGATCGCCCCGAAGTCGAGGGAGATCGTCCGGCCGATCGGGAAGAGAGCGGTGCGCCGGAAGAAGAGTGGCGGCCGGGACGATCTTTTCGAACGGCGGGAAGAGAAGAAGAGCGGGGAGGCGAGCGATTCGCGCGCCCCGCGCGACGAGGCCGAGCGGCCGGCTGAAGGGGGCGGAGCGGCACCCGATTACACCCAAAATGGGTGTGAATTCCGCCGTGATTGGAATCCAGGAAGCGGGCCGCCCGCTGGAACAATGCCCGGCGGGCGGGACTGCCGGGATTTCGAAAACGAGACGGAAGAGCGCTTCGAGATCCGCTTTTCGGCGAGCGCGGCGTTCCTGGCGAAGATGGAGCGGGCGAAGGCGATCCTCTCGCGGCGGTGGAGCATCGAGGCACTGCTCGAGAAGACGCTCGACGAGTTTCTCGAGCGGCACGACCCGGAGCGGAAGGTGGCGCGACGTGAGAAGAGAAACGCGCGGAAGGGGCGGCCGGGCCGGGAAAGACATGTTACACCGGAAGAACTCTTTCCCGCAACGGCCGGCGCGCCGAAGAGCGTGGCCGGACCCGGACTCTCCAGCGAGAACTGTGATTCCCGGAAAGATCCTCCCGGAGCGGAACGCTCGATCGAGAAACGGGATGCCGACAGGAAGCGTGCGTCCGGGAAGCGCCGCTCCCGGCATATTCCCGCCGCTCTTCGCGACGCCGTCTTTCTGCGCGACGACGGGCGGTGCACCTGGATCGGCGATGACGGCGTCCGCTGCTCGGCGAGCGCCCATCTGCAGGTCGATCACATCGTTCCGTTCTGCCGGGGCGGGAAGCACGAGTTGGGTAATCTCCGCCTCCTGTGCGGCAAACACAACCGCTTGGCCGCCCTTGAGCTTCTCGGCGCGAGGTGATCCGGCGCTCGAAGGAGCAAGGAGGGGCATGCGGCCGACATAGTGATGGGGCGTTATCGCGGTACCGGCAGCGCCAGGCGGGTAACAATATGCAACCCCATTACGCTATTGGCCGAACAATACGAAACCGGGTATCCTGTCCTGGAAAGACGCCCTCGCCGGCGACTCGGGCGAAGGCAGGCGGCCTAGCACGGCGTCGGGTGACTTCCGAGCCGCGGCAGGAATCCCGCGAACGATTCTCCCGACAGAACGGCGCGTGCCGAGAGCAACAGAAACGGAGAAAAGGGAACACAAGTATCGGTCGCTTCCGCCGAGCAGACGAGTCCCGTGTCCCACGAAAGCCCTCGCGCCGGGCAGATCACTCACGGCAACTTACAATACCCGGCTACCTATACATATATTACACGGATCCACATGGGTAGGAATGCCTCCCGCCCCTCGCGCCCCCTTCCTTGACAGAATCGCCGCGCACCGCCTAACCTCGACTTCACTATGCGAAGCGAACGAACCATCGACGGGCCGGGGAAGATCGTTCTGTCGTTCACCGTGAACGGCACCGGCGTGGAGATCGCCGTGGCGCGGCACAAGACGCTCCTCGAGGTGCTCCGCGAGGATCTCGGCCTCACCGGCACGAAGCACGGGTGCGAACTGGGCGAGTGCGGGGCGTGCACGGTGATTCTCGACGGCGCGCCGGTGCTCGCCTGTCTCGTGCCGGCGGCGGCGTGCACCGGCGCGCGGGTCGAGACGGTGGAAGGGATGGCGGTCGGACCGGCGCTTCACCCGCTGCAGGACGAGTTCGCCGAGGCGGGGGCGGCGCAGTGCGGCTACTGCACGTCGGGCATGCTTCTCGCGGCGAAGAATCTTCTCGAGTCGAACCGTGATCCGACGCGCGACGAGATCCGCCGCGCCCTGGCGGGGAATCTCTGCCGATGCACCGGCTACCTCCAAATCTACGAGGCGATCGAGCGCGCCGCCGCGCGGATGCGGGGGGCGACATGAGCGGCAACCGCGTGGTGGGAAAACCGCACCGGAAGGTCGACGCCACGGCCAAGGTGACCGGCCGCACCCTCTTCGCCGGCGATCTCTCCCTCCCGCGGATGCTTCACTGCAAGATCCTGAGAAGCCACACGGCACACGGCACGATCCGGTCGATCGATCTTACGAAGGCGCTCGCCCTGCCCGGCGTCGTCGCCGGTCTCACCGGCAACGATCTTCCGATTCCCTTCGGCATCCTCCCGGTGAGCGTCGACGAACACGCCGTGGCGATCGACAAGGTCCGCTTCACGGGCGACCCCGTGGCGGCGATCGCCGCCGAGACGGAAGAGGCGGCTCTCGAGGCGGTGCGCGCCATCGAAGTGGAGATCGAACCGCTCGCGCAGATCCGCTCGATCGAAGAGGGTCTCGCCGTCGAAGAGCCTCGCATCCAGGACTACGGGCCGCGCGGGAACATCCACAAGCTGGTGAATCTCGAGTTCGGCGACGTCGACGAAGGGTTCGCCGAGGCCGACCTCGTACGGGAAGACATTTTCTTCTACGGCGGCAACACCCATCTCGCCATGGAGGAGCACGCCTCGGTCGCCGACTGGTCGCCCGACGGGAAGCTCACGCTCTACAGCAGCACGCAGACGCCGCACTACGTTCATCGCGCCCTGTCGAAGGTACTCGAAATGCCCCCGGCGCGGATCCGGGTGATCGCCTGCCCGAACGGCGGCGGCTTCGGCGGAAAGAGCGATATCTTCAACCACGAAATCGCCGTAGCGTACCTTGCGCGGCTCACCGGCCGGCCGGTGAAGATCGTCCTCACCCGCGAGGAGGTCTTCTACTGCCATCGCGGCCGCCACCCGGTGCTGATGCGCGTCAAGACGGGCGTCGACCGGAACGGCGCGATCCGGGCGATGGCGTTCGACACCCTTCTCGACGGCGGCGCGTACGGCTCGTACGGCGTGGCGAGCACGTTCTACACCGGCGCCCTCCAGACGGTCACTTATGACGTGAAGCGTTATCGTTTCCGCGGCGCCAGGCTTTTCACGAATAAACCTCCCTGCGGTCCGAAGCGGGGTCACGGCACGCCCCAGCCGCGGTTCGCCCTCGAGATCCAGCTCGACAGGATCGCCGAGCAACTCGGCCTCGATCCGGCCGAGATGCGCCTGAACAACCTCGCGCCGCCGAACTCGGTGACGGCGAATTACCTTAAGATCGGAACGATGGGTCTCGGAAAGTGCATCGAGAAGGTGGTCGAAGGGAGCGGCTGGAAGGAGAAGTTCCGGATGCTCCCGTACGGGAAGGGTGTCGGGATCGCGTGCTCGAGCTACCTGAGCGGTGCGGGCCTCCCGATCTACTGGAACAGGATGCCCCACTCGGGCGTGTCGCTCAAGGTCGACCGCGGCGGGGGCGTCGCCGTCTTCTGCGGCTCCACCGACATCGGACAAGGATCGGACTCGGTGCTCGCCTATATCACCGCGGAGGTGCTCGGCGTCGACCCGATGGAGATCCGCGTGGTCACCGCCGACACCGACCTGACGCCCGTCGATCTCGGAAGCTACTCGAGCCGCGTCACTCTGATGACGGGAAACGCCGCGCTCCAGGCGGCGGAGAAGGCGAAGGATCTCCTGGCGAAAGGGGCGGCGAAGAAGCTCGACGTGCCGGCGGGCGAACTGGTGTTCGCCGCCGGCCGCGTCTTCCACGCCGCCGACCCGGAGAAGGGAATCTCTTTCGCTGAGGCGGTCGGCGCGGCCGAAGCGCTCTTCGGCACGATCGGCACGGTGGGAAGCTACACGCCGCCGGCGACGGCGGGGCGCTTCAAGGGGGCGGGCGTCGGGCCGTCGCCGGCGTACAGCTACTCGGCGGCGATCGCCCAGGTCGACGTCGACATGGAAACGGGCCGCGTCGGCGTGGAGAAGATCTGGATCGGCCACGACATCGGCGCTTCGATCAACCCGACGCTCGTGCGCGGCCAGGTGGAAGGGGGCGTCTACATGGGGCTCGGAGAGATCCTCATGGAGGATATGGCGTACCGCGAAAAGAGGAACGTCGTGCACAAGACGCCGGGCATGCTCGACTACAAGAGCCCGACCACGCTCGACATGTGCGACGTCGAGACATACCTCGTCGAAGAGCCCGACCCGAACGGGCCGTTCGGCGCGAAGGAAGTGGGACAAGGTCCCCTCCTTCCCGTTCCGCCGGCGGTGGCGAACGCGGTGTACGACGCGGTAGGCGTCCGCATCGACGAGGTGCCGATCACGCCGCATAAGGTCATGCGCGCGCTCCGCGAAAAAGCGGCGACCGGGGAGGGTCGCTTCGGGCCGAAGAAGTTCCCTTCTGTCGACTGGGGCGAGCCGATCGCCGTCGCCCCTCCATGGGAAGACGGAAACGGCCGGCCGAAGGAAAAGAAGGAGGATCGCGGGTAACCGATGCTGCGTCTTCCCGACTTCCAGTACCACGCGCCGCGCACCGTCGAGGAAGCGGTGGCGCTTAAAGTGAAGCATGGCGCCAACGCCGCCTTCGTGGCGGGGGGCACCGACCTGTTGCCGAACATGAAGCGGCGGATCCGCAAGTGCGGCCACCTCGTCGACGTCTCGCACATCGACGAGCTGCGTTCGGCCGGCGCCTTCGAAGGCGGACTGCGTCTCGGCGCGGCGGTGAGCCTCGAGGAAGCGGCGTCGAATGAAGCCGTCCGCACCGTCTGCCCGGCATACGCCGAGGCGGCCTTACTCGTGGCGACACCGACGATCCGGCGCATGGGCACGGTCGGCGGCAATCTCTGCCTCGACACGCGCTGCCTCTTCTACAACCAGTCGTACGAATGGCGAAAGGGGATCGACTTTTGCATGAAGGCGGACGGCACGATCTGCCGCGTGGCGGAGTCATCGCCGAAGTGCATCGCCGTCTCGTCGAGCGACACGGCGCCGGTGGCGCTCGCCGCCGGCGCGACGATCGAGCTGTGCGGCCCCGGCGGGAAACGCGCCGTGAGCGCCGATTCGTTCTACCTGGGCGACGGCATCGACTACATGGCGAAGAAAGAGGATGAACTGCTCACCGCGCTCGTCATCCCCGATCAGACCGGAGCGCAGTCGGCGTACGTCAAGGTGCGCGCCCGGGGGAGCATCGACTTTCCCGTGATCGGTGTGGCGGTGTGGATGCGCCGCCGGTCGAGCGACGCGCCGGTGGAAGACGCCCGCGTGGTGCTCGGCGCCGTCTTCCCCGACCCCCGCGAAGTGCCGGCCGCCGCCGAGGCGCTCATCGGGCGGGCGCTCGACGCCGAATCGATTCGCGACGCGGCGGATGCCGCTTTCCGCGCGGCGAAGCCGGTGGACAACACCGACGGCGCGCTCTCCTGGCGGAAGGAGATGATCCGCGTCTCCACGAAGCGCGCCCTCGAACGGCTCGGGAGCGCGCGCTGAAAACGCGCCGCGCCGCCAAGTTCTGGGTGGGGGCGCAGTTCACCCTGCTCGCTCTCTTCCTCCTCTTCCCGCCCAGGCCGACGCCGAACGAACCGATCGCCCCGACGGCGCTCCTCGCCATCCGCCTCGCCGGCGCCGCCGCGCTCGCCGGCGCGTTCTACTACGGTATCCGCGGGGTCATCGACCTCGGCAAGAATCTCACCCCCCTCCCGACACCGCGCCGCACGAATACGCTCGTCACGCACGGGGTCTACGGTCTCGTCCGTCATCCGATCTACTCCGCCATCCTTCACGGCGCGTTCGCATGGTCCGCCTTCCGCGTGAGCCTGGCCCATCTCGGTGGAACCGCGATTCTCTTCCTCTTCTTCGCCGCGAAGGCGAGTCGCGAGGAGCGATGGCTTTCCGAGCGGCATGAAGGGTACAGGGAATACTGTTGCAGGGTGAAGCGATTCATTCCGTGGATCTATTGAGGCGGATGCGCGCGGCTGGTATGATCCGAAGCGAGGAGGAACGATCGCTTGCCGGAATTCACCGAACAGGATCTGCGCGCCTTCGAGGAGCACGGCGTTTCCGCGGAGGAGGTGCGCCGGCAGATCGATCTCTTCCTCCATCCTCCCCCCTTCGCCGATCTCGTGAGGCCGTGCACACCGGGAGACGGGATCCGGATCTTGCGCGACGACGAAAAGGCGAGCGCCCTCGAGGCGTACGAGGAAGCGCGCGCGGCGAATCGCCTCTCGAAAATGGTGCCCGCCTCGGGGGCGGCGAGCCGGATGTTCCAGTCGCTCCTTCGCTACTATCGCGCCGGCGAGAAGATCGACCGGAAGACGTGCGAGGAGGCGGCCGCCGCGGGCGACGAAGCGGCCGGCGAGCTGATCCGGTTCATCGACGGCGTGTCGCGCTTCCCCTTCCATGAAATGCTCACCGGGAGCGTCGACGGCGGGCGCGCCGGCGGCGAGGAGGCGGCGCGCCGTTTCGATGTCCTCCCCCTCCTCACGGCGCTCCTCGCCCCCGACCGACTCGACTCCGCGTCGCTCCCGAAGGGGCTGATCCCGTTTCACGCCTACGAAGACGGCGTCCGAACCCCCTTCGAGGAACATCTCGTGGAAGGCGCTCTCTACGGCGCCAACGGTAACCGGTCGTGCGCGATCCACTTCACCGTCTCTCCCGAGCACCGCGAAAGGTTCACCGAGCTTCTCGCACGGGCCGCGCCGGCCATCGGGAAGAGATTCGCCGTTTCTTTCGACGTCGGTTTTTCCGAGCAGAAGAAATCAACCGACACGGTGGCGGTCGACCCGGAAAACAATCTTTTCCGGAACGATGACGGGAGCGTCCTCTTCCGGCCCGGCGGACACGGCGCGCTCATCGAGAACCTGAACGATCTCGAGGGCGACATCGTGCTGATCAAGAATATCGACAACGTCTCACCCGGGCAGCTCGACGAACACCTCGTGGTGTGGAAGAAGTACCTGGCGGGCCACGCCGCGCGGCTCCAGAAGGAGATGTTCCGCCACCGCGCGGCACTCGCCGATGCGGCGGGCGGCGAACCGGACGGCGCCGCGCTCGAAGAGGCTCTCCGCTTCGCCCGGGACGAACTCAACATCGCCGCGCCCGAAGAAGGGGGCGACGGCGGCGCCCGGTCGCTCGCCGAGCGGCTCATCGAAAGGTTCGACCGCCCCTTGAGGGTGTGCGGCATGGTGGTGAACACCGGCGCGCCGGGAGGAGGGCCTTTCTGGGTGCGCGGGAGCGACGGCTCGGTGACGGCGCAGATCGTCGAATCGGCCCATGTCGATTCGGGATCGCCCGACCAGGAGGCGATCTTCGCGTCCGCGACCCATTTCAATCCGGTCGACCTGGCGTGCGCCGTGCGCGACCATGAAGGAAAGCCGTACGATCTCACCCGCTTCGTCGACGAGAACGCCGTGTTCATTTCGCATAAGTCGAAGGACGGGAGAGCGCTCAAGGCGCTCGAGCGGCCCGGCCTGTGGAACGGCGCTATGGCGCACTGGAACACCGTGTTCATCGAAGTCCCGGCGGAGACATTCACCCCGGTGAAGAGGGTGACCGACCTCCTCGACGATGTGCACCAGAAGGGGCGCTGAATCGCCGTCGACTCACGCGGTGGGGCGGACGGGTCGCTGCTCCTCTCCCTTTTCGTAGCGGAGCGATCGTTCCGGCAGGCTCGGACAGACATCGATGCAGTCGCCGCACCGTGTGCATCCGTCGTACTTCCTCATGCTCCTCGGATCGAGATTCCAGGGACACTTCCGGGCGCAAAACGCCGGGCCGAAGACGCACGTCCGCCGGTTCCAGCGGATGTGTAGGGTCCACTTCGTCCTCAGAAGCACGAGGAGCGATCCCGACGGACAAAGGATGCGGCACCAGGTCCTGCGGGGGAGCGCGATTTCGAGCCCCAGGAGGAGGCCGATCAGCGCCGCCGTGCCGCTCGAGACCGCGCCGAGAAAGATCGCTTCGAAAGGAAGGCGCGTGATCGCGCCGGGCGCCGAGAAGGTCGCCGCCAGGGGCGCGCCGAGGCCCGCCGAAAGGAGGATCGCCGAGGCGAGCACGGTCCACCGCAGCCGGCGGAGCGATTCTTTTCTCGTCGCGCTTTCGTCGATCCTTGTTCGGCGAAGAAGAGTGTCGATTCCTTCCGAAAGGAATCCCCACGGGCAGACCCAGGAGCAGAACACCGGCCCGAGGAGGAGCGCCAGCAGAAAGGGAAGCGCCATGCCGGTGAGGAGCGACCGATCGAACGATCGGGCCGCCGCCACGCTCGAGAGCCCCGCCGCCGGATCGACGAGATGCACCGGGCCGACCTGGAGCGAAACGAGGTTGCCGAGCACGTCGCTCCGGCCGAGACGATTCGCCGACGGGAGCAGGATGAAGAAGAGGGCGAACGCCGCCTGCGACGCTCGCCGCCACCGCTTCCATCGGATCGCTCGCTTCCTACTCGGCGCGGACGACACGGATCGCCTCCTCGTCGGGGGGACAGACCTTCTGACAGATGCCGCAGCCGACACACGCGCCGCCGTGCACCACCGGTTCGAGAGCGCCGTTCTGGGAGATCGCCTTTCCCTGGAAGGGGCACGCGTCGACGCACGCGCGGCAGAGGATTCCCCGGAAGGCGTAGCAGAGCGATTCGTCGATCATCGCCGTCCCCATGGAAACGTCCTCCTTCTCCAGGGGGAGGAGCGCTCCCGTGGGGCAGACGTCGGGACAGATCATGCAGAGATAGCACGGCATGCGGCGCGGTTCGATCACCGGCGTGCCGAAGGAGAGACCGTACTTGAGGTCGGCGGGAATGATCGAACCGTACGGACACGACGCGGTGCACCGGTTGCACCGGATGCACAGATCAAGGAACGCCTCCTCCGGGCGGGCGCCCGGAGGGCGAAGTTCGTCGGCGAAGAACCAGTTCAGGAATTCCCTGCGATACCCTTTACGCTCCGCCATGGTGCCGGTCCTGTCGTCGTCGCTCCCGGTGCGTCGCGCTATGCCGGGCGGCCGTCCTCCCCGTCCACGCCGGCGAAGGTCGGATAGATCCCGAGGATCTCCTCGTCGCTTCGGACGAGTTCGCGAAACTCCCTTTCGAAACGCCTCGCGTCGGGGGTTTCCCACACGACGGCGATCCGGTTCTTCCCGTCGTCGCCGACGACACGGAGTCCGTCGATGCGGGCGAGACGGAGGGCGACGCCTCCCGCCCCGCCCGGCACACACTCCACCACCGCCCCCACGACGAGGGAAGTCCCCTCCCCCGGAAGCCGGTCGCCGGCCGATCTCAAGCGATCGCGTCGTTCTTCGCTCACGCCTTCTCCAATTTCACCGCGCAGATCTTGAACTCCGGCTGCTTCGACCCGGCGTCGAAGGCGTCGATGGCGATCCGGTTGCAGAGCCGCTCCTGGTCGTGCATGTTGACGAACACCATGCCGACGGGAGAGGTGTCGGTCACGTTCACCGGAAAGATCACCGATCCCCTTCGCGACGTGACGCGGATCTCGTCGCTCGTCTTCACGCCGACGCGGCGGGCGTCGTCCGGATGGATCTCCACCTCGGCGGTCGATTTCGCGTTCTTCAGCTCGCGCACCCGCATGGTCATCGTCCCCGAATGCCAGTGCTCGATAACGCGGCCCGTGGTGAAGTAGAAGGGATACTCGGCGTCGGGCGGCTCCTCCGGTCCCACCTGGGAGCGCATCCAGACGACGGCGCGCCTGTCGGGCCTGCCGTAGAAGCAAATCCTCTTCTCCCAGTCGGCCGGCACATTCGGGTCTTCCCCCTTGACGTAGCGCCGCTTCGTGCCGGGATGATCCTCCGTCGGGCAGGGCCAGAGGATGCCGTGTTCCTTCTTCAGCCGTTCCCGGGTGATTCCGTAGAATCGGTACGGCGTATCCTTCGCGATCATCCTGATCTCGTCCCACGCCTCGGCGGGATTCGCAAAGGGAAGGAGATCTCCATGCCCGGTGCGCCTCGCCAGGTCGCAGAGAATCTCGAAATCGGGCCGCGCGTTCCCCGAGGGCTCCACCACCTGCGCGTCGAGCTGATACCGGCGCTCGCTGCAGCCGAACACCCCTTCCTTCTCCGACCACGCCGCCGCGGGAAGCACGACGTCGGCAAGCTCGGTGGTCCGCGTCGGGTAGATGTCGCACACCACGACGAAGGTGCCCGGATCTTTCATCGCCGCCCTGTACCGATCGAGGTTCGGCAGCGTCTGCCCCGGATTGGTGCACATGATATAGATGCACTTGATCTCTTTCGCCTCGAGCGCCCGGAACATGGCGATGGCGTGCTTCCCCGGGCTGTCGGGAAGCGTTCCGGGCGGGAGGTTCCAGAGCTTTTCCATCTCGGCGCGGTGCTCCGCCTTCCCGGAAAGGCGGCCGTAGGGAAGGAGGTGGGAGAGGCCGCCCTGGTCGCGCACACCGCCGCACGCGTTCGGCTGTCCGGTGAGGGAGAACGACGACGAACCGGGGACGCCGAGCTTCCCGGTGATCAGGTGCATGTTGTGCACCAGGTTGTTCGCCCACACGCCGCGGGTTCTCTGGTTCAGCCCCATCGTCCAGAAGGAAAGGGTCTTCCT
The DNA here is from genome assembly GCA_024276995.1 of Candidatus Eiseniibacteriota bacterium. GTDB lineage: Bacteria > Orphanbacterota > Orphanbacteria > Orphanbacterales > Orphanbacteraceae > JAJRWB01. The sequence goes on along the minus strand of JAJRWB010000016.1, from coordinate 6,628 downwards.
CCCGGAGGCGCCGAACATCCGCGCCGCCTCGACGATCTGCTCCGCCGGCGCGCCGCTCACTTCGGCCGCCTTTTCCGGCGTGAAATCCTCGAGGAAGGCGACGTACTCATCCCACGTTTTGTTCGCCTCTTTTCCCATGCCGAACGTGACGAAGTCGGCGATGAACTCGCGGTCGACGAGACCTTCGACGACCATCACGTGGGCCATGGCGTTCAGGATGGAAAGATCGGTGCCCGGCTTGAACGAGATGTGAAGGTCGGCGATCCGGGCCGTCGGCGTGCGCCTCGGATCGAGGACGATCACCTTCGTGCCGGGGGCGCTCTCTTTTCGCCTCGTAACGCGCTGGAAGAGGATCGGGTGGCACTCGGCCATGTTCGATCCGATGAGGAAGAACGTGTCGGCGTGGTCGATGTCCTCGTAGCAGCCGAACGGTTCGTCCTTGCCGAAGGTAGTGACATACCCCCCCACGGCGGATGCCATGCACAGGCGCGGGTTCCCCTCGACATTGTTCGTCCCGAAGCCGGCGCGGAAGAGCTTGTTCGCCGCGTACGACTCCTCGGTGTACCCCTGGCCCGATCCATAGAAGGCGACCGAGTCGGGTCCATGCTTTTCGATCGACTCGTTGAACCGTGAAGCGATCAGATCCATCGCCTCGTCCCACGTCGCCTTGACGAGCTTGCCGTTCTTCCGGATCTGTGGATCGGTGAGCCTATCGGAAGCGTAGAGAATCTGCGGGAGGAGGAACCCCTTGAGGCAGACGAAACCCTGGTTGTGGTTCTCCCTGTCCCCCTTGACGGCGACGAGTTTCCCGTTGCGCGTCCCCTTGTAGACGCCGCAACCGGTGCCGCAGTAACGGCAGACTCCCTTCGTCCACTTCGTGTCGCCGGTTTCGTCGGCGGCGCGCGCCGCGGCGGGTCCGCCGAGCACCGCCAGCGCCGACGCGGCGGCCGTCCGGATCAGAAAATCGCGTCTCGTGAGGCTCATCGCCGACCTCCCTGGTATTCCTGCACCGTGAGATGGGGAACGAGCAGATGTTGCGGGTGGCAGTCGAAACAGCTCTTCCCTGCGAAGAAATCGTCAGCCATGCTCTCCACCTGATCGCCATGGCAGCTGACACAGAAATCGGGCTTCGGCGCAGGGTCGAAGTTCCCTTCGAGCGCGCCGTGGCAGACGAAACACTTCACGTTGAACTTGCCGTGCGGGCCGGTCCACCATCGGTTCACGATGTCGGGCGTCACGTCGGCATGGCACACCTGGCACGGGGTGAGCGCGTCCCCCTTGTCGAGTTCAGGGTGCGCCCCCTCTTCGGCCGGCGCCTGCGCACTCGCCGCGAGGAGAGCGCCGAAAAGCAGGGCGGTCGCGATCGTCGTTCGGATCGTCATTTCCATCCCTCCGGTCGTCTTCGATCTTCATCGTTTCGAGCGAACCGTTCGGTCATCCGCCGATGGTGATGCCGTCGAAGGCGTATTTCACCGTGGTGCGCAGCTCCCAGGCGGTGTCGTCGTACTCGTTCGTGCCGTTGATCAGGTAGCCCGCGGCGTCGCCGGGAAAGAACACGCCGCCCCGGAAGATCCACGCCAGTCCGGGCGCCATCTTCCATGTCACCCTGCCGTCCAACTCGGAGCCGAGATCGTCCGCCGTCTCCGCCGCCGCGAACAGATCGGGATCGAGCATCCCGTCCTCGTCGATGGCGCTCTTCCACGCCGGGATCGGCTCGGTCGCCTTCATGAAGGTGAACGACGTGAAGCCGGTCACTTTCTCGTGCAGCTTCGCCGTGTAGTTCGCCTGCACGAGGGTGGTGTTCTCGAACTCCCTGTATCCGCGCGATGCGGGCGAGCCGAGTCCCTGAGGCGTGATCCCTTCCTGGTCGGGCATGACCGAGTCTTCCCAGATCTCGTTCACGTAGAAGAATCCGTTGGTGCGGATCTTGTTGATGTTCCCGTCGCCCGAAAGGAGATCATCGTCTCCCGATCCCATGCCGAACACGAGGCCGAACTTGCCCGGTCCCGCGTCCACCTTTGCGTCGACGTAGAGGTTGTAACCGGAAAGATCGCCGTTGTTCGAGTCGAACCGGAGATTGGCGTGATCGAAATTGATCAGATTGCCGTCGGCGTCCCTGTTCACGTAGTCGTCGTTTCCCGTGAGGTAGTCGAACTCCCCTTTCACCGAAATACGCGGGCCGCTTCCCTTGAAAGCAAAACCATACACTTGGGCATCGGACACCTGGGGGGTAAAACGGGCGCGGAAGTACTCGAGTCCCTGGGGGAGGTAGGCCGATGCGTCGCCGCTCCCGTTGTCTCTGTAAAGGGCGAAGAACGGGTTGATCGAAATATGATCGTTCAGGCTTCGATTGTAGCTGGCCAGGTAGAGCGTGGCGTCCCGTGTGTCGGCGGTGCCTCCCTGGAGAGCGTTCTCGTCGGAAAGACCGTCCCCTCCTTCCGACATCTTCGCCCAACCGAGACCGAGCGAAGCGGCGTCGCCGATTCTCTGCGTCACGATCAGCCCATCGCTGTCCTGGTCGAGAACGAGCAGGTTCCCGAGGGCGAACTTCTGCCGCCCGAGTTTCGCGTTGATCCCATAGCCGGGATGGGTGGCGTCGAGATACGCCCAGTCCCAGTGGGTGATGAAGTTGTCCCCCTTCTTGTTGAACGTGGCGCTGAAGCCGCCGTCGTTATCCCGCATCGCATTGTCGATGCCCCAGATCCCCTGGGCGATGTCGCCGCGCACCACCGCCTTCACGTTCTCCACACCGAAGCGCATCATCAGGCGGAACACCTGGATTGCGTAGTTGTCCCGGTCGGAAACGCCTCCCACCGTGGCGGTTTCTCCGGCATCGTTCGCCTGGTCCACCGCGCGGCCGCTCTTGCCGAGGAAGAAATTGTTCTGGCTGTACCCGTCGAACACGTAGGCGCCCGAAAAGGTGAGCGCCGGTTTCGAGGCGGGATCACCGGCGGCCGTGGCGACACACGGCACGGCGGCGAATAACACGATGATCAGTGACAGGGCGACAAAGGTACGCATAGCTCCTCCTCCCCCCCCGCGACGCGAAGGGCCGGGTTTGCGTCTGCGGGCTGGGAAAGGGGGTGTACCGGCAGCGGTCGAAATCCCCCCGTCCGTCCCGCGTTAAGGACATCAGCCGGGGCAGATTGTGCGCCCCTAAACTTCACGATCCCCGAGGAGATGTCAAGGATGAATTGTGGACCCGAAAGTTCCCTATTTGGTTGATATCAAAGGAGGTAACGATCCGCGCACGAGGTTGAGCGTAACATGTTAATTATTATACGGTTACGCTTCCGCGCAGAAGGAGGCTCTCAGGAAGTCCCGGTTCATGAGGGCGATATTCTTCACCGAGATCTCCTTGGGACACGCCGCCTCGCACTCGCCGATGTTGGTGCACGAGCCGAAACCGGCGCCGTCCATGGCGCTCACCATGCGCGCCGCCCGCCGGTTTCGTTCCGGCTGTCCCTGGGGCAGATGAGCGAACTGGGAGATCTTCGCCGATACGAAGAGCATGGCGGAGGCGTTCGGGCAGGCGGCGACGCACGCCCCGCAGCCGATGCACGCGGCGGCGTCGAACGAAAGATCGGCTTCCTTTTTTCCTATGGGAAGGGCGTTCGCGTCGATCGCCGAGCCGGTGCTAACCGAGATGAACCCCCCCGACAGGATGATATTGTCGAAGGCGCTCCGATCGACGATCAGGTCCTTGATCACGGGGAACGCCTTCGCCCTCCACGGCTCGATGACGATCGTTTCGCCGTCGCGGAAATGCCTCATGTGGAGTTGGCAGACGGTGGTTCCCTTCTCCTTCCCGTGGGCCTGCCCGTTGATCACGAGGCAGCACGTTCCGCAGATCCCCTCGCGGCAGTCGTTGTCGAACGCCACCGGCTCCTTCCCCTCGAGGGTGGGACTCCGGTTGAGAAGATCGAGCATTTCGAGGAACGACATGTCCGGCGACACGCCCTCCACACCGTATTCCACCAGACGCCCTCTCGATTCTCCTCTCCCCTGTCGCCACACTTTCAGCCGGACCGTCATGCCGCCGCCGCTCACTTGTAGCTCCTCTGTGTCAACTTCACGTACTTGAACTCCAGCGGTTCCCTGTGCTCCGTCGGTTTCTTCCCGACACCGTTGAACTCCCACGCCGCCACGTGGGAAAAGTTCTCATCGTCCCGCTGCGCCTCGTTGTCCGCCGTCTGATGCTCCTCGCGGAAATGGCCGCCGCACGATTCGTCGCGTGCAAGGGCATCCTCCACCAGAGTCTCGGCGAACTCGAGAAAGTCCGCCACACGACCGGCCATTTCGAGACTCTGGTTGAGGTCGTCGCCCGAGCCGAGCACGTTCACGTTCTCCCAGAACTCCGATCGAATGGCGGGAATCTCCTCGAGAGCCTCCTTGAGCAAGACCGCGTTTCTCGCCATGCCGCACTTGTTCCATAGGAGAAGGCCGAGCTTCTTGTGGAACCCGTCGATCGTTCGATTTCCTTTCACCGAAAGGAGCTTGTCGATCTTTTCCCTCGCCGCGGCGAGCGCTTCGGCGCACGCGTCATGATCCGCCGTCACCGCCGGGAGCTTCGCGCCGGCGAGGTAGCCGCCGATCGTGTAGGGAAGGACGAAGTAGCCGTCGGCGAGGCCTTGCATCAGCGCGCTCGCACCGAGGCGGTTCGCGCCGTGATCGGAGAAGTTCGCCTCGCCGATGACGAAAAGACCGGGAAGGTTCGACATGAGATTGTAGTCGACCCACAGCCCGCCCATGGTGTAGTGCGAGGCGGGGTAGATCCGCATCGGCGCCTTGTAAGGATTCTCGCCGGTGATCTTTTCATACATCTGGAATAGATTGCCGTAACGATCGCGGATCGTGTCTTCCCCATCCCGCCGGATGGCATCGTCGAAGTCGAGATACACCGCAAGCCCCGTGGCGCCCACGCCGTAGCCCTCGTCGCACACCTTCTTCGCGGCCCTCGACGCCACGTCCCGCGGCACGAGGTTGCCGAAGCTCGGATAGCGGGTCTCGAGGTAGTAATTCCTCTCGCCCTCGGGGATCTCTCCGGGCGATCGCTTATCCCCCGCCTTCTTCGGCACCCACACCCGTCCATCGTTCCTCAGGCTTTCGCTCATGAGGGTCAGTTTCGACTGGTTCGTTCCATGCACGGGGATACACGTCGGATGGATCTGGGTGTAACAGGGGTTGGCGAAGAACGCACCCCGCTTGTGGGCGCGCCACGAGGCGGTCACGTTGCTCGACATGCCGTTCGTGGAGAGATAGAACACGCGGCCGTACCCGCCCGTGCCGAGCACCACCGCGTCGGCGAGATGAACTTCCATCGATCCGTCGACCAGGTTCCGCGTCACGATGCCCCGGGCGGCGCCGCCGATCACGATGAGGTCGAGCATCTCGGTGCGCGGGACCACCGTCACCCTCCCCACCGCCACCTGGCGCATGAGCGCGCCGTAGCAGCCGAGGAGAAGCTGCTGCCCCGTCTGGCCGCGGGCGTAGAACGTGCGGGAGACCTGGGCACCGCCGAACGAACGGTTCGCGAGAAGGCCGCCGTAATCCCTGGCGAAGGGTACCCCCTGGGCGACGCACTGGTCGATAATGTGGTTGCTGATCTGGGCGAGACGGTAGATGTTCGCCTCGCGGGCACGGAAATCGCCCCCCTTCACGGTGTCGTAGAAAAGACGCCAGATGCTGTCGCCGTCGTTCGGGTAGTTCTTCGCCGCGTTGATCCCCCCCTGCGCCGCGATGCTGTGGGCGCGGCGGGGACTGTCCTGGATACAGAACGATTTCACGTTGTACCCCAACTCGGCGAGACTCGCCGCCGCCGAACCGCCGGCGAGGCCGGTGCCCACGACGATGATGCTGAACTTCCGCTTGTTCGACGGATTGACGAGCTTCAGATCAAAACGATGCCTCTCCCATGAATCCTGGATCGGCCCGGAAGGGGTCTTCGAATCGAGAATCATCACTCCACCCCCCCGAAGAGGACAAAGAGCGGCAGCGCGGCGAACGCCAGGGCGAAAACGACCGCCGTCGCGCGGGAGATCCACTCGATGGCGGGCGTGTACTTGTCATGGTTGACACCGAAAGAGCGAAAGGCGCTCTGGAAGCCGTGTCCCACATGGAAGCCGAGAACGGTGACGGCGAAGATATACCAGACGCTGTATAGAACGTTGCCGAACACGTCCGCTTCGAGGCTGTAATAATCCTTCGTCCCGTGATCGAGAATCGTCGGATCGCCGAAACGGAACTGGTTTACATGAAGGAGAAGGAAGAGAAAGATCACCGCTCCCGACCAGATCATCGTGCGCGCCGTCAGCGTGTTGTCCGCTTTCGACCCGCGCACAGCGTAACGGCCCGAACGGGCCGACCGGTTCGCGACGGTGAGCACGATGCCGAGGAGGATATGCGCCAGGAAGACGAGAAGGAGTCCCACCTCGATCGGCGTCACGATGGGGAGCGATTCGAGGAACTCGGCGTAGCCGTTGAACGCGTCCCGCCCTGCGAAGAACGCGAGGTTTCCGGCGAGGTGCACCAGGAGGTAGAACCAAAGGAGAAGGCCGGTGATTCCCATCAGCATTTTCCTGCCGATGGAAGAGGACACGGCGCGGGTTAACCAGGTCATCGTTCCCTC
>JAJRWB010000015.1 GCA_024276995.1 Candidatus Eiseniibacteriota bacterium | reverse complement strand
CTTCTCTCAGAAAGGAGAATAAAACCGAAACAGAAATGAAGTAGACAACGAAACGGAGGCGTCGCTACGCTCCGACCAAGATCGGTGAGCGGATGCGTTCAGATAAACCGGAATAGCTGTTCAGATTCAGCGGAATAGGCACCGATTTCGCCGGCGGGCGCTTCCGGAGATACGAATTCAACTGGAACAACAACGACGCTCCCCTCCTCAAAGGTCCCGCGTTCACCGGGGATTCGTACATTTCCTACCCCGACGAGGTGGAGCGCTCCTACATGCCGTTCACATGGATCACCGAGGGAGGATGGATGGAGGACGAGCCGTGGGGCCCTTCGTCGCTCACGCATTTCTACGACCCCCTCGGCATCGACGGCGGGAGCAAGGCGCTCTCCGACCGTGCGACGTGGCTCGAAACGCACTTGTGGACGTTCCAGATCCCGAATTCGTACCTCCACAACGCGAAGGAATGGTCGTCCTCGCCGGAGAATCCCCACAGCTGGCCGAAGGCGAAGGAATCCCTCGCCAAAGCGCTCCGGAGCACGTCGGTGAAGGATCGGGAGCTCGAGATGGCGAAGGCGTATCGCTTCCTCGGCCAGACGCTCCACCTGATCGCCGACATGGGGTGCCCCCCCCACACGAGGAACGACAGCCATCCGCCGCAGTTCACGGCCCAGGACGTCGGGATCGATATCGATGTGACCCTCTTCTACGGCGATCCCGACCCGATGGAGGATCTGTGCAAGCTCCTCGACGCCCGGGAGTACGCCACGGCGAACAGTCCGAACTACGGTTTCGTCCAGGAGCTGAAAGGGGCGAACCGGTACGAAGAGGTCTTCGAGATGATGGCGCGCCTCACGAACCGGTCGCTCCCGACGAACCGGACGATCCGCACCGACCGGTTCAAGCCGCTGATCCGGCCGGACAATCCTTACCCCTCCCCGAGCCTCACCGACGCCGACTACATTCCCACTCTCCATATGTATGGAGTAAATGGGGTGAAGCTCTGCCGGGACGACACGCCGAAGCCCGAGTGGTTCGGCGTTCTCGCAGGGAAAGACGCCGGCACGGACAGGGGAAGGCCGTACATCGATTACGAGTGCGTCAAGAGCCAGGCGGCGTTCATCATGCCGAACATCGCCGAGGCGGGTGTGAAGGTTCTCGAGGTCTTCGTCCCGTCTCTCGAGGTGAAGATCACCGAGGCGACCGCCGACAGTGGCGGGATCGTACGTGGCGAGGTCCAATACGTCCCTTCGGCGGAGGACGACGAGTACGGCGGAATCATCGAACCGCACAACGTCTACAACGGGGCGGTGAATCTCTTCCTCAACGGCGAGGCGACCGGCACGATCGCCACGGCGGCGCACGGGAAGTTCACTTTCGAACTGAACGGATCGGCGCCCTCCCTCGGCGCCGCCGACAGTGCCAGGGCGTCGATCGAGTTCGGCGGTATCGTGGTGAACTCCGAGAGCGCCGCGTTCAGCGCCGGAGCGCCGGTGATCACGTCGATCGACCCCGACCGGTTCCGCCCCGACGACGAGGTCGCCATCGAGGGGACTGGCTTCGGCGCCGACGATTCGAAAGTGAGGGTGCTCTTCAACGCCACGCCGTCGGGGACGCCCTCTTACGTCGGCAACACGTTGATCCGGGTCGATGCTCCGCGGGGGATCGCGGGCGGTTTCCTCTATGTGGAGCGCGACGGGAAGAGGAGCAACGGAGTCCACTACAGCCTGAAGGTTCTCGTGATCGAATCGCTCAGTCCCGACAGCGGCGATGTGGGCGACACGATCATCGTCAGGGGGACCGACTTCCATTACCGCGAGGCGGATAGCCGGCTCCTCTTCTACGGAACGGACGCGGGGGAGATCCTCGGCTGGACCGACACATCGATCGTGGCGACCGTTCCCGACGGAGCGGTGAGTGGTCCGGTCACCGTGATCGTGCGCGGCATGGAGAGCATCGGTTTCGATTTCATCGTCGCCTCGGAGGGGGTCGAGGCGGCGGCGATCACCGGTTTCTACCCGATCTCCGTGCTTCCGGGAGGAAGAGCGAGGATCAATGGGACGTGGGGGGGAGTGGGGGATCTTTTCGCCGACTTGGTCTTCACGGTGAACGGGACGGAGGTGGTCCCCATCAATTCCTGGCAGTATGAAGATTACGCGCTCGTGACGTTTCCGCAGGCGGCCGTTTTCGGATCCGCCGACATAAGAGCGGTCTACAAGGGAATCGAGGGGGCGCCGTCGCCGTATCTCATCGGCATCCCGGTCGACAGCGTGAAGGCGTTTCCCATGACCCAGACGTCGTTCCGATTCTGGGCGAACATCCGGATGGGGGACGGATCGGAACACACGGTGTTGTTTACTCCCCACAGCAGCCTGATGCCCGATGTATCGATCGTGTGGCAGGAGGACGATTTCTCGGTGAGCTACACGGATAACGGGGGAAGAAGCACGGTGATCACCGGCGGGATCACCCCCGACGGTGCGCGGCTGACGAATGTTGTTGTGACGAATGACTACGCCGGCAGTCACGCCGTGTTCACTCTCAAACAGGGGGAGTACGTCGATCTCACGCCGTACTATCGGGAGAATTACGACAGCCGGTGGTTCCAGGACGACAAGCTCCCGCCGCCCCGGTTCGAGTGTCGCGGCGGGGACGTGGTCGACCGTTTCGATGCGACCGGCTCTTACAACCGGAACGGCGAAACGGCGCCGATCACCGGGCTGATTCCCCATGCGAGCAACGGCATGGAATCACTCTTCCCGCTCGACCTGAAGCGGTAGCGACGCATCGGCGCGGTCACGCCCGGATCGCGCCCGAACACCCTATAATCAGAGCAGTTACAGGAAAAGACCCCGTTCCGGCCCATTCCCCCGATTCCCCTTGATTCCTGCACATTTGTACAGTATCATGACCGGGCACCGTGAGATACTCTCTTCATCGATGCGTGCGACCGACCGTGAGGACGGGGGTTTCCATGAAAAAAGAGGAACACACCGGCTCGAACGAGATCCCCTTCTCCTGGATGCTCCGTTCGCGCTTTGCCACGAAGGCGACCCTCGACACGCTCTTTCGCATTTTCGGTGCGAAACGGGTGCTCCCCGATCTCTACTACATCCGCCCCCTCGTGATGGGATCGAACTTCCTCGACGTGAGGGAGGCGCTCGGGTCGATCCACTCGTGGGAGGAATGGATCGACGGGTGGCGCAGGGTCGGTGAGAAGAGGGAGATCTACGGTCGCGCCGCGCTGGAGGATTCCCGGCTCGTCACCGCCAGGGAAAACTATCTCTACGCTTCCGCGGCGTACCAGATGGCGCAGTTTCCCCTCTACGACGAGGTGGAGCGCCGGCGTGAACTCTACGCCCGCTGCGCCGAATGTTACCGGTACGCCGCCGCCCTCTTCGATCCTCCGTGCACCGAGGTGACGATCCGTTTTCGGAACCACCGGATGCCCGGGTATCTTCGTGTTCCGAAGCGAAGGGGGACCTTCCCACTGGTCATTCTTCTTTCCGGTGCGGACAGCTCGAAGGAGGAGATGCACTTTTTCGCCTCCTCTCTTCTCGATCGAGGAGTGGCCTCGCTCGCCTTCGACGGTCCGGGCATGGGAGAGATGTGGGAAAAACTTCCCATGGTGATGGAGTACGAAAAGGTGGGGCGCGCGGTGATCAACTATCTCGTGAAACTCCCCAGGATCGACAGGAGGAGAATCGGCATTCTCGGTCTCTCGTATGGAGGGAATCTCGCGCTGCGCATCGCCGCCCACGACGAGAGGATCGCGGCGGCGATCACGGTGACCGCCCCGTACGATCCCTCAAATTACGCCGACTTCATGCTCCCCCTGATCCGCGACCAGGTGAAGTTTCTCTTCCGCGACGGATCGAAGAGGTCCTTCGACAGGTGGGCGAAATCCTTCTCCTTGCGCGGCATGGTGGAGAAGATCCGGTCGCCCCTTCTCGTGATCGGCGGGGGAGAGGATGTTCTCATCCCCCCCGACGATGCGCGTAAGATCTTCGACGAAGCCCGGTGCGAAAAGAAACTCCTCTTCTTCGAGGAGGGGAATCACCTCTGCGCGGAGTACACGTATGACCTCATCCCGAGGATGGAAGAGTGGCTCTTAGGCGTCGGGTTTCTCTCGAGGAAAAAACGGTGAAGACATACGCTCCTCCCGCGTTGTTGAAGCTCGAAGGACTATTCCGTCTTCCCGATTCGGTTTTTCGCGATTCGCCGACACCGATGGCGGTCGTCCTCGACGGCGGCGCCCGACCTGTCGAAGGGGGAAGGTACTCGATGGAGGCTTTCGACCCGTGGCTCATTTTCCGCGCATCGGAAAGCGGTGTGGAGCTGAGAAGTCGGGACGAAGTTCGGTTGCGCGATGAAAACCCCTTCGATCTTCTGAGGGAGCTGATTGATGCGCACACCGCTGTGCGCCGCGAAGGATTGCCCCCCTTTCCCGAAGTGGCGGGGTACATCGGGTACGGCGCCACCTGCTGGACTCTCCCCGTGGACCGTCTGAAAGGCGATCCCCTCCACCTGCCCGACATGGCGCTCGGCTTTTTCGATCTCTTCCTCGTCCGGGACGCGCTGGAGCGTACGACATGGCTCGTCTCCACCGGTCTCCCGGAGAAAGGGAGCGCCGCCGCCGCCCGCGCGAAAGAGAGGCTCGACCGGCTTCGCGGCATGATCGAATCGTTAGGCGTCGATGAGGGCGCGCGCGTCGCCCCGGCGGCGACGACATGGTCCCCGGCTCTCCCCGATTCGTACAGGCGTTCCCTTCGCCGCGTGCATGAAGCGATCCGCGAGGGAGAGATCTACCAGGCGAACATCACGAGGCTCTTCCGTATGGAGTGCCGGCGCGATCCATGGGATCTCTACACCGATCTCGCACGCTCCAATCCGGCGTCGTACGCCGGCATGATCCGGTGCGCCGACTTCTCTTTGATCTCCTCGTCGCCCGAACTGTTCCTTCGCGTCGATGGAGACCGCGTCGAATCGAGTCCCATCAAGGGAACGAGGCCGCGGAGCGAAGATCGCGCCGTCGATCGCCGCCTGGGGGAAGAGCTTTTCGCATCGGAGAAGGACCGTGCGGAGCACTTGATGATCGTCGATCTGGTGAGGAACGATCTCGGAAAGAACTGTCGTTTCGGATCGATCGAGGTCGACCAGATCTTCCGGATCCTCTCGTGCCCGTCGGTTCATCACATGGAAAGCACCGTTCGGGGCGTTCTTTCCGAGGGAAAGAGTTTCGTCGACGTCTTCGAGGGGATCTTTCCGGGCGGTTCGATCACCGGGGCGCCGAAGAAAAGAGCGGTGGAGATCATCGACGACGAGGAGGAGGAGGGGCGCGGCCCGTTCTACGGCGCCATGGGATACGTTTCGTTCGACCGTAGGGCCGTGTGGAACCTGCTGATCCGCTCGGCGGTGGTCCGCGAGGGGGAGGTGGCGTTTCGTGTGGGTGGTGGCATCGTGGCCGACTCCGACGTGGAAGGGGAGTGGCGCGAGCTGGCGTGGAAGGGATCGAAACTGTTCGAAGTCTTTCAGGGACGACCGGTCGCCGCCGCCTGCGGAGTGGTCGGTGCGGGGGGGCGGTCGTGAGCCGCGTGATTCTTCACATCGATATGGATTCGTTTTTCTGTAGCGTGGAGCGGGCGCTCAATCCTCTCCTCGAGGGGAAGCCTCTCATGGTGGGCGGCTCTCCGTCGGGAAGGGGTGTGGTGGTGGCGGCCACGTACGACGTGAAGGCGAAAGGGGTGCGCCAGGGGATGCCCGCGGCCCGTGCGGTCCGCCTCGCCCCCGAGGCGATCATCCTCCCTTCGCGCCACCCCATTTATACGCAGATCTCCGCGGGGATCCTCGGCGTTCTCTCCACATTCACCTCGGCGATCGAACCCGCCTCGATCGACGAGTCGTACCTCGACGTCTCCGACGTGTCGGGCGGCTTTTCCGGCGCCGCGCGGATCGGTCTTCGTATCCGCTCCGCCATCCGCGACCGGTACCATCTCCCCGCTTCGGTTGGCATCGGCCCTTCCCGCGCGGTGGCGAAAATCGCGTCGGTCCACGCCAAGCCGGACGGGATCCAGGTGATTCCGCCGGAGAGAATGAGGTCGTTTCTCGATCCTCTTCCCGTGTCAAACCTCGGCGGCGTGGGACCGAAGTCGGCGGAAACACTCTCGAATCTCGGGATCCGCACCATCGGCGATCTCATCACCGCGGGAGAGAAACGGCTCGTGCGCCTGTTCGGGGAAAAGGGCGCAACCCTTTTCCGAAGAGCCCTCGGAGAGGAGATCACTCCCATCGTGGCGTGGTATGAATCGGCGGACCCGAAATCGATGAGCAACGAGACCACCTTGGCGGCCGACACGGAAGACGGCGATACGCTCGGCGCCGCGCTTCTTTGGCTTTCGGAAAAACTCGCGGCGAGAATCCGTTCCGCCGGTTTCCTCGGAAAGGTCTTCACCATGAAGATCCGCTTCTCCGACTTCACCACCATCGACAAGAGACGCACCCTCACCGTACCCACCGATGACGAGAAGACGATCTACTCCATGGCGAAACGCACTCTTCGCCTTCACCGCAAGGGGAGAAAGGTGCGGCTCGTCGGCGTGGGGCTTTCCGGACTTCGCCGCCGCACGAGTGTTCAGGAGGAATTCGGCTTCGATCGCGGCCGCTCCCGGCGGCTCCGGTCGATCGAAGTGTTCGACGCGGTTCGGCGCCGGTTCGGAAGGGAAAAACTGAAGAAGGCGAGGCTCCTTTGATCTACGTCGGCACATCGGGATTCCACTTCGACGACTGGAAGGATGTCTTTTATCCTCCACACCTGAAGAAAAAGGAGTGGCTTCCCTGGTACACGCGCCATTTTCCGGCGCTCGAGATCAACTCGACGTACTACCGCATCCCCTCGCCCGCCACGTTCGAGTCGATTCACTCCCGCACGCCGGACGGTTATCCGATCATTCTCAAGCTGCACGGCGACGTGACCCACGCGAGGATCGACACCGAGTGGTCGGTCGGCGCCCTTCTCGAATCGGCCGCTCCCCTTGTGAATGCAGGAAAGGTGAGCGGCCTTCTGGCGCAGTTTCCCTACAGCTTCCGTCGCAACGGGGAGAATCGGGAGTACCTTGCGCGGCTTCGCGCCGCCGTTCCGGATGATCTTCCCCTGTTCGTCGAGTTCCGCCATGCCACCTGGTCGGCGCCGGCGACGTTCGACTTTCTCCGTGAGAGCCGGATCGGTTATTGCGCCGTCGATGAGCCGTCTCTTCGCGATCTCATGCCTCCCTTGGCGAAGGAGACGAACGGCATCGCCTACATCCGCCTCCACGGGCGAAATGGCGAGGCGTGGTGGGGAAACGCTGGAACAACGAAAGAGGGGGCGAAAGGAAGAGGGAAGGGTAAAGGGGACCGGTATGATTACCTCTATTCCGAGGAGGAACTGCGGGAGTGGGTCGACCGCGTGAAGGAACTCCGGAAGATCACCGATCGCACGTACATCTTCTTCAATAACTGTTTCGCCGGGCAGGCGGTCCGGGGGGCGAAACTGATGCAGGCGATGCTCGATATACCGAGGAGTGGGGAGGAACAGGTGCGCCTTGATCTGTGATGCGCTGCTCGAGCGCTCCGGCGGGCGTGTCGCCTCGGTGAGGGAGATCCCCGCCCGGGAGGCGCGCTTCGGCGACGCGCATTTTCCGCTCACCGATCCGATCCGCCGCGCTCTCGAAAGCGAGGGCGTCGAGCGGCTCTACTCCCACCAGGCGGAGGCGATCGGTGCGGTGCGCGAAGGGAGGAACGTGGTGGTGGTCACCGGCACGGCGAGCGGCAAGACGATCTGCTACAATGTTCCCGTTCTCGAGAGCCTCGCCGAAGGGGACGCCACGGCGTTCTACCTCTTTCCCACGAAGGCGCTCGCCCAGGACCAGCTGCGCACGGTGAAGCGGATTCTTCGCGCCGCCGATGGTCTTGCTTCCCGCATCGTTGCGGGAACGTACGACGGGGACACCTCCCGCCACACGCGACGGAAACTGAGGAACGAAGGGAACCTGATCCTCTCGAATCCGGACATGCTCCACGCCGGCATCCTTCCGAACCACCCGGGTTGGAGCCGCTTCTTCGAGAAGCTCCGCTACGTGGTGCTCGACGAGATCCACGCGTATCGCGGCATTTTCGGATCGAACGTGGGAAACGTGATCCGGCGACTGAAGAGGATCGCCGCGCACTACGGCGCCGACCCGAGATTCATCTGCTCTTCCGCAACGATCGCCAATCCGGCGGAACTGGCGGGCCGTCTCATCGGGGAAGACGTCGTCGTCGTCGACCGCGACGGTTCACCGCGGGGGGCGCGCCGTTTCGTCCTGTGGAACCCGCCCCTCCTCGACCCGGAAAGCTCCGAGCGGCGAAGCTCCAACGTGGAGGGGAAGAACCTGATGGTCCGCCTCGTGAAGGAGGGGGTTCCGACGATCGTCTTCTCCCGCGCCCGCGTGACGGCGGAACTGATCTACCGCTACGCCAGGGAGGATCTCCTTCATTCGAAAAGCGGTCTGGCGGACAAGGTGGCGGTCTACCGGGGCGGATATCTCCCGGAGGAACGTCGCGAGATCGAACGGCGACTCTTCGACGGGGAGCTGCTCGGCGTGTCGAGCACGAACGCACTCGAACTCGGTATCGACGTCGGCACGCTCGGGGCGTCGATCCTCGTCGGTTTTCCCGGGACGATCGCGAGCACGTGGCAGCAGGCGGGGCGCGCCGGGCGGACGAGCGACGATTCCCTCTCCATCTTGATCGCCTACAACGATCCGATCGACCAGTACCTCGTCCGGCACCCGGACTACTTCTTCGAGCGCACTCCGGAACACGCCATCGTGGATACGGATAACCCGTACATCCTGGAGCGGCATCTTCGCTGCGCCGCCCACGAACTTCCCGTCGATGAGGCCGACGCCGAACGGTTCGGTGAAAACCTCGTTCCCATCATGGAGGCGTTCGAGGCGCACGGCAAGGTGGCGCGCATCAAGGAGCGTTGGTACTGGGCGCTCACCGATTACCCGGCGGCGGACATATCGCTCCGGAACATGTCGGATGCGACGTTTACCATCACCGAGATCGCGAAAGGGAGAGACGGCGGGGAGATGAAAACGATCGGCACGGTCGACGCGATCAGCGCGCCGGAGTTGCTCTACCCCGAGGCGATCTATCTCCACGACGGGGAGACCTACTTCGTGCGCGATCTCGATCTCGAGCAGCGTGTCGCCCTCGTGGAGCGGCGCGAAGTCGACTACTACACCCAGGCGATCGTCGAGTCGACGATCCGCGTCGGCGAGAGGGAGGTGGAAGAAGAGGTGCGCGGGGGATGGAAGATGCTCGGTCCCGCCGTCGTCTCGTGGATGACCGTGGCGTTCAAGAAGATCCAGTTCTACAACATGGACTCGATCGGCTGGGGGAAGCTCGATCTCCCGTCGCAACAGCTCGAGACGATCGCCCTCGGGATCCGGCTCGACGGCGAAACGGCGGGGGCGCTCACCGAAGAAGGCTTCAAGGTGTCGGAAGGGCTCGCGGGCTTGAGGAATCTTCTCCTCGTGGTGATGCCCCTCCATGTGATGTGCGACCAGAGCAATCTGGGAGGCGTGGTGGAAAGCTCGAATATCGGGGTGCCGACGCTCTTCATCTACGATCGCTACCCGAAGGGACTCGGCCTTTCGGAGAAGGGGTTCCACATCCTCGATTCGATTCTCGAGGCGGCGCGCGAGCTGGTCAGCGACTGCCCGTGCGAGGGCGGCTGCCCTTCATGTGTCGGTCTTCCGAGCCAGCCGCTCCTCCACCACGATCCCGACACCCAGTTCGGCATCCCGATGCCCGATAAGAGGGCGACCGTGGCACTCCTCGAGCGGCTTACCGGATGAGCATCATCTTCTTCGTGATCGATGCACCCGATGCGCGGAGCCGGTAGAAGTAGATACCCGACGCGGCGGCGGCGCCACGGCCGTCGGTGCCGTCCCAGACGACTTCGTGGATTCCCGCGGAGAGGTGGTCGCCGGCACTAAGCGTTCGCACCCGCCGTCCGGCGACGTCATACACAGCCAGCTCGGCGCGTCCCGCCGCCGGCAGTTCGAAACGGATCGTGGTAGTCGGGTTGAACGGGTTCGGCACGTTGTCGTGGAGCGCCAGTCTCGCGCCTGGAGCACTCTCCCCGGCTCCTTCCACGCCCACGTAGTCACTCGTCGCCTCGGTGATGGTGATCGTCTGGTTCATCGACGGGGAAACGACCGTCTGCCGGGCGCCGAGGGGCCACCACACGGTGACCGAGTCGATCACGTCGCCGGCCGGGAGCCCGAAATGGGCGATATACGGCTCGCTTCCGGGTCCCGCCCCCTTGCCGTTGATTTCCCGCGCGTATGCCTTGCCCGACGAATACGCCGTCACCCGCGCGCCGAGGCCGTCACGGTTCGACACGACGCCGGTGAGATCGACGTTCAGCCAGGGTCCGTTCCAACAAAGATCGTTCCGGACCATCCGGTTCAGCCCCGAGCCGTTGAACGTGCCGACGCCGACGGAAAGGTCGACATCGCCGTCGCCGTCATGGTCGATCCATGCGCCCGAGATATGGGCGTCACTCTGTGCGATCGCCGTGGCGGGGCGATTGGTGAAAGGCGAGTTCCAATCGAGGGCTGTCGATGTCCAGGCGCCGAGCAATTGGTTCGGATTCATGTAATTGACCAGGAAAAGATCGAGGGCGCCGTCGTTGTCGAAATCGAGCCACTCGATTCCACGCGTGTACAGCGTGTCGCCGGGAAGGAGGCCGCTCGCGTCATAAAAGATGCCTCCCCCGTCGTTCCTGTAGAGAAGCGACGGTCTGTAATCGCCCGCCACGGCGAGATCGATATCGCCGTCCTGGTCATAATCTCCCCAGGCGGCGTCGTAGCTCCCCGAAACTCCGGAGAGAGGAGGCGCGGTGACATCGGCGAAGCGGCCGAGTCCATCGTTCCGGATCAGCTTGTTGCCGAAGAGAGCCGGGAGGAAGAGGTCGAGATCGCCGTCGTCGTCGTAGTCCCCCCACGCCGCGCGGTTCAGCAGGGTGGAGTCGATCGCCGGCGAGAAAACCTGCGTGAACGTGCCGTCTCCCGCCCCCTTCAGCAGCACTCCCCCATTGCCTTTGATGAGGAGCAGATCGAGAAGGCCGTCGCGATCGAAGTCGGCCCAGCTTCCTCCGTTCCACAGGTCGATCGTGCCGAGCGGTTCGACGGTGACATCCACGAAACCGGAAGGGCCGTCGTTCCGGTAGAGGACGGGACTCCCCCCGTTCGGAACCACGAGGAGGTCGGGATCGCCGTCATTGTCGAAGTCGGCCCACGACGGATCGATGGAATTCCCCGCCGATCCGAGGGGCGGCATCGTGGCATCGATGAAAACGCCTGCGCCATCGTTCTGGAGCAACCGGTCCGCCGTTCCCATGTTGGCGATATACACGTCGAGATCGCCGTCGAGGTCGTAGTCGGCCCACGCGAGTCCGCCGCCGGCGTCCCCGGCGCCCTGGAAGAGGGGGCTCGCCTCGTCGATGAACTGCTCCGCCACGGAGAACTGGTACGATCCCGACCCGCCGTTCGTATTGAGCGTCGCCAGGCCGTGGTAGGCCGTCGAGTCGACGGTAAAATTCGTGCAGACCACCGACGTGCTTCCCGGGGCGAGGACGTCGAGCACGGGGTACCCGCCGTAGTTCCTGGAGGCGAGGGTGGCGGCGATATCGGCGGTACTGCTCGAAACCATGGTGAATACATACGGAACATACGCATTCAAGAGAATATCCCAGATCTCGGTCACGTCGGAAGCGTCCGTAGTGCGGGACGTCCACGATCCGTCGGCATGGAGGATGTCCGCTCCGGCGTCCCACTCGAGCACGGCGCTGCTCGTATCGGAGACCCACGGCTCCGCAGTGACATAGTAGGTGCCCGTGGAGAATCCTCCTGCATTGAAATTGCCGACAATGTAGTCGAGGCGGTTCTGCGGTGTGAACCATTGGTATCCGAAGCCGATCCGGCTGGAAAAACAGGAGGGCCATGCGACCCCCGTCGCCCCGGCGTACCATGTGAGCTTCCATCGGTGAAATCCTGCGAGGTCGGGCCTGATGGCGACGATCGTCCAGTACGGATCGGTCTGGTTGAAGGAGAATCCCTGCGATCGGGGGGAGAGGAACACGCTCGTTCCACTTGCAAGGGTCGTCGGCGCGAGGCACGTCCCCAACTCGAGCGTGTAGACGTCGGTGTTTCCATTCTCATTCACCACCACGAGAGCGTACCAGTCGTCCGCCGGCGGCGTGTACTGGAAGGAGATCGTGTTGGTGTGCGACGTGTCGATCACGGCGGACACACGCCCGACGGAATAGGGGGCCGACGTCGGATTGCGAAAGAGGAGAATCGTCATGTTCGCGGCAAATTGGGTGGTGTGGAGTTCCACGCCGTAGTTCTTGCCGCCCTGGAGATACACGTCCCAGCATTCCACCACGTCATTGGGGCCGGTGTTCCGGAAGACTACGTCGCCGTTCACGGTGAACACGTCGGTCCCATCGTCCCATTCGATCACGGCACTCCCCGCGCCGCCGGCACGATACGATTCGAGATAACGGGGAGAGGGTGTCTGGTGATTGAAGTCTTCCACGATCACGTCGACTCCCGACCCGGCGGTCGAACTTGTCAGGAAGGAATCGACGCACGCGGGCAGGGTCCCGAGCGACTTGTACTCCTGCACATCCCAGTCGCTGCCCGGATCGGAACGGATCGCCACCGCGGTCCAGTAGCCGGCGGTCTGGTTCGCGATCGAGTAGGACGGCGAGGTGAGAAGCGTATCCACCGCGCCCGATACGAGACCGGTGTAGGTGCACGCGCCGGCCGTCTCCCCTCGCGCCCCGCCGGGAAGAAAGTATGACGTAAGAAACGATATCGCAACGAGGAAGAGTCGTTCGCGTGAATGCATGGTCCGATTCCTCCGGCCGGTTTCGTACCGGGATCCTCGGGGAAGAATCTTCGAATCTACGCGGGAGCCCCCGGTACGCAGAAAGCGATTGCATCGATTCAAAAGTATGCGAAATTATAACTTAACGAGTCGCATAAGTCCAAAGAGAAAAGGATGGGCCGATTCGCAGCGAAGAACGTCCGGAGAAGCCGGGAGGAGCCTACACGTATCGCCTGTACTCAGGCACGTACATCTCCTCGGCGACGTACGACGGGAGATCCTCCGGTTGCGGGTTCGTGGAGAGCCCCCTTCGATAGGCGATCTGCGCCACCGCGACGGCGATCGACGCCGACACCTTCCGTATGCGCGACAAGGGCGGGTAGACGCATTCCTCACCGAGCCCGCAGGCGGCGGCTTCATCGGCGAGCACCCTCGCGGCGGCGAGAAACATCTCGTCGGTCACCCTCGTGGCGCCGGCGGCGACCACACCGAGGCCGAGACCTGGAAAGATGTAGGCGTTATTCCCCTGTCCCGGCGAGAGGGTTCGACCGCCGATTTCCACCGGGTCGAAGGGGCTCCCCGACGCGAAGATCGCCCGTCCGCCGGTCCATCGGTAGGCATCCTCCGCCGTGCACTCCGCCTTCGACGTCGGGTTCGACAGCGCGAAGATCACCGGCCGTTCGTTCCCTTCGGCCATCCTCCGGACGATCGCCTCGCTGAAGGAGCCCTGCATGCCGGAAACACCGATGATGGCGGTCGGCTTCATCCGCTCGAGCGCGGCGGCGAAATCCCTTGCCGGTTCGATCTCGTGGGCGAAGGGGATCTTGTGCGGCGCGAGTTTCTCCCGGCTCTTCACGACGAGCCCTTTCGAATCGACGAACCAGCAACGCCGCCGCGCATCCCCTTCATCGAGACCTTCCTCCATCATCGCCTTCACGATCAGCTCGCCGATGCCGACCCCCGCGCCGCCGGCGCCGAGAAAGAGGATCCGTTCCTCCTTGAGCGCGCTCCCCTTGATCCGCACCGCCGCGTGAAGTCCGGCGAGGGCCACCGCGGCGGTGCCCTGGATATCGTCGTTGAACGTGCACACTTCATCCCTGTATCTCTCGAGCAACCGGAAGGAGTTGATATTCGCGAAGTCCTCGAACTGGATCATCACGCCGGGATACCTCTCGTTCGCCGCGCGGATGAACTCATCGACGAGGCGGTCGTAGTCCTCTCCCCGGCAACGTTCGCGGTGAATGCCGAGATAAAGCGGGTCGTCGAGCAGCTCCCGCCGGTTCGTGCCGACGTCGAGGGTGACCGGCAGCGTCCGGGCCGGATCGATTCCGGCGCATGCGGTATAGAGGGAGAGCTTCCCGACGGGGATTCCCATCCCGTTGGCGCCCAGGTCGCCGAGCCCCAGGATCCTCTCACCGTCGGTGACCACGATCACCCGGATATCCTCGCCCGGCCAGTTGGCGAGGATCGAATCGACTTTCCCCAGGTCGAGGATGGAGATGAACACGCCCCGTGTCCTGCGGAAGATGTGGCCGTAGCGCTGGCAGGCGAGCCCGACGGTGGGGGTGTACACCACGGGCATCATCTCTTCGATATGGTCGATCAGGATACGGTAGAAAAGCGTCTCGTTCCGGTCGTGCACGGCGGTGAGATAGATGTATTTCTCGAGGTCGTTCGGCTTGGCGCGATAGTTCTCCATCGCCCGCTCGACCTGCTCCTCCTGCGAATCGATATGGGCGGGCAGCAGCCCGCGCAGGCCGAGGGCGGCACGCTCCCGCTCGGTGAACGCGGTATCCTTGTTGAGCCTGGGATTCTGAAGAATATCCGCGCCCTTCGGCAGGTCGGCGATATCCCTTTCCCGGTTCAGCGGCGGTCGGCCGGCCATGGTCTTTCCTTCCGAAATGTTCCGCCGGCGCCTTTCGACCGGCACGATGTCATTCTATTCCGGCGCGTGCGGATTCTCCAAGGGGAATCGGCTCTCGATCGGTCACCCGAAAGTGACGAACGCGATGCCCGCCAGGCCGAGGACCAGCGCCGCGATCCTCTTCGGCGTGGTCGGTTCCTTCAGGATGATCACGGCGAGGAGGAATGTGAAGAGCGTCGATGTCTGGTTGAGCGCCGCGGCGGTGGAAGCGAGGGTGTACTTCATGCCGGCGAGCCAGAAAATGAGCGAGACATACGTGCCGAGAAACGTCCCGGGGATCATGACCGGCCAAACGCGGATCCGGGTAAGTGTCGCCAGGGCGCGTCTCCTTCCAGACAGGAGGGGAAGGAAGAGGACACTCGCCGCCGAACCCCCGATCAACCGCCATGTGTTCGCCCAGATGAGAGGACTTCCTTCGAGGAGCGGCTTGATCATGACGATGGAGACCGCCTGGGTCGCCGTGGCGCCGATTCCGAGGAGAATCCCCGCGATCAGCGTGCGGCGGTCGAGCCCCTGTTTCGCGCCGCGCACGCGGCCGACGGTAAGCACCGCGCTCAGGATGATCGCCACGCCGACGACCTGGAAGGGAGACATCCGCTCGCCGAGGAAGAGGAAGCTGAGCAAGATGATGAACGGGCTGTACGACGTGGTGATGATCGCCTGCAACCCCGCCCCCACGCGGTTCAGCGTCATGAAGAAAAGCGTGTCCGATATGCCGATGCCGAGAACGCCGCTCAGAAGGAGAAGCACCCTCTCCGAACCGTTTCCTGCGTGAAACAATCCTCTTCCCGTCAAGTAGAGCGTGCCGAGGAAGAGGATGAGGGCGAAGAAGTTCTTGAACAGGTTGAGCGCGAGTGCCGGGACGTGCTCTCCGGTCTTGCGGAAGAGGATGATCGCGAAGGACCAGCACAGCGGCGCGGCGAGCGCGAAGATCTCGCCGGCGTAGGGCAACTTATCCACGGCGCTCTCCCGATCGGTTTCTCTTCATCGGCAGATCATACCGGTTCCTCGCGTCCCTGTCCCACCCGATGGGAGGGCGCGGCCCTACTTGATGTAGCCGAGCGCCCGGAGCCGCTCCACCTGATCGTTCTTCAGCTGAAAGCTCTCTCCCGCGCCGCCCGTGGTGTCGCCCGCGAACGCTCCGTCGCCGGCGCGTTCCTCTTCATAGATTTCACTGAGACGTTCCACCACATCCGGCCGCTCGGCGGCCAAGTCGTGCTCTTCGGCGACGTCGGCGTCCAGGTCGTACAATTCCCGGCGATCGTCGAGGATCGAGAGGATCAGTTTCCACTTCCCCTCGCGCACCGAGCGGAGGAGGAGGGGGCTTTCGCCCGAAGCATCGCTGCCCGTGGTGTCCGCCCAGGTCCGGTTCCTCGTCTCGCTCAGCTGGATCGTCCGCGGTGTTTCCGCACCGTCGCCGAAGGAGAGCGCCCTCCCCTGGAGCGCGGGGGGAATCGGGATGTGGAGGAGAGAGAGAAGGGTGGGAGCGATGTCGATGGTCTGCGCGTTGGAACGGACGAGCGCCCGGGCGGGGATCGACGGGCCGTGGAAGAGAAGAGGCACCCGGACCAGCTCGCCGTAGAGCGTTTTCGTGTGGCTCAGCCTTCCATGTTCCTTGAATTCCTCGCCATGATCCGACGTGATCACGAGAATCGGATCGCTTCGAAAGAGGTCTTTGTACGTGGCGAGAAGATCGCCGATCGCCTCGTCGACGTTGAAGATCTCCCCATCGTAAAGTCTCAAGAGACGGTCGCGCATCGTTTCGGGCATCGGGTTTTCCACTTTGAAGTATTTCTGTGGCGGCCGGCCGTTGATCTGAAGGCGGTCGGCGGGGCCGGGATCGAACGCCGACCGCCACTCTTTCGGCGGAGTATAGGGTAGGTGGGGGTCGAAGAAATGCACCCAGAGGAAGAACGGTTCCTTCGGGGTGCTCTCGAGCCACTCCTTCGCCGCCGCGGCGATCACGCCGGCGGTGGGCTGGTTCCTCCTGGCGGAGCGCGCATCCGCCCACGCCTTGGCGCTGTCGGCCACGTCGACATCGATTTCGATCAACGTCTCGAATCCCTTGCCGAAGCCGTAGAGGGAGGAAACGAGAAGGTGGCCGTGGATCCCGGCGGTGGTGTACCCGGCTTTTGCGAGAATCGAGGCGAGCGTGGGAAGATCCGGATCGATCTTCCGGTCGACCCAGTACGCGCCGTGACGTGCCGGCCAGTTCGATGTCATGATCGTCGCCATCGACGGGAGGGTCCACGCCGAGGCGGAGGCGGCGTTCAGGAACGTAGCGCCGGACGAGGCGAGCCGGTCGATATTCGGTGATCGGGAGAGCACATTGCCGTAGGTGCCCAGGCGGTCGGGCCGGAGCGTGTCGATGGTGATCAACACGACATTCGGCGAGTCAGGGGGGGAAGAGCAGCCGCCGGCGAACAGCGTCGCGACGAAGACGACCCCGGCGCACGGCGTCGGTCGGATCGCGCCGCGCAAAGACGCGGCCAGTCGCTTCACCGAATCGTGATCCAGCAGAAACACCCGGCACCCTTTCTTGACACCCCGTGGCGGTAAGACTACAGTTTGCCCGATATGCGTCCAAGCGCTTTCTCCATCATGCTCTTCCTTCTCATCGCTCTCGTTTCCGTGACCGCCGTCAAGTCGGTGATGCCCTCGGGGTTCGTCGGGTCGGACACCTATCCGATTCTCCTCACGAGCCGTTATCATTCGCCGGCGGAAGCGTGGGATGTCGTCTCTTCCCGGCTGATGCCCGGTTTTTTTCCCGTCGACTTCTACCGTCCTGCGGCGGGATTGATCTGGGGCGCATGTTTCGACCGGTGGGGACTCGAGGCGACGAACTATCTCCGGCTGAACCTCGTGATCCACATGTTGAACGCCCTCCTCCTTCTACCGCTGGCGAAGATCCTCTTCGGCGATCGCGGGAAGCTGCTCGGACCCGCCGGGGCGATCCTCTTCGCGCTCTACCCGCTGAGCGTCGACAATGTGCCCGTCGTGTCGCGCATGCCCGATCTTCTCGCCGGCACCCTTATTCTGCTGGCGCTCCTTCTTCACGCCTCCTCCTCCCGTCCGGGCCGCGCCCTTCTGCTCGCGCCCGGGGCGATCACGGCGTTTCTCGCCTCCGGTGTAAAGGAGACCGCCTTCATTCTCCCGCTCCTCCTTTTCACGTTCGATATCTCTCTGGATCTGCGCCCCGGCAAGGCCTTTCGCAGGGCGATCCCGTCGTTCGCCGCGCTCGTTCTCTTCCTGGTCGTCCGCCGGGCGGTGCTCGGGGGGATCGGCGGCTACGAGGGGGGAGACGCGCCGATCACCCGCGCCGTGTCCACCCTCGTGGAATACGTGAGAACCCTCCTGCTTCCGTTCGGCCCGCTCGAAACATACCGGTATGCCGGATCGGCGGCGTTCTTCGGAAGGCTGGGCGCCGCCCTCCTCGCGGCATTCCTCTGGTTCCGGAACGTGCCGGCGCTTTCCGGCGAAAAGAATCGCCGCCGTCCGATCCTCTTCCTCATCGTCTGGATCGCCGCGATCGTGGCGCTCCACCTCCCCGTCCGCCGGTTCGAGCGGCGCTACATCTACCTCGCCTCGTTGCCGTCGAGCCTGCTCCTCGTGTCGCTTCTTCTCTCGGGGCCGAAAAGGGCCGCCGCGCGGGCGGTGTCGGCGGCGGCCGCCTTTCTCGTGGTGTGGCAGATCTCGTTTACCCCCACTTTCGGCGGCTACCAGGAGTGGAAGATCGGCGACCGCCTCGCCGGCGAATTCCTCGATACGGTGTACGCCTCGGACGCCACGCCCGGCGGGCGTCTCGTGCTCGGCGAGTGTCCATGGAAAGTGGTCACCCTGCCGAAGGCGGTGCCTCGGATCGACCAGGCTTTCATCCTCTCGGAGCGCTCGGTGAAGGCGTACGTCGCTCTCCGCTATCCGTGGTTCGAGGGAGAGGTCGTCGTGACGCCGAAAAAAGTGTATGTCGACCGCGACGGGAAGACATCGTACGCGCGGTGAAGCGAACCGGCGGCCGGCGTGAACTCATTCGGGCGGCTTTCGATTTTGACGGGATTTCCGGCGCTGTTCGCGGTATCATGGCGTGTCCGCGACGAGCGACCACCAAACGGCGGGCGGCATGGAAGATTCTCTCCAGAACCGGATTTCACGAATCCTGAACAAAGACGGGAAGGGGCGCCCTACGCCGGATGCGAAGTCGCCCAGAGGGGTGACGGTCCCGTCCCTTCCGCCGGGCGATGTCGTCGAGGGCGCCCGCGGGCCGTTCTACGAGGTGCGCGTCCCGCTTTCGCGCGCCATGGAGCGCGAAGCGAAGAGCCCGCTCGATCCCGGCGCGCCCCCCTGGACGATCCGGGCCGGCCGCGGCGCGAAGCTTCACATCGAAAGACCGTTCTTCTTCGACCTCGAGACCACCGGCTTCACGTCGACGCCGATGTTCCTCGTATCGAGCCTTCTTCTCGACGGGGGAGAAAGCGTGGTGGTGCAGCGATTCGCCCGGGATTACTCGGAAGAAGAGGCGGTGGTCGCCGCCACGGTGGAGGAGATCGCCCGCGCGGACGCCCTCGTATCGTACAACGGGAAATCGTACGATCTCCCGTTTCTGAGGAATCGCGCCGCGTTCCACAAGGTACCGTTCCGTTTCGACGGAGGCCACGCCGATTTGCTTCACATCTGCCGCCGGCGGTGGAAGGGAAGGTTTCCCGACTATCGACTGCAGACGATGGAGCGGTTCGTCGTTCCCCTGAGCCGTGCCGACGACATTCCGAGCGCCGAGATCCCGGCGCTCTACCATCGTTTCGTCCGTTTCGGATTCGACCCGCGGATGCGCAGCGTTTTCCGCCATAACCTGCGGGACGTGATCACCATGGTTCGCCTCTTCGCCATCCTTTCGGCGGAAGAGAGAAAAGGGAGGAAGAACGGTTGAGTGGAAAAGTGACGGGCGAGGGGCTGACCTTCGACGATGTGCTGATCGTGCCGCGCCGGTCGGAGGTGATCCCCTCGGAGGTGAATACCGCCACGAGGCTTACGCGAAACCTGGACCTGGGTATTCCGCTCGTGTCGGCCGCCATGGACACGGTGACCAACGGACGGTTGGCGATCGCCATGGCGAGGGAGGGAGGGCTCGGTTTCATCCACAAGAATCTGTCGCCCCGCGAACAGGCGATGGAAGTGGATCGTGTGAAGCGTTCCGAGAGCGGCATGATCGTCGATCCGGTGACCCTCGAACCGGACCGCCCGATTTCGGACGCCCTCGACGTGATGCGGGAGTTCCAGGTTTCGGGCATTCCGATCACCCGCCACGGGAAACTGGTGGGGATCCTGACGAACCGGGATCTTCGCTTCGTCGTCGACTTCAGCCGCAGGATCGAAGACGTGATGACGAAGGAGAACCTGGTCACCGTGCCGGAAGGTACGACCCTCGAAGAGGCGAAGGCGATTCTCCACGAGCATCGCATCGAGAAGCTTCCCGTGGTGGACGGCGATTTCTTCCTACGGGGACTGATCACGGTGAAGGATATCATCAAGAGGATGAAGTATCCCGACGCGTGCAAGGATGCCCTCGGCCGCCTTCGCGTGGGCGCCGCCATCGGTGCCGGTACGGACAGGGACGCGAGGCTCTCGGCGCTCGTCGATGCCGGCGTCGACGTGGTGGTGGTCGATACCGCCCACGGACATTCCCGGAACGTGATCCGTGTGGTGGAGGAAGTGAAGAAGAACTACCCGACCCTCGAGCTGATCGCAGGAAACGTCGCCACCGCCGATGCGACGAAGGCGCTCATCGACGCCGGCGTCGACGCGGTGAAGGTGGGTGTCGGTCCCGGGGCGAGCTGCACCACGCGGATCATCTCCGGCGTCGGCGTCCCGCAAATCACGGCGATTCTCGACTGCGCCGCGGCGGCCGCGAGAAGCGGCGTCCCGGTGATCGCCGACGGAGGCGTCAAGTCGTCGGGCGATGTGGCGAAAGCGATCGCCGCGGGCGCCGAAACGGTGATGATCGGCTCGCTTTTCGCCGGCACGAAGGAATCGCCCGGCGAGATGGTGCTTTACGAGGGAAGGTATTTCAAAGTGTACCGCGGAATGGGTTCGATCGCCGCCATGAAGGAGGGGTCGAAGGATCGGTACTTCCAAGAAGCGACCCGGTCGGAAAGGAAGCTCGTGCCGGAAGGCGTGGAGGGGAGGGTTTCCTACAGGGGACCGCTTTCGGACACGATCCACCAGATCGTCGGCGGTCTTCGCGCCGGCATGGGGTATTGCGGCGCGCCGACGATCGGCGAGTTCCGGAAAAACACGCGGATGATCCGCGTCACCGAGGCGGGCCGGAGGGAGAGCCACCCCCACGACATGGTGATCACCCAGGAGGCGCCGAACTACAAGCGGTCGTAGCGGGCCGGAACCGCCACGCGCTCCTAGAGAGTCTCGCATTAATAAGTGACCGTGGATCAAAAAAAGGAGATCCGTTTTTTCGAGAAAGCCCAGGAGAAGGTCCTTCCTTCTGCGTGCCCGCCGCACTCCGTTTCGCACACGATACAGGATAGGCTCAAGGGTAT
>JAJRWB010000014.1 GCA_024276995.1 Candidatus Eiseniibacteriota bacterium | reverse complement strand
TGGAGCACCTTGTTTCGGGCGTCGTGGAGCACGACGGCGCCGTCGGTGAAAGGACCCTGACTCCAGCTGAGCGTGCCGGGAGGATCGGCGCCGAGATCGTTCAACCGGAGAAGCCACCCGAGGGCGACGATTACCGCGAGGATCAGGGCGAAGCGTGGTGCGCTGAACTCGAAGCGGATCGGCGACGCCGTCGCGGCGGCGGAACGCTTCTCCTTCTCTTTTCTCGCCGCGGTTCTCTTCCTAGCCATCGATCTTCTCCTTTTCCATCTCGCGGATTCGCTCGTCGAGAAGGGCGAGCCGCTGGGCGAGCCGCCTGTTTTTTCTCGCAAGCCTCGATACGATCACCGAGAAGTGGAGGATCAGGAGGAGGATGAAAACGAGTCCCACCAGGAAGAGCGCCGACGGGGGATAGAAGATGCCGACCGCCGCGGCGAACCGGTCGAGTAGGCCTCGCCAGAGAGAGAAAACGAGCAGCACGGCGCCGGTGGCGATCCACAAGAGGCTGTAACGTTCGGCGAGTTTTCCCCGGCGGACGAGTTCGAGGATGAGAACAAGGAGAGTAAGCGACCCGAGAATCGAGACGACCTGCACGCGGCTGATCATCGTTCCTCCCCCCTTCTTCGCACCGGCGCCCGTCGGGTCATCCCCATGGCGATGGCGAGCAGCACTTTGATCATGTAATAAATGCTCCTGAAGAATGTGATCGACGATGCGCCCGATTCCCTCTCGCGGATTCTCGCGGGGACCTCCCGCACGTCGTATCCGGCGCGGCAGAGGAGGAGGATCGCCTCCGGTTCCGGGTAGTCACTCGGATAGGTCCGGGCGAAGAACTCGATACCCCTTCGGCCGGTGGCGCGAAAACCGCTCGTCGTGTCGTGGAAGGAACGTCGTGTGAGCACCGTGAGCGCGGCGGAGAACAGGTGCATGCCGAGGCGGCGCAGCAAAGGCGCCCTGTAATCGCCCCGGCCGAGGAAGCGCGCGCCGATCACCATGTCGGCGCCTTCTTCGAGGCACTCGATGAGACGCGGGATTTCGGAGGGGACGTGCTGGCCGTCGCCGTCCACCTGAACGGCGGCGCGAAAGCCCCTCTCCCTCGCGTAGATGAAGCCGGTCTGCATGGCGCCGCCGATGCCGACGTTGAACGGCATGGAAAGGACCACCGCACCCGCACGGCGCGCCTCGTCTGCGGTCCGGTCGGTCGAGCCGTCGTCGATGACCACCACCGTCGCGCCGGGGAGCGCCGCCGACACCTCGAGAACCACGTCGGCCACCGAATGTTCCTCGTTGCGGGCCGGTACGAGCACGACGATCCTCTTCGCGTCGATCGTCATCGCCCCTTCCCTCCGAAGATCCAGAAGCGCCAGATACCCGCCGCCATGCCGATTCCACGTGCGAACGACCGGAGGAACCGGACGGGAAGAAAGACGAGAAGAGTGATCCTTCCCGAGCGGCGGGCGATGAGGACCGCCGGGTACGCGGCGGAGGCAAGAAGGACGAAGAGGAGCGAGTAGGCCAGGCGGGAAACGAGTGGAACGAAGGAGAGCGCCGTGGCACCGAGAAGGAGAAGCGCCGCAGGCGGTTCGATGAAGTCGGCCCACGAACTGTAGTCATCGCCGCCCATCCTCTCCGGGTGGGTCCTGTAGAGCTTCATTCTCCAGAAGCCGTGGCGCGCCTGTTCGCGGAGATATCGTCCGAGGGAGACCGGATGAACATGGTCGACGAGGGCGTCCTTGTCGAAAAGGAGGAGATAACCCGCCTTCCGTGCGCGGTACGAGAAATCGTTGTCCTCGCCGCTCGGCCGGCGATAGAGCGTACTGAAACCGTCGAGCTTTTCGAGCAGATCTCGTTTCACCGCCAGGTTGAACGAACCGAGGAAGCGGACGCGCCGCCCCATCTTCTCGTGGCGCAGGGCGATCTCTTCTTGGATGCACGCCGCCAGAAGGCGCTCGCCGTTGGCCGCGGCGTACGAACCTCCCGCCGCGCCGGCCTTCTCGTCGGCGAGTAGCGCCATCAGACGGCGGACCCAACCTTCCCGCGGGAAACAGTCGGAGTCGGTGAAGAAGACGAACTCGCCACTCGACTCGCGCCACCCGACGTTACGCGCCGCCGCAGGGCCGGCGTTCGCCGCGCCGATCAACCGTGCACCCGCGCACCGCGCCTCCTCGGCGGTCCGGTCGGTCGAGCCGTCGTCGACGACGATCACCTCCGGCGGCTCCCCCTCCCAGCGCTGCGCACGGGAACACCGGACCGCGCGGCCGATCGTCTCCTCGGCGTTGTACGCCGGGATCACAATGGAAACCGCCGCGTTGCGCCCCATCTCGATCGACTACACTCCCTTCGCGGCCGATTCTCTCGCCCAGGCTACCATCCTTTCGAGACCCTCCCTCAGCGGCGTCGCCGACCGGAAGCCGATCTCCTTCGCCGCAAGGGTGCCGTCCGACCAGGTGTCGTTCACGTCGCCCCGCTGCGCGCCGGCGCGCTTGCGGATAAAGGGCCGGCCCGTAATCTCCTCGAGCAGGACGATCGCCTCGTTCAAAGTGATCCGCGTCCCCCCCCCGATGTTGTACACCTCCGATGGCTCGTCGGCACTCCCGGCGAGAAGATTCGCACGGATCACGTCGCCGACGAAGGTGAAGTCGCGACTCTGGTCGCCGCTGCCGTACACGTCGACCGGCCGCCCGTCGAAAATCCCGGCGATGATTTTCCGGAACGCCATGTCGGGACGCTGTCTCGGACCGTACACCGTGAAGTAACGGAGACCGACGGTGGAGACGCCGAAATTGCGCCGGTAGAGTCTTCCGAGGTGCTCGGCGGCGAGTTTCGTCACGCCGTACGGAGAGAACGGTCTCGTCGGGGACTCTTCGGTCACCGGAAGATCGGCCGCGTCGCCGTAGACCGACGACGAGGAGGCAAGCACGACACGGCGGACTTCGGACCGGCGGACCGCCTCGAGGAGGCGTTGCGTGGCGTTGATGTTCGCCTTCGTGTAGATGTCGAATTCGCTCCCCCAGCTCGCTCGGACGCCCGCCTGCGCCGCTTGGTGGAACACGGTGTCCACCCCCCGGAGGATCGACTCGAGATCGGCGCGGTTCAGATCGACTCGGCGCAGATCGAAGCGTTCCGATTCGACGAGGGATGCGACGTTCTCCTCCTTGAGGGCGGTGTCGTAGTAGTCGCTGAACGAATCGATACCGGTCACCGACCACCCGCGCCGGACGAGTTCCTCCGACAGGTGGGAGCCGATGAAACCGGCCGCCCCGGTAACGAGAGCCTTCTTCATCGGACGGAATCCTCCTTCCCGGCGAGCAGGATATCGAGTTCACGGATTCTCGCCGCCGTCTCGGCGTCGTCCGGGTCGACGAGCGCCCATCGCGCAAGAACGTCGCGGGCCTTGCGCGGTTCATCGATCGACAAGAGCATCCGGTAAAGACGGAAGTACGGCTCCCGCTTCCCCGGCGCCAGTGAAATCCCCCGTCGATAATACTCCTCCGCCTCCCCGTATTTCGACTGCTGTTCCCGGATGAAGGCGAGCCCGAGCCAGGGAGCGACCGAATCGGGTCGCGACACGGTCTGATCGAGGAAGAACTCCTCCGCCCGGGCGGTCTGGCCCGCCTCGACGAGCAAAGGTCCCATAAGAGCCTGGTAGACGCGGTAGTTCGGCGAAATTTCGCCCGCCATCTCGAGATTCCTGAGGGCGTCGGCGTACCTTCCCTCGTTCCTGTACTGGATCGCCAACCGGCTGAAAGCGGCCGAGTAGTTCGTAATCAGGCTGCGCTGGTGGGGGTTCCTGTAGACCCGCGGGTCGATTCTCCTGTAGTCGTCGAGGATCCCCTTGAAGCTGTAACGGTTCCACAGATTCCCCTCCGTCACCGTCGCGTCGACCATCTCGTCCTGCTTCGATCCCATGAGGCGCCAGACGAGCCCTTCCAAACGGAGACGCTTCTCGGTGTCAAGCCCCATCAGTTCGGAAACGGTGACGGCGAAGTAGATCGGCCGGCTCGACCCCGTGGTCTCGAGAATATCTTTCACGCCGATATCCTTGATGTATACGACTCGTCCGGATCGGGTCATGTACGGCTTGAGCCTTTCGATATCGCGATCGCTCATGCTGATGGGCACTTCCGGCGGCAGATGTTTCAGCTGCCAAATGTACCATGGCGTGTTGAGGAGCGCCAGGTTCACCACCCGCACATCGCGACGCACTCCTTCCACCTCCTGCAGGTACCAGAGGGGGAACGTGTCGTTATCGCCGTTCGTGAAGACGAGGGCGTCGCGGTCGAGAAAGTTCAGGATATTCCAGGCGTATTCCCTGGCGATGTAGTTGCCCCGCCTGTCGTGGGTGCGGAAGTTCCTCGCGCAGACGTACGCCGGGAGGAGGAGCATGATCGCGGCGGCGACGGCGATCCCGTGCCTCGACGCGAGAAACGTCCGCCCCCGTCCCTCCCGAAGACTTACGAAGATCACCGCCGCCCCGAGACCGACCCACCCCGACCAGAAAAAGAAGGAGGGCGCGAAGAAATAGTCGCGCGCCCTCACTTCATGATCGGTGAAGTTCATGTAAAAGACGAGAAAGACGCTCGTGATCAGGAAGAGCGTGGCATAGAGGGGAAAACTCTTCCTTTCCCGCCGGAAGTGCGCCGCCATGCCGACCAACCCGAGGAGCGGGATCAACGCGCCGCACTGTTCGCGGAAGTATCTCCAGTACATGTCGAGCTGGTAACTCCATGCCGCCTGGCGGATGAAGGGAGTGTTCGGCTTGTACTGCTTCCTCAGGAGAAAATCGATCATCTCCGATTTCGTCTCCGGATTCGCCTCGTCGATCACCGGGTTGAGGGCGGAACGGATCGGGAGGAATGCGTGAACCGTCACCCCGAGAAGGGTGAGAACCACCACCAGCGAGAGAAAGCGGCCGTCGATGAACGCCCTCCTGTCGACGGCCCAGACGAAGAGAATGAATGCCGGAAGTGCGAGGTACGTTCCGAGATGGATCCCGATGCAAAGCGACAGGAGATACGCGATCAGCATGAGGGGACGGCGGTCACGGGACGGTTCGGCGCCGTATCCCCAGCGGATGAGGAGCCAGAGACAAAGGGCGATCACCAACCCGCTCAGAGCGTATACCTCCGATTCGGTTGCGTTCGTCCAGCAGGTCGAGCCGAAGGCGGCGACGAGCGACCCGGTCGCCGCGCCGGCGCGGTAGAACGGCATCGCTCGGAGACGGCTCTCACCGTCGCCCGCCATGCGGCGCGAGATCAGTATGAGGGCCTGGTAGAGGAAGACCACGGCGAGAGCCGATGGGAGTGCCGAAAGGAGGTCGACCCGCACCGCGACCGTGGAGATCGGCAGAAGGGTGAATACCCGTCCGAGGAGGATATACAAAGGGGTGCCCGGCGGATGGGGTACGCCGAGGATACGCGACGCGGCGATGAACTCGCCCGAATCCCAGAACGACACGCTCGGCGCGAGGGTAACGAGATAGACGAGAAAAACCGCTGCGAAAAGGAGCAGCGAAACGATCCGGTCGATATCGGCTGATCGTGAACGGGGAGACGCGCTTTTCATCCCCGAGAGCACTTCTTCCACACGGCCCTCCATCGGCTGCAGGCAGTGGATTCTAGCCCGATCCGGCCCCGCGCCGCAAGTCCGCCGCCCCTTCCCGTCCGCGCGATCCGGGACGGAGGACGAAGAGCGCCCCGCCGGTAAGGCTGACGAGCACGCCGATCACGTAGGCGAGAAAGGAAATGGCAAAGGCGAGATCGTTGTCGATACCGATCATGCCGTAGAAATAGACACCGAGCCCCTCCCGGACGCCGAGACCGTTGATCGAGATCGGCAACGCGATGAACACGGCGATCATCGGGATGAAAAGAAAGAAATAGACCGGTGCGGCGTGCACCCCGAGGGCGCGGGCGGCGAGGTAGTGAACACCGATGCGGAGACTCTGCACGGGAAGAGCGACGGCGAGAGCGAGGAGAAGCGCTCTTTTCCTGTGGCGGAACGTGAAGAGCGCGGTGAGCACGGAGGAGACCTTGTCGCGCACCGCCTTTACCGGGAACTTGGCGACGAGACGCTGGAGGGCGCTCACCATTCGATTGCTGATGACGAGAAGCCCGCCGCCGATGAAAGCCAGGAAGAAGAGCGGCAGGAGGAGGAGAAAAGGTTCATTGCCGAAGAGATTCCACGAGACGGCGCCCGCGATGCACGCCATGAGGGAGAGCATGGCGAGGCCCGCGCCGCGATCCATGAGCGTCGCCGCCACAACACCGCCCCCCTTCCCGGTGGAGCGATAGAGATCGACCACCTTCACGACGTCCCCCCCGAGGTTGGCCGGGAGGAAATTGGAGAAGAAGAGACCTACGAAATATAAGGAGATCGCCTTGCGGAAGGGAATACGGATCTCCTGGGCACGGAGAAGGATGTTCCATTGGATTCCGCCGAAGACATTGCTCAGCGCGAAGGCGCCCAGGCCGAGGAGGAACGCGCCGAGATGGAAACGGTTCGCCGTCACCTCCACGACGCGATCGAACATCCCCCCGCGGAGAAGCCACCAGAGAAGAAGGGCGCTGAGAAGGCCCTTTCCCCCGTTGAGCGCCAGGCTCCGGGAACGGCCCATCAGCGGGATCCTTTCCAGACGCCGCGAAGAACGACCGCGAGACGATCCCCCCTGCGCGGGCCGCCGATGAAAAGGTAAAGAGCGCAGAGCACCAGCGTGACGGCGGTGACGGCGAGACCGGCCCGCAGCCTGTCCGAGCGGTAGCGCCAGGACACTTCGTTCGCTCCCCCTTCAAGACGAACGGCGCGGAACGCGTAGTCCGCCGTGAGGGCTTCGCGCTCTTCACCGTTCACGTAAACCTTCCATGCCGGGAAGGCGATTTCGTTCAGCACAAGGTAGCCGGGTCCGTCCGAAGTGACGGTGATGTCGATCCGGTTCGGTCCCCACCGACTCACTTCCGCCCGTCCGGAAGCGTTCCCCCGCACCGTCTCGGCCTCTCCCTCGAGAACCACCGTCCGCCGCGGATCGAACGACGGTTCACCGATCCGTTCGATCGTCGCCGCCGCTCCGCCGGACGGCTCCCCCGAACCGACGAAATAGGCCCGCGGAAGAGCGCTCTCGTTCACTTGGAGCGTAAGCGAACGGCGGGTCGTATCGAAGGCGGCGTACACCTTCACGCCGAGAAGGTCGAGCCGCCTGCCGAGGGGAATCGTCGCATCGTTCCGTATGGTGTTGAACCTTTCGAGGAGAAGCTGGTTGTACCCGTCCACGCTTCGCAGGTGATTGATCGTTCCCTGGTTGCGCGGGAGGATGAGCCCTTCGGGGGCGCGGGTCTTCACCCGGTACGCCTCCCCTCCGACGGCGGCGCGAATCCGCTCCACCGGGTCGGATCGTCCCCTGTAGAAGGCGTTTGGATCGACGGCGCCGTCGTTGTAACCGAAGCCGTAAACAAAAAGTTCCCCCACGGCGAGAAGAAGGAGAAAGCCGCGAGAAGCGCGGGAGAGGCGCTTCGACGACCGGCTCCACCGAATGACCGGGACCGAGGCCGCCGCAGTGACGACGAGGAAGAAGAGGTAGGCCCGCAAGGCATCGCCCGAGGCGAAAGGCTTGCCGATCAGCGTGGCGGCACGGCTCGATGCGGCGAAAAACGCGACCGTCCCGGTGGCGGCGAGGATACCGACGATCACAAGGATCGACGATCGACCGGCGAAGCGCGACTTCGGCGGCCGATCACCGAGAAGACGAGCCCCCCGGCCGGCGAGGAAGACGAGGGCGAAAGCGGTCAGGATGAGCGCACGCCCGGGACAGCGGAACTTGTCGTACATCGGTAGGAACTTGTAGAAGAGGGGATGAAGCGGTCCGTAGCCGCCAAGGGCGAGCACGATTCCGAAGACGGCGAGAACCGCCGCGAAGATCACTCCCTTCTCCCGCGAAGAGTACAGCAGCGCCAGGGCGGCGAGTAGAAGGATGACGATTCCGGTGTAGGCGGTCGATTCCCATGAGTAGAAATACGATCCCGGTCCCCAGTA
Organism: Candidatus Eiseniibacteriota bacterium; assembly: GCA_024276995.1. GTDB lineage: Bacteria > Orphanbacterota > Orphanbacteria > Orphanbacterales > Orphanbacteraceae > JAJRWB01. The sequence continues at coordinate 197,226 of JAJRWB010000014.1, read as the reverse complement.
ACGATCGTTCCTCCATCCCGCCGCGCTCCCGTAGAGTTTCGGGAGGATCAGCGTGGCGAAGCTCGCCGGGGTGAGGCTCACCTCGGTCGATTTCTCGTACGTCATTTCCGAGCGCATCGACAGGTCGGCGAGCTGTGTGGTGGGAAGGAACTGCACCGCCGACAGCCCACCACCCACACCGACGACGACGGCGAGGTGGCAGGCGGGGGCAAGCCGGGAAAGCCCCTTCCTGCGGCCGCGGATCATCTCGACGAAGGCGTACAGCCCGAGAAGAAAGGCGATGAAGAGGGTGTATTGCGGAGCGCCCGCCAGTGTGGAAACGCCGAAGAGGAGTCCTCCCGCGGCGGCGGCGGCGAGGGAGCGTTTCTCCACGGCGAGAATGAGCAGGAGGAGAATCGCGGGCATCCAGGTGACCACCGACAGGATGTTCAGGTGGATCATGCGGACCACGAAGAAACCGCCGAGCGCCCACGCAACCGCCGAGAGGGATGCGGCATAGGTGCAGCGCGTTCGGTTGCGCACCAGCAGCGCCATGAAGAAGCCGCCTGCGAGTGCATGAAGCACGCCGAGCAGTTCGACCCACTCCGCCGCCAGACGGTTCCCCTTCACGAACAGGGCGAGCAGCGCGTTCGGTGGATAGAAGGCGGCGGCCTGCACATCCGCCACGTACGGCATCCCTCCGAATTGATACGGATTCCAGAAAGGAAGGATACCGGCGCGCAGCTGTTCGGCGAGGAACGCGCGATATGGGTAATTCTGATAGATGAAATCTTCCCAGAAGAAGGTTTTGGCGAAGGGAAATCCGACGAGATTCCTCCAGTAAAACACGAGGAGCACGGCGGCGAGGCCCGCGGCAAGAAGAAGCGCCTCGCGCGGACGGGGGGCGGCCGCTTTCTTCATGACCTCTCTTTCCCCCCCTTCGCCGCCACTTTTTCGAGCCACCGCACCGTCTCCTCCGCCGAGTGTTCCCACGTGAAGCGGCCGGCCCATTCGAGGGCGCCCTCGGTGAGCCGCTCGCGGAGAGGCCGATCGCGAAGCATCGCACCGAGCAGCTCGGTGAGGCGCTCCTCATCTCCGAAGGGGAAGAGGAGGCCCGTTTCGCCGTCGCGCACCGCGTCGCGAAGACCGGGCACATTGCTGGCGATCACCGGTGTTCCGCATGCATTCGCCTCGATCGTCGTGACGCCCCACCCCTCCTTCGGCGAAGGGGTGACCATCACCTCCGCCTTGCGAAGCTGATCGATTTTCTCCTCGGTGGAGACCATGCCGGTGAACGTCACCGCCCCGCCGAGGCCGAGGGAATCGCGGATCGCCTCCAGGCGCGCCCGATCGTCGCCGCCGCCCACCACCACGAGGTGGGCCTCCGGAATCTCGGCGCGCACGCCGACAAGGGAACGGAAGATGATGTCGATCCCCTTGTAACGCTTCACCCGGCCGAGATAGATGATTCTTCCCGGGACTTTCTCGGCGGCATCGCCGGGGGTGTAGATCGCGTGATCGACGGCGTTGTGAATGATCGTGAGGTTTCCGGGCGGGAAACCGGCGGCGATCAGCTCATCCGCGGTGCTGCGGGAGACGACGCAGAACGGAAGCTTCCTGTACGACGCGCGCACTATCCTTTCCGCGGCGAGAACGTAGAGCGCGAAAACGCCGTTCGTCTCCCGCCAGATCGAGCCGCCGAAAAAGTGATGAAGCAGCGCGCACGTCGGCACGGCGGTGAAAAAGGAGAGGAAGAAGGGGATCTTGTTCAGATCCTCCACCACCACGTCGTACTTCTCCTTCTTCAGGAGTCCCAGGGCGAAGGGGAGCGCCCGGAAGTTGAAATCGAATTTGCCCCCCACCCGGAGCACGCGGATCCGATCGATCCTCTCCTCGCGCGCCGCCCCGCGGAAATGGTGTGCCACCAGCGTGACCGGATGGCCGGCGGCGGCGATGCGCCCGAAGATTTCATGGAGGTGGACCTCGGCGCCGCCCGCCTCGGGATTACGGATATCTCTCCAGTTGACCACCAGAATCTTCACGCCGCTCTTCCCCCGGTACCGCACGAAAATCGAGCGGATCCTAGCATACGCCGTTTCGGGAAGTCAATGAAACGGAAGACGTTGGCGCTGTCGTCTCAAGGGGAGAGGATTTCGCGGACCCTGTCGACCAGCGCGGCGGCGTGATACGGCTTCTGGATGAAACCGGACGAGGCGATCGAGGCGAACCGATCGGAAGAGAGATCGGCGCTGTAGCCGCTTGTAAGGATGATGCGCGACTTTTCGTCGATCTTCCGGATGGCGTGGAAAACATCGATACCCTTCATATCGGGGAGGGTCATGTCGAGGAGGACGGCGTCGTACGGTGTCGATCGACGGCGGTAGAGATCGATGCCGGAAACGCCGTCGGGGGCGGTGTCGACGTCGAAGCCGACGCGGCGGAGAATCCGAGTGCACACCCGGCGCATAGGCTCCTTGTCGTCGATCACGAGGATCGTTCCCGATCCGCGCCACAGGGGAAACGGCGGAGGGGTGTTCGGGCGGTCGGTCGGGCCGCCGGCGATCGTGCCGGCGCCGGGAAAGAAAATTCGGAAGAGGGCGCCTTCCTCGGGATGGTTCTCCACGACGATCCCTCCTCCCATCTGCTCGACGATCTCCTGGACGACGAAAAGGCCGAGGCCGCGCCCTTTCTTCTTCGTTGTGTGGAAGGGGTCGAACAATTTCTCCATCGCCTTCCCGTCGATGCCGCGCCCCGTGTCGGCCACCTCGAGAAATGCGTATTCTCCCGGCCCCGATCCGCGTCCCGCGGTGAACCGGCGCAGATCGTCGTCGCCGAGGAGTCGCCCCCCGGTTCGGATCGTGACGATACCGGTGTGGCCGCCGAGGGCGTCCACGGCGTTCGTCATCAGGTTCATGAGAATCTGCCTGATCTTCGTCCCGTTCCCACGCACCGCGGGGAGCGAATCCGCGAGATCGAACTCGATGGCGGCGCGGTTCGAGAAGGCGACGGAGAGAAGCCTGTCCATCTCGCTCACCACCCGGGAAAGATCGAGTTTTCCCCGCTCCACCCTTGAACGTCCCGCGTACGCCAGGAGCTGGCCGGTCATCGTTCCGGCGGATTCGACCATTTCGCGGATCTGGCCGATCGGTTCGGCGGCGGGCGAATCCTCCGGCATGTCAAGGAGCGCGAGCTCGGCGCTCGCACCGATCACCATGAGCTGATTGTTGAACTCGTGTGCGATCACACTGGCGAGTTGGGCGATACTCTCCATCTTCTGGGCGTACTCGAGGTGCGCCTCGAGTTTTCGACGCTCCTCGGCGGCCGCGCGGACGGCGGTAATATCCTCGCAGGCTACGAAAAATACGATCTCCCCCGATCGGTCGGGAACGGCGCGCACCGTCTCCTTCACGCAGATCGTGTCGCCGCTGCGATGGACCTTTCGAAGGTCCCAGTGGAAGAGCTTCAGGGGCGATGCGGCCGCTTTTTCGAGGTATCGATGGATCACGTCGAGATCGTCCGGATGGAAAAGCTCGAACACGGGCCGACCGATCAGTTCCGAAGGCTTGTACCCGAGTTGGCCGGCGCCGAAACGGTTGACCGAAAGAATCTCGCCCCGGCGAGCGACGGTGAAGTACATGGAAGGATTGTCGTCGTACAGCGCCCTGTAGCGCGCCTCGCTCGATCGGAGCGCCTCTTGTCCTTCGCGGGCGGCGATGGCGTTGAAGCAGATCTCGCCGAGGAGCTTCAGCAGCGCCGTCTCGTCATCGCTCCACGTGCGGCCCGGTTCCGCCGCGCCGAGGCCGAACAGGCCCCTCGTCACGCCCCTGCAGCGGATCGGGATGATAATCGCCGACCGACTGCGGATTTCGGAGCCGTACCGTCTGAACGGTTCCTCATCGATGGCAGGGGAGGCCGTATCGGAGGTCTGGAACACCTCTCCCCGGCGAAGGAGTTCATGGATGCGAGGAAAGGCGTCCGGCCCGAGGCTCTCCGTCTCTCTCGATAGGGCGTTCTTTTCGTCGCGGACCCAGCTGTGGGCGCGCCGGGCGATGTCGGAGTTCTCGCCATACAGGTAGAGAAAAACCGAATCGGCTCCCGCCACCTCTCCGATCTCGCCGAGCGCCCGATCGACGAGGTGCGCCGTGTCGCCTTCCGGTTCGGCGATGAACGTCGACGAGATCGCCGATGCGCATCGCTCGGCATCGATTCTCCGGCGGAGCGCGTCGGCGGCCTCTCTCCGCTCGGTGATGTCGAACGCCGTTCCGAGAATCGCCGGCTTCCCGTTGAACTCGAACAGAGACGCAGTGTAGTCGACCCACCGTTTCTCGCCTCCTTTCGTCAAGATCGGCACTTCATAGGTCAATGGTATATTTTCCCCCGCGAGCCGGGCGAGACCCCGTTCCTTGACGATGTCGCAATAATCGGGATGGATCGTCTTCCAGAAAGGAGCGCCGGTCAGTTCCTCGCGGGAGTATCCCGTGATCTCGAGAGCGGCGCGATTGACGAAGCGGATCTTCTCATCCTGGAAAATCAGGATCGCCGCCGGCACGGTGGCGCACACCGTCCGAAAGAGTTCCTCGCTCTGCCTGAGAGACGCTTCCGCCCGAACGCGGTCGGTGATATCGACACCGGTACAAATGACGCAGCGGATTTCCCCCTGCGCCTCGCGCACCGGGCGAAGAACGCAAGCCACGAGCCGGGAGTCCCCCCGCGCCGTGCGGAGGGCGGCCGTCACCTCGGCCGAATCGCGCCCTTCTTCGAAGGAGGCGAGCCCCCTTTCGAACTCCCGCCGATCGGCGTCGGCTGGGAAGAGCTTCGAGTAGGGCGCACCGATCACCTCGCCCGCCCTGAAGCCGCTCGTCTCCTCGCTCGTCCGGTTGAACTGGACGATCTTCCCGTCCCGGTCGAACACGACCAGGCAGGCGCCCTCCGAGCGAAGGATCGACTCGGTGAGGCGGATCTCGTCGCGCAATTTGGAAACATGCTTCCGGACCAAGCGGTTCGAACGGCGAAGAAGGAGAATGAAAACGGTCGCCGCCACGGCGAGAAGGGTGCCGAGTATCGCATGGTCAGGAGGCATCGTGCCCGTCCGGCGGGAGCGACCTTTCCGCGCGCGTCGAGATGATCCGATCGAGAACGCCGTTTACGAAAGCGCCCGAGCGGTCGGTCGAGTACCGTCCCGCGATTTCCACCGCCTCGTCGATGATGACGGCGGGGGACGCGCTGCCGAGCACGAGGTGCTCGGCGGCGGCGATGCGAATCATGTTCCTGTCCAGAGTGGGCATCCGGGCGAGGTCCCAGTTCTTCGCCGAATCGACGATGATCGCATCGATCTCATGCAGGTGATCGAGCACCGCGCCGACCAGCTCGCACGCGAAATCGCGCACGGCGTCGTTCCCCCCGTATTCGTCGAGCACCTCCTTCACACCGTCCCAGCTCTCGCCGGTCAGGTAGATCCGGTAGAGGAGCTTGAGGGCGAGTTCCCTCCCTTTCCGCCTTACTCCCAAGAGCCGGTCTCCCCGATGGGCAGATTCGCCATTTCGAGCGCCGCGAGGGCGGCATCCCATCCCTTGTTTCCCGCCTTCCCCCCCGCCCTGTCGCTCGCCTGCTCGAAAGTGTCCGTGGTGAGGACGCCGAACGAAACGACGTCCCCTCCCGTCGCGGCGAGCGCGCCCACCGCGCGCGTCACCTCGGCGGCGACGAAATCGAAGTGTGGCGTCTGTCCTCGGATCACCGCGCCGAGACAGATCACGGCATCGTACTGCCCCGTGTCGCACAGCTTTTTCGCCGCCGGCGCGATTTCAAACGCTCCCGGCACGCGCACGGCGTCGATCTTCTCCTTCTCCGTCCCGTGGCGAAGAAGGCAGTCGACCGCACCGTCGAACAGCCGTTCCGTGATGGTTTGGTTGAACCGGCTCACAACGATGCCGATCCGCTTTCCAGTTCCGTCGAGCCGCCCCTCGGCGATTCTAACCACCGCTTTCTCCTTTCGACTCCGGCGCCGGCCTTCTCGATCCGACGTGATCGAGCAGGTGGCCCAGTTTTTCCTTCTTCGTTTTCAGGTAGATCGCGTTGTTCTCGTTCGGCGCGATTTCATGGGGAACCCGTTCGACCACTTCCAGGCCGAACGCCTGCAGACCGATGATCTTTCGGGGATTGTTCGTCAAAAGACGTATCTTGCGCAACCCCAGGAGGGTGAGGATCTGCGCCCCGATGCCGTAATCCCTCAGGTCGGGACCGAAGCCGAGCTTCTCATTCGCTTCGACCGTGTCGAGACCTTCCTCCTGGAGATGGTAGGCCTTGAGCTTGTTTTTCAAGCCGATCCCCCGTCCCTCCTGGCGCATGTATAGAAAAACGCCCCTCCCCTCGCGGCCGATCCTTTCCAGCGCGCGCTTCGCCTGGTCGCCGCAGTCGCAGCGGAGCGATCCGAAGACATCACCGGTGAGGCATTGCGAATGAACCCGCACCAAGACCGGATCGGGACGGTCGAATTCCCCCATGGTGAGCGCCACGTGCTCCGCCCCCTCAAGAGTGTCCTCGAAGAGGCGTATGTCGAAAGTGCCGTGCGTCGTCGGAAGTTTCGCCCGCGCCGTCTCGGTGACGAGCGTCTCCCTGCGACGACGGTACTCGATCATGTCGGCGATGCTGATCAGCGGGAGAGAGTGCTTCGCGGCGATGCGGGAAAGCTCTTCTAGGCGGGCCATCGTGCCGTCCTCGGAGAGGATTTCGCATAGCACGCCGGCGGGGCGAAGACCGGCCATCCGGGCGAGGTCGACCGCCGCCTCGGTATGGCCCGCCCGGCGGAGGACGCCGCCGTCTGCGGCGCGCAGCGGAAAGATATGGCCCGGCCGGCCGAGATCGGCAGGACGGGTGGCGCTGTCCACGAGGGCACGGATCGTGGCGGCCCGGTCGAACGCCGAGATGCCGGTCGTCGTCCCCGGGATGAGGTCGACCGACACGGAGAAGGCGGTTTCCATCTTGGACGTGTTGATCCGTGTCATCGGGCCGAGATCGAGGTGCTCGCACCGTTCGGCCGGCAAGGGAACGCAGATCAGTCCCCTCCCCTCTTTGCTCAGGAAGTTCACCGCTTCGGGGGTCACCTTCTCGGCGGCCATGATCAGGTCCCCCTCGTTCTCGCGGTCTTCGTCGTCGACCACCACAACCATCCCCCCGCGCCGGATCGCCTCGACCGCCTCTTCCACGGCGGCGAATTCGATTCTCCCTCCGCTCTTCCTCCCGTTCTTCTCGCTCTTCATCGCTTACCTCTTCTCATGGAAGATGAACATAAGAGTTTTTCCACGTATTTGCCGATCACGTCCACCTCGACATGGACCGCATCCCCCGGACGCTTCGATCGGAATGCGGTTCGCCGGAGCGTCTCGGGGATGAGCGCCACGTCGAGCGCGGCGCCGGCGACGGACGCGATGGTGAGACTAACGCCGTCGAGCGCCACCGAGCCTTTTTCCACGAAGTATTTCGATAGCATGTCGGGACAACGGACGGTGAGGACCGTGTCCTCACCGCTCGGCCGGATGCGGACGATTTCTGCGATCCCGTCGACGTGGCCCTGGACGATGTGGCCTCCCATCCGGTCGGTCACGCGAAGCGGGCGCTCGAGGTTGACCGGCGTTCCCGGCCGCATACGGCCGAACGAGGTGCGACGGACCGTCTCGCCGAGAAGATCGGCGCGAAACGACTCGCCGTCGATCGCCGCCGCCGTGAGGCAGACACCGTTCACCGCGATCGAATCGCCCTCCACGAGATCCTCGAGCACACGGCGGGCGGCGATACGCAGCGAAAGACCGCTTCCCCGCGGGCGGCGATGCACTACACTCCCCACTTCCTCGATCAGTCCGGTGAACACGATCCCTCCTCGATCCTCTCGTAGACGATTCGAACGTCCCCCCCGCGCCGGGTGACTCCGGCGAGGCGGAACCGCTTCGCGCCGCGCAGCGACCTTCCCGGCAGTCCTCGGAGGATGCCGACCCCTTCGCCGAGCGCCTTCGGCGCCACGAAGAGATGGAAGCGGTCGACGAGACCGGCCGCCACGAAGGAACCGGCCGTGTCGCCTCCCCCCTCGACGAGAAGGCGGTTCACACCGATGGCGGCGATGGTGCGAAGGACGGTGCGCAAGGGGGCACGACCACCGCGCCAGCGTCGCACGGGAATAAGAACGGCGCCGGTCTTCTCGATCGCCCGCGCCCGGCGCGCGTCGGGGTCGGCCGTGCAGACGACGACGGTTCGTCGCGGATCGACATTGCCGGTGAACAGCGCCGCGCGGGGCGAGACGCGAAGAGCGCCGTCGAGGACGATTCGGAAAGGCTCCCGACCGACCGCGCCGGGACGGACCGTGAGCTTCGGATCGTCGGCGATCACCGTGCCGGCGCCGACGAGGAGGGCGTCCGATCGCGCGCGGAGGCGCTGCACGTCACGGCGCGCTTCCTCACCGGTGATCCACTTCGACTCGCCGCGCCGGTCGGCGATCCGCCCGTCGAGGGTGGAGGCCATCTTGAGATCGACCCACGGCCGACCGGTGGCGATCCTCCGGAAATAAGCCTCGTTCAGCCGCCTCGCCTCGGCCCGTCCCTCCCCCACGTCGACGCGGATGCCATGTCGCCTGAGGATGCGAAAGCCTCCCCCCGCCACTTTCTCGAACGGGTCGGCCAGCGGAGCGACTACCCGGGCGATGCCGGCATCGGCGATCGCCCCGGTGCACGGGCCGGTTCGCCCCGTATGGCAGCACGGCTCGAGGGTGACGTAAAGTGTCGCGCCCCTCGCCCGGTCGCACGCCCGGCGGAGGGCGACGACCTCGGCGTGGTCGCCGCCGGCGCGGCGATGCCAGCCCCGGGAAATCACGTCGCCGGCCCGCACCACCACGGCGCCGACCATCGGGTTCGGCGCGCACCGTCCCGCCCCCTTCGCCGCGAGACGCAGAGCGGCCGCCATGAACGGTCCCGCCTTCCTCCCGTTTCGATCGGTCATGAAAAAACCCCGTGGAGCACGTTCTCCGCAGGGCACACCGAAAACGACACTCACCGCCCGGCGCACCTCGCAGGTACGGCGGGACGTGCGGCGTCGTTCGGCCTTCTCCCTTCCCGACTTTCACGGTCGGCCCCGTAATCTCAACGGGTCAACGGAGGTTCATCCTCCGGTCGCGGGCTTTACCGCCGGCGGGGAGTTGCACCCGCCCCCGAAGAACCGAAATACGTATTTTCTTTTCCGCCAACAGTATAGGGAGAACCGCCCGCGGCGTCAAGCGCGACGCCCCCCCCGACGCTTCTCGAGGGCCGCGCGAAGCGCTTCGCCGAGCACCGACGGGTTCGCTCTTCCGCCGGACTTTTTCATGGCGGCGCCGACGAGAAAACCGAAGACCTTCTCCTTCCCCCCGAGGAACTGCTCCACCTGGGGGGCGTTCTCGTCGATCACCGAAACGACCAGTTTCTCCACCTCCCCTTCATCGGAGATCTGCCTCAAGGCGAGACGATCGACCACTTCGGCCGGCTCCCCCCCCTCCTTCCACAAGACATCGAAGACTTTCTTCGCCGCGGAAAGGGAGATCGTCTCGTCCCGCACGAGGGAAAGGAGCCGCGCCAGTGCTCCGGGACCGACGGGCGCCAGGCCGGGCGCCGTGTCGTCCTCCGACAGGTAGCGGAGGAACGTGCCGGTGAGAAAAGCGGCGGCCAGAGCGCGATCGGGGAAACGCGCCGCCACTTTCTCGTAGTAGTCCGCCAGCTCAGCCGACGACGTGAGAACTTCGGCGTCGTAACGGCGCACGCCGTACTCCTTCATGAAACGTTCCCGCTTCGGTCCTGGAAGCTCCGGAAGGGTCGCGCGGATCGAGTCGATTCTTGATGGGTCAATCACAAGCGGGGGCAGATCGGGTTCGGGGAAGTAACGATAGTCGTGGGCCTCCTCCTTCGTGCGCATCGGCGAAGCCTCCTTCGTCTCGGCGTTCCACAGAAGAGTTTCATGGTTCACTTTCTTTCCGTCGAGGAGCGTCCTCTCCTGGCGCGTCGCTTCCCAGCGAAGCGCCGCGCGCACGGCGCTGAAGCTGTTCAGGTTCTTCAGCTCGGTCTTCGTGCCGAGTTTCGTCTCCCCGCGCGGTCGAAGAGAGAGATTCGCGTCGCAACGGAGGCTTCCCTCCTCCATGTTGCAGTCGGAAACCCCGGCGTAAAGAAGGATTTCCTTCAGACCGACGAGGAAGAGGTACGCTTCTTCCGGCGAGGTGATCACCGGCGCGGTGACGATCTCGATAAGGGGATCGCCGCATCGGTTGAGATCGACGAGAGAATGGCCGTCGTCGCCTTCGGGGTGGAGCAGTTTCCCCGCGTCCTCCTCGAGATGGATCCGGATCAGCTCGATTTTCGAGCCGTCGGGAAGGGGAACGGCGCCTCCTTCGCAGAAAGGCCTGTCGAACTGGCTGATCTGGTAGCCCTTCGGGAGGTCGGGGTAGAAGTAATTCTTTCGCGCGAAAACCGAGACGGGGCGGATCCTCCCGTCCAGCGCGAGCGCCGCGCGGACCGCGAGATCGACCGCGCGGTGGTTGAGCACCGGGAGAACGCCGGGCATGCCGAGGCAGACCGGGCAGACGAGAGAGTTCGGCTCTTCGCCGAAACGGTTCGCGCACGGGCAGAAGATCTTCGATTCCGTGAGAAGCCGGGCGTGAACCTCGAGGCCGATCACTATGTCGAAGGGCGACTCAGCCATGGTGCTCCCCCCCGTCGGCGCGCGGCCCGCCCGAGAAAAGACCCGCCCTTTCGACGGCCGCCCCCGCACCGAGGAGCGTCGCTTCGTCGAACGCCCTCCCGGTGAGTTGGATCGCAACCGGAAGGCCCGATCGGTCCGACCCGCACGGAACGACGAGGGCGGGGAGTCCCGCCAGGTTCGCGGAGATCGTATAGACGTCGGAGAGGTACATGGCGAGCGGATCATTCTGTTTCTCACCGAGACGAAACGCGGTGGTCGGCGTCGCCGGTCCTGCGATGATGTCGCATATCTCGAAGGCGGCGGCATAATCGGCGGCTACCAGCGATCGCACCTTCATCGCCCTTTCATACCACGCCTCCCGGTAGCCGCTCGAAAGAGCGAACGTGCCGATGAGGATCCTCCGCTTCACCTCGGCGCCGAAACCGTCGTTTCTCGTGGCCCGGTACATCCCGCCGAGCGATCCGCTCGCGCCGCGGCGGAGGCCGTAGCGGACGCCGTCGAAACGGGCGAGGTTGGCCGATGCCTCGGCGTCCGCGGCGATGTAGTACGCCGGGATGGCGAAGCGGCTCGAAGAGAGCGAAATGTCGACCACCGCCGCCCCGGCGACGCGGAGCGCCTCGATCCCCCGACGGACCGCCCGTGCCACCTCGGCGTCGAGTCCTTCGCGGAAGAACTCCTCGGCCACACCGACCCGAAGGCCCGCGACACCCGCGTCGAGCGTCTCCTCCGTGCCGCCCCCTTCGCGCGTCGCCGAAGTCGAGTCGCGCGGGTCGACACCCGCGATCGCGTCGAACACCATCGCCACGTCCCGCACAGATCGGCCGATCGGCCCGATCTGGTCGAACGACGAGGCGAACGCGACGAGGCCGCGTCGGGATACCGCCCCATACGTCGGTTTCAGACCGGCGACGCCGCAAAACGCCGCCGGCTGGCGGATCGACCCGCCCGTGTCCGACCCGAGGGCGAAGAGCGCCTCGCCCGCGGCGACCGCCGCCGCCGATCCGCCGGAAGATCCTCCCGGAACGCGATCACGCCCCCATGGATTCCGTGTCGCTCCGAAAGCGGAATTCTCCGTGGACGAACCCATGGCGAACTCGTCCATGTTCGTCTTTCCCGTGATGAGCGCTCCGGCGTCGAGGAGTCTCCTTGCCGCCGTGGCGGTGTAGGGAGGATGGAAACGCTCGAGCATTTTCGAGCCACACGTGGCGGGCATCCCCTTCACGACGATGTTGTCCTTCAACGCGCACGGAATACCCGCCAGCAGGGGGAGGGGATCTCCCCTCCTGCGGGCTTCATCCACGCGATCCGCCTCCTCAAGTAGGCGATCGCGCCCGGCGAGATGGAGGTAACAGTGGAGATCGGATTCATCACGGGCGATGGCGTCGAGCACCGACTCCACGACGGCCCGCGCCTCGATCGAGCCGTCGCGGATCGCATCGCGGATTGTGTGGGCGGGTGCGTTTCGAAGATCCATCGGTCAGCCGATCACCCGGGGGACGCGGAAGTGTCGTCCCGCACGGTCGGGCGCGCCGTCGAGGGCGTTCTTCCCGGCGCGACTCTTTTCAACGATATCCGGCCGCTCCGGAGCGCTCCCGGCTACCGGGGCGATCCACGGGAGGACACCTTCCACGTCCGCCTCGCGCAGGGCGCGAAAACACTCGAGGATGGCGGCCATCTCCTCGGCGAGACGCTTCGCGTCGTCATCGTCGAGGCCGAGACGGGCGAGCTCGGCGATCCTCTTCGCTTCGTCCTTATCGATGTCCACGGCCGCTTCTCCCTCGATCGTGTTCGAGCGACGCGTAGCGTACCATGATTTTCTTCGTGAAACCCGCCGAAAAAGAGACGGTGATCGTGGTCGTCGGACCTGTTCCGTGAACCGATACGATCGTGCCGTAACCCCATGCGGCGTGCTTCACGGTCTCGCCCCGCCGGTAGTCGTAGTCATCCGACGTCGCATCGAACGTCTCTTGCGACTCGTTCTCGTAGTCGGGGAAGAACGAGTCGCCGCCGGTGCGGCGCGACGGATGACCCGCTGCGCGCGACCGGACCGGACCGGTTCTTTCCACGAGGGACGGCGGAATCTCGGAGAGGAACCGCGAAGGGACGGAAGGGGCGATTTCACCGAACCGGATACGGCTCGAAACGGAAGTGAGAGTGACCTTTTCCATCGCTCGGGTGAGACCGACGTAAAAGAGTCTCCTCTCCTCTTCAAGTTCCTCTTCTTCCGCGAGCGAACGGGCGTGGGGAAGAAGTCCTTCCTCCATGCCGGCGATGTAGACGCACGGGAACTCGAGTCCCTTCGAATTGTGAAGCGTCATGAGCGCCACGGCATCATTCTCGTCATCCCAGCTGTCGATGTCGGTGAGAAGAGAGACTTCCTCGAGGAAATCGAAGAGAAGCGCTTCGTGATGGCGTCTTTCGAACTCCGCCACCGCCGAGACGAGTTCGCCGATGTTCTCCCCCCTCAAAGAACCTTTCTCCCCTTCCTTTTCGCCGAAATACTCGACAAGATGGAGTTCTTCGACGAGATCACGCACGAGAGAATGCGGCGCCTCGGTGACGGCGCGGCGTCGATACGTATCGATGAAGGTATGAAGTTCCTCCAGCCGCTTCGCCGCACGCGCTCCGAGAGTCTCGATCTCCCGGGGCCGCTCCGCCGCCTCGAGAAGGGAGATCCCCTTCGCGCGGGCGTGGCGCTTCAACCGTTCCTGCGTCGTTTTTCCGAGTCCCCGGGCGGGAACGTTCATGATCCTGTCGAAGGAAACGTCGTCTTTCCCGTTGGAAAGAAGGCGGAGATACGCGAGAAGATCCTTGATCTCTTTCCTTTCGTAGAACCGCGTCCCTCCCACGAGCCTATACGGTATGGCATGACGTCGCAGACCATCCTCGAGAGAGCGCGACTGGGCGTTCGTTCGGAAGAAGACGGCGAAGTCGGACGCTCTTCGCCCCCCTCCCACCACCGCCCGCTGGATCTCCCCGGCGATGAACATCCCCTCCTCTCTCTCCGTCCGGAGCGTGAGCTTCGCCAGGAGATCTCCCCCCTTCCGGCCGGTCCAGAGCCGTTTTCCCCGGCGTCCCCGGTTGTTCTCGATCACCGCCGCAGCCGCGTCGAGAATCGGTTTCGTCGACCGGTAATTCTGTTCGAGCCTCACCACGTGCGCCCCGGGGAAGCTCTTTTCGAATGAAAGGATGTTCCCGATGTCGGCACCCCGCCATCGGTAGATCGACTGGTCATCGTCGCCCACGGCGCAAACGTTGCCGTGAACCGACGAGAACAACCGGGTCAGTTCGTTCTGAACGGCGTTGGTGTCCTGAAACTCGTCGATCAGGACGTGGCGAAACCGTCCGGCGTACTCTTCGAGGATGTCGGCCCGCTCGCGAAAGATCTCGAGCGGCTTGAGAAGGAGATCGTCGAAATCGAAGGCGTTCATCCGGTGGAGCGCCTCCTGGTAGAGATCGAAGACGATGTCGTCCTCGCCCGCCGCGTCGGCGCCGAAAGGAGGACGCCGCGCCGGCGGCCGTCCCGATTTTCTCCGGCTGATCGACGACCGGAGCCGGGCGAGTCTTTCGGGCGTCGGGTCGAGCCCCTCTTCGCGGCAGATCGCCTTGATCAACGTTCTTTGGTCGTCGCCGTCGATAATCGTGTAACGCCGATCGAACCCGGCGCGCGGGGCGAGTTGGCGGAGAATCCGGGCGCACACCGAGTGAAATGTGGCGCACCACGGGGCGCTCAGCCCCGCGCCGAGAAGCGCAGCGATCCGCTCGCGCATCTCCGCCGCCGCCCGGTTCGTGAAGGTGACGGCGAGAATGCACGACGGGTGGATGCCGCGCTCATGAACCAGGTGCGCGAAACGGTAGGTCAACACGCGCGTCTTACCGCTCCCGGCGCCGGCGAGAACGAGAAGATGCCCGCCGTCGTGGAGCACCGCCTCCTTCTGCTCGGCGTTCAGCTTCGCCGTGAGATCGCGGCCGATCATCGTTCCTCCTCCCCGGCGCGGTCGGCCGAATCAGTAAGGCAGCTTGACTTTCAGATCGACATTGACGAACCGGCCCCCGTCGTCGAAGGTGCCCGCTTCCCCCTGCACCACAAGTGACCGGCGCAGCCTGTACTCTACACGAACCTGGCGGTCGGGCACAGGGAGGTTTTCTCGGTACGGTCCCTGTTCGCGCGATGGCGTGTCGAGGGGACTTCGCAGCTTCTGAGAGAAACCGAGGAAGAGATCGTTCGAAAAATAGTTGCCGTAGCGGATCTCCGGAAGATCATCGCTCGTGCCGATCTCGATCGTCCCCATATCGCCCAGGCCGTGGGCGACCTCTCGACTGAAACGGTTGGCGAACGACGTGAGCCACGACGAAAGGAGTTCGCCCGAGTTGACCGTCTTCTCAGGCATCGCCCGCACGGTGAGCATGGCGAGTATCTCCTCCTCGGTCATGCCCGATTCGGAGCTGGACGACACCACGAGGGAATCGGGATGGCCGGTGACGCCGACGTCGATCCTCTCTCCGAGAACCTCGGTTCGCGCCGTGGCGTCGATGTCGACGTTCCGCATGTCGTACGGATCACCGAAGACGAGTCTCCCCTCGACATTGCGAAACTGGTTGTTCAGCACCCAATACGTTCCCCGGAAAATGTCGAAATCGCCGACGGCCCCGAAGCCGCCCGCGCTCTTGGTGATACGCGCCTCGCCCCCGAGTTCCGCATCGAGAACGCTGTTCCGCACGGTGATCTTCTTCGGGGCGTTTACCTGTATATCGCATGTCCACGCCGGGCGCGCGGTCGGATCGAAGACGGTCGGCACCCCCTCCTCCGGCTCCCGGAACTCGATCTCCAAAAGGAGTTCCCTCAAATCGACGGTGCCGGAAATGTGCGGCACGAGCCGGTCGAAATACTCATCGTCGGTGGTCACTTCGAGCTCGCCGTCGAAGGTCGTGCGGATCGTTCCGTCCGGCCCGTCGGCGAGGAGGATCTCGTATCCCTTCGCCCGCGCTTCGAGGTCATACCCCGCCGGTACGAGATGGTCGATATCTACACGCCCCCATGCGTCGATCCGTCCCTTCTTCCCCGAACGGGCCGACGCACTCACGATGGTGAGATAATCTTCGTCGATCAGGATCCGTGCGCGGACATCCTCGAAGTAGGCGGCCACTTCCGCCGGAAGGATGAAGCCGTCCTCCAGTTCGAACACGCCATCCATCGAAGGAGAGGAGCGGTCGCCTTCGAGAGTCACATCGAGGGAGAATGTTCCCGATGCGTCCTCTACGAGATCGGTGAGGGCGAAGACGAGACCGAAGTCGCCGCGGGGTATGTGGAGGGACGCCCGAAAGGGGCCGGTGTCGAGAAAAGAGAAATCCTTCCCGGCGGGATCGAGCCGCGCGGGGAGACGCCAGAAGAGACGGTTCCCCTTTCCCCACGAATCGTCGAGCCTAAGGACGGCGACGAGCGAATCTCCGCCGTAACGGATCGAGTCGCCGCGCACCCTTCCCATAGGAAAGTCGTTCCACATGGTGGAGTCGATGTCGAAATGCCCCTCGAAGAGCGGTTCGGCCCACGACCCGGAAAGGCGAAGATCGGCGGTGCCGTTTCCCTCGAAAGGTTCGATCTTGTCGGAGAGAAAGTGGAGTTCCGCGAGGGGATAGCGGCGAAGGCTCAGGTCGATGGCGATCCGACCACCGGGGCGATCGGGGGGAAGGGGGATGGTGCCCGACGCTTTCAGGCGCGCGCCCCGGGCGTGCCCGAGCACCACGGCGGAGTCGAGGAGGATGTGGGAATCGGCGAAGCGCCCCGCGGCGGTGAGTTCGCGGAAGGGAAGGCTGTCTTGTGCCGCTCCGCGCAGATCGAGAAAGAGCGAACCGGTTGGATCGTCCAGCGTGCCGCCCACGGAGACGGTGAGATCGACATCCCGGAGGAATCGCCGGTCGATTCCGATCCTGTCCGACAGGAGGGAGAGATCGCAGCCGGCCGCCTCGACCGCCGCGTCGATCGCTTCGTCCGGGCCCCGGACGGCGCGGGCGCTCACCGTTCCCTCGCCGAAGGGGAACGACAGCGGATCGATGCCGAGGCGGTCCCCCTTCTTCCAGATCCGCACATGAGCCAGCCGAGCGATCGTTTCCTCCCCCCGCCGAAGGTGGATATCCCGTAAATCGATGAACCGGCTCGAGTCGGTGACCATCGCCATCCCGCCCGCAAGGAGGGACCATTCTCTTCTCCAGGCGGAGAGGTTTTCCAGGCGAAGCGTGTCGCCGCCGAGGGTCACCTCGACGCGGAGCGAATCGATGCGGTCGTCTCCGCCGCGCAACGCACGGCAGAGCGCTTCCCCTCCCGCCTCGAGAGCGCCGCCGTCGTAGTCGAGCCATCCGTTCATGTCGACGCTCTCGAAGCTGATCGCCTCGAGGAACGCGGAGTCGATTTCCACTTCTCCCTCCGCGTGTAAACGCTCCAACGTCCCGGAGACGGACCCATTTATCCTCGCCGAGCCTCCCAGGGTATCGAACGGCGTGAGAGACCGGAACTCCGCGAGGGAGGGGATCGTGGCGCTTACATCGCCTTCGATCGTTCCGTCGAGGCGGACCACGCCGCCGAAGCCGAGCTGGGACTTCGCCGTGAGGATTTCGCTCCTTTCGATGGTCAGTCCCCCGGGGAACGCACTACCGCGGATCGATGCCCGGCGGATCGCGATATCCCCGACACGACTTTCCACGAGTGAAACATCGATCTGTCCACTGAGTCGGGTCAAGTCGGTGCCCCGCCCCTTCCAGCTGACCTCGCCCGACAGATCCGACGATCGGTCGATGCCGGGCGCGAAATGCG
This sequence comes from Candidatus Eiseniibacteriota bacterium, assembly GCA_024276995.1. Classification (GTDB taxonomy): domain Bacteria; phylum Orphanbacterota; class Orphanbacteria; order Orphanbacterales; family Orphanbacteraceae; genus JAJRWB01. The sequence continues at coordinate 179,732 of JAJRWB010000014.1, read as the reverse complement.
CCGCGTCGACATGGCGAAATCGGAGGGAAAATCGGTTCGGTTCTCCCTCCGAGTCGGGCGAGCCGAATCGCCAAAGGCCCTCCCCGACGAGGAAGGCCCCGTTCATGACGCCTTCGATGCGCTCGATATCGAAGGTGCCGCGGGCGTACTTGGACTCGACATGAAGAGTATCCGCCGTGAAACGGTCGACGCTGCCCCGCCCGTCGAGAACGATGGCGCACGAATCGACACTCCCCCGGAAGGCGACGGTCATCACCCCGCCGGCGGAATCGATTTCCGCTTCCGCAGCGAACGCCCGTAGAAACGGAATGGCGTCGAGCGAGTCGACCACGAGACGACCCTCCCCGGCGAAACGATCCCCGGGACGGTGCTCTCCGGTGTAGGCGAACCGCGCACCGCCGAATGTTCCACGAACGTCGGCCGCCAGCGTCCCGTTCACCGGGTCGCCGTCGATCGTCCCACCGAGAAGGGCGGCGAATCGGTGCCCCCCGGCGACCACCCCGCCCCGGGCGTCGCCGACGAAGAGACGGAAGCCGCCGCGCCGGGGGAGGAACGAGCCGGAGAAGTGTGCTTCTTCAACGCCCCCTTCTTCGCCGCGCACGACGACGGTCTTGAAAAGGAGCGTGTCGGCGAAAAGGGCGATGCGGGGGACGCCCCCGTCCCCCGACGGGCCGTCCTCCCGCGATTGCGGCGCAAGCGCCACGGTAATCGTATCGATCTCCACGGCGCGGACGGTACGGGGGGACCGGAGGAGGTCGGCGACTGAGTAGCGCAGGCGGATCGTCCCCGCGGCGAGTCGGAGGCTGTCGGGCGAGACGAAACGGACGTCCCGGAGGATCAGTTCATCGAATACCGTCCCGTCGAGACTCCCCACGAGCACCGTCCCCCCGGTGACGCGGGAGAGTTCCCGCGACACGATCTCGGCGCCGAGACGGAAGTACTGGTGGCGGTATGTGAGGAACGCGACGACGAACGACGAAAGGAGCGCCACGCCGAGGAGAAGCTTCGTGATGTGCAGCCCTTTTTTCACGCTTCCCTCAATACGCCTGGCCGATGCTGATATGCCACACCGCCGCCGCCTCCCGGTCGCCGTTCGCCTCGAGAGCCGGTTTCAGCTTCACCCCGTAATCGAGACGCACGGGGCCGACGGGGGTGGCGAGGCGCAGCCCCCCGCCGGCCCCGTAACGCACTTCGTCGATTCTCACATCTTCCGCCGCGGCGCGAAGTCGAAAATCGTCTCCCGAAATGCGACTCTCCTCCTCCCACTCGCCGCCGGAGTCGAGAAAAACGGCGCCGGCGATCTTCCAGAATAGGGGTACGCGCACTTCGACGTTCGCAAGGAGACTGTAGTTCCCCGTGCCGATCGTCCCTTCCCTGTATCCGCGCACGGTGTTCGCGCCACCGAGTCGGAATCGCTTGTAGTCGGGGAGCGCCCCGCCAGCCGCCAGGGAACGGATTTGGCCGACCTGGATCCGATAGGCGAGGAGCGCCCCCAGCGGGAGGCGACTGTACGACGCCCCCTCTACGATGGAGCGGAGATAATGGTTGTCGCCGCCCAGGACGGTGCCGGCGTACTCGGTGGAGACGTAGCTCCGTGACCCCCGCGACGGGTCGAGGAGATGGTCCCTCGAATCGCGTTCGAGTGAAAATGTCACCGCGCCGATGGCGTCCGGCTTCAGAAGGTCGCTGTCCACCGGTTCGGTCGGATCCCTCGCGTCGGCCCATCCGATCGAATACGACACCGATCCGCGGGTGAAACGGCGCAGTTCCCGGGAAAGGGAGAAGGCGATCTTCGTTTCGATCAACCGATACCGTTCGATCACCTTGCCCGAGTCCGCGCCCTCGGGAATCTGGAAATTCTCGATGTTCTGCTTTTGGTGGGTGAGCGAAAGCGCTCCGGCGGTTCGTGTATTGAACATCCATGGTTCGATGAGCGTCGCTTGGTAGCGTTGCTCCACCGCACGGTTGGCGAACAGGTCGGAGAAGACGATCTCCACCGAAGACCGCCGGCCCGAACCGAGCACGTTTCTATCGTTCCAGTCAACCGACCCGCGGAACTGATCCTCCGTTCCGAAGCCGGCACCGAAGCCGAACCAGCGCAGTTTCCTCTCTCGCACTTCCACCCGAATGGGCACCGTCTTTTCCGGGGTGATATTTCCCGGCGCGATGATTACGCTCCGGTACAGGCCGGTCTGGAAGAGCCTGTCCCGGCTCTGCAGAAGCGTCACGCGGTTGAACCACTCCCCGCGCGCGAAGGTGAGTTCCCTTAGAACGAATTCGCTCCGCGTCGTCTCGTTCCCGATGACCGTTACCTCGCCCACCCGGGCGCGCGGCCCGGATGTGATGAGAAACGTGATGGCGGCGAGATGATCGGCGGTGGTGTCGGCGTACTCCACCGTCGCTCCGGGGTAGCCCTTCTCGGCGAGGTAGCTGAAAATGCGGTATTGATCGCGCCCGAGAAGGGTCGGGTCGAACGGTTCCCCTTCGACGAGCGAAAGGCGATTGACCAGCGAATCGACCGACAGATCGGGGAGTCCCTCGAAGGCGACCGATCCGACGAGAGTGCGCTCTCCCTCGTCGATCACGAGGAGAATATCGACGGTCCGTTTCTCCCGATCGCGGACGACCCGACGCTCGACAACGTCCGCCTCGAGGTAGCCCATGGCGCGGTAGACCCGGAGGAGTTCCTCCACGTCGCGATCGAGCCACCTCTTTAGGTACCGGCCGGCACGGAAACGGCCTCCCTTCGTGAGGGCCATGATCTTCCGCGCCTGCGAAGTTTCGATCGCGTGGTTGCCCTCGATCCGGAACGATGTGATCGTGTACGACTGCATGCCGCCGCGTCCTTCCGCCGACCCGGCGGCGAAAAGGATCGCCCCGGCGGCAACGAGGGAAACGATCGCCGCGAGACGGAAAGGGGAACGGCCGCGCGTGTCGGCCGGTGGGGAGAGTGCTTGAGTCATGGTTCCACAGATATCATAATGGCGTGTAAATCGGAACAGGGGCGAATCAGCGTGAAAAGAATTCTGGCAGGTATCCTCACCGCGCTCATCCTCTCGTGCGGACAGGGGAATGAGCCGCAGAGCGACCGGCTCGAAACGGTCTACGGCGCCTTGATCGAACTCGGCGTTCCCGGCCGGGAAGGGGACGCCGAGAAGAGGTCGGCGCTGGCGAGAACGATCGACTCCCTCGGAGGAGAGGACGTGGTGGAATCGCTTCTCGTGGAGGAGATGATCTCCGATCCGGAATGCTGGAGCGCACGGATCGACTCCCTCGCTTCGCTCATCCACTGATCACCTTTTCAGGGTAGGAGCCTCCCCACGTCGAAAACGGTGACCGTCGCCATGAGGCCGAGGATCACGATCAGCCCGATCTGTTGCAAGAGAGCGCGCTGGTTGATCGACAGCGGCTTGCGGCGGATCGCCTCGGCGGCGAGGAATACCATGTGTCCCCCGTCGAGCACCGGGATCGGCAGCAGGTTCAGGATGCCGAGTTGCACGGAAAGGAACGCCATAAGGAGGAGCAGCTTGTCGAACCCTTCCTTCGCCTGCTGGCCCGATACCTGGAAGATCTGCACCGGCCCACCCACCATCTCCCTCGAAGCGTGCCCCGTGAAGACGACCTTGAGAAAGGCGAAGACGCTGCGCACCACGAAAGTCGTCCTCTGCGTCCCTTGAATCACCGATTCCACCGTGCCGAGCCGCTTCATCGGCTGGTACGGCTTGATCTGGAGCTTCGCGATCTTCTTCACCGTTCCATCCACCCCCTTCTCCTCGATCACGTCGGGGGCCACCCGGCCGGTGATCGACTCGCCGTTTCTCGTCCAGCGGATCTCCACTTCCCCATCGACGGCCTTTTCGAGGGTCGATCTCAAGGCGCTCCAGCGCGTAACGGCCGTCCCGTTCACCGCCGTGATCGTATCGCCCCGCTTCAGCCCGAGACGGTCGGCCGGTCCGCCGGCGATCACGCTCCCCACGCGGCTTTCGCTCTCCTCGAGAATGCCGACCGCCTCCCCGCGTGGAAGGTCGAGCGACACGGTGACCCGCTCGCCGTCGCGCTCGACGCCGAGGGGTATGACCGTTCCGACACGCTCGGAGATTCGATCGAAGAGATCGTCGAAGTTCGATACGGGTATGCCGTCGACGTCGACGACGGTATCGCCCACCCGAAGCCCCGCCTCTTCGGCGGGCGTCCCGGGTCCTACGTACCCGATCTCGCCGCTCACCGACACGGGAACGCCCCACACGCGGAAGATCAGCGCATACAGAAGAACCGCCAGCACGATGTTCGCAACAGGTCCGGCGAGTATCACCGCCGAACGCACCGGCACGCTCTTCTTATGGAAGCGCCACGGTTCGTCCCCCTCGCAATCTTCCGGGTCTTCGCCGGACATCTTCACATACCCTCCGAAGGGGATCCACGAAACCCTGTATTCCGTGTCGCCGCGACGAAGCGCGACGATCGGCTTGCCGAAACCGATGGAGAACGCTTCCACCCGGATGCCGGAGCGTTTCGCCACGAGGAAATGCCCCAGTTCGTGGAAGAAGACGAGGACGCCGATGACTAAGATGAACGAGAAGATATAGGTCAACATGAAGAGCCGTCTATCCTTTCCGGCGGCGGACCGCCTCTTCCTCGACGCCGTTCTTCACCCGGCGATCCGCCTCGGCCCGCGCTGCGAGGTCCGCGCCGAGCAGATCGTCGAGAGTGGGCGATTCGATGAAGGGAACGACGCCCAGCGTATCCCTGATTATAGTCGGAATCGCGCCGAAAGGGATCGTCTCTTCGAGAAACGCCCCCACCGCCACCTCGTTCGCCGCGTTCATCACCGCCGGCGCGGTCCCGCCCTTCCTCGCGGCGTCGAGGGCGATCGCGAGGCAGGGAAAACGTTTCTTGTCGACAGCCTCGAAGGTGAGCGGTCCCATGGCCGTCAGGTCGAAGCTCCCGCGCGCGGACATCCTTTCCGGGTAGGAGAGGGCGTATCGAACGGGGTGTCTCATATCGGTTTCACCCAGCTGTGCCAGGATCGATCCATCGTTGAACTCCACCATCGAGTGGATCACGCTCTCGGGGTGGATCACCACATCGATTCTATCGGCAGGGAAGCGGAAAAGATGCATCGCCTCGATCACCTCGAGGCCCTTGTTCATCAATGTCGCCGAATCGATACTGATTTTTCGCCCCATCTTCCACGTCGGGTGGGCGAGGGCGTCGCCGACGCTCGCCGAAGCGATGCTCGCGGCGGAGAGCTTCCGAAAAGGCCCTCCCGAGGCGGTAAGAACGAGGCGGGCGATCCCCTCCCGCTTCCTCCCGTCGAGACACTGGTGGAGGGCGGAATGTTCGCTGTCGATCGGGATCAGCTCCGTCCCCTCCCGCTCTATGCGGTCCATCACCACGGTGCCGGCCGCCACGAGGCTTTCCTTGTTGGCGAGGCAGATCCGTTTCACCGCGCCGATCGCCGCGAGGGTCGAGCCAAGACCCGCCGCACCGACGATGGCGTTCACGAGGCAATCGGACGAGTTGTCCGCCGCGAGCGCGGCGATCGCATCCGGACCGGCGGCCACTTCCGGTCGGCGGCGGCCGAGGCGGCGGGACAACTCCTCCGCCGCCGCTTCGCCGGCGACCGCCACCCGGCGCGGCGAGAACTCCCGGACCTGTCTTTCGAGCGTATCGAGATCATTTCCCCCCGCGCCGAGCGCCGCCACGCGGAATCGGCGGGGATCGTCCCTCACCACGTCGAGGGTGCTCCGCCCGATCGATCCGGTGGAGCCGAGGAGGGTGATCGTCGTTACGCTCATCGTGCCGCTCCGGGCCATCCGAAGGGGGAGAAACGGATATAATAGTAAAAAAACGGTGCGGCGAGAATCAGGCTGTCGAAGCGATCGAGAACCCCGCCGTGCCCCGGGATCCAGCCACCGGAATCTTTCGTCCGGGCGCGCCGCTTGAGAAGCGATTCCACCAGATCGCCGGTTTGGGCGACGAGCGCCGTGCTCGTCCCGAGGAGGAGGACGTCCGCCGATCTCATGCCCGGAAGAAGGAACGCCGCCCCCCCCCATGCGCCGAGCACGGCTGTGACCACTCCTCCAACCGCCCCTTCCACCGTCTTTCCCGGGCTGATCGAGGGGGCGAGTTTTCTTCGCCCGAAGGCGCGCCCTGTGAAGTAGGCCCCCGTATCGCACCCCCACACGATGAGGAAGAGGAGAAAGATGAGGGAGGCACCCTCGCCGTACGGCAGCGCCGATCCGCTCGATCGCGGAAACTCGCGGATCAGGACGAGATGGCCGGGCAGAAGCGATCCGTAAAGGAGGGCGAACACCGCGCCCGTCGTCGCAGGGATGAATCGGCGGCTTTTCATCGCCGACAACGCTACGAGCACGATGGCGATAAAGACGGCCCCTGTGACAAGAAGCGCCTGATAGCGCCCGAAAAACAGAAAGGTGGTGACCGCCCCGGACGCGGCGAGCCCCATGGGAAGGAGAGGGCCGACCCCATCGGCGGAAAGGAGGCGGTAGAGCTCCCAAGTGGCGAGGAGGGAAACCGCCCCGGCGAGCAGGGAGAACGGATACGATCCCGCGCGGGTGATCAGGATGAACGGCGGGAGGAAGAGGAGCGCGGAGAGGACCCGGAAAGAAAGGCCCTCCCGGCGGTTACGCTTGTCTCGAAGCGGCGGTGACTCCGCCGAATCGGCGTTCCCGTTCCTGGTAGTCGAGGATGGCACGATAGAGATGTGCCCCGCGGAAATCCGGCCAGAGCACCGGGGTGAACCAGAGCTCGGCGTAGGCGAGCTGCCAGAGATAGAAATTGGAGATTCTCCTCTCCCCGCTCGTTCGGATGAGGAGGTCGGGATTCGGGAACTTTGCCGTGTAAAGCATACTCTGGATCACGTCCTCGTCGATATCGGCGGGGCGGAGATCTCCCGCGGCGACACGCTCGGCGATGGCACGGACGGCATCGACGATCTCCGCCTGGCCGCCGTAGGAGAGCGCCAGGATCAGGTTCAATCCCGAGTTCCCCGACAGCGCCTCGCACGCCTGCTCGAGGGTGGCCTGCACCTCGGCGGGAAGATCGTTCAATCGCCCGACCACGTGGAGGCGAACGTTGTTCTTCATCAGTTCCGGGACCTCGTCCGGGATCGTCTCCACAAGGAGCGCCATCAGCGCGTCGACTTCGCTCAGCGGCCGCCCCCAGTTCTCGATGGAAAACGTGAAAAGGCTGAGTACTTCGAGCTTCGCCCGGCACGCGGCGCGCACCGAAGCGCGCACCGACTCGATCGCCGCATGATGTCCCGCGATGCGTGGCAGGTCACGCCTGTTCGCCCAGCGGCCGTTCCCGTCCATGATCACCGCCACATGGCGCGGGACGTTTCCGCGAGCCAGGATTTCCGCCACGGGATCTTCGACCGGTCTGCGTTCTTCTTCCAAGCTGCTTTCACGGGTCCGGGAGGAGAGACTACACCTCCAGGACTTCCGCCTCCTTCCGGGTCACCAACCTATCCACCTCCGCGATGTACTTGTCGGTCAAATTCTGGACCTCTTTCTGGTCCATCCCCGATTCGTCCTCGCGGAGCTTCCCTTCCTTCTCCATCTTCTTCAAATCGTTGTTCGCATCCCGGCGGATGTTGCGCACCGCCACTTTGCTCGTCTCGCCGATCTTCTTCACGAGCTTGCTCAGCTCCTTGCGCCGCTCCTCGGTGAGCGCCGGGATCGGGATCCGGATCACGTTGCCGTCGTTCGACGGGTTCAACCCGAGGGACGATTTCTGGATCCCCTTTTCGATATCGGCGATGGCCGTCCTATCGAACGGCTGGATCACCATCAGCCGCGGCTCGGGCGCCGATACGTTCGCCAGCTGTCGCAGCGGCGTCGGCGTCCCGTAATAGTCCACCCGGATCGGGTCGAGCAGGTTCGGGTTCGCCTTGCCCGTACGGATTCCGGCGAGCTCCCTCGACAGGCTCTCCACCGTCTTGCGCATCTTCTCCTCGGTGCCGGCCAGCAGTGCTTCGGATGACATTCAGATCGTCTCCTTTACCGTTGTTCCGACTTCTTCCCCCCGGAGGACACGGGCGAGGTTGTCTCCCTCGAGCTTGAAGACGATCACGGGGATCCCGTTCTCCCGGCAAAGGGCGAAAGCGGTGAGGTCCATCACTTTCAGGTCTTTCTCGATAACATCCTGATAACGGATTGATTCGAATCGCGTTGCCGTCGAAGATCTTTCCGGATCTTCGTCGTAGACCCCGTCGACGCGTGTCCCTTTCAGGAGGGCATCCGCCTTCAGCTCGCACGACCGCAGCGCGGCGGCGCTGTCGGTGGAAAAGAACGGGTTGCCCGTCCCCCCGGCGAAAAGGACGACGTCTCCCCTTTCGAGGGCGGCGTTCGCCGCGGCGGTCGAGTACGGATCGAGAACGCTTCTCACATCGATGGCGGAAAAAACGGTCGCGGGAATATCGATCGCATGAAGCGCCTCGCGCAACGCGAGGACGTTGATGCACGTAGCGAGCATACCCATCTGATCGACGGTGGTTCGCTCCATCCCCTCCCACCGGTCGCTCCGCCCTCGCAGCATGTTGCCGCCGCCGACGACGACGCCGATCTGCACACCCGATGCGCGCGCGCCCCCCAGCGACTCGGCGAGCGCCGAAACCGCGGCACCGTCGATGCCGCTCCTCGCCGGTCCCCCCAGCGCCTCGCCCGACATCTTCAGTATGATTCTACCGTATCGGTCCGCCACAGCTCACGCTCCCGTTTCAGGCCCCGAGCTGGAATCGCACGAACCGGCGCACCACGATATTCTCACCGAGCTGCGCGATCCCCTCCGTGACCAGATCGCCCACTGTCTTCTTGGGATCCTTCACGAACGGCTGCTCGAGAAGGGCGTTCTCGGCGTAGAACTTGTCGAGCCGGCCTTGGATCATCTTTTCGATCACCGCCTCCGGTTTGCCGCTCTCCCTCGCTTGGGAAACGAGAAAATCCTTCTCCTTCTCGATCGCCTCGGGCGGCATCTCCTCGCGGCGGACGACCATCGGGTCGGTGGCCGCCACGTGCATCGCCACGTCCTTGACGAGGTTCAGGAAGTTGTCCGTCTTCGCCACGAAATCGGTCTCGCAGTTCACTTCCAGGAGAACGCCGATCTTCGCCCCCGGATGGATATAGGAAAAGACGACCCCCTCGTTGGCGGTTCGCGCCGACTTTTTCGCCGCCGAGGCGACGCCCATCTTGCGGAGCATCTCGAGGGCCTTCTCTTCGTCGCCCCCCGTTTCGCTGAGTGCCTTCTTGCAGTCCATGAAGCCCGCACCGGTTTTATCCCGAAGGGATTTCACCTGTGTCGCGTTGATTCCCATTACCGGATCCTTTCATCCTGTTCGTTGCGATTTTCCATGAAGCTCGAACGCGTCGCTACGCCGGGGAGGTCGGTGCCGCCGCCTCCACTTCCCCCGCCGTTTCGTCGCCGCCCTCGGCGGCCTCGCTCTTCTCCTTGCCGAGAGCCTCGCGCGCTTCGAGCACCGTGTCGGTGATCGTCTGGGCGATCAGCTTGATCGACCGGAGGGCGTCGTCGTTCCCGGGAATGGGAAAATCGATCGGATCGGGGTCGGCGTTCGTGTCGACGAGGCCGATCACCGGGATGCCGAGACGGTTCGCCTCGCGTATGGCGAGATGTTCCTTCCTCGTGTCCACCACGAACAGGATGCCCGGAAGCTCCCTCATGTCGCACACGCCCTTGAAGACCTTCTCGAGCTTCGCCGCTTTCTTATCCATGATGAGAGCCTCTTTCTTCGAGAAGAGACTGAACTTCCCCTCTTCCTTCATCTTGAGAAGACTCTCGTAGTAATCGGCTCTCTTGCGGATCGTCTGGAAGTTGGTGAGCATGCCGCCGAACCACCTCTCGTTCACGTAGTGCATGCCGCACGAGGCGGCGCACTCGGTGACGATCTCCTTCGCCTGGCGCTTCGTCCCGACGAAGAGGACGGAGCGTCCCGCGCGAACCACGCGGCTCGCTTCCCGGCATGCCTGTTCGAGGGAGGAGAGCGTTTTCTTCAAATCGATGATGTAGATGCCGTTTCTTTCGATGAAGATGTACGGCTTCATCTTCGGATTCCACCTGCGCGTCTGGTGTCCGAAGTGGACTCCCGCCTCGAGCAGGTCGTTGATCGTTACTTTACTCACGGGGTGTGGTACCTCCTGAACGGTTGTTCCTCCGCCCTCTTCCACTCCGAAACCGCCCCGAACGGGGACCCGGGTCCGGATCGAAGGGCGTGTGTAATATGAAGCTTAACGCTTCGAGAACTGGTAGCGCTTGCGGGCGCCGGCGAGACCGTACTTCTTCCGTTCCTTCTCCCGCGGATCTCGGGTGAGAAGTCCCGCGGAACGGAGGGGCCGGCGATTCGATTCATCGAGCTTGACGAGCGCTCGGGCGATGCCCAGACGGATCGCCCCCGCCTGGCCGGTCATGCCGCCGCCTCGAACGGTGGCGATCATGTCGTAATTCTCCGCGAGGCCGGTGGCGACGAACGGCTCCTCCACGAGCTGGTGCAGCACGTGACGGAGAAAGAACGCATTCATCGGCCTGCCGTTGACGGAACGCTTCCCGCTGCCCGGCATGAGACGGACACGGGCGGTCGCGGATTTCCTTCGACCCGTCGCGTCATAGGACAACGCGTTTTCCAATGGTTCTCTACCTCCTTCTCCCCTCGCGGGGAGGGGTGAAATCAGACGGTCAGCGGCTCCGGTGTTTGGGCCGCGTGGGGGTGTTTCGGTCCGGCGTAGACATAGAGTTTCTTCAGAAGCCGCCGGCCGAGCCGGTTCTTCGGGAGCATTCCCTTCACGGCGTGAATGATGACACGCTCGGGGGCACGCTCGATCATCTCCTCGTACGAAACCTGCTTCGCCCCGCCGTGAAACCCGGAGTGGCTGTGGTAGTACTTCACCGCCGCCTTGTTGCCCGTGGTGATCACCTTTTCCGCGTTTACGACGATCACGAAGTCGCCGACATCGTCGTGGGGCGTGAACTTCGGGGAGTTCTTCCCGCGTAGTTGGTCCGCCACCCTTGTGGCGAGACGGCCGAGAACCGCTTCTCCGGCGTCGACCACATACCACCGCCGATCGATGTCTTCTCGGCGGAACATCTGCGTTTTCAAGGCGTTAGCCCTCCTTCTCCCAGCGAAACGGACCCGACGGTCCGGGCAAAATAGTCAGTCTAGGCCAAACGACGCGAAAGTCAACGGATTTCGCCGCCGACTTCGTAGCATACAATGAGAGGGACGATTGCGCAACTCTTTTAACCGGGACGATTTCCCCCTTCCCGCTCCCCCCCCCCGGTCGCTTCTCCGCCAAAGAGCGTGCCGATCGTCTCGTAGAAAGGGGGGGCGATCACTCCGGCGTCGGTGATGAACCGCGTGACGAGTGACGCGGGGGTGACGTCGAACGCCGGGTTCCATCCTTCCACGCCGGCCGGCGCGAGAGGCGTGCCGAGCGGGGCGGTGACCTCGCCGGGGGGACGTTGTTCGATCGGGATCGACGAGCCGTCGGAAAGGGAAAGGTCGAACGTCGATCGCGGGGCGGCTACGTAGAACGGTACGTCGTGGCGCTCGGCTGCGAGGGCGACGCCGTACGTTCCGATCTTGTTCGCCACGTCGCCCGACGCCGTGATCCGGTCGGCGCCGACGATGACGAGGTCGATCCTGCCCGAGGCGATCAGCGACGCGGCGGCGCCGTCGCACAGCACACTCACCGGGATCCCCGACTGCGAAAGCTCCCACGCCGTGAGACGGGCGCCCTGCCAGAGAGGCCGCGTCTCGTCGGCGTAGACGTGGAACCGTCTTCCTTCCTCCCACGCCATGTAGAGCGGAGCAAGCGCCGTTCCCATGCCGGCGGTGGCGAGGGCGCCCGCGTTGCAGTGCGTGAGCACGCCGGCGCCGTCCGGCACGAGGGGCGATCCCGCCGCGCCGATCCGCCGGCAAAGTTCGCGATCCTCCGCCGCGATACGGTCCGCTTCGTCGATCACCGCCCGGGAGAGCGTCCCGGGATCGTCGCTTCCCGTTCGCTTCGCCACCGCCGCGCATTGCCGGAGCGCCCAGGCGAGGTTGTGCGCCGTCGGCCGCGTGGCGTCGATCGCTTCCACATTTCGCCGCATCGAGTCGAAGAACGCCGCCGCCGATTGGGGATTGTCCCGCCTGATCGCCAGGGCGAGGGTGTACGCCGCCATGACGCCGATCGCCGGGGCGCCCCTCACCCGGAGGGAGCGGATCGCCTCCGCCGCCTCCTCGAGCGTGGCGCATTCCCTGTATTTCACGGCGCCGGGAAGGAGCGTCTGGTCGAGCAGCCGGATCGACTTGCCCGTCCAAACGATCGTTTCGGGCAGTTTCATCTTCTCACTCCCCCATGATCTGGAAAACGACGCGCCGGCTTCGCGGCCGGTTGTCGCAATCGACGATGACCACCTGCTGCCATGTCCCGAGAAGCAGTTCTCCCGCGGTGAAGGGAACCGTCAGCGACGGGCCGATCCACGCCGCCCTCACGTGGGAGTATCCGTTCCCGTCGCCCCACGCGCGGTCGTGGGCGTAATCGATCTCCTTGGGAACCGCCCTTTCGAGGGCCGATCGAAGATCGTTCACCACGCCCGGCTCGTACTCGATGGTCGTCACCGCCCCGGTCGACCCGGGAACGAAAACCGTCGCCGTGCCGTCGGAAAAACCGCTGTCGGCCACCGCTTTTCGAAGGGAGGCGGTCACGTCGGCGATGTCGTCGCTCCCTTCGCTTTCGATCGTAACGGTCATTGTATAAACAGACATATCACGCCCCTTCGCTTCTCTTCGGCGCGGAGCAGACCGCGCAAAGGCGCACTCCAAGTTGTGTCACCGGGAGGCCGACAACATTATAGTAGCATCCCTCGATCCGATCGACGAACAGGCCGCCCATACCCTGGATGGCGTAGCTTCCCGCCTTGTCGAGCGGCTCTTCCGTCGCGACGTAGCGGTCGATCTCGCCCCTGCCGAGTCGGCGGAAAGTGACACGCGTCTTTTCCGCGCCCGACGCCCGCCGGCCGTTCCCCTCGTGAATCACCGCCACTCCGGTGACCACCGTGTGGGTCCGTCCCGAAAGACGACCGAGCATTCCGGCCGCATCGGCCCGGTCGGTCGGCTTCGTGAGGATCACGCCGTCGAGAACGACCACCGTGTCCGCCCCGACGAGAATCCGCTCCTCCCCCGCCGCCGATACGCTCAGCGCCTTCTCCTTCGCCACGCGGACGACGAACCTCCCGGCCGTCTCGCCCGAGCGGATTTCCTCGGGGACCTCCCGCGGAAAGACGGGGACGAAGGGCACGCCGAGCCGATCGAGGATTTCCCGGCGTCGCGGTGAGCGGGACACGAGGGTGAGCGGCCGGTCGAGAAACGACCAGACCGGGTGAAGCGGCGCCGGCGGCATCAGAACTCCACCTCGAAGGTCACCGGGCCGTCGTTGACGAGGTGCACCCGCATCAGCGCCCCGAAACGCCCCTCGGCGGTCGGCACGCCGAGGTCGCGGAGGCGGTCGACGAAAAGGTCGAACAGCTCCTTCGCCCTCTCCGGCCTCGCCGCCGCCGCCAGGCTCGGCCGTCTCCCCTTGCGGCAGTCGCCGTAGAGGGTGAACTGGGAAACGGCGAGGATCTCGCCCCCCCGATCGAGCACCGACCGCTCGAAGTGCCCTCCCTCGCCGGGGAAGATCCGGAGATGGACGCACTTCTCCGCCATCTTTCGAACCTGCTCGACGGTGTCGTCCTTGCGGATCGCCGCGAGAACGACGACGCCGGGACCGATCGTGCCGACCGTTTCGCCGTCCACGGTGACGGACGCTTCCAAAACCCGCTGGAGCACCACGCGCATCGATCGTTTCCCATGCAGTGGGTGGATGGAGATGACGGCGCCACGCTCTTCGACGGGGCGCACCGTCCCTTTTCAGCTTAGGAGAGGAAGTTGCGGGAAGTCAAAGGGATTCGCCGGCGGGTTCCGTGAAGAATGACCGCGCAAGGGCGATCACCTTCGAAGGGGAGAAAGGCTTGGTGATATAGTTGTCCGCGCCGGCGGCGAAGCCGCGCTGTCGATCCGACTCCTGCCCGCGTGCCGTCAGGAGAACGACATGGAGTGACGCGAGGTCGGGGTCGGCCTTCACCTCGGTGCAGACGCTGTAACCGTCGCGCTTGGGCATCATCAGGTCGAGAAAGGTGAGCGCCGGACGTTCGGTTCGAATCTTCTCGAGAGCGGCCTCGCCGTCGGTGGCGGTGATCACGTCGAAGCCCTCTTTCTTCAGGATGAAAACGAGTGATTTCAGGATAAACGGCTCGTCGTCCACCACGAGGACTTTCGGCTTTTCCAACAGGTCATCCCTCCTGACACGCGAACCGCCCGGCGGTTCCGCTCAATGTCGGCCTACTTCATCGTCCGGCGGGAGCCGCTTGCCCAAAATGATCTCTGTCCCCGGGGGAGTGTCGGTCCGGATCTCGAGCCGATCGGTCATCTCCTTCATCAGGAATACGCCGTATCCCCCCTCGTGGGCTTCGCCGAGATCGGGCGCGTTGTACAGGCCGGTGTCGAATGTCTCGCCCCAGTCGCGGATGTGGACATTCAAGTAGCCCTCCGCCAGGGAACTCGAAATCATGATCCTGCCGTCCTTCGCACCGTGATAGGCGTGCTTCATGCAGTTCGTCACCGCCTCCCCCACGGCGACCATCAGTTCCCCTTCCCTTTCCTTCGGAAGATGAACGGCGGCGCACACCGATCTGAGCCACCGCCGCACGGCGGCGAGGTTCCTGAAATCGCTGTCCAGTACGATCGGTCGGACCCGGCGGAGCGCTGTTCTGTCACGAGACGGTGCAGAAGTTCTCACGGGCTTCCTCGCTGCTTTCGCGGATGTCGAACACCCGGTCGAGTCTCGTCAGTTCGAGAACTTTCCGCACATCCTCCGAGGGAGCGACGAACTTCACGTCCCCCCCCTTCTTGCGGGCTTCCTTCATCCGCTTGACGAACGCGCCGAGACCGGAGCTGTCGATGTACTCCAGCCCGGAAAGATCGAAAACGAACTGGACGTAGTCGCTGCCGGGTCCGGTCTCGAAGAACTCGGAAAGGACGGCGACGTTCTCGGCGTCCAGTTCCCCCTCGAGGCGGGCCACGATGACGCTCTCGTGTTCACTGCAATGGATCTTCATCGCTACCTCCGCCGCTCCCACGGAAGCGGCCTGAAGCTGGGATCAGACGGCTGCTGCGTTCTCTACGTATTCTTATCGGGAAGAGGGGTGCAACTCTTTACCCCGTCCGCCAAAGGAGCGCCACATTCCGTCCCGACCCGCCCCCTCTATGGCTGTAGAGGAAGTCGGAACGGCATTTCGTGCAGGGGGGGCGTTTTTCGACCGAACCGGCAAGAACGCCGCCTTCGAGGAGGATTTCCCGCACCGCGGCATACAGATCGAGCCGCAGAGGCTCTCCCCGTTCGCCGCCGATCACGGCGGCAGGAGAAAAGGCGTCCGCCACTTCTCTTCCCACCGGGTAGCAACACGGCCCGATCGACGGACCGATCCACGCGACGAGATCGGCCCCCTTCACACCCCACGCGAAGAGGCGCTCGAGGGCCGCTTCGACGATCCCCGCGGCGAGACCGCGCCAGCCGCCGTGAACGAGAGCGGCGGCGGGCGAGGCGCGGTCGACGAGGAAGAGGGGGACGCAGTCGGCGGTGAGCACCCGCAGCACGACGCCGCCCGAGCGATCGAGCACGCCGTCCGCCACGACCGGCCCGCCGGGCGGCATGCGCGCTTCGACCACCCGGGCGGTGTGCCTCTGGCGGAGCAGGAAGGGCGCCGGCGCACCTTCCCAGCCGGCGATCACTCCGGGCGATCCCCGTTCCCCGTGGAACGAGGCGATTCCCGGCGCCCGCGGGCGGCCGACCACCACGTGGCGCACCTTCCGGATCGTGTCGAGGAGGGGGGATTGAAAAAGATGGTACGCCGGAAACGGTTTCTTTTCCTTCCCGTTCAGAGGAGGTCCCGCCTCTCCACGCCGCTGACCCCTTTCACCTTAAGAACCACCCGCGTCACCTTCTCCAGGTGATCGAGGCCGGTCACCTCGACGATGAATGTGCCGAAAGCGTCCGCCTCCTGGGAGGACATGTCGGCGCTGCGGATGTTCGTCTTGATCCGCCCGATCGCCCGCGCGATGTCGCCGAGAAGTCCCGCGCGATCTTTCGCAAAGACGACGAGCTTCACCGGGAACGTCTGTCCCCCCTCGACATCCCAGTCGACCGGCACGAGGCGGTTCGATTCCACCCGGGTGGGCGATGCGTTCGAGCAGTCGGAGCGATGGATCGAAACGCCCCTGCCTCGGGTGATGATCCCGGTGATCCGGTCACCCGGCAGCGGCTGGCAGCAATGGGCGAAGCGGACGAGCAGGTTGTCGACCCCCTGGATCCGGACGCCCCGCTCCGAACGGCGCGTGAGATCGATGATCTTTTCAAGGGATAGTTTCTCCTCCTCGGTCGGCAACGGCGGGCGCTCGATCAGCCGGGCGACGACCACCGGAGCGGCGAGGTCTCCCCTTCCGACGGCGGCGAGAAGTTGATCGACCTCCTGGAACCCGAGCGCCTCGCAGTGAGGGGCGAGCGCCTTCTCCACCGAGCCTTTCACCCCGCTCCGTCGCATCTCCCTTTCCACCTTCTCCCGCCCCGTCTGGCTCTCGATCTCCCGGTTCTCCTGCTTCAGCCAGCGCCGGATCTTGCTTCTCGCCGACGACGTGTGGGCGATGTCGAGCCAGTCCCGGGTCGGGTTCGCCGACTTCGACGTGATGATCTCCACCGTTTCGCCGTTCTTCAGTTCGTAGCGTAGCGGCGCGATCTTCCCGTTCACCTTGGCGCCCATGCAGTGGTAGCCGACCTCGGTGTGCACGGCGAATGCGAAGTCGAGCGCGGTCGCCCCCTTCGCGAGACGCCGCAGGTCGCCGTTCGGCGTGAATACGAAGATCTCCTGCTGGAAGAGATCAATGCGGAGCAGTTCCATGAATTCCTTCGGGTCGGTGAGGTCCTTTTGCCAGTCGAGCACCTGGCGGAGCCATTTCATCCTCTCGTCGAGGGCGCTCTCCTTCTTCCTCCCCTCCTTGTAACGCCAGTGCGCCGCGATCCCGAACTCGGAGGTGGCGTTCATCTCCGCCGTGCGAATCTGTATCTCGACCATCTCCCCACGCGGCCCGATCACCGTGGTGTGGAGCGACTGGTACATGTTCGACTTCGGCGTGGCGATGTAGTCCTTGATCCGGTCCTGCACCGGCGTGTAGAGCGTGTGGATCAGGCCAAAGACGTGGTAGCAGTCGTGGACCGACCGCGTGACCACCCGGATGGCGAGGAGATCGTAGATCTCGTCGAGCGTCTTGTCGCGCATGCGCATCTTCCGGTAAATGCTGTAGAAATGTTTCGGCCGCCCCATGATCTCCGCCTCGATATGGTTCTCCTTCAGCTTCCGGATAAGCGGCTCTTTGAACTCCTCGATATACCGCTCCCTGTCCTGGCGCTTCGAGCGGATCCCCTCCACCAAGGATCGATACGCGGGGGGATCGATATATTTGAACGCCAAATCTTCAAGCTCCCACTTCATCATCGCGATTCCGAAGCGATGGGCGAGCGGAGCATAGATCTCGAGGGTTTCCCGGGAGATCCTCTCGATCTTCTTTCCGGGGAGGAACTCGAGGGTTCGCATGTTGTTAAGACGGTCGGCGAGCTTGATCAGGATCACCCGGATATCCTTCGCCATGGACAGGAGCATCTTGCGGTAGTTATCGGCGTGAAGCGCTTCGGGAGATTCGAAACGGAGGGCCCCGATTTTCGTCACCGCGTTCACCAAGTGGGCGATCTCTTCGCCGAATTCCCGCTCGAGATCGTCGATGGTCGCTTCCGAATCTTCGACCGTATCGTGGAGAAGCCCCGCCGCGATGGTCACCGAGTCGAGATGCAGTTCGTCGAGGATCCGCGCCACTTCGAGCGCATGGATCACGAACGGTTCCCCCGAACGGCGAAGCTGGCCCGCGTGACTCTTCCGGGAGAACCGGTAGGCCCTGTTGAGCAGTTCCCTGTCGAGAGTCTCCCGGGAAAGGAAGGCGATTTCCGGTTCCAGGGGGACGTCGCCGGAGGGGCTGTTCTCCACTACCGCCCGCCTTCCGATTCGCGTACACCGCAGATATTCATCTGCAGCGTCGTCCTGCCGCCCCACCGGTTCTCTTCGAGGGAAAAGAGGAGGTCGAGCCTCTCGTAGCGGCTCCAAAGAGCCGCCTTGTCGTGGCCCACCTGGAAGGCGATCGCGTCGAGGGACGCGCCATCGCGGGTGACGTGAAACTTCACATGGTTCTTCCCCACCCTCCGAAAACCGCCGAACGAGCTGACCTCCCTGGCGAGGAATACCGGCTTTCGGTTCGCGGGCCCGAACGGCCCGAGTCTTTCCATCTCGTGAAAGAGTTCCTCGTCGCAGCGGCTCAGGGGGATCTCCGCGTCGTAGCTGACCGTCCCGGGCGGTTCGACGTCGGCGGCGACTTCGAGGAAGAGTTCCCGAAACCGCTCCCGGAAGGCGGGGATCTTCTCCTCCTTCACCTTGAGCCCCGCCGCCAGGGCGTGGCCGCCCGAACGCTCGAGCAGGTCGCCGCACTTCTCGAGGGCGAGGTGAAGGGGGAAGCCGGGTATGCTTCGCGCGCTTCCCCGGCCGTAGCCGTTCTTCAGAGCGATGAGCACCGCCGGGCGTGCATACTTTTCCTTCAGCCGTGAAGCGACGATGCCGATGACGCCGGCATGCCATCTCTCCGAGGCGAGAACGATACCCCCCGGATCGCCGGCGGCGTCGAGTTCGGCCATCACCTCGTCGAAGATCCTCTGGTCGAGCACCTGGCGCTTCCGGTTCGTCTCATCGAGTTCGATCGCCCGTTTCCTCGCAACCTCGTCCGAGTGGGTGGTAAGCAGTTCGAAGGCGGGCCACGCGTCGCCGAGCCGTCCGGCGGCGTTGATTCGCGGTGCGATGCTGAAGGCGATCGAACCATACCCGAGGGGCCTCCCGGAGAGCCCCGCCACGTCGAGGAGGTGGCGAAAACCGGGATTCGATGTTCTGGCGAGCTGCTCGATGCCGTGGGAGACGAGGATCCTGTTCTCTCCCCTTAAGGGGGCCACGTCGGCGATGCTCCCGACGGCGACGAGATCGAGATCCTCCATGAGGAGCCGGCGATCCTCGCCGATCCTCTCGCCCACGGCGTCGGCCAATTTCCACGCCAACCCCA
Source organism: Candidatus Eiseniibacteriota bacterium (assembly GCA_024276995.1). Taxonomy (GTDB): domain Bacteria; phylum Orphanbacterota; class Orphanbacteria; order Orphanbacterales; family Orphanbacteraceae; genus JAJRWB01. The sequence goes on along the minus strand of JAJRWB010000014.1, from coordinate 160,471 downwards.
CGCCCGTGAGATCGGTGAAAGGGTAGGCGCACTCGGGACGGCGCGGGTTGATCACGGCGAGGGCATCGGGGAGCGTTTCCTTGAGCTGGTGGTGGTCGGTGACAATGCATTCCATGCCCAGAGTGTTGGCGTATTCGATTTCGTCCACCGCCGTGATGCCGCAGTCGACGGTGATCAGGAGCTGGACGCCTTTATCTCGGAGGTCGTCGACGGCGGCGCGGGAGAGGCCATACCCGTCGGAAAGACGATTCGGAAGTCTGCAATGGGTTTCGACGCCCAGTTTTTGAAAGAACCGATGGAGGAGCGATGTTCCCGTGATGCCGTCGACGTCGAAGTCGCCGAAGATTCCGATCTCCTCCTTTCGCTCCATGGCGAGGACGATCCGGTCGACGGCGACCGCCATATCGTAGAGTTCGAACGGAGGGTGAAGGTCGTCGAGACTCGGGTCGAGGAAGCGGAGGCCCTCCTCGACGGTGGTGATGCCGCGCATCCACAGCAGCTTGGCGAGGAGGGGCCGAACCGCCAGTCCCGTAGCGAGGTTCCCGATTTCCCCGGCGGGGGGCTCGGCCGTCACTTTCCAGCGATCAGACACACATCTCTCCTGCAGTCGGTTTCCGCGTCGCCACGGGCGTCGGGAAAAAGCGCGGCCGAGCGGTCCGTAAGCCGGGTTCTGTCCTCCCGCGACGCGGGGGGGTGATCATTCATCTAGGCCATGGATTGCCCCATGGCTCGAGCAGCCAACCCGGGAATCGAACGAAGCGGGCAACTTCTCTTCCCCTATGCGGCCTTGCTCCGGATGGGGTTTACCGAGCCGCCCCCGTCACCGGGGGCGCTGGTGAGCTCTTACCTCACCGTTTCACCCTTACCCGGTTCCGAGAAACCGGGCGGTCTGTTTTCTGTGGCACTGTCCTTTAGGATCGCTCCCACTGGGCGTTACCCAGCATCCTGCCCTTCGGAGCCCGGACTTTCCTCGTGCGGCGAACCGCACGCGATCACCTGTCCCGCTCGTGCCGCGATTTCCCTTTCACGCCTCATTATAGTCATTCCACCGCCGGGAATGGAAACCGATTTCCTGATTCTCCGATCACGCTCCTTCGGCCGGCCGCCGGGCGGTTCTACCGTCCCTCGGCGATCGCCCGGTTGGCGAGAGCGTCGGCGACGCTGTTCTGTTCGCGGGGGACATGGCGAATCGTCCAGGAGAGGGGGCGAAGGCGGGAAAGAACCTCGGCATGAAGGGGGGCGAGGTGGGGGCTTTTCACTTTGTACTCCCCCCGCACCTGCTTCACGAGCAGTTCGCTGTCGAGGCGGATCTCCACGCGGCGGCAGCCGAGCGCGGAGATGCGATCGAGGCCTTCGATGAGCGCCTTGTACTCCGCCACGTTATTGGTCGCCCTGCCGAAGTAGACGGAGAAACTCGCCACCTGCACACCGCCGCGGTCGACGATTTCCCCGCCGCCCCCGGCGGGGCCGGGGTTTCCCTTCGACCCGCCGTCGCAGTAGAGGATCAGATCGTCGGCGGGAGTGCCCCGGGCGCGAAGAAGTCGCCGGAGGCGGCGGACGGCGTCTTCGCCATACTTCCCGGCGAGATCCTCCCAGAGGGGATGTTCGAGAAGTTCGTGGATCAGGGCGGGAAGGGGGTCGCTCATCCGGTCCACACTAAGATTCTGCCGCAACCTTCGCAGCTGACGAGCGCCTTCATCCGCTTCACCTCGATGATTCGCTGGGCGGGGATCCGGCGATAACAGACTTCGCACGCTTCCCGGTCGATCCTGGCGACCGCCTGCGTTCGGGATCTCCCGTGAATCTGTTCGTAGCGGGAGAGCGTTTTCGGTTCGAGCGCCGCCGCCGCCACCGACCGCTCCTCCTTCGCCTTCACCAGATCCTTCCAAACCTCCTCCAACTCCTTTTCCACCCGTGATCGCTCTTCTTTCTCTTTCTCAGCCGCCCGCTTCACGTCGACGGAAAGGGCATCGCACTCCTTCTCGAGCTTCTCGCCGCGGTCCATGCCGAGGAGAATCTCCTCCTCGATGGCGGAATTCTTCTTCTTTCGGTCGTCAATCTCCTTGAGTAGCGCGTTGTACTGCTCGTTCGTCTTCACCTCGTTCAGCTGCACGCTGAACTTCGCGATTTCTTCCGAGTTCCCCTCGAGATCGCCTTCCAGCCTCCGCCGCTTCAAAGTTTCCGCTTCGATATCGGCCCTCTTCGCCGCGAGTTCCCTCTCCAGCGCGAGCCGCTCCCCGGCGGCCGCCTCGACTTCTCCGGGGAGCGATTCGAGCATCCCCTCGAGGTCGGCGATCCTCAGGTCGAGCCCCTGGAGCGTGAGGAGTTTTTCGATCTGTTCCTTCATTCCCGGTCCCATCTCCTCCATTAAGGGTACAAAAAAACCCTCCGGAGGATTCCGGAGGGTGCAGAGCCGGCGCCCGCGACGCGTATCGGCGTCACACCGCGCGATGTCGCCGCGTATTGGTGGGCGATACTGGATTTGAACCAGTGACCTTCCGCGTGTGAGGCGGACGCTCTAAACCGCTGAGCTAATCGCCCGGCCATCGTTTCGAAACCTCCCCGCTCCCGGTTTTGGGCCCACCAGGACTCGAACCTGGGACCGGCTGATTATGAGTCAGTCGCTCTAACCAACTGAGCTATGGGCCCGCTTACGGAATCTCCACGTAGCCCTTCAGTTTTCGACTCCGGCTCGGGTGTCTCAGTTTCCGGAGCGCCTTCGCTTCGATCTGCCGGACCCTTTCCCGGGTGACGTTGAAGATGCTTCCCACCTCTTCGAGCGTCCTCGGACAACCGTCGCCGAGACCGAACCGGAGCCGTATCACTTTCTCCTCCCGCTTGGTGAGCGTGCTGAGCACGCTTCCCATCTGCTCCTGCAGCATGACGAACGCCGCGGAGTGGGCGGGCGAGATGACCTTCGTATCCTCGATGAAATCGCCGAGATTGGAGTCCTCGTCCTCGCCGATCGGCCGGTCGAGAGAGATCGGCTCTTGCGCCGCCTTCAGCACCGACTTGATCTTGTCGACGGGGAGATCGAGCTTCTTGGCGATCTCTTCCGGAAGGGGCTCCCTGCCGTACTCCTGGACGAGCCGGCGGGACGTCCGGATCACCTTGTTGATCGCCTCGATCATATGCACGGGAACGCGGATCGTCCGCGCCTGGTCGGCGATCGCCCGGGTGATCGCCTGCCGGATCCACCAGGTCGCGTAGGTACTGAACTTGTACCCCTTCCGATAATCGAATTTATCGACGGCCCTCATTAGACCACTGTTGCCTTCCTGGATCAAGTCCAAAAACTCCAGGCCCCGGTTCGTGTAACGCTTCGCGATCGAAATCACGAGGCGAACGTTCGCCTCGATCATTTCGCGCTTCGCCACGGCGGTGATCCTCTCCCCCTCCTCGATGCGGGCGATCACTTCGAAAAGCGTGTTCTTGGTGATTCTCGAATCGGTTTCCAAGCGCTTCACCCTCCGCTGGGCGTCGCGGATCGTCTTCGCATGGGCGATGAACGTCTCGGCGGGCAGTGCGTATTTCTTCGTCCCCTCGGTGGCGCCCCGCTTGCTCCGGTTCGCCTTCCGCGCGACGGCGAAGATCTCCTTCGGATCGTCCATGCCGGTCTCGACGCAGCACGTGTGGATCTCCATCTCCGCCTCGCGGATCTTCGCCGCCAGGCGCCTGAGCTTCCGGACGAGCCGCGCCCTGAGACGCGGCTGGAATTGGATCTTCGCGAATTCGGCGCTCCGCTTCTTCATCGCGTCGGCCCATGCGGCGGATTTCTTCTTCTCCCGCGGCTGGATCCCCCACCGCTTGTCCTCGATCGCTTCGATCTTGTCGTTCAACCGGAGTGCTTTCTGAAGGATACGCACGACCTTTTGCCGCTCCTTCTTCCCCGCCATCTGGGGTCCCCACTCGATCGAATCGACGTGCACATGATCCTCGAGACGAAATTTCGGATCGTCGAGCCTTTCGAGAAGGGCGCGGAGTTCGCGATACGAAACGGAGCACTGGAGCGCGGTGCGGACGACGAGGAGCTGTCCTTCCTCGATCCGCCGGGCGATGTCGACCTCCCCTTGCCTGTCGAGCAGAGGCACGCGTCCCATCTCCCTGAGATACATGCGCACCGGGTCGTCATAGCGGACCGTCGCCTGCGCCGGGGACGACGATTCCCGGCTCTTCTGCTTCGCGGCCATCTGAAGAGCGCGCCGGCGAACCCCCTCTTCCACCGTGTCCACCACGTCGATCTTCATTTCGCCGAAAGAGGCGTAAAGATCGTCCATCTCCTCGAGGGAAGCGTCGTCGTCGAGGTACTCGTTCACCTGGTCGTGTGTAACGTATCCCTGGCGCTTCGCCATTTCCTTCAGTTTGGCAAGGTTCGCCCGGGCACTCTTCTTCTTCGTCTTCATCGCGGCGAGTCACTCCTTTCCCCCGCGGCGGCCTCCGCCCCCGTGGAATCGCCTTTCGTCGCGTGCGCGAGGTTGCGCCTCAGCGCGGCAAGCTCCGATCGCTGCACCAGCAACCGGGAACAGGCGGCTTCATCGTTTCGCTCCTCGGCGTCCCTGATTTCCGCCTGGATCTTCCTGCTTCTTCTTTCGATCTCTTCCTCCCGCACACAAAGAATATAGTCGTGCAAGATGGCGAGGGGGTCGTCCACATCTTCCGTTTCCACACGCAGACGGGAAAACTCCCGGTCCACTCCCGAGAGGGTCAGGAGGGAGGGTGTCGGTCTCGCACCCGAGTCATCACATTCGTAAAGCGCCTTCAGCAACTTCCGGGCCGGTATGTCGTCCACTTTCTCCGGACGGATCACGCGCCGGATCACCGGGAGAAGATCGGGGTGCTCGAGGCCGAGGAAGGCGATCCCTCTTTGGGCATCGATCAGTCGGCCGGAGAGGCCGGGCGATCGTCTGAGTGCCGGGCGGTCTTCCTCCTTGGCTCCGGCACGTTCCGCGCGGATCCTGCGCAGGAGAACCTCCTCCCGCAGTCCGGTCATCCGGTTCGTTTCGCGAACAAGAAGGCCGAGGCGGATCTCGTCGTCCACTGCGGCGAGAACGCCGATGACGGTCCGAACCGCTTCTTCCCTCCCACCGGGGAAGGGATGATGGAGGAGGAACGAGACGAAGCTCGACGCCGAAGCGATCAACTCCTCCATGGCGGAGCGCCCTTCCTCGCGAAGATACTGGTCGGGGTCGGATCCGGGCGGTAGGAGCGCCACGTCGGCGGCGAGTCCCTCCGCGGCGAGAGTGGCGAGCGAACGGACGGCCGCCTTCACCCCCGCCTCGTCGCCGTCGAAGAGGAGCACCACCCGGTCGGTATAATGCGAAAGCATCCGCCCCTGCCCCGGCGTGAGTGCCGTTCCAAGGGGGGCGACCACGTTGCGGATCCCGTCCTGGTACAGGGCGATCACGTCGGTGTACCCTTCGACGAGAAGAACGTATCCGGCGCGGTGGATCTCGCCCCGCGAGCGGTCGATCCCATAGAGCGCTTCGCCCTTGCGAAAGAGGGGCGTCTCAGGGGAATTGAGATACTTCGGTTCCCCGTCGCCCATCACCCGGCCGCCGAAGCCGATGATCCTCCCCGATGGGTCGCCGATGGGGAAGATCAGCCGGTCGCGGAAGCGGTCGTACGGAGAGCCTCCCTCCTTCGGGATGATCAGCCCCGTATCGATCAGGTCGGCGTCGGCGATCCCCTTGCGCGCCGCCGCGTCACGGAGAAACCGCCACGAATCTGGCGCATAACCGATCCGGAAGAGCGCGACCGTTTCGTCGCGAAAGCCGCGCCGCTCGACGTACTCGGCGGCGGCGGCGCCCCGTTTCGAGCGGAGCTGCTTCTCGAAGAGCCGGCAGGCGAAATCGAGCACCTTGAGCCGGCGCTCTCTTTCGCCGGCGTCCTTCCTCTTCCAAGTGCTTTCGAGCGCGACCCCCCCGCGCGCGGCGAGCGAACGAAGCGCTTCGGGAAACTGGACGCCGTCCATCTCCATGACGAACCGGAAAACATCTCCCCCCTTGCCGCAGCCGAAACAGTGAAATGTCTGGCGCTCGGGGGTGACGATGAAAGAAGGGGTCTTCTCCTTGTGGAAGGGACAGAGCCCCTTGTAATTGCGCCCCGCCTTCCTCAGGCGCACGTAGCCGCCGACCACCGAGACGATATCGTTCGCGTCGCGCACCCTCTCGACGGCGTCGTCGCTTTGCCGGTTCCTCATTCGCCCATCTCCACCACGCTCGAACCGCCGTCCTTCGCGAGTTTCGTCGACCCGACGCGGGGATCGGCCGCGAGAAGCTCCTGAATCGTCTTCCTCAGCACGCCGGTGCCGATGCCGTGGATAATGCGCACCGACCCGACGCCCGCGAGGACCGCATCGTCGATGAACCGGTCCGCCGCGGCGGAGGCCTCCTGGGCGGTCATCCCCCTGAGATCGAGTTCGAGCTTCGCATCCCGCAAAGGAGCGCCGACGAGCACGTTCTTCGCCCTTTTCGGACGGGGCTCGTCGGCGGGGACGAGATCGTTCCTCGCCGCTTCGAGGCGGACGCCGCCCGACTCGATCAGGAACCGATCTCCCCGGTTCGAGCGGCCCGTGATCCTTCCGACCCGGTTGAGACTCCGGATACGGACGAATCTTCCCTTGGCGAGGTCATCGTCGGAGCACTCGGTATTCGACACCGCCCGGAGTTCTTCGATACCACCGGCGAGGCGAGCTCGCTCCTTCTCGATCGCCGCCCGCGCCTCACGAACACTCTGTCGGCGCCCGCCGTATCTTCGGATCTCCCTCACCTGCCGCTCCACGAGACTTCTCGATTCGTCGAGGTAACGCTTCGCCTCCTCGAGGGCTTTCCGCTTCCATAAACGCTCGTCCCGCCGGACCGCCTCCTCCCTCTCGCGGACCTTTCGCTCGAGCGCATCGAGCATCGCCTTCTCTTCCGTCGTCGAGGCGATGAGTCTTTCGAGATGCCGGCTCCTCTCTTTCAGGTCGTGGAGAAGGGACGCCAATTCGAGTTCCGACGACCCGAGATTCTCCCTCGCCCGGCTGATCACCTCGTCGTCGACGCCGAGACGCCGGGCGATCTCGAGGGCATGGCTCGTGCCGGGAAGGCCGATCTCCAGACGATACGTCGGGCGCATCCGATCGGTATCGAACGCCATCGAAGCGTTCACCATTCCGGGGGTGTTGTGGACGAACACTTTGAGCGAACCGAGATGGGTCGTGACGAGCGACGTGGCGCGGCGCCGGTGAATCTCCTCTAGAAGAGCCATCGCCAGGGCGGAACCTTCGGCCGGATCGGTGCCCGCGCCGATCTCGTCGATCAGCACGAGGGTCCGTTCGTCGGAGGAGCGTAGCAGATCGACCACCTGGCTCAAGTGGGCGGAGAAACTGGAGAGGTTCTCCTCGATCGACTGGTCGTCCCCGATCACGGCGTGGATCGATCGGAAGAGGGGGAGCGACGTCCCCTCCTCGGCCGGGAGAGCGAGACCGCTCTGCGCCATGAGCGCGAAGAGACCGACCGTCTTGAGGGCCACCGTCTTTCCGCCCGTGTTCGGGCCGGTGAGGACGATCGACCGGCAATCGTCGGGCATGTGGATGTCGAGGGGTACCAATTCCCCCGCACGTCCTCCGCGGTGGAGAGAGATTTCAAGGAGGGGATGTCTCCCCCTTTCGATCCGCAACGGTGCCGTCTCGCGGACTGCGGGGAGGGAGCACCCCCATTCGGCCGCGAGGCGCGCCTTGGCGCGGAGAAAATCGATCTCGCCGATGATCTCGAGATTCCGGCCGAACGCTCCCGCCGCGGAAGCGACCTTCTTCGTCAGGCCGCGGAGGATTCTCCGGATCTCGCGGGCCTCTTCCCTCCGGAGTTTCGTCAGCGCGTTGTTTTTCGCCACCGTTTCGATCGGCTCCACGAAAAGGGTCGCCCCCGAACCGGAATGGTCGTGGACGATCCCCTCCACCGCCCTCCGGTCGCCACCCTTCACCGGGAGGACATAACGGCCGTTTCTCAGTGTGATGATCGACTCTTGAAGCGAACGTTTCACCTCGTTCGACTGGAGATACCCGTCGAGGATCCTCCTCACCTCCGACCGCGTCGCTCCGATCTCCGACCGGATCGCCGCGAGTTCGCCGCTCGCCGAATCGACGATCTCTCCCTCGGTATCGATGGCGCGCGCCACGCTCATCTGAAAGTCGACGAGCGGGTCGAGCCCCGCGGCGAGCGCATGGAAACTGGGCCACCGCGTTTCGTCGTCGGCGGCGAAACGGCGAAGATCGTCCGCCAACCGCGCCGACCGCGAAAGGGCAAGGAGTTCGGACGGCTCGAGGGCGGCCCCGTCGACGGCGGAACGCGCGAGGAGAGGGGTGAGATCATCGAGAGGGTCGACCGGCGGTTCTCCCCGAAGCTCGATCACCGAGAGCATCTCCGCGAGGCGCTCCTGGAGGGCGCGTACACGTTCCTCCGAACGGAAGGGGACGAGCCGTGACGCGAGAGTTCTTCCGGGCGACGTGACGCATTTCGCCCGCAAAAGATCGATCACACGCGGAAAAGCGAGCAGGTCAAGAGTATGCTGATTCATTCGTGTTCCCGTCCCCGGACAAGGAGGTGGAACCCCGCCGTCGGCGGGGGTCTCATTGCATCATGAGCAGGTCCGTGGTGTGGCGGTGCCGAGAACGGAATTATCAGGCGCAGCGCAAGCTGAACGCCTCTGTCTGTGGTCACACTTTACAACCGGACAACGGGGTTTTCGGACCAATTAACCCCATTTTACGATGCCCATATATCTTACGATAATATAGACAAGTTTCGCTCCGTTGTCAACGGAGTCCCTTCAGATCCTCTTCGCGCCCCCCCGATAGAACGATCGCCGTCGCGGCGGCGGCGGCCGTCGCGGCGCGCAGGTTTCGCGCGCCGAGGTTCACCGCCACCGCCCCCGATTCAACCGCGGCCTCGAGTTCCCCGGCGGCCCATCCCCCTTCCGGCCCGATCACCAGAAGGACTCGCTCCGCCCGGGCGACCGGGCGGAGCGGGCGCGGCGCGGAGCCGTCGCAGATCAGCGCGGCGTCGAACCGGGGGATGCGGAGAAGAAGATCGCCCCATGTCGCCACCGGCAGGATCTCGGGACAAAGGGCGGAACCGGCGACTTTCATGGCGGAAAGCGCGAGTCTGCCGTATCGACCGCGGCGTTTCAAACTCGCTCCGGCGGTGGGCGCGACCACCGTCCGTTCCGACACGAACGGCTGGAACGCGAGCGCCCCCAGTTCCGTGCATCGCTCCACCACGTCGTCGAGAGAGCGTCCCCGCAGAAGCGCACTCGCCACGGTGAGATGGAACGGCGCGACCCTTTCGGGAGCGAGACGTTCGATCACCCGCGCGCAACCGCGTCCCCCCTCCTCGAGAACGACACGAGCCGCGTTTCCCGCTCCGTCGACGGCGATCACCTCGGTGCCGGGGACGAGACGGAGGACCTGGAAGATGTGGCGTTCCTCATCGGGAGGAAAACGGAAGATGGGAAGGGCGAGACTTTCGGGAGGGGCGTAGAACCGGCGGGCCGTGTCGCGGAGTGTCACCGAGATCACCCGCCGGGCGGCTCGAAGAGGCCGCCTTTCTTTATTTCATCGAGAATCCTTCTCTCCTCGCGCTTCAGCTTTTTCGGCACCCAGACATGGACCTGGACGAGTTGGTCGCCCGACCCTCTCCCGCGCAGATGGCGGATTCCCTTCCCCCGGAGGCGGAACACCTTGCCCGACGGCGTGCCCGGAGGAATGTTCATCTTCACCCGACCGTCGAGGGTATCCACCTCGAGGGCCGAGCCGAGAACCGCCTGGTCGAAGCGAACCCATACCTCGGTGAGAACGTCATCGCCGTGCCGGGCGAAACGCTTGTGGGGCTCCTCCTCGATCACCACGATCAGGTCGCCCCTCGGGCCGCCGCGAAGGCCGCAGTTCCCCTTCCCCCTGAGGGGGATATAGTTCCCGGCGCTCACCCCCGCCGGGATCCGGACGGTGACCGATTCCTTCCGCGCGACTCTCCCCTCGCCCCGGCACGTGGAACACGGGTGGACGACGACGCTCCCCTCGCCCCGGCACGCCGGGCACTCGGTGATATTCACGAACTGGCCGAGAAGGGAACGCTGCACCTGGCGCACCCGTCCCTGGCCGCCGCACGTATCGCACCGGCGCGGCGAGGCGCCCGACGCGCTTCCCGTGCCGCCGCACTCGTCGCACCGTCCGAGTACCTTGACGCGCACCTTCTTCTCCGCGCCCGCGGCGATTTCTTCCAGCGTGAGCCGAAGCTTGATCTGGAGATCCCGGCCCGGCCTCGGTGCGCCCGACCCCCTATCGGCGCTCTCGCCGAAGAGATCGCCGAAGCCGCCGAAATCGCGCATAAACGCACGGAGCGCGTCGGAAAGATCAAAGCTCCCGTACCCACCGCCAAAACCGGCCGCCCCTCCCGCCGCCGCCGGATCGACGCCGGCGTGGCCGAACCGGTCGTACCGGCCTCGCTTCTCGTCGTCCCTGAGAACCTCGTACGCCTCGGTCGCTTCCTTGAAGCTTTCTTCCGCCGCCTTGTCCCCGGGATTCCGGTCGGGGTGATACTTCAGCGCCAATTTCCGATAAGCCTTCTTGATCTCCTCGGCGGAGGCATTCTTCGGCACGTCGAGAACTTCATAATAGTCCCGTTTCGCCATGGGCACAGTTTACTTCTTCCCCTCGTCTTCCTCCACCACTTCGAAATCGGCTTCCACCGCTTCGTCCGAATCGTTCCCCTCCGGTGCGGACGCTCCCGGCGACGCGCTTCCGTCTCCTGCGCCTGCGGCCGCCTGTTCCGCGGTGGCGTTCGCGTACATCTGCTCGGCGAGCTTGTGGGTCGCCTGCTCGACGTCGGCCATCTTTTTCTTCATCCGCTCGGCATCGTTCGATTCGATGGCGCTCTTCAGGTCGTTCACCGCGTCCTCGATCATCTTGCGCGTCGTCGCGTCGATCTTGTCGCCGTGCTCGCGGACGTTCTTCTCCACCTGGTAGACGAGCTGATCCGCCTGGTTGCGCGTCTCCACCGCCTCGCGCCGCTTCCGGTCCTCGGCGGCGTGCGCTTCCGCTTCGCTCACCATCGACTTCACCTCGTCGTCGCTCAGGCCGCTCGACGCCTGGATTTTGATCTTCTGTTCCCTCCCCGTTCCGAGATCCTTCGCCGACACGTGGACGATGCCGTTGGCGTCGATGTCGAAGGTCACCTCGATCTGCGGCAGCCCACGGGGCGCCGGCGGGATCTCGGTGAGGTCGAAACGGCCGAGCGTCCTGTTGTCGGAGGCCATCTCCCTTTCGCCCTGAAGAACATGGATGCTCACCGCCGGCTGGTTGTCCGAGGCGGTGGAGAAAACCTGGCTCTTCTTCGTCGGGATGGTCGTGTTCCTTTCGATCAGCTTCGTCATCACCCCGCCGAGGGTCTCGATGCCGAGGGAAAGAGGGGTCACGTCGAGAAGGAGAACATCCTTCACGTCGCCGGCGATGACGCCCCCCTGGATCGCCGCGCCCACGGCGACCACCTCGTCGGGGTTCACGCCCTTGTGCGGTTCACGCCCGAAAAACTCCTTCACCTTTTCCGCCACCGCGGGGATCCGCGTCGAGCCGCCCACGAGAATGACCTGATCGATATCGTTCGCCGTGAAACCGCCGTCGCTGAGCGCCTTCCGGCACTGCTCGATCGTCCGCTCCACGAGATCGGCGGTGAGCTGGTCGAATTTCGCCCGCGTGATCGTCACGTCGAGATGCTTCGGACCCGAAGAATCCGCGGTGATGAACGGCAGGTTCACGTTCGTCTGCATGGTGGAGGAAAGCTCGCACTTCGCCTTTTCCGCCGCTTCCTTGAGGCGCTGGAGCGCCATCTTGTCGGACCGGATATCGATCCCCGTTTCCTTCTGGAACTCGGAGGCGAGATGGTCGATCAGCCGCTGGTCGAAATCATCGCCGCCGAGGTGGGTATCGCCGTTCGTCGCCTTCACCTCGAACACCCCCTCGCCGAGTTCGAGAATCGAGATGTCGAACGTGCCGCCTCCCAGGTCGAACACGGCGATCTTCTCCTCGGCCTTCCTATCGAGGCCGTACGCGAGGGAGGCCGCGGTCGGCTCGTTGATGATCCGCTTCACGTCGAGGCCGGCGATCTTTCCGGCGTCCTTCGTCGCCTGTCTCTGCGAATCGTTGAAGTACGCCGGCACGGTGATCACCGCCTCGGTGACCTCCTCGCCGAGGTACTCCTCCGCCGCCTTCTTGAGATACTGGAGCACCATGGCGGAGATCTCCGGCGGAGCGTACATGTTCTCGGGGTTCGTCACGTGAACCCGGACGTCGCCGTTCGCAGCCTCCACGATGTCATAGGTCACGATCTTCTGCTCTTCGGTCACCTCGGAGACCTTCCGCCCCATGAAACGCTTGATCGAGTAGATCGTGTTCTCGGGGTTCGTGATCGCCTGCCGTTTGGCGACCTGCCCGACGAGGCGTTCTCCTTCCTTCGTGAACGCCACGATCGACGGAGTCGTCCGGCCTCCTTCCGGATTGGGAATCACCTTCGCCTCGCCGTCCTCCACGACGGCGACCACGGAATTCGTGGTGCCCAGATCGATGCCGATTACTTTACCCATTTTCTATCTCCTTGCCGTTCGCTTTCGCGACATTCTCCTTTTCTTCTATCCCTCGGAACGACCCTTCTCGTCGCCGTCCGGTCCGTCATCGTCGGGTACGGCGGCGACCGAGACCTGGGCGTGCCGGATCACTGCATCGTTCAGTAGATAACCTTTCCTGATTTCACCGATCACCGTTCCCGCCGGGACATCGGCACACGGAACGGTGGCGAGGGCGTCCATCCTCTCGGGGTCGAACGGTTTTTCCATCGACTCGATCGCCTCGACACCGATCGATGCGAGCTTGTCGATGAACTTGTCCCGGATCATCTCGATCCCCCTTCGCAGATCATCCACCGATGCGCCTTCGTGGTCGACGGCGCGCTCGACATCGTCGAGCACTTCGAGGAGAGGGACGATCGCCGCCGTGCGTGCGAAGAGGATCTCCCTTTGCCGGTCACGCGCGGCGCGTTTGCGGAAATTGTCCAGTTCGGCCACCGCACGAAGCCACTTGTCGCGAAGCTTCTCGTTCTCCTCGCGAAGCACTTCGAGGCCGTCCGCTTCGGGAGGAGCTTCGCCCTTCCTTTCCGCGTTCCCGTCTTCCGGTTCGGCCGCCAACGGCTCGTTCTTCTCGGTAACCTCTTCCGGCCCACTCTCCCGACCGGTCTTCCCCCCGTCGGCGCCGGGCTGCTTCTTCTTCCGCTGCCCCATGTTCCTCTCCTGTCGAGCGAACGGGCGAATGCCCGTGTCGTGACGATTCCATGTACCTCCGCCCGTAAGGGTCTGCCGTTATGGCAGCATATCGGCTGCTATTTTGTCAGCCAGGGGGATCCCCTTCCTACTCAATCGGACACGATCCCCGACCCGTTCGAGCCATCCGGACGCCGCCAGCGCCTCCACGGCGCCGATCAGCGCATCTCGGAACGATCTGCCCGGATGAGCGGTGATCGTCCCGATATCCACACCTTCTGCAAGTCGGATGCCAAGGGAAAACTCTTCCCACGCCTTCTCTTCAGCAGAGATCGTTTCGCCGGCCTCTTTTCGGGTGAAGGGGGTCGAGGCGACGTCGTCCGCCGGGCGGCGGACTCGCAGCCGTCCCTTGCGACTGACCGCCCCGGGACCGAAGCCGACGACGGTGCCGCAACGAAAAACCCGAAGGACGTGGGCGCTCTCCCGACCCGGAAGGGAGAAGTGGGCGATCTCGTAGCGGAGAAAACCGCGGCGGCGGAGGAAGTCCGATGTGGCGCGGTAGCGGCGGAGCCATTCCTCCTCGCCGACCGTCCGGTCCGCCCGTTCGACGAGGGAGATGTGTTCGGCCCCCGCCTCGACCGCCGCCGCGAGCCTTTCCCGCTCGTCCGCCGCGCTTTCGCCGACGCGGGCGAAGGGATGTTCCACGGCGATCCGGTCGATTCCGGCGCACCGGGCGGCATCGATCGATCGGACGAGAAGGGCGCTCCCGCCGACCGGAGCGGCGAGGCAGATCCGGTTGAACCCGGCGTCGCGAAAGAGAACGGCTTGGTTGCAGAGCGGTCCGGTTTCCTCGCCGGCGGCCTCGATCTCGAAGGAGCGCTCCGGCGGGGCATGGCGGCGGATCAGTTCCGCCAGGGGAGCGATTTCCCCGGCGGCTCGCCCGCCCGGGAAGGGGGAGGATCGTTTCGAGTCGACATAAAGATCGGTGCAGCGCCCCTTCGTGGGAAAGGGAATGGGCGGGGAGGCGATCTCCCCGGCGAGGACCGCCTCGGCGGGCGAATCGCCCGGCGGCGGCAGGGCGACAAAAATGCCGTAACTATTTTCCCTTGTCGTCATTCACCCGGAGCACGGCGAGAAACGCTTCCTGGGGGATCTGGACCGACCCGATCTGCTTCATCCGCTTTTTCCCCTCTTTCTGTTTCTCGAGGAGCTTCCGCTTGCGCGTGATGTCGCCGCCGTAGCACTTGGCGATCACGTCTTTCCGGTAGGCCGAGACCGTCTCCCGGGCGATCACCTTCGTCCCGATGGCCGCCTGGATCGCCACCTGGTACATCTGTCTCGGGATCAGTTCCTTGAGCCGCCCGGTTAGTTGCCGGCCCCACGAATACGCTTTCTCCCGGTGCACGATGATCGACAGGGCGTCGACCGGCTCTCCGTTGACGAGCACGTCGAGGCGGACCATGTCGGAGGTGGTGAAACCGGAGTGCTCGTAATCGTACGATGCGTATCCCCGGGTCACCGATTGGAGGCGGTCGTAGAAATCGAGGACGACCTCGGCGAGAGGAAGCTCGAAACGGAGTTGGACCCGCGTCGGCTCTAGATACTCCATCTCCTTGTGCACTCCGCGCTTCTCCCCGATCAGCTTGTTGACATTGCCCATGTACTCGGTGGGCGTGATGATTCGCGCATCGACTATCGGCTCTTCGATCCTTTCGATCTCTCCCGGATCGGGAAGATGCCTCGGGTTGTCGACCCGCTTCACCGAGCCGTCGTTGAGTATCGCCCTAAAGACGACGCTCGGGATCGTGCTGATCAGGTTGAGGTCGTATTCTCTCTCGAGGCGCTCCTGGACGACCTCGAGGTGGAGCATGCCGAGAAAACCGCAGCGGAAACCGAAGCCGAGCGCTTCCGACGATTCCGGTTCGAAGGTGATCGCCGCGTCGTTGAGGTGGAGCTTCTCGAGGGCGTCGCGCAGGAGGTCGTACTCCCCCGGATCGGTGGGGAACATGCCGCTGAATACCATCGGCTTCGGTTCTTGGAACCCGGGCAAAGCCTCCACGGCGCCTTCACGAGAGAGGGTGACCGTGTCGCCCACCTGGGCGTGGCGGATCTGCTTGATCCCGGCGAGAATGTAGCCGACCTCACCGGCGCACAGCTCCTCTCGGGGCACCCGCTTCAAGCGGAAGACCCCCACCTCGTCGACGACCCTCTCGTCGCCGGTGGCGAGAAAGCGGATCGTATCCCCCGAACGCACACGCCCCTGCATCAGACGGAGGTAGATGTTCACACCGCGAAAGCGGTCGAACACGGAATCGAAAATGAGCGCCTGGAGCGGATCCTCCTCGCGCCCGGCGGGGGGAGGGATCAGGTCGGTCATTCGATCGAGGAGTTCGTCCACCCCCTCGCCCGTGCGGGCGCTGATTTCGAAGACGTTTTCCGGGCTTTCCCCGGTAAGATCGCAGAGTGCTTCCTTCACCGCCTCGGTTCGCGCGTTCGGCAGGTCGATCTTGTTCAGCACCGGGACGATGGCGAGATCGTGTTCGAGGGCGAGGTAGAAATTGGCGATCGTCTGCGCCTCGATCCCCTGGGAGGCGTCCACCACGAGGAGAGCCCCCTCGCACGCGGCGAGGGAACGGGAGACTTCGTAGGAGAAATCGACATGGCCCGGAGTGTCGATCAGGTTGAGCGCCCACTCGTGCCCGGTCGCATCCTTGTAGTCGATCCGGATCGCGTGGGCCTTGATGGTGATCCCCCTCTCCCGTTCGAGGTCCATGCTGTCGAGAACCTGGTCGCGCATCTCGCCGCGCGAAAGCGTGCCGGTGCGCTCGAGGATCCGGTCGGCGAGGGTCGACTTGCCGTGATCGATATGGGCGATGATGCAGAAATTGCGAATCCGCTTCTGTAGCTGGCTCATCGGTTTCCGTATCGGGCCGGTCCGCTCAGCGGATCACCCTGAAAAGCCTCCGCAGCCGTGGCAGGAAGCGTTCTCGGTTCCAGGAGAAGTAGAGGAACATGGCGCGTCCCTCCACGCGGTTCTTGTCGAGCAGACCCCAGTAGCGACTGTCGCTGCTCTGGTTCCGGTTGTCGCCGAGCATGAGCAATTTTCCCTTCGGAATCACCTCGGGGCCCCAGTTCGCCTTCGGCGGTGCCGTGCCCTTGAAGACGACGTACGGTTCGTCTTGTCGTACGTTATTCAGGTAGACCACGTTGTCCCTCAGCTCCACGGTGTCCCCCTCGACCGCGATGCACCGTTTGATGAAATCCTTGTCGACATGGGGGGCGCGGAAGACGATGATGTCCCCCCTCCGGGGTGGGCGAACGGCGGGAAGACGCCAATCGGTGCCGGGCACGCGACCGCCGTAGAGAAACTTGTTCGCCACGAGGAAGTCGCCGATGAGCAACGTGTCCTCCATCGACCCGGAGGGAATCTGATACGCCTGGACAACGAACGATCGCAGAAAGAAGAAGAGCACCGCCGAGACGAGGATCGCCTCGCCGTATTCGCGGAAGATCGAACCTTTCCGCCCTCCGACCCGCCCTTTCGTCCGCCTCGCCGGTTTGCCTCTTTTCCCCAACGATCCTATTTCCTCCGTCGTTCTACCACGCCACCGTCACGGTGACGACGTGATCGCCGCCGGGCGTCTCGCCGGTGCCGAACGTGACGCGCTCGACATCGGCGATCTCGCGGTCGAAGCCGGCCATGCTCGCGTCGACGTACGCATCGATAAGCGAATAGAGTCCGAAAATCGTCATCCACCATACCATATCGTTCCGGATGCCGCGCCGGTCATCATACTTTTCCTGAAGATACGCCGCGTCCCAAGCCGCCGAAGGATCGACCATCCGATCGCGGTAGTACGAACTCCGTTTCTCGGCGGCGGCGAAGCGGGTCAGGAAGTACGCCTGCGCCGAAAAGATCATCGCTCCCCTGAGCGGGCTGCCGTTGTGAATCTGACCCCATCCCGGAACGACGGCGGATCGGATGCACGACCAGAATGGGGAGGGGGTCGGTTCGTCCGCGGGGCCGGCCCCTTTCACCTCCGCGGTGAACAGAGGGTTTAGCGACAAGAACACCGCGAATAGGAAGAGCGCCGCCGGGGAGAAGAGATTCTTCCCCAGGCGGGAAAGTGGCGGGAATGTGTGGGAATCGAACCCACCTCGGATGGTTTTAGCACCCGACGGAAGGATTTGAAGTCCTCGAGGCCCACCAGGACCTATCCACTCCCTTCTTTCGCGAACGGTCATGCTTGTCGCTTCACCACGGCGACGGCGTCGATCTCCACGAGCGCCCCCTTCGGAAGGCGACTCACCTCGACGCACGACCGCGCCGGCGCCCAATCGCCGAAGAAGCGGGCGTACACTTCGTTCATTTCGCCGAAGCCGTTCAAGTCTGAAAGATAGACGGTCGTCTTCACCACGTCGCCCGGAGTCGCCCCGCCCGCTTCGAGCACGGCGCGAAGATTCTCGAGCACCCTCGCGGTCTGCTCCCCCACGGTCGATCCGGCGGTCGAGCCGCCTTCCGGATCGAGGGCGATCTGCCCGGCGGTGAATAGGAAGCCTCCCGCCGCGATCGCCTGGCTGTACGGACCGACCGCCGCCGGCGCCCCCGTTGTCCGGATTGTCGATTTCTGTTTCAATCTCTCACTCCACCGTCACGCTCTTCGCCAGATTCCGCGGCTGGTCGACATCACATCCCCTCTCGACGGCGATGAAGTACGCGAGAAGCTGCAGCGGGATGACCGAGAGGATCGGCGTGAGCGGTTCGAGCGTCGCCGGCAAATAAATCACATGTTCCGCGAACTTGCGGATCACGTCGTCCCCCTCGGTGGCGAGGGCGATGATCCTCCCCCCTCTCGAAACGACCTGCTGGATGTTGCCGATCACCTTCCCGTAGGCGCTGTCCTTCAAGGCGATGAACACCACCGGCATGTTCTTGTCGATCAGCGCGATCGGTCCGTGCTTCATCTCGGCCGCCGGGTATCCTTCGGCGTGGATGTAACTGATTTCCTTCAACTTCAAGGCGCCTTCGAGGGCGACGGGGAAATTGTACCCCCGACCGAGGTAGAGGAAGTTGTTGTTCTCGTAATAGAGCTTCGCGATCGCCTCCACCTGCTCGGCACTATCGAGTATCGACTGCACCTGTGCGGGGAGCCTCTTGAGGGCGTGGACGATCCGCCGTCCCTCCCGCTGGGAGAGCTTCCTCAGCCTGCCGAGAAGGAGGCTCAAGATGGTGAGCGTCGTCACCTGCGATGTGAACGCCTTCGTGGAGGCGACGCCGATCTCGGGACCGGCATGGGTGTAGATTCCCCCGTCCGCCTCCCGGGCGATGGTGGAGCCGACGACGTTGCAGATGCCGATCGCCCGGGCGCCGTGGCGCTGCGCCTCGCGCATGGCGGCGAGGGTGTCGGCCGTCTCGCCCGACTGGCTGATCACCACCACAAGGTCGTTGTGATCGACCACCGGGTTGCGATAGCGGAACTCGGATGCGTACTCCACCTCCACCGGGAGGCGGGAAAACTCCTCGATCATGTATTCGCCGATCAACCCGGCATGCCACGACGTACCGCACGCCGTGATGATCACGCGGTTCAGATCCTGGAGGGTCTCCATCGGTATGTTGAGCCCGCCGAGATGGGCCATCCCCGACTCCTCCACCACGCGGCCGGAGTAGGCGTCGCGGATCGTGCGGGGCTGCTCGGCGATCTCCTTGCGCATGTAATGGCCGTACCCGCCCTTCTCGACGTCCCCCACGTCCCAGAGCACCTCTTCGGGTTTCCTTTCGATGGTCACATTTTCCAGGTTGGTGATGTGAACGTGATCGCTGTCGATCACCACCATCTCCCGGTCATCGAGGTAGATCACCTGGCGGGTATGCTCGAGAAGCGCCGTCACGTCGGACGCGATGAAGTTCTCGCCCCTGCCGACGCCGACCACGAGGGGTGAGCCGTTGCGGGCGCCGACGATCTTCCCCGGGTCTAGGCTCGAAAGGACGGCGATGCCGTAGGTTCCCTCCACCTCGCGGAGCGCCTTCTGAACGGCATCCTCGAGAGTGGTGGTGAAGAAGTAGCGGATCAAGTGGGCGAGCACCTCGGTGTCCGACTCGCTGCGGAACTCGATTCCCTCTCCCTCCAGCCATTTTCTCAGGCTGATGAAGTTTTCGATGATCCCGTTATGCACCACGGCGATGACGTCTTCCGAGTCGAGATGGGGATGGGCGTTGGCGTGCGACGGGATCCCGTGGGTCGCCCAGCGCGTGTGCGCGACGCCGACCGTTCCGGTCATCGGCGCGCGGCCGAGCGTGTCGGCGAGGACAGCGATCTTCCCCACCGTCTTGACGGTCGAGAGGTGATCACCCTCTTCGAGCGCCATGCCCGCCGAATCGTAGCCCCTATACTCGAGCCGCCTCAACCCTTCTAGGAGAAGGGGGCTCGCCGGCTTCTTTCCCGCGTATCCGATGATGCCGCACATCGCATTCTCCGATTCCGAAGCAGCAGGCGTTCAACCGCCAAGCGCTTCGGCCGCCGCGACGAGGAGCCGCTTCGCCCCTTCCCCGTCAGGTGCTTCCGCAATGATCCGAACCACCGGTTCGGTGTTCGAGGCGCGCACGTGGAGCCAGCGATCCTTCCAGTCGAACCGGATGCCGTCCCGCCGATCGATGGAGCACTCACCCAAGGCGTCGGCGAGACGCTTTTCCAGGGCGTCCCTGTCGAAAGGATCGGCCGACAGCACCGTTTTCCGTATTTCATACGATGGGAGCGCCTCGGCCTGTTCGCCGATCGAGCCGCCGCCGTCCGCCATCGATTGCAGCGTCAAGGCGATCCCCACGAGGGCGTCCCTCGCCGGATGCACCGCCGGAAGCATGACCCCCCCGTTCCCCTCTCCGCCGATCACCGCGCCGGTTTCGACCATCTTCGCGGCGACGTGCGCCTCCCCCACCGGCGTCCGATAGAAAGGCACGCCGCTTATTGCCGCCAGGTCTTCCGAGGCGCGCGACGTCGAGAGATTGACCACGACAGGACCTTTCCTTTTGGAGAGAACATACCGCACCGCAAGAGCGACCGTCGCCTCCTCCACCAGGGGGTGCCCCCCTCCGGAAACGAGGCTGAGCCGGTCGCCGTCGGGATCTAGGGCGAAGCCGACCGCCGCCCCCGACCGGGAAACCGCTTCGCAAAGGTCACCCAGATTCTCCGGTTTAGGTTCCGGCGGACGCGGGAACGTTCCGTCCGCATCGCAGTGTATCGCCGTCACGTCGCAGTCGAGGGCGTCGAGGAGCGCCAGTGCCCCCTTCGCGCCGGCGCCTCCTGTTCCGTCGAGCACCACGGGGAAGCGGCGGGCGCGGATCGCCTCGACATCGATCAGTTCGCAGCGAAGGACCGCTTCGACATGTTCCTCTTCCACCGGCGGACCCGCCGTCACAGTGCCGACGAGGTTCCACGAAACGCCCGGATCCTCCGGCGCGCCGAAAAGACGCTTCACTTCGTCCCCCGCCTCGGGCGAAAGAAACGCACCATCCGGGCCGACGAATTTCAAGGCGTTCCACTCGATCGGGTTGTGGCTCGCCGTCACGATCACCCCGCCGGCGATGTCGTCCCGCCGACGGACACCGAGGAGAAGTCCGGGGGTTGAACAGATGCCGCAGTCGCGCACCGGTGAACCGGCGGCGGTGAGACCGGCGCGAAGGGCGTCGCGCACCATCGGACCGGTTCGGCGGGTGTCCCTCCCGATGAGAACCGTCCCGCCGCCGACAAGCCCGGCGAAGGCTCCGCCGAGGCGAACCACAACACCGGCGGTCAGGCTCTCGCCCACAATGCCCCGGGCGCCGGAAATCGTGAGCTTCAGTTCCGCCATGGTCGGCCTCGCGGGAGGGGTGAGGGAGCTGGTGAGCGGACTCGAACCGCTGACCTACGCATTACGAATGCGTTGCTCTACCAGCTGAGCTACACCAGCGTGCTCCCGGGAGCCATTCGAACCGGATCGAACAGCGCCGAACCGGGGTATTCCGCAAAACGATAAGAGTGTCGCGGGACGGACTTGAACCATCTACACGAGGATTTTCAGTCCTCTGCTCTACCAACTGAGCTACCGCGACAGCACGCTTAAGGCGGCTGCGAGATTAGCAACCGCTCCGTCTCGTGTCAAGGGCGAACGTCGCCGTGACGGCGGTTCGACGCGCTTGACTCGTCGGCGCGACTGTGTTAACATTAATCCCGGTAGCCAGAAGGATTTCACATCTTTGCTTTCACCCGGGAGGAGTCCTATGGTACCCACCGGTAGAAATCGTGAATTCTCCAACGCGGTGATCTCCAAGTTCGGCCAGGCCGATATCCGTTCGAAAGTCGCCCGCATCTACGGCCGCCCCGATGACACTCTCGCCCTCGGCTATCTCGAAACATGGTACTATTTCCGCGAGAAGATCAGCTTCGTTTTCCGCCACGACGAACTCGAGAAGATCCAGCCTCTCAATATTCCGGGACAGTAGGAAATCAGGAAAAGAAGCGCGGCGCGAATGCGAGCAGCACGCCGAGGAACGTCGTGATCAACCCGGCGAACATCAAGATCACACCCCCCCACCCGTCCCACAGTTTCCGCTCGCCCAGCGCGTAGAAACCGAACGACAGTGCCAGCGCGCCTGAAATCATGATGGCGTAGTAGAAGAGAGTCACCGCGTCGCGCCTACGGGTAGAGCCGGTTGATCGTTCGCGGGAAGGGGATCGTCTCGCGAACGTGATGCGTCCCGCAGAGCCACCCGACGAACCGCTCGAGACCCATGCCGAAACCGGAGTGGGGAACCGAGCCATATCGCCTCAGATCGGTGTACCACGCGAAACTTTCCGGCTCAAGGCCGTGCGCGTCGATCTGCTTCTCCAGGTAGGCGAGATCGTCCGTCCTCTCGCCGCCGCCGATGATCTCGCCGTATCCCTCGGGCGCCAGTAGGTCGACACCGAGAACGTAGCGGTCGTCATCCGGATCGGACTTCATGTAGAACGCCTTCGCCTCCTTCGGCCATTTCCATACGAACACCGGTTTGTCGAACGACTCGGCGAGCACCGTCTCGTCGTCGCCGCCGAAATCGTCGCCCCACTTCACGGCCATCCCCTTTTCCGCCAGAATCGCGAGCGCCTCGTCGTAAGTGATCCTCGGGAAGGGAGGCGCGATCGCCTCGAGCTTCGATCGATCCCTTTCGAGCAGCTCGAGATCGGCGGCGTTCCGATCGAGCACGACGCGCGTCACGTCGGTCACCATGTGCTCGGCCAGCTCGACGGCATCGTCGAGATCCGCATACGCCATCTCCGGTTCGAGCATCCAGAACTCGGTCAGGTGGCGCCGCGTCTTCGACTTCTCCGCGCGGAACGTCGGTCCGAAGCAGTACACCTTCCGGAACGCCATGGCGCCCGCTTCCATGTAGAGCTGGCCGCTCTGCGTGAGGTACGCCTTCGTGTCGAAATAATCGGTTTCGAAAAGGGTCGACGTTCCCTCGCACGCGGCGGGGGTGAAGATCGGCGCATCGAGCAGCGTGAAACCCTCCCTGTCGAAGAAGCTCCGGATCGCGAGAGAAACCGTGGATCGTATCCTCAGGATCGCGTGGGGCCGCTTCGAACGGAGCCAAAGGTGGCGGTGATCCATGAGGAAGGACGTGCCGTGGCTCTTCTTTCCGATCGGAAACTCCGCGGCGGCGCTCACCACGTCGAACGCGGACAGAAGAAGTTCGAAGCCGCCCGGCGCGCGGTCATCCTTTTTCACCGCTCCGGTTACCTCGATGGCCGACTCCCGCGTCGCGTGACGGGCCGTGTCGAACATCTCGTCGCCCACGTCGGCGCGCCCGGCAACACACTGCACGATACCGGTGCCGTCACGGAGCATGAGAAACGCTATTTTTCCGCTCGATCTTCCCTGGTAGAGCCATCCGCGGAGGCGGACCACCTTCCCGTCGTACCGATCGAGGCTCCCCACCGTGACGACCGGCGGTTCCCCCGCTCCTCCAAGATCCGAATCCTTCCGGTGCAACATCGCTTACTCCCCGTTGGAAAATAGGGAATCATAGTAGGTTCGACCGCTCATCGTGTCAACGGCGATCGATCAAGGAAAGGACGCTCCGGGCCGATCCTAAGGGCGTCAGGAGTGATCGGAATCGGCCGCAGGGAACACTTCGCCGCGCCCGGAGGAGAGAAGAAAACTGCCCGCTCGAAAGGCCATCGTATTCGCCGTCCTCGGGGCGGTTCTTTTCGCCTGCCCGGCCGGCGGCACGGCCGCGCCGCCGGCCGCCTCCGTCGTCGTCGAGCCGAAGCGCGACGATGAGGCGACCCGTCCGATCCTCGCGACCGGGGCGCCGGCGGAAATCGCCGGTAGCCGTCCGGCGGGTGGAGAAGGGGGCGCCTCCGGACGGCGCAGGAGGATCGTTACCCTCGTTCCGGGGGGACCGCTCCTCGACTCGCCGATCCTCTCGCGGGTGGCGTACTACCACGCCTTGCGAAAGCTCGCCTCCGGCGATCACGAAGCGGCGAAGAACGATCTCGAGTACGCCCTCGAGGGAGATCCGTCGATCGTGCGCGCGCACCTCCTCCTTTCCCTCGTCTACCTGAGGGAGGTCGACCCCCGCTGGATCGGCGCGCTTCTCGAGGCATTGCGGGTGTTCAACCGGAATTTCACGAGCCAGAGTCTCTTCTTCGCCAACGGGGTGATCTATCTTCTTCTCTTCGTCCTGCTCGCCTTGTTCGGCTTCACCGGATTGATGCTCCTCCGTTCACTCCCCGCGTTCCGTCACTTCGTCATCGAGGCGCTCCCCGCCAACCTGCGAGGATGGGTCCGCGAAGCGTATCCGCCAATCCTCGTGACATCCCTCTTCCTCGCATTCCACCCTTGGGTCTGGCCCGGGGGAATCGTCTGGATCCTTGTCTGCAGCGTTCTCGCGACGTGGCGCACTTTCACCCCGGGAGAACGAGGCATTGCGACGGCGTTTCTCGTCTCCATCGCCATCGTCCCCCTTCTTCTCAAGCTCGCCGTCGGCGCGTCACTCCCCGCCATGCCGGGGTCGTCGCTCTTCGCCATCACCGCATCTCCGTTGGCGCCCTCCGGTCGAACCGGACCGGAAGCGTTCCTCGCCGCCTCCCCGGGCGACGGCGATCTCCTCTTCAGCCTCGCCCTTCTCCAACGGGAAAGGGGCCACGAGGAGGAGGCGCTCCGCCTCTACGGCGAAATCGTCCAGGGGGGAGGAGAGTCGGCGGCGGTGTGGAACAACATGGGGAATCTCGAGTTTCTTCTTGGCCGGCCCGACCGGGCGGCGCGCTCCTACAAGAGAGCGGTGGAACTCGACGGCCGATCGGCGTCGTCCCACTACAATCTGGGCCAGCTCTACCTCGATCGCTTCGATTTCGAGCGCGCCCGTGAGGAGTTCACCACTGCGGCGACACTCGACTTTCCGATGATCCGCACCCTCTCCAGGGTGACGCCGCGCGTGGAGACGACCACCCTCGTCGACGAGGCGCTGCCGGTGTCACGACTGTGGAACCGCTTTCTCACCGGAGGCACTCGCCGCGACGGCCTGACGTGGGGCGAGTCGCTCTCCAGCACGCGGCGGCTCCTCTTTCCCCTGCCGGCATGGGCGGCGATCCCGATAGCCGCCCTCCTGTTCGTGTCGTGGCGCTTCGGCGCGACGCGTCCCCGGACGATGAAATGCGTTCGCTGCGGCGCCGTGATCTGCAGGGAGTGCCGCCGCCGCCGGGACAGGACCGATGTTTGTCCCTCGTGCGCCGAGGGGAGTCACTCCTTCCGTTGGGCCCCGGGCACGGTGCAGTACCACCGCCCCGTGGCGCTCAGTCTTGGAATCCTCTTCCCCGGCGGCGCCCACCTTTACCTCGGCCGTTATGTGAAGGGCGTCCTCTTCGCGGCGCCGGCCCTCGCTTTCCTCCTCGGTTGGGCGTGCCGCGGACCGGTGGTGAAACCGTTCCCCATTCTCTCCGCCCCGGCCCTCGAGCCGCTCGAGAACCTCCTCTTCGCGGTGGTGTTCGTTCCTCTCTACGGATCGGTTCTCTTCGACGCGGTCCTCCTCATCCGCCGCCATTTCGGTGCGCGGCGCGAAGGGAGGAACCGATGAGCCTGCGGGGAAATCTCGTCGACTTTCCCGTGGCCGAAGTGCTCCAGCTTCTCGCCGTGCAGGAGAAGACCGGCGTGCTGCGCCTATTCGGCGAAAAGGAGAGAATCGCCCTCGTCTTCGAGAAAGGGGTGATCATCTCGACCTGGGACAGGGGTGTCACGTCGGCCGATCCCCTGAAGGCGTTCATCATGGAACGACGTATCCTTCCTGAACATATGGCCCATAAAGCGATCCGACTCGAGGCGCGGGCCGAGTATCCGTTCGTCGAGATTCTCCTGCGCGAGGGGATGATCACCCCCGTCGAAACGGCGCGCCTCGTGCGTGATCTCGTCCACGAAGTCGTGAGCGAACTGCTTACCTGGCGAAAGGGTCGCTTCGATTTCGCTCCCGAGAGCGAGGTCATCCCGTACGGTCCCGGTTGCGGCGTGAAGGTGGAATCGGTTCTTCTCGAGGCGGTCCGCAGGATGGATGAGTCGGCACGGCTCGAACCGAAGCGGGTCTTTCCCGGCATCCCGGCGAACCTCGGAAAGGTCACGCTGAACCAGCCGATCTCCTTCTCCGGCCGGAGCGTGGCGCTTCACCTGATCATCCTCGCCCTCATGCCGGCGGCGGCATTCCTCCTTTCCCTCCTCTTCACCCCGAGTCCACGGGTGACCGCCTCGCCGCTCCTCGGTGATCGCGTGGCGACGTATAACTCGGAAAGGGAGATCCGGAACGTGAGGATCGTTCTCGAGATGTACCGCGTGGTGAACGACCGCTATCCCTCCTCGCTCAACCAACTCGTCTCCGAGGAGCTTCTCTCGCTCGACCGCCTTTCGGAGCTGTACAATCACGCGATCCGGTACAGGCCTCTCGAAAACGGGAAACGATACATTCTCTTCTCCGAGAGTTACAAGCCGTTGGCGTCGCTGATGACCGGAGCCGAGACGGCGCCCTCTCTCGAGTGGGATCTCCCCGGCCGCTTCGCGGCGCGCCGCCTCGTTCCCGATCGTTCGCCGACCTTAGAAATCGAGCCGCGGGTATACCTTACCGAACCGGAAATGGTAGTAGAGCCTCGTGACGGCGAAGACGATCACCAGGAGAGCGCCGAAACGGGGAAAGCGGATCACCACGAGAAGAACGAAGATCAGGCTGCCCCACTGGTAGCTCAGTGAACTCCCTTTCTTCCCCGGCGAGAGGAGTCCCCAGCTGAAGAAAAAGAGACCCCCCAGCGCCGCCACGGGGGGATACGGCTCGCGCAGGAGAAGTCCGGCGAAGAACGCCCCGGCCAGAAGGATCCAGGCGACGATCGACGCGCCCTTCGCGCCGAGGAGGGTGGCGCTCGTGCGCAGCCCGGCGGCGGCATCCCCTTCGCTGTCGACCACCGCCGTGTGGAGGAAGATCGCCCCGACGAGAAGCATGTACGGCACGGTCATGAGAAGGGCTTCGCCGTCGACCCGGGCGGAAAGGGAAAAGCCGTACAGAAAGGCAACGGCGCCGTAACCGACGGCGTTCGCCGCCAGATCGAGAATCGGGCGTCCCTTGAGGCGCACCGGGTCGGCGGAGTAGAGGAGACCGAGGATCGCGCTCGCCGCGAGCCAAAGAAAATGATCGCGCCGGGCGATGAGAGAAATGACGAGCCCGGCGGCGATAAGGATCGCCGCTTCGACGGCGGCGCTCCTTACCGTCACATGGCCCTCGGCGAGAAGATAGAGCTTCCCGTTCTCCCGGTCGGTCTCCCGATCGAAAATCTGGTTCACAATGTATACGCCCGACAGGACGAGCGTGAGGAGAAGCCAGGCCATCGAAAGGCCGCCGCCCCCCGAACCGGTCTTCTCGATGCCCCGCAGGTAACCGACGATCAGGAACGCCCACGACGGGATCAGCACGATCGGCCGGGTAAGAAAGAAATAGTCGAAGATACGCATCATGCCGATCCTTTCTTCGGGCCGAATCGTGCCGTTCCGCGGGAGCAGAAGGACGCGGCGCGATCCTTCCACAGTTGAAGCGGGTAGAGCGCCCCTCCGCCGACCTTCGCCCGAAAGTCGGCCGCCGTGTCGATCCGCCGGACGCCGACCCTTCCCACGCGGAACGGGTCGCCCGCCTTCCCGGCCGAGGAAAGACAGCCGCGCCGGAAGCCGGCGCGTCGCGCCGCGGCGATGACACCATCGTTCACCCTGCCGAAAGGCCAGGCGACCGAGCGGGCGGCCACGCCGAGCGTCTTCTCGATCGCCTCTCGGGACGATTCGAGTTCACGGAGGCACTCGTCGTCCTCAAGCCGGGTGAGATCGCGGTGGAACACGCCGTGCGACGCGATCTCCCAGCCGGCGGCCGCCGCCCGCCCAAGGGCGTCCCACGATGCGTGTCGGGCGCGCCGCCCGACGAGACCGGTCTCCCACCGGTTCATCTCCCCCACCCAACCGGTGGGCACGAAAAGGGTCGCCCGGAAACCGAATCGGGAGAGAACATCGAGTCCCTTCTCGGCGGCTCCCGCGAGAGCATCGTCGAAGGTGATTCCCACCTTTCTGCCGTCACCGTCGCCGACCGCTTCGGAGAAGGGGACCCCTGCGAGGAGAAGTTCCTCGAGAATCTCCATCTGTCTTTCAAGGGCGCCGGGAGAAACCCGGTTCCACGAGAAGTCGATCCTGTCGTCGACCTGGTGGTAGCACAGGACAGTCATCACCGACGCTCTCCCCCAGGCTCGCCGTTTCCCATACCCGGGACGGGCCGAGCGGTTCACCCGCTCATCGTAGTGGAGCGGAGGCGGGCGCACAATGCGAAACGACCCTCTCCTTCGAGAGGGCCGTGTCCGAATCCGCCCTTCGGGCCGGAAAACCTTTCGAAAGGCGTTTTTCCGCCGGCGCTCTCAGCGCCTTCTTCCGCGGTCGCGCCCGCCGCGGTCACGCCCCCGGTCGCCGCGATCCCTGTCGCGGCCGCCCCGTTCCCGATCCCGCTCCCGCTCCTCGTACCCGGGAGGCGCCTCGAGGAGGGCCTTTCGGCTGAGACGGATCTTTCCTTCCCTGTCGATGCCGATCACCTTCACCTCGATCTTGTCTCCCTCGGCGAGCACGTCCTCGACACGCTCGACACGACGGTATTCGAGCTCCGAAATGTGGAGGAGCCCGTCCTTCCCTGGGAGGATCTCGACGAAGGCACCGAAAGGAACGATGCGCCGCACCGTACCGTTGTATACCTGGTCGACTTCCGCTTCCGCGGTGATCGCCTTGATCATCTCGAGGGCGATGCGCGCCGAATCCTCCGACACCGAGGCGATCTTGATCGTGCCGTCGTCCTCGATGTCGATCGACGCACCCGAGTCCTCGGTGATCTTCCGGATCATCTTTCCACCGGGGCCGATCACCTCGCGGATCTTGTCGACGTCGATCTGGATCGCGGTGATCCGCGGCGCGTACGGCGACATCTCCTCCCTCGGCCCGGCGAGGGTTTCCTTCATGATCGAAAGGATGTGGAGTCTCCCCGCCTTCGCCTGCTCGAGCGCCCTTCGGATCACGTCGAAACTGATACCGGTCGTCTTGCAGTCCATCTGGAAGGCGTTGATGCCGTCCTCCGTCCCGGCGACCTTGAAGTCCATGTCGCCGAAATGGTCCTCCGCGCCGAGGATGTCGGAGAGGATCTGGACACGTTCGCCGTCGGAGACGAGACCCATGGCGATGCCCGCCACCGGCTTGGCGATCGGCACGCCCGCGTCCATCAGGGCGAGCGTCCCGGCACACACCGTCGCCATGGACGAAGAACCGTTCGATTCCAGGATGTCCGACACGATGCGGATGGTATAGGGGAAATCGTCCGCCGTCGGGATGATCGGCTCGATCGCTCTTTCGGCGAGCGTTCCGTGGCCGATCTCCCGCCGGGCGGGACCGCGGAGGAACTTCACCTCGTCCACGCAGAACGGAGGGAAGTTGTAGTGGAGCATGAACGCCTTCCTGTACTCCCCTTCCACGTCGTCCACCCGCTGCTCGTCGGACGACGTCCCGAGGGTGATCGTCCCGAGCGCCTGCGTCTGGCCCCTCGTGAAGATCGCCGACCCGTGGGTTCTCGGAAGAACGTTTACTTCGCATGTGATCGGCCGGATCTCGTCGGTCGCCCGCCCGTCGAGACGGGTCCCCTCGTCGAGAATGATCGCCCGCGCGTCGCTTCCGATCATCTCGTCGAGAATGCTCGAAATCTTCCGCCCGTAGCCGGGGTAATCGCCTTCGAGGGCCGCCACCGCTTCATCGGTGAGCGATGATATAAACTCGCGCCGGCCGCTCTTCGACCGGATCCGGTTCGCCTCGCGGATCCGATCGCCGCAAAGGCCGATCAGCTTTTCGCGGATCGCGCTTTCCGCCTCATCCTGCTCGACGGGCCATTTCTCCTTCCCCGCGCGGGAGCGGAGATCCTCGATGGCGTCGATGATCCGGATGCACGCTTTCTGGGCGGTCTCCAGGGCGTCCACCATGAGCGCTTCCGACACCCCTTTCGCACGCCCCTCCACCATGACGATGGCGTCGCGCGCCGCCGCCACCACGAGATCGATCTCGCTATCGACGCGCTGCTCGAGGGTGGGAAAGAGGATGAACTCGCCGTCGATCCGCCCGATGCGCACGGCGCCGATCGTCTTTTCCACAGGAATCGACGAGATCGCGAGCGCCGCGGAGGCGCCGTTCAGCGCGGGAACATCGGCGGAGTTCTCCTGGTCGCTCGAAAGGACGGTGGCGATGATTTGAACTTCGTGCATGAAACCTTTCGGGAAAAGAGGTCGAATCGGCCGGTCGATCCCCCTTGCCGCGAGGGTTTCCTTGTCGGAAGGCCTCGATTCTCTTTTGAAAAACCCGCCCGGCACCTTGCCGGCGGCGTAGAACCGCTCCCGGTACTCCACCATGAGGGGGAAGAAGCCCCGGTCTTCCACCGGACTATGCGTGGCCACCGCGGTAACGAGGGCGACGGTGTCTCCGAGGCGCACAGTCACCGCGCCGTTCGCCTGCCGGGCAACCCGTCCCGTTTCGAACTCCAGTGCGGTGGATCCCACCTCGACTCGGACTGTTTCTGACATTCTTTTTTTCTCCTGCTTCCTTACTACCTTTTGCGCATGCGCAACGGCCGCCCTACCGGTCGATCCGGCCCCGCACGGGACACCGTCCCGTTCGAAACCATCGAGGCAATGGCGGCTCTTGGGATCGATCCCCTACTTCCGGAGACCGAGTTCTTTGACGATCACCCGATAGCGATCGATT
This sequence comes from Candidatus Eiseniibacteriota bacterium, assembly GCA_024276995.1. Taxonomy (GTDB): domain Bacteria; phylum Orphanbacterota; class Orphanbacteria; order Orphanbacterales; family Orphanbacteraceae; genus JAJRWB01. The sequence goes on along the minus strand of JAJRWB010000014.1, from coordinate 129,883 downwards.
TGATTGGACTTCAGATAATCGAGCAGCCGGCGCCGACGCCCGACGAGGCGCAGCAAACCGCGACGCGAGTGATGGTCCTTCTTGTGCACCTTGAAATGTTCGGTCAGATAGGAGATCCGCTCCGTGAGAAGGGCGATCTGCACTTCGGGCGAACCCGAGTCCTTATCATGTACCTGGTACTGCCCGATGATCTGTTTCTTCGACTCCCTCGAGAGCGGCAACGGACTTTCCTCCCTGCATCCGCGGAACGCGGACGTCTAACAGCTTTCTTTCCATGCAGTTACCATTCAACTGCCTTACAAAATTTCTTCCATCCCCCGCGAACGGTAGCAGAGCCTTAGCCGGATGTAAAGAGGTTTTTACGCTCCTTTCCCGAGAGGATTTCCATCCCCCGGGCGACGTCGAGCTTGATCCGCCGGGCGAGGCGCGCGGCGCTCTCGAAACGCTTTTCGTCGCGGATCCGCTCGACGAAATGGACGCGCACCGTCTCCCCCTCGAGGGATTCGTCGACATCGAACAGGTGCGCCTCGATCGACGGAGAGGCATCGTTCTCGAATGTCGGCCTCACCCCGACATTGGCCACTCCGGGGAAGACACCCTCCTTTCGTTCGACGAACACGGCGTACACACCGAACGCCGGCCATAGCCGGCCGCTCCCGTCGACCTCCACGTTCGCCGTCGCCGCGCCGAGCGACCTTCCCCTTCCGGCGCCGGGACGAACCGTCCCGGGAAGGGAGTAGCAGCGATCGAGAAGCTCCGCGGCCGTCGCGACGTTTCCTCTCTCGATCTCGTCCCGGACCCACGTCGATTTCACCGCCCTGCCGTTCCACTCGTACGGCTCGATGAATTCCGTTTCGAACCGGTGCCGCCCGCCGAGGTCGGTGAGAAGCCTTCTTCCCCCCTCCCGTCCTTTTCCGAGACGAAAGTCGTAACCCACCACGAGCCTCTCGATGCCGAGCCTCTTTACGATCACGTCCTCCACGAACTCCTCCCCCTTCCTCGCGGCGAACGCGGCGTCGAACGGCTGGATGATCATGAGGTCGACTCCGAGCGATCCGAGGATTGCGCATTTCTCCGCCAGCGGCGTGAGAATACGCACGGCCCGCGCCCCGAGATACGATCGCGGGTGGGGATCGAAGGTGAGTACCGCCGCCTCGGCTCCTTCGCGGGCCGCACCGCGAAGGAGCGTCCCGATGATCGCCCTATGACCGAGGTGAACGCCGTCGAAGATTCCGATCGACAGGTGCCGCCCTTCTCTCGGGGGGCAGGGAGCCTCGTCGATGGATCGGACAATACGCATCAGCGACCCACGGTGAAAACCTTCCGGAGACGGCCCTCGCTTCCACTCACTTCGACGACGCCGACCGGTTTGCCCGACGGGTCGATGATTCTCAGGAATTCGCCGTCCCGGGGAAGAGGGTCGATCTCCTCGAGGAGCGCGAGCGAGCGGGGGAGCGCCGGGACCGACCAGCGCCCGTCGACACCGCTCCGCAAGACTCCTTCCTTGAGAGAGTCGACCGCGGAGGAAAGGGGAACGACGAAACGGTCCGCCGTCCCTTCCTCGGCCGCATCGATCAGCTCGTCCATCGACACGGCGTCGTCCACCGTGTAGTCGCCGATCGCCGCGCGGCAGAGCTTGTGGAGATGGGCACCACAGCCGAGTTCCTCGCCGAGATCGGCGGCAAGGGTTCTCACGTAAGTCCCCTTCGAACAGACGATCCGCACTTCCGCCATGGGAGGGTCGAAATGAAGGAGTTCGAATGTCTTTACATGGATCTTTCTCGGTTCGCGCTTTACCGTCTCTCCCTTCCGAGCGAGACGGTAAAGCCGCTTCCCGTTCACCTTCACGGCGGAAACCATGGGCGGAACCTGCAGAATATCCCCCCGGTAGGCACCGAGAGCCTTCCGGATTCTCTCCTCGGTCACACCGGAAGCATCGCGCTCGGCGATCACGTTCCCGTCGGCGTCCTGGGAGTCGGTCGACACTCCGAAGAGAAAAAAGCCGTGGTACTCCTTCTCGAGCTGCATGAAATACCGGGAGAGCTTGGTCGCCTTGCCGAGGCACAGGAGGAGCACGCCGGTGGCGTTCGGGTCGAGCGTTCCGGCATGGCCGACCGCCTGCTGGTGGAAGAGCCCCCGGATTTTCGCCACTGCGTCGTGGGACGTCCATCCACGCGGCTTGTTCAGAATCATCACTCCGTGAATCATTCCGGGCGATCCTCATCACGAATATCGCCGAGCAGCCCGTGAACACGGTCGGCAAGATCGAAGGAAGGGTCGGAAAGGAACACCAGCTCCGGCACCTGCCGGATGGTGAGAACCTTTTTGAGCGCGCGCCGGATGTGGGGCACGCACCGGTTCAGGATGCCGAGGGAACGCTCTTTCTGCTCGTCGTCACCGCGACAGACCACGAGGATCTTCGCGTGCTTCAGGTCATCCGCGAGGCGGACACCGGTGACGGTGACGAATCCCACTCCGGGGTTCTTCACCTTTCTTTCGATGAAAACCGCCACCTCCCTCTGAAGGAGGGAAGCGACCTTCTCGGTTCTTCTTCCCGTCATATCCGTTCACATCTTCTCGAGCCGCCGTCAGTACAGCTCCGTTTCGCATCCGATCAGCTCCGCGCGCCCTTCCTTCTCGACGAACCGCACGACGGAAGTCAGTACCGAATCGGCATGCCTCTTCCCGGTGGAGACCACCGCCACGGCGAGGGTGGAGCGCTGCCACAGATCGTGGTGATCGACTTCGGCCACCGACACGTTGAACCGGTTGCGGATCCGCTCCTTGAGACCCTTGAGCACACCCCGCTTCGATTTGAGAGATCCGGAGTCGGGAAGGAACAGCTCCAGCCGGCATGTTCCGACGATCATGCGGCCTTCTCCCGGGCGACCGGCGGGTCGCGTTTCCGGCGTCTAGAGTTTCCGCGCGACCTCCTCGATCCTGAAAGCCTCCAGAATATCGCCCACCTTGATGTCGTTGAAGCCTTCCAGGATGATGCCGCACTCGAATCCCTCCTTCACTTCGCGGACATCGTCCTTGAAGCGACGGAGGGTGCCGATTTTCCCCTCGTAGATCACGTGTTCGTCGCGAATGACCCGGATACGCGAGTTGCGCGACACCGAGCCGGTGAGCACGTACGATCCGGCCACCACCGTGGTGCGTCCAATGGTGAAGATCTGTCTCACCTCGACCGTGCCGGTAATCTTCTGCTCGAGGTCGGGCGCCAGGAGTCCTTCCATGGCGGCGCGCACATCGTCCACCGCTTCGTAGATGATCTGGTAGAAGCGGATGTCCACTCCTTCCCTCTCCGCGAGAACGGCCGCGCCCGTGTCGGCCCGTGTGTGGAACCCGATGATCACCGCGTTCGACGCGGCGGCGAGAAGGACGTCCGATTCGCTGATACTTCCCACGCCCTTGCCGATCACCTCCACCTTCACCTCGTCGGTGGAGAGATTCTTGAGCGCGTCACTCACCGCTTCCACCGAGCCGTCGACATCCCCCTTGATCACCACGAGGAGCTTCTGCACGCCTCCACTCTTGATCTGAGCGTACAGCTCGTCGAGGCTCATCCGCTTCTGGTAGCGGAGCGACTGCTCCCGGGCCTGCTGCGCGCGGCGGGACGCGACTTCCTTCGCGTCCCGCTCGGCCGCGAAGACGGTGAACGAATCGCCCGCCTGGGGAACCGCCGAGCAGCCGAGAAGCTCGACGGCCGACGACGGGCCCGCCTCTTTTCTCGTACGGGAGCGCTCGTCGAAAAGAGCGCGCACCTTCCCCGCGTGGGCGCCGGCGACGAAGGGGTCTCCCACACGGAGCGTTCCCTGCTGCACGAGAACGGTGATCACCACGCCGCGCCCCTTCTCAAGACGCGACTCGACCACCGTACCCCTGGCCCGTCGGCCCGGATCGGCGCGCAGCTCGAGCATCTCCGCCTCGAGAAGAATCATCTCGAGGAGGCGGTCGATCCCATCGCCCGTCTTCGCGGAGACCTCGACCGCCACCGTCTTCCCTCCCCACTCCTCCACCTGCACTCCAAGCTCGGCGAGCTGCTGCTTGATCCGCATCGCGTCCGCGTCCGGCTTGTCCATCTTGTTGATCGCCACGATGATCGGGACGCCCGCCGCCCGGGCGTGATCGATCGCTTCCCGGGTCTGGGGCATTACCTGGTCATCGGCGGCGACCACGAGAACCACCACGTCGGTCACCTGTGCGCCCCGCGCCCTCATGGCGCTGAACGCGGCGTGTCCGGGAGTGTCGAGGAACGTGATCTTTCCGGCGCTCGTCTCGACCTCGTACGCACCGATGTGTTGCGTGATACCGCCCTGCTCGCCGGCGATGATGTTCGATTTTCGAATGTGATCGAGGAGCGACGTCTTCCCGTGGTCGACGTGGCCCATGATGGTGACCACCGGATGGCGTGGCACCGTCCCCTCGGACCCTTCCCTCTCCCCTTCTTCGGCGGGGGCGCTCTCCCCGTATTCTGAAATGAATTCCACCTCGTGTCCGTACTCGTCGGCGAGGCTTTCGATGGTGTCCCGGTCGAGACGCCGGTTCATGGTGACCATCAGGCCGAAGGAGACGCATTTCGCGATCAGCTCGCTCGGGTTGATGTCGAGCGCCGCCGCGAGTTCCGACACGGTGGCCAGTTCGGTGATCCGGATCTTCGGCGCCCCCTCCTCCACACCGGGGGTGTCGGCCGGAACGCTCTTCCGGCGTCTCCGCCGGCGTTTGCCGATATCGAGATGGGCGAGTGTCTTCTTCACGCTCTCGCGCACCGTCTTTTCGTCCACCACGTGGCCGCGCCGTCCCTTGCGCCTTCCCCGCGACGGCTTTTCCAGGCGGTTGACGGGCTTTTTCACCCCGCCCCCACCAGCGCCGCCGCCGGGCGCCTTTCCCTTCCTGTCGTCGGCGTGCTTCTCCCCGCCCGCGGGCGGACTCTTCCTCGCCTTTTCGGCGGCCCTGTGGAGTTCCTCCTTGCGACCGACCTCCCGCTCCACCTGTTTCTTCTCGTCGTCGAACCGGCGCCGGACCTCCTCGATCCTGTCGTCGCCGAGCGAACTCATATGGCTCTTCACCTCGATCTTCATGTCACGAAGAATCTTGAGGAGAGCTTCGCTCGAAACGTTGAATTCCTTCGCGATCTGGTATATCCGCTTCTTCGCCAATTGAGTCACTCCAGGCTATCTCGTCACACGACAAGAAGCTATCAGATTTCATCCCGTGCGCCAAGAGCATTCACCATCGCACGGGCGAGTTCCCTGTGGTACACGAAGATCACGTTGCACGCCGGCCGGCCGGCGATTTCGGCCATCGCCGCCTTGTCGAACGGCGCGCCCACCGGCACCGGTATCGCACCGGCCCACTTGGTGATCGACGCAACGCGCCGTTCGTCGAGATCTCGGGCGATGAGGACGACCCCCGATCGGCGTCTCTCCGCCTGGATTCTCGCGCCCGTCTCCCCCACGACATACCGTCCCGTGCGAAGCGCGAAACGGAGAAGGGTCTTCATCGGAGCGACGCCGCTCATCCCTTCTCTTTCTCCAGCTCGGCGAAGAGCGTCTCGAGGGCGCACCGACGCCGCTTCTCGTCGAAACGTCCGCGGAGGCGCTTCTCCAACCGGGCGATGCACTCCGCCGAGGGGCAGACGTAATAGCCCCGCCCGGGGAGGAGCCTTCCGACACCCACCCCTCCCGAAGGGGAGGAGACAAACCGTATCAGTTCCTCTGCCGGCTTCCTCCCGCGACAACCGACGCACGTCCGGACCGGTCGGGCCATAGAGTCCTACCGATCCGCCGGTTCGACGGTTTCCCCTGCGCTCTCGTCCGCCTCCTCCGATTCGCCGGCCGTCTCCTCCTCCGCTTCTTCCCCGTCACCGTTATCTTCCTCGCCGGTCTCGTCACCCCAGGCGAAGTCGTCGTCGCCCCCACTCTCACCGGACGGTTCCTCGCCGGAATCGCCCTCTTCCTCCAGAAGACCGCGGATCGCCTTCTCCGCCTCCTCGAGCATGATGTCCGCCGAGGCGAGGATCCTCTCCGCCGTCTTCTCCCCGACACCCGGGAATTCGCAAAGCTGCTCGACGTCGAACTTCTTCAGATCCTGGACGAAGACGACTCCCTCCTGCAGGAGCCGCGTGGCGAGTTTCGGCCCCACGCCGGGGAGATTCTCGATGCCGATGAGCGGGATCCCCGAGTCGTCCACCGAGGAATCTTCCTCTTCTTCCATCTCTTCCTTCACGAGGTCGATCTTCCAGCCGGTCAGCTTGGCGGCGAGGCGGGCGTTCTGCCCCTTCTTGCCGATAGCGAGGGAGAGCTGTCCGTCCGCCACGGTGACGAGCATGCTCTTCTCCTCCTCGTTCGCCACGAGGTCGATCACCTTCGCGGGAGAGAGAGCGCGGGTGACGAGTACCTTGTCGTCGCCCGACCACGGAACGATATCGATCCGCTCGCCCGAAAGCTCGCGTACCACCGCCTGCACGCGGGAGCCTTTCATCCCGACGCACGCCCCGACCGGATCGATCCGGTCGTCGCTCGAAAAGACGGCGATTTTCGAACGGATTCCCGCCTCCCGGGCCACGGCGCGGATCTCGACGATCCCCTCGTACACCTCGGGGACTTCCATGCGGAAGAGCTGCTCGAGAAACGAAGGATGGGTTCTCGAAAGGATCACCTGCGGGCCCCTCGTGTTTCGCTGCACCTCGATGATCACCGCGCGTATCGTGTCCCCCTGGCGGTACATCTCGCGGGGGATCTGCTCTCGATAGGGAAGGAGCGCTTCGGCCCGTCCGAGGTTGACCACGAGGTTTCCCCGGTCGACCTGCTGCACCGTGCCGGTGACCACTTCCGAAATCCGGTTGTGGTAATCTTCGTACACGTTCTCGCGCTCCGCCTCGCGGACCCGTTGCACCACCACCTGCTTCACCGCCTGGATCGCGTTTCTCCCGAATTCCTCCACAGAAAGCTCGATATGGAGAACGTGGCCGACATCGAGTTCCGGGTCGTACTCGCGCGCTTCCTCGAGGGAAGCCTCCAGCTCGGGATCCTCCACGCGCTCGACCACGTTCTTGAGGAGAAAGACGCCGAGCATGCTGTTCGCCTCGTCGACGACGACGTCCACTTCGACCATGGCGCCGTGCTTGCGGCGCACCGCCGCGATCAGCCCGGCACAGAGGGTTTCGATCACAAGGCTCTTGTCGACGTTCTTCTCCCGGGCGATCTGCCCGAGCGCTTCGATCACTTCGTAGTTCATCTCTTTCTCCCCGAGGCCGTATTCTTCCTCTCCTCGAACAGGAGCTTCGCTTTCGCTATCTTCTCCAGGGGTATGCGAACCGTTTCGCCTCCCGTGTCCAGCAGCACATCCCCTTCGTCGGTTCCCTCCAGGATGCCGCTACGTTCGAGCGGACCGTCCCCCCCGTCGGCAAGATGGATTCTCGCCCGGCGTCCCCGGAAATGGTCGTACTCCCCGACCCGTTTCAACCGCCGATCGAGGCCGGGGGAGGTCACCTCCACAGTATGATCTTCCCGCACGAAATCGTCTTCCATGAGGAAGGCGCCGATCATCCGGTCGACACGAACGCAGTCGTCGAGGGTGACGCCCCCTTCCACGTCGATGACGAACCGAAGCAGGAGCGACGCGCCGGAAGGATGGGCTTCCACATCGAGAAGGGTGACCCCCGCATCCTCGAGGTCCGCGCGAACGCCTTCGAACAGCCGCTCCTCGATGTCCCTGAGCCCCATCGGCCTACTCCCTGTAACGGGAAAACAGTCATAAGAATGCCCTCGAACGGCCGGCGCCCGAGGGTTTTACCACGCTAAGGGATCTTTCGGATCGTGTCAAGGCAATTCGTAATCGCCGTAAACGAGCTCGAGAAGGAGACCTCCCACGCCCGCGAGCTTCCTTTCCGAACAGTGGCGGGGAATGTCGGAGAGGGTGTGCCAGTTCGGGTCCCCCGCGCCGAAAAGGACGGCGCACGGGATTCCCGCCTCGAGGAAGGGGACATGATCGTCGTACACGTCGATCTAGCGGGAACGGTCGACGTCGCCGGGCAGTTTCTTCTCGACGATATCGAGGACGGTATTCATCAACCCCGGGTAGAGGCGGACGGTGTGCTCCTCGGGGTAGTATTTCACCCTCTTCCCGGCCACGAGATCGATTACCAGCCCCCACGCCGGTCGAAAACCGGTGATCGACGCCGCGGCGGCCATCGCCTGCGATCCGGCGCAGAACGTGGCGGGATCCCCCGGAACGCCCTGGTCCTCGCCGTCGAGAAAGAGAAGATCGACGCCCACCGGCGGGGGATTTTCCGCCAGAAGGGGCGCCAAGGCGAGAAGAATCGCAACGCCCGAAGCCCCGTCGTTCGCCCCCGGCACCGGCTTCATCCTTTTCGCGCCGTCCCCTTCCCGGTCGGCGAGCGCCCTCGAATCCCAGTGGGCGGCGAAGAAGATCCGATCCTTCCGTTCGGGGCCGAACGAGGCGATCACGTTCCGGCAGACCGTCGTATCTCCCGTGAGGGCGCTCACGAGGGTGAAGTCCCGGCCGGTCACGCGGTCCGCGCTCTCTTCGAGGGCGGCGGTGATGTATGCGAGCGTCTTTTGATGCGCGTCGCTTCCCGGCACCCGCGGCCCGAAAGCGACCTGCTCTTCCAGGTATTTCATCGCGACGCTCCCGTCGAACGACGGCATCGCCCACACCAGACCGAGGACGACGGTGACCGCGCTAGAACTTGAAGAGCGCGGAAACCGAAGCCCCCACCGTCCGGGTACTCTTGTTCTCATTCTTCAGGTCCCTGTTCTCCCCGAATCTCAGTTCGAGGCTTCCCGACAGATTCTGCAGCCATGTCCACGAGACGGAGGGCGATATATCGAATGTTCGCCTGTTCGTATTCAGAAGATCGCGCTTCGGTTCCTCCTCCTTCTGACGGGAGTAGCGGACCGAAAGCCGGAACGTGGTGGTCGCCGTGTAGGTGCTCCCCTTCCTCCCCTTCCCGAGGATCGGGATGTTCACCTTCTTGCGGGTCGACTTCGTGTAGCTCACCGATCCGGTGACGTCCCGGCTCGTGCGGATCGTCTCCGAACCCCCGCCTCTCAGGTTCCGATCCCGCTCTTCCGACTGGTCGACGGAGACCTGGCTTCTCAGCCCGTTCACCCACTCGGCGTCGATCTGCGCGAGGGGCGACCAACTCTTCGATTTCCTCTCCGTGTCGAGGTCGGAGAGGGAGACGCCCGAGCGGTCCCTCTTTCCGCGGTACGACACGTTGAGAGAGGCATTCTTGACGTACTTCTTGAGCTTTCCCAGATCCTCGATTCCGTCCCACGAATAGTTGAATTCCGGCCAGGTGATCGATTCCTTTTCCGACTTGTTGCGGCTTTGGTCGCTCTTTTGGAGCGAGCGGTTGAACGAGAGGCGCAGATTCATCGAACGGGGGAGACGTATCGCCGTTGAGGCGCGCGTCTGCAGGTCCCGGCTCTTGTCCGCTCTCCTCCTTTGCACTCCCTGGTTGAACTGGAGGTTCTCATCCACCTCCGATTTCAGGCCGAACTGGTAGTCGAGGCCGGGCCTCCCCGAAAGATCATTGTACCCCGAGCTCTTCTTCAAAGCCACCGATCCGCTAATATCGCCGATCCTCGAACCGAAGGAACGGATCGCCTTCGCGATCGACAAGGCGCCCGGCCCTTTCCTATTCGCCGGCGCGGCGGAGGCGCTGTCCGGCGGAGCGTTGCTCTGCCTCGCCCCGGGACCGGTCTGTTTCGTCCCGCCGGGAAGCAGGGCGGCGAGCTTACGGAGGCTCACCGAGAAGTCGACGCGGGACGTGTTCTGGTTCCCCACGTTGTGAATCCGCCGCACGGTGCTCACCTCCCCGGTGACCGGGTCGACCTCCGTCACCGTCCTCGTGGGAGGCTGATCGTCTGTGAAGCGCGTATCGTAGGAGAATTTCGGATTCAACCACCCGAGATACTTCCGGAACCCCGGCGTGTATGTCACGCTGCCGCTGTGATTCCGCTTCGTTTCGAACCCGCTGTTGAGCGACGGAAAGATGGAAAGCGGATTCCCATAGAGATGATCCCTCGTGGCGGAGAATTCGAAATTCGTCCCCACCGTCTTGCTGTTCAGCGGCGACATGGCGAACGTGAAGGACGACGTCGTTGTGCGCCCCGCGGAGATTCTCGTGTTCCCGGAGCGGACATCGAGGCTTCTCGTTTCGTTTCGTTTTCGGCTCGCCGTCAGTTGGCCGCTCTTGGGAAGAGGGTTCACCCGCCAGTCGCGGAACACGGTGAGGTCGGTCTTGAACCGCGGGCTGTACGTGTAGCGCCAGTCGACCCCGACCGACCACGAACTGTCGATCTTCGTCGGGCCGAGCGCCTCCTTCCGATCGGCCGATACACGGAGGTTCATGTTGTCGAGCGTGTAGTAGAGGAAGGGATTCCCCGACTTGCGTGATCGGTTGAGGTTGATGCCGATGTTCTTCGCATGGCTCTCTGATTTCTCATCCGCGGGATTCTCGAGAACGATGTCGGACCCCGTCTGCAGTTCCGGCGCACTCAGCGTGGACGACCATCCCCAGTCGACCGGCAGCGTAATCCCCGGACCTTCGAGAAACTTCGAGAGATTGACCTTCCCCTTGAGGGAAAGCGAGCGGTTGTCGCTCCCCTTGCGCGGATTGTCCTCCGTTCTGCCGCTCGGTCCTCCACCGCCTCCGGTGAGCTGCCGGAACTCCTTCCCGACGACACGCAGGTCGCCGCTGAGCGAAAGAAAATCGGAAAGGGAAACATCGAGGCCGAAGCGCGCCGCATAGCCGGCGTCCCCTTTCACGTTCACGAGGCGAAGATCGTCGACCCATATGATGCCGGTCAGTTCTTTCGTCTTCGACGGGTTCATCACACCGAAGGTGAGACGCCTCACCTTCGTCATGCTCGGCTGGCCGACCACACGAAGCACCCGCCCATCCCTTTCGCTCGAGCGGACCGGAACATTCTTCCCCCACAAAGAGATCGTATCGCTCTCTTCGATCAGCTTGAGGCGCGTCATCTCGGCGAGGTCGACCTCCACCCGCTGCCATCCGCTTCCATCGAGGGTGTCGCTCACCTCGTAGAAATTGAGCGAATCGCCGCCGAAACGATAGAAGAAAACAGGGAAGGGATCTTCGAACACGTCGGTCTCTTCCGGGCGGTTCGGGTCGGCGAGCTGCACCCAGTATTCCATCTGCTCATAGCGGGTGTAGTCCTCGTCCTCGAAGAGGGCCCGGAAGACGGTTCCCGTGTGCCCCGGCCTGATGTTTTCGTACTGCACGAGGAGCGACTGTTCCTTCTCCGGGATCCCCCGCTGGACGAGAATCTCCACCGGGGGGGCGTCATAGTCCTCGCCGTCCTTGTTGTTGATCACGCCGGCGGCGAAAATCTCGTCCGGGGGGAGGTCGGAATCGGCGATCCGGTTCCCCAATGTATCCTGGATCCCCGCTTCGAGCCAGCGGTTTCCCGTCACTTCCATCGAGGCGATCTGGAAGCGGGCGTCGGTGGTGTCGACCCCCTCGAACCAGATTCGCACATACTTGATCCCCTGATCGAAGGTCGGCTCGCTTTCGATGGTCGTCGCCTTCGCCTTCGCGAGAGGAATCCTGTAGAGCCTCCAGTTCTTCCCTTCCTCCTGCAAGCCGTGGGCGACCACGTTCTCACCACTCTCGAAATCGAGATCGAATCGGAAGTATCCCTTTTCCCTGTCGGGACTCCCCCCGTTCCCGTTCAGGTCCTCGGTGTCGAGATAGCCGTTTCCCTCGCTCCCGTTGATCCTCGAATAGTCGTCCGGCTCGTTCTCGTCGTACGCCCAGTTGTCATCCTCGGCGCCGGGAGGTTCGTCCGCGTCGAACAGGCCGTCGAAGCCGGTGTCCTCGTCGAGCAGCGGGTCGTCGTTGCCCGAATCGTCGAGCACACCGTCGAGGTTCGAGTCTTCCGTATCGATCTCGCCGTTGGGGGGATCGAGGCCCCACATCGCGTCCTCGCCGAGAAGCCCCATGTCGATGTGCATCCGGCCCTTGTTCTTCCCGAAATCGTTCACCCACACCTCGAGAAACTTCCGGTCCTTCAAATCGAGTCCCGTCTTCGACACGAGGCGCATGATCCCTCCCCACCCACCGCTTCCGTCCGCGCCTCCGCTCGCGATCGTCCCCTTCCGTAGGGCGACCTCGATGACCGGGATGAACTTGATCTTCTCGTCCTGCGTGAGGTCGGGGTTCAGGTCGCCTCGGGTGGTGGCGTTTTTCGGGTTGTACCAGTCGACGTCGATGAAGCGGTTTGACGGTTCGAGTTCGCTCACCGCCCCCGGCAACGAGGGAATCGACATGTAGTACCACTGTCGCCGGGTGAGGCCGAACGAAGAGACCTCTTCCGTTCCTTCCATGTCATCGACATAGATCGCGTTCTTCGTATTCGGGTTCGGGAAGGTGGCCGCCGTTTCAAACGAGAGCGAGAGGTTCGACTTCTCCCGCGCCCGGATGCCGGGCACGGCATCGATCCACCGGGTGAGAAAATCGACTTGGCGGTTCGTGTTGAGCGACAGGCCGCTGACGAAGATCCGGGACGGCTCCTGGCCGAGACGGGGACGCCGGAAGGGAGTGCGTTTCCCTTTGTAGAGGAAGATCCCCGACATGCTCAGCTTGTCGGACATATTGTACGAAAGGGCGGTCCCGATGAGCGATTTCTGCGCCTGCGCGAGAAAAGGAGCGTACTCGAAGTCGATCGATATGTCGGCGTTGTCGTCAAGCGCTTCGTCGGTCATGAATTCGATCTGGCCGATCTCGTAGATGATTCGGTAATCGGTCCCCCGCGTGAGTGTCCGGCCGTTCAGTTTCACCACCTCGCTCCCTTCGAGGATATTCGATCGACCGAGGGATAACGATGACTGCGCGGTGGAGTACTTCACCTCGATTTCGTAGCGCGAGTCGGTCGCCTTCGGATCGTACTTGTCGTAGATCGTGCGGTTCCTCTCGGCGAGGGTGAGCACCTCGTCGCCGCATTTCTGGTGGTTGTACTGCGGATCGAACGGGCGAGGATCGGGGAACCAGAGAAGCCCGTCGTCCAGATAGACGAGCCGGTCGGGCCAGAACGGGAGGTTCCCCGGCGGAAGGCCGAGGGTGTCGGGCGCCGAGAGGGGCCGGAAGCGCTCGTCGAGACGGTTCGACGTGCCCGGATTGACCCTCGGATCGCATGCCCAGTAGAAATCGTCGACTTTGAAATCGGGAAGATTCGTCTCGTTGTCGCCGATCAGGTCGAGACCCATGATCTGGATGAACGGTATGCCGTTCTCGTCGCGGTCGAACCGCTCGGTGGCGCCGGGCTCCTTCCGGTAGATGGTGATCTCGAAGTTCTCCTTCTTGATATTCCGCGCCCTCAAGTCGTAGACGTTCCGAAGCTGGTAGTACCACGTGAGGGCGAACCTCGAATCGGTCTGGCTGTCGTCGATCGGCGGAGGACGGTAATCCTCGGCACGGGGCCGGATCATCTTCAGCTCGACGCTGTCGCCGGCGGCGAACACCGCCGGCACCGGGTCGGGAACGAAGCCGACCGTGTCGATCCGACCGAGGGCGCCGTTCCAACGGGTGAACCAGACGGCGATTTGCTCATTATCCCGGAGGGAGCGCTGCATCTGGAGAAGGCCGACTTCCTTCAGGATGATAAAGTCCTGCGCCACGACGAGTTCGTCGAAAGCCCCGATCTCGAAAACGTCTCGGTTGAACGCGTCGGTGGTGTCGTAGAGAAACGCCTTTCCGGGGAGCTGGGAGCCGTCGTTGTTGGTCACGTTGTCGTCGTCGAGAAAGACGCGAATGTCGACGATCGAATCGTAGTCGTTTACCACGAAATAGCGGTTCCGAACGTAGTTCAAGTCGTCGATGACCACCGAGTCGCGCCTCGACCGGCCGGAGAACGTTTCCCGGTCGGTCTGTCCCTGCTGCTGGCTGAGAACGGACGTGAAGTCGAGCTTTCCCGCCTTGCCCATCACCTTGATGCCGAACAGGCCCTGCTGTTGCGCGCTCAAGCTGACGAACTGGTTTCCCGGGAGACTCAGGTTCGTGTTCCCCACCTCGATCTTGCTGATCACCTCGTCTTCATCACCCTCGTATCGAAGTTTGATCCTGTTCTCGAGGGGGACCTGGGATTCGGAGTTGTGCTGCATCTCGACTTTCACCTTCTGGCCGATCGTTCCGGTGAGGTTCACCTGGAGCTGTTGGCGCATGTCGAGTTCGGGAAAGATCCTCTGGCCGCCCGCTTCGTTCGCCCGGTTCTTCAGGTTGTAACGCGTTTCCCCCGAGAAGGTGATCGATTCGCTTCCCGAAACCTTGATGTTCGCCCCCTGGCCGATAATGCGGCTCAGCGTCTTGGGGAAGCGAACCGGAAGGTCGATATCGAAAAGGCCCGTCTCACGCGGCCCCCCTCCCTTCTTCTTCCCCCCCACCCCGATGTTTTTCATTTTCCGAAAGCGTTCGAATCGTTCCCACTCGGCGCGGTACTCCTCGAAGGTGCCGACCCACGGCCACGTGAGAGGGACGCCGTCCCTCGAGGCGACCACCACCACGACGCGGCGATCGAGGTCGACCCGCACGGTGGTGGTCGTCTTCGATATCTTCTCCTTCACCTTGAGGCGCGTGAGCGGCCCTTCCGGGTACGGGGCGCCGCCCACGCCCGCCATGGGGGGAGGATAATTCCGGTCGACACAGTTCCGGATGAGACTCGGTTCGCGGATCGGCACCTCAACGCCGAGCAGCGTCCCCGCCTGCAGGAGCGAGCCGAGGAGAAGGGCAAGTATCGCCCGGTGAGGGCGTGTGGAAACCCTGCCCAAGATAGGTGACCTCTCCGGCGGCCGGGTCGCGGGATCCCCGTTTCCGGCGACCCTTCCCCCGCCTGGGGAAATGAACCGATTCCATAGACATCCGGACAGACCTCGCCGCCGGGTGAAAACCATGATGAGAATCGCAAACGTCGTGCCATCGGTGCCGCCACGGCAGGGGAAACCGCCGTGGCGGCTCGCGGAGGGACAGGATTGTATCCTGTGCCGTATCAATGAGATGCAAGAACCACACCACACCGTCGGCCCCGCGGTTCTCCCGTTTCCGGCGCGACGTCGATCCAAACGTACCCGGAGCGGGACGGCTTGTCCTCCACCGGAGACGAATCGATGGAAAGGCGATTGAGTGGGCGGGGTTCATCTTATAAGGTGGGATGCTGGAAGGGAGCTGGAATGACACGTACCCTGAGCCTCTACATCCTCAAGCAGCACATCGGGCCTTTCCTCGCCGGCATGGCGGTGATCACCTTCATCCTGGTCATGGATATGCTCGTCGACTACATCGACCTGTTTCTCGGGAAGGGAATCGCCCTCGGCGTGGTGGCGGAGGTCTTCTTCCTCTCCCTCGGATGGATGGTGGCGCTCATCGTTCCCATGGCGACACTCGTCGCCGCCCTGATGGCGTTCGGCCGGCTTTCGGCGAACAACGAGATCACCGCCATGAAGGCCGCCGGGATGAGCATGTGGCAGATTCTCTCTCCGCCGATCGTCGCATCGATCGTCGTCGCCGCGCTCCTCGTCCAGTTCAACAACGATGTCCTTCCCGACGCGAACCATCGACTCGCGAGTCTTCTGATCAGTATTCACAGGAAACGGCCCGCCCTCGCGATCAAGGCGGGCGCCTTCAACAATGTTCAAGGATATACGATCCGCGTGGAAAAGCTGAACGAGAGAACGTCGGAGATCGAGTCGGTGACGATCCAGAAGAACGCCGCCGGCAAGGAAGAGGAAACGATCATCGCGAAACGGGGACGCCTCGAATTCACCGACGGGGGAAACGTGCTCAACCTCTACCTCGAGGACGGCGAGATCCACGCGGTGGACGCGAAGAACCCCGATCGCTACCAGCGGATCCTCTTCGAAACCCACACGGTGAGAATCACCAATATCGGGTCCGATCTCGTCCGATCGGAGAAGAAGACCCGCGGGGACAGGGAACTCAGTTCCGCCGACATGCTCGAACGGGTTTCCGGGTACAGGGAAGAGATCGCCAAGATCGAGGCGGAAGGGAGGAAGAGCATTTCGAACTTCATTGCCGCCCGGCTCGATATTCTCCACAGGATGGGTCCCCCGGAAAAGGAAAAACGATCGATCGAACCGTTCCGCGTCCGGGAATACGGCCGGGCCATCCGTGATTCGGGACGCGAGCTCGCCGCCCTTTCGAAGAGGATCGACGACCGGCAAAAGAAGATCGACCGCTACATGGTGGAGGTCCACAAGAAATACGCCCTTCCCGTGGCGTGCATCGTCTTCGTCCTCCTCGGGGGGCCGCTCGGGATCCGCGCGAGGAGAGGCGGTCTGGGGGTGGGCGCCGGCTTCAGCATCGCCTTCTTCGTGATCTACTACCTTTTCCTCACGGGGGGCGAAAAACTCGCGGACAGAGGCTACCTTCCCCCCGCCGTCTCGATGTGGGCGGCCAACGTTCTCATGGGCAGTCTCGGTATCATCCTGATCCGCCGAAGCGCCGGCAGAATGCGCTTCTTCCGCTTTCCCCGCGCCGCCGGGCGGATTCGCCTCCTCCCGGCGATCTCCTCCGGGCGAAGCGGCCGGGACGCGTCGTGATGCGGATCCTCGACACGTATA
Organism: Candidatus Eiseniibacteriota bacterium; assembly: GCA_024276995.1. Classification (GTDB taxonomy): domain Bacteria; phylum Orphanbacterota; class Orphanbacteria; order Orphanbacterales; family Orphanbacteraceae; genus JAJRWB01. The sequence continues at coordinate 113,254 of JAJRWB010000014.1, read as the reverse complement.
TCCTCGGTCGCTACGTTCGCACACTCGCCCTTTCGATCGTGTCGTTCCTGTCGATTTTCATCGTGATCGACCTGTTCGAGAAGATCGACAACTTCATCGACCACGGCGTTCCGTTTCTCACGGTGCTCCTCTACTATCTTTACCGTCTTCCGGAAATCGTTCTTCTCACCCTACCGGTATGCATGCTCCTCGCGTGCCTTTTCGCCCTCGGTTCCCACGCCCGGGCGAACGAGTTCATCGCCACGTCGAGCGCCGGTATCAGCATCCGCAGATCGCTTCTCCCGGTGCTCGCCGCGGGTCTCGCGGTGAGTTTTCTCGCGCTCTTGGGCGGGGAGACGGTGGCGCCCGAAAGCGCCGTTCGCGTGAAAACCATCGAAAGGATGAAGATCAAGCCGGAAAGGGCGCGCTCCTCGAAGATTCATACGAACGTGAACTTCATAGGCGAAGGCGAGCGGATATTCTCCATCGGCCGGCTCGACACCGGCAGGGGAACGATGCGGGACGTCGTTATTTCCCGGCTGTCCGACTTTACCGTCGTCGAACGGATCGATGCGAAGGAAGCGGTTTGGGAAAACGGGATCTGGACATTTCACAACGGTTACCGGAGGGTGTTCGACAGCGATCGCCTTCTCGAGGAGGAAGAGTTCGATTCGCGGGCATTTCCCGAATTGACGGAAAGCCCGGTGGAACTGTCGGAGATCCGCAAGGGACCGAAGGAGATGAGCTACGGCGAACTTCGCCGGTTCGTGGAGAAGGCGAAGCTGAGCGGCGGCGATGTCCTAAAGCAAGAAGTCGATCTCCACATGAAGCTTTCGTACCCTTTCAACAACCTGATCATCGTCCTTCTCGGCGCTCCTCTCGGGGCGCTCCTGAGACGGGGAGGGAACGCCATCGGTTTTTCTCTCGCCCTGGTGATCTGCTTCGTCTACTACCTCGCCATCCGCGTCGGCCAGTCGCTCGGCTACAACGATGTCGTGCCGCCCGTCGTCTCCGCGTGGCTCGGCAACGCGATCTTCCTTCTACTCGGGTCGGTGATCTTCTTCCGGTTCACGAGGAAGTAAGGCAAGAAAACGGGGCGGCCCAAAGACCGCCCCACCGCTTCGCTTCATTCCGGATCACCCCTCCGATCAGGTACCCGCCGCGTAGTCCGTGGCGTAGCGGACCTGTTCCTCGGTGAGTTCGTCGATTCCCAAGCCCATCGTCTCGAGCTTGAGCGCCGCGATCTCCCGGTCCTGGTCGGGCGAGACGACGTAGACCCGATTCTCCAGCTTGCCGCGGTTCTCGGCAATGAACTTCATCGCCAGGAACTGGTTGGCGAAGCTCATATCCATCACTTCCGAGGGGTGTCCCTCGGCGGCCGCCAGGTTGACGAGCCTTCCCTTGGCGAGGAGATAGATCCGCTTCCCGCCATCGAGAACGTACTCCTCGTTGTTCTCGCGGATATCCCTTTTCGACGACGACGCTTTCTCGAGATCGTCGATGTTGATCTCGCAATCGTAGTGGCCCGTGTTGCAGATCACCGCACCATCCTTCATCGAGTGGAAGTGTCGTTCCACGAGAACATCCTTCATACCGGTGGCGGTGATGAAGATATCGCCCACGGCGGCGGCGTCGTCCATGGTCATCACTCGGAAACCCTCGAGCGTCGCCCGGAGCGCCGCGACAGGGTTGATTTCAGTGACCACCACGTTCGCGCCGAGACCCTTCGCCCGCATGGCGCACCCCCGCCCGCAGTGGCCGTAACCGGCAACCACGAACGTCTTTCCCGCCACGAGCACCGACGTCGCCCGCAGAATGCCGTCGATCGACGACTGTCCGGTGCCGTAGACATTGTCGAAATCCCACTTCGTCTCGGCGTCGTTCACCGCGATGACGGGGTATTTCATGGCGCCGTCGTCGGCCATCGCTCGGAGCCGGTGGACTCCCGTGGTCGTCTCCTCCGTCCCTCCCCACACGCCGGCCGCCTTGTCGGCGAACCGGTTGTGGATCGTGAAGATCAAGTCGGCGCCGTCATCGAGGGTCATCGTCGGTCCCATGTCGATCGTCCTGTCGATGCACCAGTAGAACTCCTCCACGTTCATCCCGTGCCAGGCGTAGATTTCGATCCCCTCGTCGGCGAGCGCCGCGGCCACGTCGTCCTGCGTGGAGAGCGGGTTGCAGCCCGACCAGGAAATCTTCGCACCGGCGGCGACGAGAGTGCGCATTAGCACGGCGGTCTCCTTCGTCACGTGAAGGCACCCGGCGATACGCGTCCCCTCGAGAGGCTTCGTCTTCGAGTAGCGCCGTCTCAGCTCCATCAGCACGGGCATGCGCGATTCGGCCCAGTCGATCTTGAGTCTCCCCTCGGCGGCAAGTCCGAGATCACGGACCTTATGGTTCACTGCGGTGTCAGACGGCATTCTTCAACTCCTCCACATGGGAGAGACTCTCCCAGGTAAACTCCTCTTCCTCCCGCCCGAAATGGCCGTAGGCGGCCGTCTTCCGGTAGATGGGACGGCGGAGCTTGAACGTCTCGATGATTCCCTTCGGCGAGAGATCCCACCTTTCGCGTATGATCCGCTCCAGGCGGTTCTCGTCGATCTTTCCCGTGCCATACGTGTCCACCATGATCGATACCGGCTGCACGACACCGATGGCGTACGCGAGTTGGACTTCGCACCGCTCGGCCAAACCGGAGGCCACGATGTTCTTCGCGATATGACGCGCCGCGTAGCAGGCGGAGCGATCGACCTTCGTCGGATCCTTCCCGGAGAAGGCGCCCCCGCCGTGTCTCCCCATTCCCCCGTACGTGTCGACGATGATCTTCCTTCCCGTAAGACCGCAATCGGCGTGCGGCCCGCCACGAACGAACGAGCCGGTGGGGTTCACGTGGTAGAGGACGGAATCGGGTACACCGAGTCCTTCCGGTACGCAGGGGCGCACCACTTTCTCGATGATCTCCTCGCGGATCCGCTCGCGGCTCACACCCGGATCGTGCTGGCTCGACACCACCACGGTGTGAAGCTCGACGGGGCGATCGTCGACGTAGCGGATGGTGACCTGCGACTTGCTGTCCGGCCGGAGGAAGGGAATCTCCCCGCTCCGGCGAAGATCGGCCATCCGCTTCACGATTTCGTGGGCGAACTGGATCGGCATCGGCATGTACTGCTTCGTCTCGTTCGTCGCGTAGCCGAACATCAGTCCCTGGTCGCCCGCTCCCCCCGTGTCGACTCCCATGCTGATGTCGGGGGACTGCTCGTCGATCGAGGTGATCACCGCACACGTCTCCCAATCGAAGCCGAGGGACGAACGATCGTAGCCGATTTTCTTCACCGTCTCCCGAGCGACCTTCGGCACATCGACGTACGCCTCGGTGCTCATCTCCCCCGCCACGAGAACGAGGCCGGTCGTCACGAGGGTCTCGCATGCAACGCGGCCCTTCGAATCCTGTCTCAACACCTCGTCGAGAACTCCATCGGAAATCTGATCGGCGATTTTATCGGGATGTCCCTCGGATACCGATTCAGATGTAAATAAATGCTCTACGGACATCGGCTTCCCCCTGAGATTGCGTTATGGCGCCGGATTTCGGCGGGCGGGACCGCCTCGATCCCACCCCTATCCGCGAATCATAGCCCATCCGGCCCCTCAAGTACACCGTCCCTTCGGCCGATTCAGCCGATCGCCGGGTCGCCGCTTTCGAGGAGGTGAACGAACGCCTCCGCCATCTCGCGGATATCGGCGCCCGACGACATTCCCCGCGTCTTGCGGGCGAGCTTCGCCGTGTCCGACATGTTCATCAGGCTGAACAGCCGTTTCAGATCGGGAATCAGGTAGGGATGGACCGATAGGGAACGGGCGCCGAGTCCCGTCAGCAGGAGGGCGCAAAGCGGCTCTCCCGCCATCTCGCCGCAGATGCTCACCGGTATGCGCCGCAGCTTTCCCGCCTCCAGAACGATCCTCACCATCGCCAAGATCGAGGGATGGAATGGATCGAACAGGTGGGCGACCTTCATGTTGTCCCGGTCGACGGCGAGACCGTACTGGATCAGGTCGTTCGTACCGATGCTCATGAAATCGACTTCCCTCGCGATGGCGTCCGCCAGATGAACCGCCGCCGGCGTCTCGATCATCACGCCCACCGGCACGCGATCGGCCAGCGTGTGGCCCTCGAGGAGAAGTTCCTTGCGCACCTCGTCGATCATCCTCTTCGCACCGCGCACTTCGTCCATCGTGGTGATCAGCGGAAGCAGGATCGCCAGGTTCCCCGCCGGCGACGAGCGCAGGAGCGCACGAACTTGGCCGCGAAAAAGATCTCTCAGTTCGAGGGAGATCCGGATCCCCCGCCATCCGAGCATCGGGTTCGGCTCGAGGGAATCGCTCATCGGGTCGAGAACCTTGTCTCCGCCGACGTCGAGGGTACGGAACACCACCCGGCACGGCGCCATGCGCCGGAGAACCTTCCGGTAGATCGCCGCCTGCTCCTTCTCGTCGGGCAGCTTCCCGTGGCGGAAGAACATGAACTCGGTCCGGAAAAGACCGATGCCGGCGGCGCGGTTCTCCGCCGCCACGGGGATCTCCTCCGGGAGTTCCACGTTGGCGAGTAGTTCGATGAAGACACCGTCCTTCGTAACCGACGGAAGCTCCCGGAGACGTTTTCTCTCCTTTGAAACACGTGCCGATCGACGTTGCGCGGCCCGCGCGCGTCGGAGCAGATCGCCGTCCGGATGGAGCACCACGTGCCCCTCGCTCCCGTCGACCACCACGACATCGCCGTGAATCGCCTTCTCGAGAATCTCGTCGACACCGACCACCGCGGGGATCTGGAGCGACCGAGCCATGATCGCCGTGTGCGACGTCGGCCCCCCCTGGCGGGTGACGAACCCCTTCACCTTGCTCCGGGGAATCTGAACCGTCTCCGACGGCGTCAGGTCATCGGCCACGAGAATCACGTTCTTGCGGATGTGGGAAAGGGTGCTCTTCGATTTCCCGGAAAGGTGGCGCAACACGCGGCGCCGGACGTCCCGAAGATCCTCCACCCTGTCGCGAAGGTACTCGTTCTCCACGCGGGCGAGGTTCACGATCGCCTCGGATATGATCGCCTGGAAGGCGGCCGCCGCCCCCTGCCTTTCGTTCCGAATCCTCTGCACCGTACCTTCGCGCAGCACGGGATCCTCGAGAATCAAGATCTGGGCGTCGAAAACACGGACGAGTTCCTCGCCGATCACCGAGCGGTAGCGGGTGCGGATCTTCTCGATCTCGAAGCGCGTCGATTCGAGAGCGCCGAAGAAGAGCCCCGCCTCGTCATCCACCTCGGACGGTTCGATCGATCGCGCCTCCACCTCGACTTCGCGCGAGCCGAGCACGAACACTTCACCCACCGCCACCCCGGGGGATACGGCGATCCCACGCAACGTCGTCGTGACCGCCTCGGGGGCCTTCCCGCTCGGCGTCCCGGTCACTCGTCTTCCTTCAGGTTGGGAAAACCGCTTTCGATGAGATCGAAGACCTCGTTCAGCGCGTCCGCCTCGTCCACCCCGTCGGTGGTGATGGTCAACTCATGACCCTCGGCGGCGGCGAGACCGAGGATCCCCATGATACTCTTCGCGTTCACCCGGTACGACCCGTTCTGGAGGAACACGTCGCACGCGAACTGCCCCGTGAGATTCACGATTTCCTGCGCCGGTCGGAGGTGGATTCCCCTCTTCCTCCGGACAATCACCCGTTTTTCCTTCATTCCACCGCTTTCCCGCGCTGAAGGGCGCAAACCGGTTCTTCCGGATCAGCCGCCGGCGCGGCGCCGGGAACGATCCATCGTCCCGACAAGGTTCTCGCTCAATTCCTCCGCCGACCGGATGCCGTGGACGCGGAGTTGGTGATTCATCGCCACCACTTCCGCGAGCACGGTGATGTTCTTCCCCGGAATGATCGGAATGGTGACCACCGGTATCTTCTTGCCGAGAATGGTGGTCATCCTCTCTTCCAGGCCGAGACGGTCGTATTCCACGTCGGCGCTCCATTCGCGAAGCCGCACCTCGACGTCGATCCTCTTGTTCTTCCCGATGGCGCGCACGCCGAACATGCGCCGCACATCGATGATTCCGATCCCCCGGATCTCCATATGATACCGGAGGTGCTCTTTCGCTTCACCATAAAGCAGGTTATGCCGGCGCGTGACGATCACCATGTCGTCGGTTACCAGGCGGTGCCCCCTTTCCACGAGATCAAGGGCGCACTCGCTCTTCCCGATCCCGCTCCTGCCGGTGATCAACAGTCCGACACCGTACACATCGACAAGGGAACCGTGCACCGTGGTCTGCGGCGCGAAAGCGTTTTCCAGGTACTCCGTGAGTTCGTGGATGAACGGCGTCGTCGACTGCGGGGTGCGGAGCACCGGAATCCTCGCTTCCGACGCGCGGCGCATCAGGATCTCGTCGTACTCGAGCCCCTTCGCGATGATGACACACGGCATCTTCTGCTCGAACAGCCGGTCGATCGCCCGCTCGTGTTGTCCCGCATCGAGGGTTTCAAGGAAGAGCATCTCCGTTTCGCCGAGGATCTGGATCCTTTCGGACAGGAAGTTTCTCGTGAATCCGGCCAGAATCAACCCCGGCCGGTGGACATCACTCACCGTGATCAGCCGTTCCGATTCGAGAACCTCGGTGAGACATTCGAAATGAAACGCCTCCTTGCGGTCCTCGTACAATTTTCGAACAGTCAACCCGCGCACCGATCGGTCCTTCCCCGTCGCACGAATGCGTCTTTCAGGTTTCCACCATGCCGTAGTTGCCGTCCTCCCGTCGGGTGAGGATGTTCACCTTGTCGGTGACCGAGTTGGTGAATAGAAGGTACTCGTCCCCGTTCTGATCCATCTCGAGGATCGCCTCTTCCACGGTGAGCGTGGGGATGATCATTTCATCGGATCGGATCACATCGACCTTCCGCGCCCCCTCCGCACCGGTCTCAGGCGGCGCCCCGATCACGCCCATCATGACCGGTTTTCCGCTGCGCGCCTTGTGATCGCGCGCCTTCTCCTTGTGTCGCCGGATCTGCTCCTCCAGCTTTCCGACCGACTGGTCGACCGAGGTGTACATGTCGTCCGATTCGGCGGACCCGGTGAGATGGACACCCTGGCCGCGCAGGGTGATCTCCGCCTTGTGGCGATACTTCTCCACCGAGAGCACCGCGTGCGCCTCGTGAAGATCGATTCCATATTTCGAAAGCTTTTCCAATTGTCCCTCGGCACGGTCCTTGAGTGCCTGGGTCAGGTCGAAATGACGCGCCGTGATCGAGATCTGCATGCCGTATCTCCTTTCTGAATCAACCGGTCGCGCTGGATCAGAACTGTTTCCGGTAGCGCGCGGAAAGCAGTCCCATCTGTTCCCTGTACTTCGCCACCGTTCTGCGTGCGATCATGAAGCCCTCGCTTTTCAACAGGTCCACGATCTTCTGATCGCTCAATGGACGCGCCTTGTCCTCCTTTTCGATCAGCTCCCTCACCCTGTCCTTGACCCCCTTGGTGGACACATCCTCGCCGGAGTACGATCGTATGCTCGAGGAGAAGAAGAACTTCAGCTCGAACACTCCGCGAGGGGTCTGGACATACTTGCTCGACGTGACGCGGCTCACCGTCGACTCGTGCATACCGATCTCATCCGCCACCTGCTGGAGCGTCATCGGCTTGAGGAATCGGATTCCCTTCTCCAGGAACTCCCGCTGGTTGTCGACGATCGCCTTCATCACCTTCACCATGGTGCGGCGTCTCCTCTCGATCGTGTTGATGAGCTGGTTCGCCGCGTTCAGCTTGCTCCGGATGTATTCCTTCGTCGTGCTGTCGGTGCTGTTCCCGCCGGTAATGTACTTCTCGTACGTACGGGAGACGCGAAGTCTCGGAACGTTCTGATCATTCAGGTAGACCACGTACTCATCGCCCACCCGATCGACCACAAGGTCGGGCGTGATGTAGCGCGGATCCTCGTCGGCGTAGAGCATCCCGGGCCGGGGGTTCAGCTTGCCCACCTCGCGGGAAGCGTCCTGGATCTCGCCGGCCGTGGTTTTCAGCTTCTTCGCGATCTCGGCGTAGCGGTTCTGCACGAAATCATCGAAGTGATCGCGCACCACCCGGAAGGCGAGACTCTGATCGTCGCCGGCGCTGCGGAACTGGAGGAGGAGACACTCCCGTAGATCGGCCGCCCCCACGCCGGCGGGGTCGAATGTCTGGATCAGCTCGAGCGCCTCTTTTACCTTCTCCATGCCGGCGCGGACCGATTCCGCTACCTCGGAAAGCTCGAGGGTTAGGAATCCCCGCTCGTCGAGGCTGCCGATGAGGAACTCCCCGATCCGCAGGATCTCGTCGTCGTCGGTGGAGATGCGAAGCTGCGAGAGAAGATGCTCCGACAGGAGCACCGTGGTGGACAGGACCCGCTCGTACGTTTCGTCCCTCCCCCCTTCCTGCTCCCGCCTGTAGCTGTAATCCTGTGGGGAATGGAAGTATTCGTCCCAGTCGATTTCCGGCTGCTTCTCTTCCCCCTGGGCATCGCCGTCCTCCTTCGCCCCTTCCGCGGCCCCTTCCGGCTCTTCCCGGCGCGCCTCCGCCTCCTCCTCTTCGCCGTCGAGGATCTCGTCCACCTCTTCGAGTACCGGGTTGAGGAGGATTTCCTGTTTCAGAACCTGCTGCAGCTCGAGTGTGGGCATCTGGAGAAAACGGAGCGCCTGCTGGAGCTGGGGCGTCATTACCAGCTTCTGCGTCTGCAGCATCCGCGCCTGAAGGCCCAACTTCATTTCCATGTCCGCCTCCCTTTCGCCGCCCGGGCTAGAGCTGGAACTTCTCCCCCAGGTAGATCTCGCGGGCTTCCGGGTTCCGCGCGAGATCGGCGGCGCTTCCCGAAAGAAGCACACGCCCCTCATACATAATATATGCACGATTCGTGATCGAGAGGGTCTCCCTCACATTATGATCGGTGATCAAAACGCCGATCCCCCTCTCCCGCAACGAGCCGATGATCTCCTGGATATCCTGCACAGCGATCGGATCGATGCCGGCGAACGGCTCGTCGAGAAGGAGAAACGACGGCTCCGTCGCCAAGGCGCGGCTGATCTCCGCGCGTCTCCTTTCGCCTCCCGACAGGGTGTACGCCTTCGATTTCGCCAGGCTTTCGATGCCCAGTTCGCAAAGAAGCTTCCGGGCGCGCTCTTTCCTCTCCACCTTGCGAAGAGGAAGCGTTTCGAGTACGGCCAGCACGTTCTGCTCCACGGTGAGTTTCTGAAAAATCGACGACTCCTGCGGAAGGTAGCCGATACCCTTCCGCGCCCGCCGATACATCGGAAGGGGTGTTACGTCCATTTCGTCGAGAAAAATCCGTCCGCTCTTCGGGCGGATCATCCCGACGATCATGTAGAACGTCGTCGTCTTCCCGGCGCCGTTCGGACCGAGAAGGCCGACCACCTCGCCCCTGTTCACTTCCACCGAAACGTCCCGCACCACCTCCCGTCCCCGGAACGATTTCGACAGCCGATCGGTACGGAGCCGCTCCGCCCTGCTCATCGCCGCATGGGACTCACCCACGGTCGTCACCGACCGTCTCGGCCACCACGTTCCTCCTGATCCTAGTTTCGTTCAGACCGGTGTCCGTCTCCAGTCCATATCCGCACAGTTTCTCGTTTCCACGATAGATCGTTACGAAATCATCCGTATAGATCCGTTCGCCTTCATCTTCGTAGAAAATCGTCTCCGTTTCGATTCTCGTCCCGTCCACGTTGGTCATCACCACCGAACCGGATGCCTCCATGTTGCTCGTTTTCCTGTCGATCTTTCCGAAGTCCGCCACCAGTGTGGAGGAGTAGTTCTCCTCGTCATCGTAGAAATCGACGATCACGCCGTCCGCTTCCACCCTCTCCGGATCTTCGTAGTACCGTACCGTTTCCCCGCGAAACTCCCAAAGCATCCTTCCCCCGCGGTATTCGACCCACTTGCGGACCTTCGTCTCCTGCACCGCCATGTCGCCCGTCCGTGCGGCGGCGGGGGGCTCCGGATCGGAGCAGCCCCACAGGGCGGCGAGGAGGACGAAAAGCGCGGCCCTTCTCATGAGGCGCCCGTGTCCCATCGATCGTGCATCCACACCCACTGGGAAGGGGCGGCCTCGATGAACGACTCGAGCGTTCGAACGCAACGGCACGTATTCTCCCTCACATCGCTATCGGCATCCGCGGTCTTCACCAGCGGAACGGCCTCCTCGATTTGCACACGAAAACGGTCTCCGGCGATCCGCCAGCACGCCATGGGAATCAGCGACGCGCCGGTGTGCGCGGCCAGGCGGACCGGACCTGCCACGGTCCGCGCGGGGTGGCCGAGAAACGACGTTTCGACCCGCGCGGATCTCGAGCTGAGATCCATGAGCAACCCAAGCATCTCCCCGCGCCGGAGGACGCGGATCGCATGGCGAAGGCAGTGCGGGTCCGAGCGGAGGATCGATCGGACGCCGTAGCGCGCCCTCAGCCGGACCAACCTTGCGTCGAGCCTCGAGCTGAACACCTTCGCCGCCATCACGGTGAGGGGAATTCCCTTCGCCCCTAGCCAGGCGGCGAGAAGCTCCCAATTGCCGATATGGCCCGTTATGCCGATCACCCCCCGACCCGGCCCGAGCGCCCTGTCGAGCCGTTCGTACCCTTCACCCGTCACGAGCCGGTCGAGGTCCGCCGGGAGCGATCTTTCCAGCCTCGCGAGATCGACCACGTTCCGCCCGATCTGGCGGTAGACCTGGCGACAAAGCGCCTCCACCTCCGTGCGCTCGCCATAAACGAGACGGAGGTTTCGAAGGGTGCGCCGCCATGCGGCCGTGTCGAAGTAGGGGTAGAGCGCTCCGCCCGCACTGAATAGGCGAAGCGCCAGGGGGCGGGGCAGGACCTTCCCGAGCCCGAGGGCGATACCGATCGCCTCGGATGCCAATGCAGTCGGAAGGGTCAAACGGTTCCTCTCCCCCCTTGGCCCGCAGGCCGGAAGTCGTGTCGTCCACACAATATAAGGGGGATTCCGCCATGTCAAGCAAAGGATGTGCCAAAACGAGAAGATCGGCCCCTCCCCGAGGGATCACGAGCCGACGCCGCTCCGCAGACAGTCGTACATGTGAAGAAAACCGATCACCCTTTCCGACCGATCGACCACGGCGAGACAGCTGATCACCGCGTCCTCTCTCTCGTGCATCCGTTTCATCGCGTCCGCCACGAGGGCGTCTTCGCCGATCGTTCTCGGTGCGCGGCTCATCACTTCACCGGCGGTGAGACCGAAGAAATCCTCGTGTCGGAGGAGGAGCCGTTTCAGATCGCCGTCCGTCACGATGCCGAGGAGCGTCCCGTCGTCATCCGCCACCGTGGTGGCGCCGAGCCGCTTCTCCACGATCTCGAGGAGCACCTCCTTCATCGGGGCGCCGGCGCCCACCCGGGGAACGGCTTCCCCCCGGTGCATGATATCGGCCACCTTGAGAAGAAGCCTCTTTCCGAGCACGCCCCCCGGATGAAAGCGAGCGAAATCATCCTCCTTAAGGCCGCGGGCCTCGAAGAGCGATAGGGCGAGCGCGTCGCCCACCGCGAGGGCGGCCAGCGCGCTCGACGTCGGGGCGAGATTCATACTGCACGCCTCGGTGATGTCACCTACGTCGATCACGACGGTCGCTCTCTCCGCCAGCTCCGAAACGGCGCCGGCGGCGCAGGTGATCAGGATGATCGGCACGCCGAGGAGTCGGAGCGAGGGAAGGAGCGCCGTAATCTCGCCGTTGCGTCCCGAACGGGAAACAACGATCACCGCATCCCCTTTCGCCACCATGCCGAGGTCGCCGTGCACCGCCTCGACCGGGTGGAGGAAGAACGAGGCGGCGCCGGTGGAGTTGAATGTCGCCGCGATCTTCCGCCCCACGAGACCCGACTTTCCAAGCCCGGTGACCACCACCTTCCCCGCCGCACCGCCACCGCCGGATACGGTCCGGTAGAGGATATCGAGAGCCTCGACGAAGGTACCGTCGATTCGCTCCTCCACTCCGGCGACGGCGGCCGCTTCGAGGCGGATCACCTCCTTCGCCCTCGCAACGATCGCCTCTCCCACCGCCGGTTTCTTCCTTTCGCTCACCCTTCCTCGATCCTTTCCCCCTCGAGCCGCGCCTCGTGGATCGCGAGAACCCGGCGGAGAAGACCCTCCAGGTCCGACAGCCTCAGTTGGCTCGCGGCGTCGCAGAGCGCTTCGGACGGCTCCGGATGGGTTTCGATGAACAGCGCGTCGCATCCCGCCGCCGCGGCGCACCGCGCCAGGAGGGGAATATGCTCCGGCGTTCCCCCCGCCGGATCGGCGCTCGGCGTCCCGTAGACCCGCACCGAATGGGTAACATCGAACACCACCGGGTACCCATGCCGGGCGAGTATCTGCAACGAGCGGAAATCGACCACGAGGTTCCTGTACCCGAAGGAACTTCCCCTCTCGGTGAGGAGGATCCCTCTCCCGCCGGCGGCCTCGATCTTCTTGACCGTGCCCGCCATGTCCTCGGGTGCGATGAACTGTCCCTTCTTCACGTTCACCGGCACGCCGCTCGCCGCCGCCGTCCGGAGAAGCTCGGTCTGCTGGGAGAGATACGCCGGGATCTGAAGGATGTCGAGCACTTCCGCCGCCGGACCGACCTGTGCCGGGGTGTGTACGTCGGACAGAACGGGAAGATCGAACTCCGACCGGATCTTCGCGAGCACTTCGAGCCCCTCGTCGAGCCCCGGTCCCTCGTAGTGATCGGGGGAAGATCGGTTATCCTTCCGGTATGAACATTTGTAGACTACGGGAACGCCGAGGGCGTCCCTCACGCGGCAGATTCCCTCCGCCGCCCGCCGGCAGATATCGAGCGTTTCGATCACGCACGGCCCCGCGATGAGAGCGATCTTCCCGCCGGCGCCGAAAACGACGTCGCCCACCCGCACCGAACGAACGGCGGTCATGATGTCTTCTCCGCCACGACTTCGCTCTTCGCGCCTCGCAGGGCCGCCGCTTCAATGAACCGGTGGAAGAGCGGGTGCGGGCGAAGGGGCCGCGAACGGAATTCGGGATGGAACTGGCTCGCGATGAAAAAAGGATGATCGGCGTATTCCACGATTTCCACCAAGTCTTTCTCCTCGTTCCTACCCGAATCCCGAAGACCGTTCGCGCGGAGGATTTCCCTGTAGTCGTTGTTCACCTCGTACCGGTGCCTGTGCCTTTCCGATATCCGTTCCGTACCATAGATTCCGTGGGCGATCGAACCCTTTTCGATCAGGATGCCGCATGCGCCCAGGCGCATGGTAGCTCCCATAGCCTCCACGTCCCTTTGCTCCGGAAGAAGATCGATCACCTTGTGCGTCCCGTCCGGATCGAACTCGCCGCTCGTAGCACCCTCGAGGCCGCACACGTTCCGGGCGAACTCGATCACCGCCGCCTGCAATCCGAGACAGATTCCGAGGAAGGGGATCTTCCCTTCCCGGGCGACACGGACCGCCTCCACTTTTCCTTCCACGCCCCGAATACCGAAACCCCCCGGAACGAGGATTCCATCACAGCTTTCGAGAACCTCGGTCGTCGCGCCGTCGAAAAGCTCCTCCGAGTCGACCCACACCGTGTTCACCCGGACGCCGTTGCTGATGCCGGCGTGGACGAACGCCTCGCTGATCGACTTGTACGCCTCCACGAGATGGACATACTTCCCCACCACGGCGATCTTCACCGCCCCTTGCGGAGCATGGATCGCCCGCACCATGGCGGTCCACTCCTCCAGGTCCGGACCGTCGCCACCCAGGCCGAGCTGCCGGGCCACGAGACCGTCGAATCCCTCCTTGTGCATGGCGAGGGGGACATCGTAGATCGAGGCGGCATCCCTCGATTCGATCACCTCCTCAGGCTCGACGTTGCAAAAGAGCGCGATCTTCTCACGCACCGCCTCCTCCATCGGGCGGCTTGTTCGGCAGACGAGGATGTCAGGCTGTATGCCGATTCCCCGCAGTTCCTTCACACTGTGCTGTGTCGGTTTCGTCTTCATCTCCTTCGACGTGCTCAGGTAGGGAAGCTGTGTCACGTGCACGAAAAGACTCGCCTCCGGCCCGGTTTGGAGGCGCATCTGCCGGATCGCCTCGAGGAAGGGAAGCGATTCGATATCCCCCACCGTCCCCCCGATCTCGGAGATCACCACTTCGGCGTCGGTCCGCTCGCCCGCCCGCACGATTCGAAGTTTGATCTCGTCGGTGATGTGGGGAATCACCTGCACCGTGCCGCCGAGATACTCCCCTCTCCTCTCGCGGGAGATGACCGTATCGTAGATCTGCCCCGCCGTGGCGTTGTTGATCCGCGAGTGTCTCTGGCCGGTGAACCGTTCGTAGTGGCCGAGATCGAGATCGGTTTCCGCCCCGTCGTCGGTGACGAACACCTCTCCGTGCTGGAACGGATTCATCGTTCCCGGATCGACATTGAAATAGGGATCGAGCTTGAGAAGGGTCACCCGCGCGCCCCTTTGCTTCAGGAGCATGCCGAGCGATGCCGCCACGATCCCCTTTCCGATGGAAGACATCACCCCGCCGGTAACAAAAACATACCGCGTGCCCGCATCCAGCTTTGCCGCCAAGAGGCCTACTCCTTTCCCGTCGATGAAGACGCGCCACGCGCCGCCTGAAGGTCCTCCGGCGTCTCGATGCCGTGGAACGGCTCTTCGTGAACGCCGACCCGAATGGTCATGCCCGCCTCCAGCGCCCGGAGCTGTTCGAGCCCCTCCGTCTCTTCGAGAGGGGAGCGCTCCAGAGCGACGAAATGGAAGAGAGCCTCTCTTTGAAAACCGTAGATTCCCACGTGCATGAGGGGCCGAGCCTTTCCGCGCCGCCACCGGTGGGGTATGGGAGAGCGTGAGAAGTAGAGCGCGTTGCCCGCCCCGTCCACGACCAGCTTTACTACGTTGGGATCTTCGAAGTCCGCCGGCACCAGGGGAACCGCCAGGGTGTGCATCGGAAGGGTCGGGTCATCGAGAAGGGCGGTGGCGATCCGGTCGAGAGCCGACGGCGGGAGAAACGGTTCGTCGCCCTGCACGTTGATGATCACGTCGTGATGAAATCGCTCCGCGGCCTCGGCAACCCTGTCGGTCCCGGTAGGATGATCGGTGGAAGTGAGCACCGCCTCGTAGCCGCCCTCGGCCACCGCCCGGCGGATCCGCTCGCTGTCGGTGGCGACCACCAGGGTGTCGATCACCGAGGAGCGGGAGACCGTGTCGCACACGTGGAGAATGAGCGCCCGCCCGTCGATCTCCTGGAGCGGCTTCTCCGGAATCCGGCTCGAACCGAGTCGCGCCGGGATCACCACGAGCGCTTTCCGCCGGCCGCTCATCGGCTCTCCCGGGAGGAATACGGCCCAAAAGAATAGAGGGGATACGACTCCCCTCCGTTTCCGATCGAATTCGGGCCGGGCGAAACAGCGACCGGCATGCCCTCCCAGTCCTACTCCGGCGCGCCGGGCGCCAGCACGTTGACAAGCTTTCGCCTGTTCCCCTTTGAAATGAACTGAACCGTTCCGTCGGCAGTGGCGAAGAGGGTGTCGTCCCCTCCCCGTCCGACGTTCTGACCGGCCATGAAGTGCGTTCCCCGCTGGCGGATGATGATCATGCCGGCCCGTACCGGCTGCCCGCCGGTCCGCTTCACGCCGAGACGCTGCGACCGGCTGTCCCGCCCGTTCCGGGAACTACCTACACCCTTCTTATGAGCCATCTGCAACTCTCCTGATTCGAATCGCGCCGCTCGAGGCGGATTCGACTAACGTTCTTCGTCGGCCGCGACGCTCGCCGCCCGCCGTTCGATCGAGAGAATCCGCAGCCTCGTGTACGGCGTGCGGTGCCCGATCAGGCGCCGATACTTCTTCCGTCTCTTGAACTTCTGGACGAGGATCTTCGGGTACCGACCGTGGGCGACCACTTCCGCCTGTGCGGAAACATCGGTCACCGTCGGCCTTCCGACTTCACATTTCCCCTCGTTTTCCCAGACGAGAATGTGGGGGAGCGAAACCTTCTCTCCCACCTCGACTCGCATGCTGGGAACTTCGATCTCCTCCCCCGGCGCGATCCGATACTGGAAGCCTCCGGTTTCCAAAATGGCAAACAACTTCTCTCCCCTTCCTGAAACGCCGCCGCGCATCCGGCACGGCGACCGGTGAGCCGCTCGTCGACCAAAATACTATTTATAACATCGTCACGGCGCCGTGTCAAGCGCCGCGACCGGTCGCCCCCCCCGGAAACTCCCTATCCAACCTCTTCTAAAACAATACCTTATCGGTCAGCTCCTGTCCCGACCGGCTGAAAATCCTCACATCCTCACGCCCCGCCGATCCATCTTGCTGCACCTCCACCTCGAGATGGTAACGCTTCCGGATCCCGTCGAATCGCCCTCCGCGGCTCTCCTCCAGGAAGTGGGCGAGTTCCGGATGGAGATGAACCGATACGCTCTTTTCATTGCAATACGTCGCGACGCGGCGGAGGAGGCGCTCCACCTTCAGGGCGAGCGATTCGAGGGAGAGACGTTTTCCCGTTCCCCTGCAGTGGGGACACATGTTGCTGAAGTAGTGAATCAAGCTCGGGCGCACCCGCTGGCGGGTCATTTCCACGAGACCGAGCTCGCTCACCCGGAAGGTCCTCGTCTTCGCCCTGTCCCTCCTGAGGGCGTCGCGGAGCGTCTCGAGGACCTTTTCCCTGTTCGATTCCTTCTCCATGTCGATGAAGTCGATCACGATGATGCCGCCCATGTCGCGAAGCCTGAGCTGGCGGGCGATCTCCTTCGCCGCCTCCGTATTGGTGTAGAAGATCGTCTCTTCCTGGTCCTTGTCCCCGGTGTAGCGCCCGGTGTTCACGTCGATCGCCACGAGCGCCTCGGCGTGATCGATGATCAGGTACCCCCCCCGCTTCAGCCAGACCTTCGGCGAGAGGGTCTTTTCGATTTCGCTCTCGATTTCGTAGGCGTCGAAAATCGGCGCCTCCTCATCGTAGAGAACGATCCGGTCCTTCAGCTCGGGAGAAGTGGAGTTCAAGTACGCGATGATCTGCCTGTACTCCCCTTTCGAGTCGATGATCAGACGATCGACATCCTCGTTGAAGAGATCGCGGATCAGCCCGGTGGTGAGGCCCACCTCCTTATGAAGGAGCGACGGGCACGGTTGGCGCACATAGGCTCCCTGTATCTTCGTCCAGATCTTCTCGAGGAATTTCACGTCTGAAACGAACTGCCCCTTCTTCTTCTTCATCGCCACGGTGCGTACGATAACGCCGAATTTCTTCGGCACCACCTCCTCGATCAAGGCGCGAAGTCGGGTCCGCTCGGCGTTCTCCTCGATCTTCCGCGATATCCCGAGGTGAACCACATTCGGCATGAGCACGAGATAGCGGCCGGGCAAAGAGATTTGCGTGGTGACACGGGGTCCTTTCGTGCCGATCGGCTCCTTGGTGACCTGCACCATGATCTCCTGGCCTTTCTTCAGCAGGTTTTCGATCGACACCCCCTTCGGCACCTTTCTCGAGCGCCGCTCCCCCTTCCGCCGCGACGGACCGTCGTCGAGCGAGTCGGTATCGGCCGCCACCATGTCGGAAACATGGAGGAAGGCGGTCTTTTCCAGGCCGATGTCGACGAATGCCGCCTGCATGCCCGGAAGCACGGCGTTCACCCGCCCCTTGTAGATGTCGCCCACCTGGCGCGCCGACTCCGCCCTTTCGGCGAAGAATTCCACGAGCCGATGATCTTCCATGATGGCGACCCTCGTTTCGCTCGGCGTGGCGTTGACGATGATCTCGGTGTAAACCGAAGAATCACGCGACATGATCGGAGTCCTTTCCGCCGGCCTCTCGGTAGAGGCCTTTTTCCTGAATATAACGTCGCACGCTTTCCGGCACGAGGTAGCGGATCGAGTCGCCACGCCGGACACGGCGCCTGATTTCCGTGGCCGAGAGATCGATTCTCGGCGCCTCCAAAAGGCGAAACCGCCCGTGGGCGATACCCGTCTCTTTAGAAGGATCGAACCCGGGCCGGGGCACGACGAGCACCTCGGCGCTGCGCAGAATCGTATCGGGATCCTTCCAGAGATGCAGGTCGAATAGGCTGTCGGAGCCGATGAGAAAACGCGGGCGCGTTGCGCCGTATCGTTTCGCCACCTCGGCGATGGTGTCGACCGTGTACGATCGACCCGTCCGCTCGATCTCCATGGGGGAGCAGTCGAAACGTGGGTTCCCGTCGATGGCGAGACGGACCATGGCGAGCCGGTCCGCCGCGTCGGAGAGCTCCTCGACACTCTTGTGGGGGGGCGATCCGGCGACCACGAAGAGGACGACACCGGCGTCATCCATTTCGGCCGCTTCCTCGGCGACGAAGAGATGTGCCGTGTGGATCGGGTCGAAGGTACCGCCGAAGATGACCGGCACACCGCTCATTTTCCCTTCCCCTCTTCCCTCTCGAGCCTGTCGATGCGCCGCGCGGCTTCCTCCACAAAACGGGAATCGGAATAGCCGGCGATCAGCTTCCTGTACGATGAGAGCGCTTCATCGGTTTTCTTCTCGGCCTCGAAGGTGCGTCCCGTTTCGAAGAGTGCCTCCGCCGCCTCGGGCGTATCGGGCCAGTTCTCCCGGACGAGGTCGAAGTAGAAACGGGCCGCCTTCAACCGCCGAAGCTTCACATACGTAATACCGTTCTCCAGCTCCTTTCGGGCGATGTGTCGCCGCGCTCCGAAAAGGGCCGTGCGCGCCTCTTGAGCCCTGGGGCTTTCCGGGAACGCCGCGAGGAAATCTTCGAGCTGGCGGATCGCCTTGTCGTTCCATTCCTGGTCGTACTCCGGCTTCGCCTGCTGGTCGACATAGCAAAGGCCGATTTCGAGCATCGCGTCGGAAACGAGGGGGGAACGGGAGAAGCGCCGCTGAAACGATTCGTACTCCTGCACGGCGGCGAAATAGTCGCCCTGTTTCCTGTACGAGCGGGCGATTCCGAGACGGGCCTTCTCCTCCCACTCGGAACCGGGATACTTGCGCGCGATGAGCCGGTACGCTTCGAGCGCCCGGAGTTCCTTCCCCCGCCGCAGGTAGTCGCCGGCCACGGCGAGCTGCTCCGCCGGTTCTCCGGCGGGGAGGAGTTCGCCTCCGCCGCAACCGGCGAGCACGAGGAACAGTATCAGGACGGCGAACGCCGCCCCCGTACGGTATGTCATTCGTCGCCCAGCGGGAGTTCGGTCAATCGCCGGCTTGG
Organism: Candidatus Eiseniibacteriota bacterium; assembly: GCA_024276995.1. Lineage (GTDB taxonomy): Bacteria > Orphanbacterota > Orphanbacteria > Orphanbacterales > Orphanbacteraceae > JAJRWB01. Next base: position 94,030 of record JAJRWB010000014.1, on the reverse strand, counting down.
TTCGTGTAGAAGAGAACGATCATACCGCCGAGCACGCCGGCGACGGCGAGAGGTTCCACGACCTTTCCGATACCCGATTCGGGCATCGGCGGACGGGCGAACTCGTAACCACTCCCCTCGAGTTCGTGAAGAGCCCCGGCGGGCACCCGGTCGGAAACGTAGTGTTCCGCCGAGGAGGCCCAGACCACGTCCCCCCCCTTCTCGAGGCGAAGATCGATCCGGGTTCGCCCGAACCTCTCGACTCTCTTCGGTCCGATCACGAATCGTCTCCCCGCCCCGGGATAAAGGAACTCGAGTTCCGAAACCCTGTACGCCAGTGTCGGAACGTCGTCCGCGGCCGGCGGTGGAGCGGCTTTCGCCGTCTCCTCCCCCTTCGGTTCGAATCCGTCGAGGAATTCCCCGGGGATCGCTTTCTCACCGCACTCTTCCTTCGGGACCACCGGAAACTCGAAACGGCAGTAGACCGTCCCGATCACCGGCTCCCCATCTTTCCCGGCCGGATCGAATAGCCAGGAGGCCACGCCGGTCTCCACCGCCTCGTCGAAGGGGGAACCGGCGCTCTCCTCGATGACCGTATTCGCCACGCCGCCCGACTCGTTGACAATGAGCCGGGCCGTGACGACACCTCCCAATCCTTTCTCGCATGCTTGTTCGGGTACGCCTACCGGAGGTCCGCTCTTGAAGACGGGCGGCTTGTCCGTCGCGGGCATCACCGGCGTTTCCTCGCTTTTTCGGTTTCGTTTCGCTTTGCCCGGATTCGAGCGACGACCCTCGTAGAGCCGGACGCCGGAAGCGGTCGACGCGAGCCTCCCGAGCAGCTCGGTCTCGACGAGCCAGTCGATCTCGGACGTTTCCACCGGACGAAGCGCGATTCGTCCCCCTTCCACGGCGGGCATCCCTTGGAGAGCATCCGCCACCGCTTCCCGCACGGCGAGATGCATCAGCTCCACGTTGGTCAGATACCTGCCCGCGGGAGAGTCGTCCGCCCGACACACCGAAGCGGGCGCAACGATGAGCGAGAGGGCGAGCGCTACTCCCGGGACGAAGCGAAACATGCAACCTGTCATTTCAAAACCGCTTTCGCCGCAACGGCGCGGCGAACTCTTCTGTTTCCAACAACTTTCACATCCCCGCGCCGGGAACGGTTCCCGTGGGGATCGGTTTACCGATCTACAATAGGCAAGGGTCGATCCGCGGGTCAACCGAAAAGGAGTAAATAAACCGGCCCGCCGTACCGATCATAAGGGTGTAGCCCGAAACACGTTCCGGTGGTTCCCCAAGGAGAAAGGCGCATGACCCAGACACGCGAGATCATTTCCCAGATGTTCGTCAACCTGACGAAACTCCGCCTCGAACCCGACGTGGTCGACAAGATGGCGCCCGTCGTCGACGGCCTGATTCTCCGGCTCAAGGGAAATATCGACCTGTCCACCGACGAGGGGTGGAACCGCCTGAGGATCGCTCTGTGCGGCATGCTCGCCCACGGCTGGGCGCTGGGGATGTCGCCGTTCAACAGTCCCGACGAGAATGTCGACGGCGAACCGCTCGAGGTGCGCGTATCGAAGGATATTCTCACCCCTCTCGAGGTGCTCAAATCGATCCGCTACGCCAAAAAGGACGACCGGGGTAGGATCCAGAAGGTCCTGTTCGAACCGAGCGGCGAGACGCTCGCGAAAGAGCAGATCGATAGGATTCTCAAGGACGTGGAGCGGAAACACTGGAAAGACGGGGCGTAGCCCTCCAGGCTCCGGCCTACTCCCAGTCCGGATCGCCCGACAAGATCGCCCCGTGCCCCGCGAACTGGCACTCCACCATGTAACGCCCCACCTCGTCGATACCGAGGGAATAGACCTCGTGCGACGTCGGGCAGAGAAAGCTGTTCAGATCGCTGAAGAAGGGCGCCAGTTTCCGAAACGTGTCGGCGTACTCGGCATGGGAGGCGTAGTATCGCTCCTCGGCCCGGGCGATCCACTTCAGCTGCTTCCGGCACGTCTCCTCCTGGGCGAAGACGGCGTTCCTGTGCATGATGGAAAGCTGCAGCAAGGCGACGAGAATGAGTGCGGAAACGACGACCGCCACGTCGAGGAGCATGATGCTCCGCTCGCCGTCACGTCGCCGGAAAAACAACGGTTTCATCGTGTTTCAATCCTCCTGAGCCTGCTCAGACTATAGAGACGGCACGCCCGCTCCGTCAAGACGATTTCCCCTTTCCCCGGTCGACCTCTTCCCACTCGGCATCCTCCACCGGTGCGCCGCCGAAAGGGGCGTCGTCTCCTTTACCTGCTTCGCCCGGCGCCCGCGGCCTGCGACCGCGGCGGGAGGAATCGATCCCGAAAAGCCACCGACCCACCCCCCAGGCGATGCGAAAGAGGAAAAGGGCGAAGAGGAAACGGAAGAACGCGGCGAACATCACCCCCCCCCTCCCTCGAACAGGTCGCTTCCGTGGGAGGAGGCACCGAAGTTCCTCACTCTTCCCGATCCGGTGAAGCGCGACTTCAGGTCGGCACGGAAGAGGGGCGAGCGGTCGTCAAGCGATTCGATCCGGACCCAGCCGGAGGCGTGGAGAAAATCGTCCCCCCCGAGGGAGATCGCCACGTGATCGACGCGGTCCTCACCGAAGAAGAGGAGATCCCCCGGAAGGGTCGTACGGTTTCTAGAAAGATCGCCTACCGCACGGGCCTGGAGGTCGGCGTCGCGGGGGAGGAGAACCTTGTGATGGAGAAAGAGCCGCTGAACAAGGCCGGAACAGTCGAATCCGAAAGGAGAGGTTCCTCCCCAGAGATAGGGTGCGCCGAGCATCTCTCTCGCCCGGGCGATGAGATCAACGGGATCGTAATGGCGGGGCCGCTCTTTCTCGATCTCACCGTCCGCCCCGTCGAGCCAGGCTCTTTCGCCGGACGGCAACTCGAGTTCGAAATCGCTATCGGTCCGGCGGACCAACGTCAGAAGCGAATCGAAGGGAAGTCGCGTGACCACCGACGCGTCCCGGCGGGGCGCCTCGCGAAGGGCGGCGATCGGCGTCGTAACGCGGACCGCCGGCTCCGTCCGCCGCGACGGTTCGCCTCTTAGCGGCGTCGTTTCGCGCAAAGCCACATACCCGAGGTAACCGTCCCATCCCCGTACGAGAGCCCACCCCTCCCCTTTCACGCGAACGATCTCTTCGAGGGTCTCGCCCATCACCGCCTGGGTCACCATCGACCCGCCGTGGCGCGGCTCGTCCCGAAGGGGAACGACCGGCGCGGCGGCGATGAGGAACTTTCCCTCCCTACCTCCCCACGGGCCCTCGATTCGCTCCTCCACACCTCTCATCGTCTCCGTGAGGGCCCGAACTTCACCGGCCGCGCCACGGGAGGTGCACACCCCCGAAACGATCACCTTCGCCCCCCGGCAACGAACCGTCAGGTCGACCCTCGTGAAGCGCCGGTAGAACCGTGCGGCGATCCGCCCGATGGAGCGGCGAAGCCCGGCCGCGCGGACGACGGCGTCGGACACCGTCATCCTTCCACTCTCCCGACCGGCCTGTCTTCTTCGATCCGTCCGTCGCGAAGGCGGATCAGCCGGTTCGACTTCCTGGCGATGTATTCCTCGTGGGTGACGAGGATGATCGTGTTCCCCGCGTCGTGGAGCTTCCCGAAGAGCCCCATGATCTCCTCGCCTGTGACGCTGTCCAGGTTGCCCGTCGGTTCGTCGGCGAGAAGGAGCGCCGGACGGTTCACGAGCGCCCTCGCGATGGCGATCCTCTGGCGTTGTCCGCCGGAGAGTTCGCTCGGCCGATGGTGGCTCCTTTCGGTGAGACCCACCGCTTCGATCGCCTCTTCCACGCGACGCCTTCTCTTCGCTTTCGACAACCCTGCGTAGATCAGCGGAAGCTCGACGTTCTGAAAGGCGTCCGCCCTTGGGAGAAGATTGAACGTCTGGAAGACGAAGCCGATCTTCCCGTTCCGGATCGAGGCGAGTTGATCGTCGTCCATGGCGGAGACGAGTTCACCGTCGAGACGGTATTCCCCCGCGGTCGGCGTGTCGAGGCAGCCGATCAGGTTCATGAGGGTCGACTTTCCCGAACCGGAAGGTCCCATCACGGCGATATACTCGTTCGGGCGTACCCGGAACGAGACGCCCCTGAGGGCGGGCACTTCGAGCCTGCCGAGGAGGTATGTCTTCGAGAGGCCTTTCGCCTCGATGATCGCTTCCCGGCTCACCCCTACTCCGGGATCCCGATCGCCTTCTCGTAGGACGCCCTCGACGAGAGGTAGGTGTGGAAAGCCTCGACTTTTTCCGCCCGCGCCTTCGCGAGGGCCGCCTGCGATTCGATGAGATCGAGAATCGGGACGAGGCCGTGCTTGTACTTCCCCTGGGAAACGCGTAGATCCTCTTGGGCGGCGGAGACGTTTCTTTCGGCCACTTCCATCTTCTTCGCCGATTCCTCGAGTGAGAGGATCGCCTCTTGCACGTCGAAGGCGATCGCTTGGCGCGTGCTTTCGAGGTTCCAGTGCGCTTCCTCGGCTAGGGCTCGGTTCTGGCGGATGCGCGAGAGCGTGCCGGCGTTGAACAAAGGCATGTTCAGGCTGACCGAGGCGGTCCAGGTTCGGTTGATGTCGGCCAGGAAATCCTCGGTGAGTTCCGTATCCTGCCATCCGTAGGAGAAGTTGCCCGAAAGCGACGGAATCCACTCCCCGCGGGCCCGGCCGATACCGTCTCGGGCGGCCCGGTAGTTAAGATCGCCCTCGAGAAGGTCGGGCCGGTTCTCGTACGCCAGGCGGAGGCTCTCCTCGAAGGGGGGGATCGACGGCTCGACGGGAGGAGGCTCGCTGAGCACGAGAGGAAGGGAAACGTCGAGGCCGAGGGCGGAGAGAAGCTCCGCCTTCGCGGTGGCGACGTTCTTCTCGGCGGTGATCACATCGAGCCGGTTCGACTCGACCTGCGCCTTCGCCTTCAGGACGTAGGCGATCACCCCGGCACCCACCTCCTTTCGCTTCTCGGCGAGCTTCAACTGCTCTTCGCCCACCACGAGATTCTCGTTCGCCACGTCGAGAAGATCCTCCGTCTTCATCACGTTGTGGAATCCCTGCTTCACCTGGAGAATCAGCTCCTGGCGTTTGACTTCCACGCCGGCGAATTTCGCGTCGCGACTCTTCTTCGCCGCCGTGATCGATCGGTAGCCCGAATAGGTGAACAGGTTCTGGCGTATGCTGACCCCCGTGCTGAAACGATCGAATTTCACGCTCTTCAGACTGCCGAACGGACCCGTGATCTGACCGCTCGTCCGCGAACCGTCGAACCTCCCGGTCACCGAGGGGAGGTAGTTCGCGTACGCCTCGAGGATCGCCCGGTCGCTCGCCGAAGCGCCGCGCTCCGACGCGAGAAGCGATGGGTTGAGGGCGAGCGCGATCTTGACGCACTCATCGATGGTCACCGGTTTGCCCGCCGCCAGGCGCTTCACTTCCGGGAGGACATTCTCCGACGCAACGGCGCTCGCGCCGATCGTGCCGGCCAGCAGGAGACACGCCGCGCCGAGGGTTGTCCGCTTCAATCGATTCATTCCTCACACCTCCGTACCGGTCCATCGGGGAATCCACATACCGCGATCGTTTCACTCCTGTCCATACGCCGGGGATGCCCCGCGTGTTTCCTCTACCCCAAGGCGAGCCGGATCGCCTGCCTTACCAGCCAGGGGAGAATCACCGCCACCGCCGCGCGGCGCGTGGAAACGTGAAGGCAGATCCGCACGCCGAGGGCGAACAGGAGGAGCGACCAGATCTGAAAGAGGTCGAACCCGGCGACGAAACGGAACCACCGGTCGGTGACGTCACCGGTGAAGAACGCCGCCGGCCCGAAATAGATTTCGGGCGACCCCTTCATCTTCGTGAGGGGGACGAGAAGAACCATGTGGGGGATCTCGACCATTTTCGACCAGAGCCCGGCGGTGACGATCCGGCCGTACGGCCGCGCCTCGAGGCCCCCGCCGCTCAGGGCGAGGATCAGCAGGGCGAAAGCACCGTAGAGGAGAACCGAAAAGAGCTGCGCCCCACCGGGGGCGACGACGATGAATACCTTGAAGAAGGGGTGCGAGAAGAACCGTTCGATCGCCTGGCGGGAATCGTCGTTCGCCGCCTGGCTCAACCCCGCCTGGCGGGCGAAGTCGATCGTTTCGTTCAGAATAAGAACCATCCCGGCGGCGGTAACGATCAACAGCACCGCCATGGCGATGACCCAGCGGGGGCGTTCCCGGAGAGATCGGAAAAACTCCGAGGGCCGCAACAACACATCGACGATATCGCTCACCGGCGGCTCACTTCTGCCCCCCCGTCATCCTCTTCCGGCGGATCACGGAAAACCAAAACCGGGAGGAGGGGAATTCGGGCGAGTCGATCGTCCGGAACGGAGCGATCAGCCCGACCCTTTCAGGAAGAAATCGAAGGGAACGGTCACGGTGCTCTTCACCGGGATATCTCTTTGCTTCGCCGGATAGAACTGGCTGCGGAAGAGAGCATCCTTCACCGGTTGAATGAAGATCTCCGAAGGAGACTGGAGAATCTCGACCCGGATCACGTTTCCCTTTTCATCGATATACACCTTCGCCACCACCGTTCCTTCGATGCCGGCCTGCTTCGCGATGGCGGGATAGACCGGCTTGTAGATTCTCTTCTCCATCGGAGGATCGCTGAACGAAGTGAACTCCGATCCTTCGCCGGGATCGACATAGTTCAGCCTCGCGGCGGAAGGGTTCTCGATATCCACATCGGTGTCCTCGATCGTCTCCTCCGGATCCGCTTCCTCGGAGATCTCGACCTCGGCGAATTCCGCGGCAATCGGAATCCGGGGACGGGCGACCTCCACGGGGGGCAGGGGCACCTCCACCTCCTCGAGCTCCTCGATCACCACGATCTCGTCGTCCGGTGGGGGAACGTACGGCACCGGCTTGTAGCGTGGAGAAAGGAAGAACCCCGCGATATGGGCGAACACCGCAAGGATGAGCGCCACATCGAAGTACTTCCGGAAATTGAGTTTCAGTTCGATGTTGGCGAACTGTTGCATCGCTACTGCCTTTTCTTCTCGAAGTCGGCCGAAAAGGAGACCTTCGTGGCGTTCACCTTCTTCAGCTCCTCCATCAGGTCGGCCATTCGGTCGTACGGCACCTGCGCGTCCGCCTTGAAAGCGATGATCAACGCGGGATTCTGGGCGAGTTTCCCGAGTACGATCCCTCCCACCGCGGAGAGATCGACCATATTATCGTTGATCGACAGCTCGCCCCTCTTGTCGATCCAGATGTACGCCACTCTCTCCCGGGCGATCTGTTCGGCGTCCGCCGACTTCGGCAGCTTAACCGGGAGGCCGTCCTCGAGCTTGAAAATCGTGCTCACCATGAAGAAGATCAGCAGGAGGAACGCGATGTCCGCCATCGATGATGTGGGAACCACCGCCGGCGCCCCCGCCTTCCTCTTGAATCGCTTGTGGCTCACCGCTACCCCTTCCCCGTCCGCAGCGTGATCTTCCGGGCCTCCGCCGTCTTCAGCTCATCGAGCACATCGACCATGAAACCGTAGTACGCCTTCGGATCGGTTTCGATGACGCACATGAGCTTCTCGTTCTCCAGCGCCCTTTTCCGGACGATCGTTTCGATCTCCGGAAGTCCCACTTCCTTGTCATCGATGGTGATCTTCCCCGTGGCGGCGATCTTGATTTCGCAGATATTCTTCGGGTTGATCCGCTTCGGCGACGACTGGGAGTTCGGCAGCGTCAGGTCGAGACCCCGCTCGAGGTTGAAAATGGTGGTCACCAGGAAGAAAATGAGCAGGAGAAATGCGACGTCCGACATCGACGAACTGGGGATCTCCGGCTCCGAGCGTGTTTTCTTCTTCAGAATCATCCCGCGATCTACTCGCTCTCCATGGAGATCAGCGTGTCGATCATCTCGGTGGACGCCTCTTCCATTTCAATGATGAACTTATCGATCTGAGCGACGAAGTAGTTGTAGGCCGCCTGCGCCGGAATCGCGATCATCAGCCCGGCGGCGGTGGTGATCAGCGCTTCGGAGATACCGCCCGCCACCACTTTCGCATTCACTTGGTCCGCGGCGGCGATCGCCTCGAAGGCGTTGATCATCCCGGACACCGTTCCGAGGAAGCCGAGAAGAGGCCCGATGGTGGCCACCGAGGAGATCACCACCAGCCCGCGCTCGAGAAACGACATCTCGATCGTCCCCGAGGACTGGATCGCCTTCTCGATCGCGTCCGGACCGCGTCCCGCCTTCATCAACCCGGCATGCAGCACCGCGGATATCGGTCCCCTCGTCTCTTCGCAGACCCGCATGGCGCCCTCGATCCCCTCCTTCGTCAACGCGTTGGAGATACGGGCCATGAACTTACGAACATTCGTCCTCGCCTTCGAGAAGGTCCAGAAGCGCTCGAAGAAAACGGCGAGGCCGATCACCGAGAGGATGAGGAGCGGCCACATGAAGGTGCCGCCGTTGTGGAAGAGCGTGACGAGACCGCTGTTGGCGATCCGGTCCATGAACCCTTCCGGCTCGGCGGTATCCATGGTCATTCCGGCCGCGAGCGAATCGGTGGTCTCCGTCGCCAAGGTATCGGTCATGCCGGCCATGGTATCGGCCACTGCGCCGCTGTCCATCGGCATGTCCGCGGCGCTCTGCGCATCCTGCGCCGCGGCGAACGCGAATGAAGCGAGAAGAAGGAAGGCGACGATCGCCCCCCGGCGGAAAACGCTCCTCAGTGTGATGCCCTGAAACGCCATGAACTCTCCCCTCCGGTGCCGGCCGCTATCGCGACTATCATCGCGACGCCACGGCACGTCAAGTCGTCGAATTTGATTTCCCCGCGAAAAAGCGTGATAAGATGAACCTCATAACCTGTTGAGAAAGCTAAACTCTACGAAGGTCGCCCCGTATTGTCAACCGTTTTGTCCCCCTCAGAACTCCGTCGGGTCGGTGCTTTGGATGAGGGTGTAATCGCCCCAACCCTCCACGTCGACGAAGACGAACCGTAGCTCGAGCCCCGCTCCGCGATTTCTTCGCTCGCCGAGAAAACGCCCTCGTTCGCTATACGTCCAGATTTCGTACGCCTTTTCCTCGACGTTGAAGCCGCCGAGTGATCCCGTGACGTCCGCCTGATCGGAAAGGTGCGAGCGCCCCCCGAGGGGGGTGATAAACGATTGCGCCGAATACCCGCTGCTGATCTCGTCCGGTTCGCCGTAGCGGATGTAGATCTGGCCCCTGTCGGTATCCATGCCCTTCTGGCGCATGGCGGTGAATCTTTGATTCGCGTGCTGAATCCTCCTGTAATGCTCCATCCGCAGCTCGTTCGCCTCCGTTCCGGGCGTCGGGTCCTTCTCCTTCCAGTACGCCTCGATCCACTCCTTCTGCTTCTCCCTGGGGAGGCCCTTGAGGTGAGAAAGATCATCGGGAACGAGAATGTATCGGAGCGAGGCGATCTCGTCGTCGAGGTTCATCTCGGTGAAGAGTTCGTCGCCCGCGGCGGAACCGTCCTCCAGCGCGGAGATGTCCGATTTGCGCCACACCACGTGAAACGGCGCCTCGACGATCACCGAATCGGAGCGTGTCTGCGGCCTCGCCGTGATCCGGAGGGTGTACGCGCCGCCGGGCAGTGAGCGCAGATCGTGGTTCATCCGGTTCCGATATCCCTTCCCCTCGGCCAGGGGCGAGAGTATCCGGTCCTCCCTCAGATAAACTGTGCCGTCGCCTCCCACGATCTCGTGGCGCACAAAGAGTTCTCCCGGTGAATCTCCACCATCGGCGGGAGGATCGTACGCTTCGTAATAATAGGAAAGCGACGGGAGCATCGCGCCGTAGAGGCGGTTCGGGTTCGGTACCACGTCGGATATCGATTTTCCCGTTCCCCGGGCGAAAAGGAGATCGGAAAGCTGAAGTCCCTCCGGGGCGAACCGCCTCGCCACGAAACGGCCCGAGGCGGTTCCCTCCGTCGGACTCCTTCCGAAGAGGTGGAAGAAACCGAAGCCCCTGGTGTTCCGGTCCGCAACGGTGACCTCCACCTCGAACGGTCCCGGTTCGATGAAGAACTGCTTCTGAAGCACCTCCAGATCGTGAATCCCCCTCGCCGCTTCGCTGGACGGCGTCTCGAGAACCGCATTGATCGTCTTGTAGAGAAGAACCTCCCCGGTGGGCCAGCGCCTGAACAGTACGCGAACGTCGATGTCGGCCTCGAGGCGTCCGTTTCCCCGGTTGACGAACTTCAGCTCCCGGTTCGGGATGAGGAGGAAGAGCTCTTCCCGCGAGGCGGCGTTGGAACCTCGGAACGACGACGTGTCGAACACGAAGCGGATATCGCCCGACGAGGAAGCCGGTTCACCATCCGCCCGCACGGCGCGGATCACCGGCGGCAATGCGAAGGTCGTCCCGATCACGAGAAGAAGGGTGAGAAACCGTTTCACGGCGGTTCGCTCCTTGGCCGCCGGTCACCGGGCGCGCGGCTCAGTAGATCAGGTTGACACTGATCTGGTGCGCGCCTCCGAGTAAATCGAGCTGGCTGTAGGAGTAGTTCACTTTCGCGCTGGCGTTCGAGCTGGTGGGGAACCGGACGCCGAAGCCGAAGGCGTACTGCTGCGTATCCCGCTTCGGCGTCAGACCGCCGCGCAGGGCGAGGGAGACTCTGTCGAGAGGGGTGTACTCGTACTCCAGGCCGAGGTTCGCCCGCTCCTGGTTATCACTCAGGTGGTTAAACTCGGTCGATACGAGGAGGTTCTGGCGGTTCGCACGGAACGCATCCATCGAAAGTCCGAGCTTGAACGCCGTCGGAGGGGAGAAACGCTGCTCGATGAAGCTCATTTCGGGACCGATATTCTGTATCGTCATCCCCACCGTGACCGTCCGGAAACCGGTATGGTAGAGCGTTCCGAAGTCGAAGTTCAACCCCTCGGCGAATTCCTCCTCCAGACCCTGGTGGATCCACTTCACCGTTCCTCCGAAGGAGAATTTGTCGGTGAGAAACTGGGCGTAGCTGAAACCGATGGCGAGATCGCCGGCGTCGAACTGCTCGAGTTCCTCCGACCCCGCCAGGTTGATCCCATCGGGGTGGTACTCGGTGGTACGGATCATCGGGTCCATCTGCAGCACGTTGACGCTCACGCCGAGCACACCGGGAATCGAGCCGTATGTGAAGACGTAACCGGCAAATTCATGGCCGATTTCCGCCGGCCAGGTGGAATGGGAAAGAAAAACATGGCTGTTCCCCTGCAGCTGGGCGATCCCCGCGGGGTTCCAGTAAAGCGCCGACGCGTCGTCCGCCACGGCGACGAACGCATCGCCCATCGCCACGCCGCGACCACCCACGCCTAGTTTCAGAAACTGGGCGCCGATGGTTCCCACCTTGGCGAAGACCTCGCCCCCTTGCGCCGGTCCCTGCATCAGGACGACCCCGGCGAGGGCCAGGAAGATCCTCATCGACTTCAACGTTCTCTCCTCCCTTCCATTCACTTTCCGATCGCCCCCGCGAACATGGGCGTTACAGGCGCCGTCCTTTTCAACGGAGAATAGCGAAGCGTCCCACCTTCTCTCCCACCTCCGACTGGATATGGTAGATGTAGATTCCGCTCACCACTTCCTGATTGTTCCTCGACACCAGGTTCCAGAACGTTCTGTCGATTTCCGGACTCGTGGTGTAGTTGTGCTCAATCGTCTGTACCAGATCACCGGCAAGGGTGTAAATCGTAATCGTCGCCCTTTCCGGGAGATTGACGAAGTAGATCTTTCTCCCCGTCGGGTTCATCGCCGAGTCGCTCTCGTCCCAGGCCGCCCTCTCCTTGTACGGATTCGGAACGACGCGGACGTTCTGCACGGTCCGGATCTCCTTCGCCGACACTTCGCCCGTCGCCTCGTCCACGTCGTACACGTCCACGGCGTCGTCGAGCGACCGGGTCGGGCTGAAACGGGCGTAAACGAGCTGCTTCGCCTGGGAAAATTTGCCGTGCTCCGGCGCGATCCCCGCTTCCGGGTCGCCCTGATCGTAGGCGACTACGGCGTACCAGTACGGGAAACCGTTTTTCACATCCTTCGAATCGATGTAACGATATTTTCCCACCCCCTGGGCGCCGGTGTCGAAGTTGGACAGTTCCTCCTTGTCGATATCGGCGATGAGGAACCACGTGTCGTCACCCGGGTCGGCGGTTTCGCGCCTCCATCCGACCGACTTCCAGATCTCATACCCCTGGAAATCGAGCTTTCTCGAAAGGGGGTCGGGGGTGAGCTCGGAGAAGTCGTCCCACTCGAGGGTGATCCTGTGATCGCCGGGTATGAGTCGTTGGTTCGGGGGCGGAGGCGCCGATGCGGCCGTCCAGTCGCGGTTGAAGATTCGTTGCGCGGCGATCGCGTTTCCGAGCATTTGGGTCCGCACGACATTCTCGTCGTCACGGTTCAGGCCCTTGCTGTCGAGGATGACGAAGGCCGACTGGAACTTCAACACGTCGCCCGGAAGGATTTCCCGAAACGGCCCTGCGGAAACGAGCATCCGGTAATCGGCCGGCCTCAATTCGGGGGGGTCGATATGCTGGAGCCAGATCGGACTTCCCGGGGGCTCGTTCCGGTTCCCCCTGAGATAGCGGTACCGCTCCCTGTCGTCCTCCGGATCCTCCTCGCCGCTCGACCATGACCGGTAGGCGTGGATCTCCACCTTCGCCGGCGCGTTGATCCCGCTCGAGTCGACGGTGTGGCCGAGAAACATGACACCGAAAAGACCGTCGGCGTCCGAGCCGTCGTCTCCTCCCTCGGCATCGCGCATGTAGGCGATATTCAAACTGAGATCCTCCGGTTCCGCCCCCGGCACGATCAAAGTCGTATCCTGGCTGATGAAATTGGAAAGATCATCGTTGAAGATCGCATCGGTGAGCCTCGTGTTTCCCACATCCGAATCGACCATGAAGCCGACGTACGCGGCGCGAATGCTCCTCTGGGAAATATTCTCGATGGTGAAGTCGATTCCGACGAAATCGTCCCAGTTCGGCCCCACCCACTGGTAGCTCTCCTGGGTCACCTTCAACCCGATGGGATAGTGGAACGATCTCGGGTCGGAAATCCGATCGTTGAAATCGGTGGTGTCATAGTACGTGCAGCGGAACATCTGCTGGCTGATGGCGGCGTGATCCTCGTCGATCCGCGTGTCGTTCCACGGATCGTTGTTGATGCCGTCGATCTCGTCTTCGTCGACCGAGCCGTCGCCGTCGTCATCGAAATAGCGCTGCCGCCCGGGGCGACCCTCCCAGGTTTCGTAGATCGTGGCAAGGGGATCGAAAAAGTCGGGCCAGAACTCCCGCTGGTAGACCGCCGCCGAGACAAGGGTGTCGACATCTCCCCCTTCGGTTTCGATCACGCCCCCCAGCCAGATGCCGGCGGCGTAGAGGTATTCATGCGGCACTCCCGGCGGCCATTGCGCGGACGGGGCGACGTTGAAATCGGCCGTCCCGAAGGTGCCGAAGATCCCTTGGTTCGAAATATGGAGAATCAGTTTCCCCACGTTGTGGAAATTCGTCAGGAACCGGAGCACGGGAGAGACGTTTTCCGGAATCTGTGCCGACGCGCCGAGTTGCTCATCGGTCATCCGCGCCGAGCCGACGCCGGCGATGACGGCGAGGAGCACCGCAACGACGAGAAGGGCACAAGGCGCCCCGCCGGCGAACCGTCCCACGCCTCCGGTTACTGATCGATTCCCATAACGGCCAGACATTTTTCGAGCCTCCCCAGCGGTGCGGACCACCCGGTGGTCCTACCAGTCGAGCATGATACCCATCTTCAAGGCGCGACCCGGGTCGAATACCCTTGGGTCGTTCAGGGGAATGTAGCGGTCCTCGCTCGACGCATTCACTTCGTGCAGATTGTACGCGCCGCCGAGTTGCCCCTCCTCGGTATAGTACTCGGCGTGGAGTCCCGTATTGCTCGGAAAATCGCTCGGATCGAAGGTGGCGATATTCCGGCGATCGAGGAGGTTCGTCCCTTCCACATAGAGCCTGAATTCCTGCCCGTACATCGAATAGAGCTTGTTCGCCCGGATGTCGAGCCACGATTCTTCCGGCAGCCGTCCGCTGTTCACATCCTCCGCGAGGACCTGCCGCTGGTTGAACTCCTGCGGCGTGAACGGTGCGCCGCTTTGGTATGTGAAGTCGGTGGAGATCTCCCACACCCCGGGGTCGGAGAGGATCAGGTTCCCCACCAGCGTATGGGTGCGGTCCCAATCGAGGGGACTCTCACCGAGAGGCTTCCGGTTCAGCTGGCCGAGACCGATGAGGAGCTGCGTGTTCGGATCGGAGTGCGTCCCGGTGGCGCGTGAAAGGGTGTAGACCAGGCTGCCGCCGAACTTGTTTCGGAACTTCCGGCGTAGCTTGAACTCAAGACCCTTCACCGTGCCGTACGCCTGGTTCACGAAAGTGACCGCCGGGTCCGCCCCGGTGCTCGCCAGCGTTCCGTTCGGATCTTCCTGCGTATCGATCCATCCGAAGATATCCTTGAAGAAAACCGTCATGTCGAGATTGAGCAGCCCCGTGAGCTGGTGATCGACGCCGAGTTCGTAACTGATCGTCTTCACCGGATCGAGACTGACGTTCCCCGTGACGCTTCCGGGGGTCTGGTTCGTCACGCCGATGGAGGTGTACATGTCGGAGAGACTCGGCAGCTGGTAGAAACGGCCGTAATGAAAATGAAGAACATCCCGGTCGGTGATCGGGTACGCCATGCCGAGGCGAGGACTGATCTGCGAGTTGAGCCGCGCGCCGAGGGAGATATCATTCGGCGGAAGGAAGCGGGACGCACGCGATTCGTTGTCGAGCCGGACCGCCTTGAGACCGGGATCATAGAAATCCCAGCGCAGCCCGCCGTTCACCACCATTCCTTCGTATGTGAAGCGGTCCTGCGCGTACAGGGCACCCCCCCACGAGTATACGTGGTACCTGTCGGGAAACCGTCCCTCGATGTTGTTCGAATCGGGGAACTGGGCGTTGAAATTCGCCATGTCGTAGTAGTCGAGCTGCAGCCCCATCTTTCCCCTGTGTTTCCGGTGGAACTGGCTCGTGAGGTCCGTTTTCAATGTCACCGTGGAGGACTGGTATTCGTCGTACAGGGGATAGTCTCCCTCCACGGCGAAATACCGGTTCAATGGATCGATCTGGTTTTCGGTGCCGAAGAAGGGGAGATAGTCTCGGGGATTCTTCTGCCCGACCCTCTCCAGGTTGTTGCTGCTGAACCGCGCCAGCTTGGCGGTGTAATACGTTTCCGGCGAGAGAGTATGCGTCCAGCTGAGGCTCGCCTGCTGGTCGATCCGCGCGATCCGGGTGTCATGCTCCGGGCCGGAGTAGAACACATAGGTCGAATCGAGAGGCTCGAACCACCAGTGCCGGTTCTCGGCGGACCACCAACCGGTGCGACTGAGAGTGTGCCTGTACGGCGCACGGATCCGCCGCGTATAAAGCATTTCCGTTGAAAGTTTTTTCTCGGGTGTGAAGAAATAGGTCAGTTTCCCCTGGCCCTGGTACGAATTATCATTCCTGTCGCGGAAGGTGATGCCGAGAATCTTGTGCTTGTTGTATTCCCGGTTCACCGGCAGGTACGTGTTGCTCCAGATCCCTTCGCCCGACAGGTAGAAACGCAAATCCTTCGAGAGCACCGGACCGCCGAGAGCGAGGGCGAGATCGTCCGAGTTGTAGTACGTCTTGTCGGGCGCCCCGAAATCGTCGGTGAAGAACCGAACCAGCCCGGAAAAAGTGCGTCCTCCCTCCGCGGTGGTGATATTCACGATACCCGAAGAGGCGTTTCCATACTCGGCGTCGAACCCGCCGCTGAGCAGCTCGATCTCGGAGAGCGCGGCGAACGAGACGTTGAGCGACGTACCCGCCTGGAAGGCGTTCGTCACCGGCATGCCGTCGACGTAGTACTTCGTTTCGTCGGTCCGGCTTCCCCGGACATGGACACCGCCTCCCGGATCGACGATCACGCCCGGCTGTTTCGCGAGGGCGTCGGTCACGTTGTTGATCGCCCTCACCTTGAATTCTTCCTTGGTGATCTTGTTGCTCGACGTGGACGACTCGATGTCCACTTCGTCGTCTTCCCCTTCCACGCTGACCGCTTTCATCCTCGTGGCGAGCGGGGCGAGAAGAACGTTCAGGGGATTCACGGTGCCGGCGACGACGTTGTAGTTTTCCGTCGTCTTCGATTCGTAGCCGATCCGGCTGACGATGATGTTGTGCATCCCGGCCGGGATACCGGGCAGTGTGAACGTGCCGTTCGCCTGGACGACGGCGCCCTTGCCCGTTCCCTCGACGAGCACATCGGCCCAGGGGATCGGCTTGCCCGTATCCTTGTCACGGACGGTCCCGGACAGAATCCCGGTATCCTGGTTTTGCCCTAGAACCTGCGATGGGGGTGCGGCCGCTAGGACGAGCAATACGAGGAGTACGGGGCAACGCCAGAAAGAACCTTTCTTTCCGAACATACTCTCCGCTCCTTTCGGCAAGAACCATTTCTCGAACGGTGCGGCCGCCCGCCCGGATCGATCCCGTTTTTGCGCCGCACACTCCGCGCACTCTACCAAGCGGCCCAGGGAGTGTCAAGGGGCTAACCCCTGGAAAATCACACTCTAAGCAGGGGTGTCTTCCCCGGTCGCCCTGAGACAGGCCACCTTTCTCCCCCCGCCGGTGTCGATCGCTTCGATCCGCGCGCCGACGCAGCGCGCCCGGGCGATCGGACATCGCGGCTCGAAGGGGCACCCTTCCGCCGCCGGAGGATCGGGTAGAACGGCGGAGGAGAGATCGGCGACGGGGCGCCCGCCGCCCGGCCTGAAAAGAACCGCCGCGGCGACGAGTTCCTTCGTGTAGGGGTGGAGCGGCGTGCGAAGGAGAAGTCCGGCGGGGCCTTCCTCCTGGATCCGCCCGCGGTAGAGCACCGCGACCCTGTCGGCGATGTTTTCCACGACCGCCAGATTATGGGTGATGAACAGTAGGGTCAGTGCGAACTCCTTCTTCAGGCGGATCAGGAGATGAAGGATCTGAGCCTGAATCGAAACATCGAGCGCCGAGAGTGGCTCGTCCGCCACGAGAAAGCGGGGCGACGCCGCGAGGGAGCGGGCGATGGCGATTCTCTGGCGCTGTCCCCCGCTGAACTCGTGGGGATAGCGTCGATAATCGTCGCCGCCGAGTCCGACCCGTTCGAGCAGATCGACGGCGGCTTCTTTCGCCGCGCGGCGCGGAGCGCGACGATGGACGCGGATCACCTCGGCGAGCGCCTCTCCCGCGGTGATCCGCGGGTTGAGCGATCCCGACGGGTCTTGGAAAATGATCTGCATCCGCCGGCGGGCGGCACGTAGCGCCGCCTTGTCGCCCGGCGCGATGTCGATTCCGCCGAGGCGGATCGACCCGGAGGTCGGCGGCTCGAGACCGACGGCTATTCGCGCGAAGGTGCTCTTCCCCGAGCCGCTCTCCCCGACGAGGGCGACCACTTCCCCCTCGTCGATCGAAAGGTCGACCCCGTCGAGGGCGCGCACCGGCCGGCGGCTCCGGCCGAAGAAGCCCCTTCCCGGGATGTACTCCTTCACCACTGCGCGCGCGCGGAAGATCTCTTTCCCCCCGCTCAACGCCGATCCCCGTTCATTACGCCGGGGATGCAGCGGCACAGCCCCCCCCCGGGGCGGCCGAGCAGGACGGGATGGCCGCGGAAACACTCGGACCGCGCCACGGTGCACCGCGGCGCGAACCGGCACATCGCGCCGGCCGCCTTTCCGTCGGGCACGTTCCCTTCGATCGGTTCCATGCCGCCGCCTCCCGCGCCGGGTACGGGCAACGCGCGCAACAGCGCCCGGGTGTACGGGTGGCGCGGCGTGACGAGCACATCCGAGACGGGTCCCTCCTCGACGATTTCGCCGGCGTACATCACCGCAACGCGGTCCGCCAACGCCCCGACGACACCGAGGTCGTGGCTGATCAGGAGGAGCGCCATCCGGTGACGGCGCTGCACATCGGAAAGGAGCGAAAGGATGCGCGCCTGGATCGTCGCGTCGAGTGCCGTCGTCGGTTCGTCCGCGATGAGAAGGCGGGGACGGCACGCGAGCGCCATGGCGAGGAGCACCCTCTGGCGCATGCCGCCCGAGAGCTGGTGGGGATAACTGCGACGGGTCGCCACCGGATCGGCGATTCCCACCTCCGCGAGAAGATCGATCGAGGCGGCCCGAGCCGTCGCCCCTTTCCATCCCCGGTGAAGGCGATAAACCTCGTCGAGCTGGCTGGCGCAGGTAAGCACCGGGTTGAGCGCCGTCATCGGCTCCTGGAAGACCATCGAGATCTTCGCCCCCCGGATCCGGTTCATCTCCTTCTCCGGGAGGGCGAGAAGGTCGATCCCGTCGTCACCGAAGCGGATCGCCCCGCCGGTGATTCGACCGGTCCGCCGCGGCAGGAGACGGAGCACCGACAGCGTGGTGACACTCTTCCCGCACCCCGACTCCCCGACAAGGCCGACGACCTCCCCTTCGCCGACGGTCAGGGAAACCGTATCGACGGCGTGGATCGTCTCGCCGCGCACATCGAAGCTAACCTCGAGATCCTCGATATCGAGCAGTGGGGGCATCGGCGTTCTCCCGGCGCGTTACCGTTTCGCGGTACGACTATACGACCAGCGGCGGCGATGTCCAGCGCGGCGGCGCGGCGCCGGTCCACCGGAGCACCGGTTTCCTCGACGCGAGACTCTCGTTTACGCGGCGAATCGCCGTGGTGTGGGGGGCGGAGCGGACCGTCTCCGGTTCCTCGGCGATCTCCCGTGCGATCTCCAGAAGCGCGTCCGCGAAGCGGTCGATCGTTTCGAGGCTCTCCGTCTCGGTCGGCTCGATCATGAGCGCTTCCTTGACGATGAGGGGAAAAGCGATTGTCGGGGCATAGAATCCGAAGTCGAGCAATCTCTTCCCGATGTCCGCGCCGTGGACGCCGGCGCTCCGGAAGCGAAGTGCGGAGGAGACGAACTCATGCATCGCCCTTCTCTCGTAGGGCACGGGATACTCTTTCTCGATCCGCTTCCGCAAGTAGTTAGCGTTGAGCACGGCGTGGCGCTGCACCTCGACGAGACCGGCCGCGCCGAGATGGCGGATATAGGCATACGCCTTCAGGAGAACACCGAAGTTTCCCCAGAACGAATGCACGGGGCCGATCGAGTCGAGCGATGCTCCGCCCCACCGGAATCCCCCTTCCCTCCTCTCCGGCCGCGGGGAGGGAAGAAAGGGGAGGAGGTGCTCCTTCACTCCAACCGGCCCGGCGCCGGGACCGCCGCCGCCGTGAGGGGTGGCGAAGGTCTTGTGCACGTTGCAATGCATCACGTCGAAACCGACGTCCCCAGGCCGGATCAGCCCGAGAAGGGCGTTCATATTCGCGCCGTCGAGATAGACCTGCGCCCCCACACCGTGCATGATTTCCATGATCCGCGATAGCTGCGTTTCGAAGAGCCCGAGCGTATTCGGCAGCGTCAGCATGAGCGCCGCCGTCGATTCGTCGGCCACCTCCTCGAGACGGCGGATCGACAGCTCCCCCCGCTCGTTGCTCTTCACCTCCACCGCCTCGAACCCGACGCGACGCACCGACGCCGGGTTCGTCCCGTGGGCGGAGTCGGGTGTAATCACCTTGATCCTCCTCTCCCCCTTCTTCCGGTAGAACGCATCGATCATCTTCATGGCGGTGAACTCGCCGTGCGCCCCCGCCGCCGGTTGGAGGGTGAAGCCGTCCATGCCGGTGATCGCCGTGAGACTTTCCTCCAATTCGACGAGGAGGCCGAGGGCGCCTTGCACGTGCTTCTCCGGAAGGAGAGGATGGAGTGCGGCGATGCGGCCGTCGGCGGCCACCTTTTCATGCACCTTCGGGTTGTACTTCATCGTGCACGAACCGAGAGGGTAGATATCTTTTTCTATATAATGATTTCGCTTCGCCAGACGCTCCACGTGGCGGGCCAGATCGAGTTCCGCCACCTCGGGGATCGGCAGCGGCCCTTCTCTGCGAAACTTCCCGGGAATAGAGCGTGCGATCTCCTCCTCCGGCCGCTCGGTGGCGGGAAGGTGATCGGCGCTTCGCCCTCGGGCGATCTCAAAGAGGAGCGGAATCGGCATGGCGCCCTCCCGTCCTTTTCTCCATGAAACGGCCCGCCGTCACGGCGAAGCGATCGATCGATTCGAGGCTGCGTTTCTCGGTGACCGCCACGAGACGGCAGCTTCCGTACTCGGGATAGTCGCCCTCCAGGGAGATTCCCGGGACGATCCTCTCTTCCAGGAGCGCCGCGACGAGAGGTTCGGGGATCCGCACGACGAACTCCCGGAAGAAAGGCGTTTCCGGGAAAGGGAACTCGGCGCCCGCCGCACCGAGGGCATCGCGCAGCCGGAGCGCCCTTTCCTGCGTCAGGAGCGCCGCTCGGCGGAACCCTTCGGGACCGAGAGAGGCGAGATGGACGAGCGCACCGAGCGACAGGAGTTGCTGGTTGGTGCAGATGTTCGACGTCGCCTTCCCCCTGCGGATATGCTGCTCCCTCGTCTGGAGGGTAAGGGTGAACGCTCTTTTTTCGTCCTGGTCCTCGGTCAGTCCAGAGAGCCTTCCCGGCATCTTCCTCAGGAACCGCTCGGCGCACGTGAAAAGGCCGATCAAAGGTCCGCCGAAGTTGATCGGTGATCCGAGGGCGCGGCCCTCGCCCACGGCGATATCCGCCCCCGCGGCGCCGGGCGGCTCGAGAAGGGCGAGGCTGACCGGCTCGAAGACGTGAATCAACAGCGCCCCGGCGCCGTGCGCGGCCTCGGACACGGCCCGCACATCCTCCAGGTGGCCGAAGTAGTTCGGGTTCTGCACGACCACCGCGGCGGTGTCGTCCGAAAGCGCCGCGGCGAGGGCGGCCTCGTCGATCCGGCCCCGGCCGTCGACGTCCACCTCGTCGAGGGTCATCCTCCCGGCGACATGGGAGTGAAGCACCGCCCGGTAACGGGGGTTCAGCGTTCGCGGCACCACCACGGAGGTCCGCCCCTTCCCCTCGGACACCGCCATCCAAAGCGCCTCGACAAGGGCGGTGGCGCCGTCGTACAGGGAAGCATTCGCCAGGGGCATCGCCGTGAGATCGCATAGGAGGCTCTGGAATTCGAACATCGCCTGGAGCGTCCCTTGGCTCACTTCCGCCTGGTAGGGCGTGTAGGCCGAGTAGAACTCGGGACGCGCCATCGTCGCCTCGGCGAGCGAGGGGGTGTAGTGATCGTAGATCCCTCCCCCGAGGAACGCATCGACCGTCGAGCCGGCGCATCGCGCCGCGGCGCGGTCGATTTCCTCGATCAGCTCTTGCTGGGAGAGGGCGCGGCCGAGGGGAAGTTCGTCGCAAAACCGGAGTTCTTCCGGCACTTCCTCCATCAGGTCGTCGATGCCCCCGACGCCGATCGCATCAAGCATGCGGCGGCGGTCTTCCTCGCGGTGAGGGATATAGCTCATCGTCGCACTCCGCGCGCCGCCCCGTTCAGTCGGCGCCTTCCTCTTCCACCAGGCTGTTGTACTCCGCCGCTTCGAGCAGGTCACCGACCTCCCCTTCTCCATCCACCTCGATCCGAACGATCCATCCCTCGCCGTACGGATCGCGGTTCACCAGGTCGGGATCCTCGGCGAGCCGCTCGTTCACTTCCACCACTTTACCCGGGAAAGGGGTGAAGAGATCGGCCACGGTTTTCACCGCCTCGATGGTCGCCACCGTATCGTCGGCGCTCATCACGTCGCCGACGTCGGGAAGTTCGATGAACACGATGTCCCCCAGCTCCGACTGCGCGAAGTCGGTGACGCCGATCGTGGCGATGCCGTCATCCACGAGAATCCACTCGTGTTCCCTCGTGTACTGGCGGTCTTCCGGAATGTTCACTTCGAGTCCTCCTCGTCCCCCTTCACCGATGAGGGGACGAACGATCCCCTCACGGGGGTCGCCGGCGCGCGGCGACCGCGGATGTTCACTTCAAAACCTTCGCTGGCGGTCGCGACGGCGGTGTTCACGTAGCCGAGGGCGATCCCCGCCCGGCACGTGGGAGAATAGCCGCCGCTCGTGATGACGCCTACCCGGGCGCCCTCGTGAAGAATATCGAAACCGTGCCTCGGTATCTCCTTTTTCCCAAGGAGAAAACCGGTGAGCAGCCGATCGGTCCCCTTCTCCTTCACCTCCCGGTACGCTTCCTTCCCGATCCACTCCTCTTTCTTCCCGCGCACCGTCCACGTCAACTTCGCCTCCACCGGGTTCACCGTCTCATCGATATCCTTCCCGTAAAGGCAATACGCCATTTCGAGACGGAGCGAGTCGCGCGCGCCGAGGCCGACCGGCTTGAGACCGGTGCCGGCGCCGGCGGCGAGGCACGCGTCCCAGATCGCGACGGCACCGTCCCACGGCGCGTAGATCTCGTATCCGAACTCGCCCGTATAACCGGTGCGCGACACGATCGTCTCCATCCCGGCGATCGTTGCCTTAGTGGAGCGATAGTAGCCGGGATCGACGAAGCCGTCGCCGGCGAGGCGCGATAAGATCATCTCCGACGCCCGACCCTGCACGGCGATCTGCGAGATCTCCCCGCTCGAGTCGGTCACATCGACATCCCCGTCGGCGTGGGCGCGGATCCATTCGAGATCCTTCGCCCGGTTCACGGCGTTCACCACGAGCATTACGCGCCCGTCGAGAAGGTAGACGAGAATATCGTCGAGAATGCCCGCCTCCTCGTTGAGCAGCAGGGCGTACTGGATGAAGCCTGCGCTCTTCCCCGACAGGCGCGCCGTGGTGATCCTCTCCGTTTCGGGGATCGCGTCGGCGCCGGTGAGAATGATGTCGCCCATGTGGGAGACATCGAACAATCGCGCCGCACTCCGCACCGCCTCGTGTTCCTCGAGGATCGATGTGTAGCGGATCGGCATTTCCCATCCGGCGAAGGGAACGATCTTTCCCCCCGCCTCCCGATGCCTCGCCCACAGGGGAGTTCTCTGCGGCGCGCCCTTCTCCCTCGGCCGGTTGTTCATCCGATTCTCCGCGATCGTCTCTTCTTCCCGCCGATCGCCGGCGCCGCGCGCCCCTTCGCCAGGACCTTTTTCAGCTCCCGTCCCGTGTGCGACGCGTTCACGAGGGCGACCTCCTCCGGGGTCCCCCTCGCAACCACCCCACCACCGCCCTCTCCTCCCTCGGGTCCGAGGTCGATCACCTCGTCGGCCGTCTTGATCACGTCGAGGTTGTGCTCGATCACGATCACCGTGTTCCCGCCGTCCACCAGGCGACCGAGCACTTCCAGGAGGAGACGCACATCCTCAAAGTGCAGCCCCGTGGTCGGCTCGTCAAGAATGTATATCGTTTTTCCGGTGGCGCGCTTCGAAAGCTCCGTGGAGAGCTTGATCCGCTGGGCCTCCCCACCCGAAAGGGTCGTCGCCGACTGGCCGAGATGGATATAGCCGAGCCCGACCTGCGAGAGAAGATCGAGTTTCCTTTTCACGGCGGGGATGTTCTTCAGCAGTTCCCCCGCCTCGTCGACGGTCATGTCGAGCACGTCGGCGATCGAGTGGCCGCGGAAACGCACCTCGAGCGTCTCCCGGTTGTACCGCCTACCGCGGCAGACATCGCACCTCACGTAGACATCGGGGAGGAAGTGCATCTCGATCTTGATCGTCCCGTCGCCGGCGCACGCCTCGCACCGCCCCCCCTTCACGTTGAAGCTGAAGCGTCCCGGCCGGTAGCCGCGCACCTTCGACTCGGGGAGCATGGAGAAGATCTCCCGGATCGGGGTGAACGCCCCGGTGTAGGTGGCCGGGTTCGAGCGGGGCGTCCGGCCGATCGGGCTCTGGTCGATGGCGATCACCTTGTCGACGTCGGCGAGCCCGGTGATCCGGCGATGCCTTCCGGGAAGGGCGCGCCCCCCGTGGAGTCTGCGCGCCAGCGCCTTATGAAGGATCTCCCCGACGAGGGTGCTCTTCCCCGAACCGGATACGCCCGTCACGCAGATCAGCTTTCCCAGGGGAAACGCCACGTCGATATTCTTCAGATTGTTCTCCCGCGCGCCGATCACCTCCACGGCGCGGCCGCTCCCCGCGCGGCGCCGGCCGGGAAGGGGTACTTCCCGCTCTGCGCGAAGATACGCGCCCGTGAGGGAGCGCTTCGACCGGGCGATCTTCTCCGGCTTCCCCTCGGCGACGATCTCCCCCCCGTGGATCCCGGCGCCCGGGCCGATATCGATCACGTGGTCGGCGCTTTCGATCGTCTCGCGATCGTGTTCGACGACGAGAACGGTGTTGCCCAGATCCCGAAGCCGCATCAGCGTGGCGAGAAGGCGCTGGTTGTCCCGCGCATGAAGGCCGATCGACGGCTCATCGAGGACGTATAAGACTCCGGTGAGGCCCGAACCGATCTGCGTGGCGAGGCGGATCCGCTGCGCTTCCCCTCCCGAGAGCGTCGCCGCGCTCCGGTCGAGCGTGAGGTACGACAATCCGACGTCGTTGAGGAAACGGAGACGCTCGCGGATCTCCTTGAGCACCTGGGAGCCGATTTCCATCTCACGGTCGCTCCAGCGGACGGCGCGCATCGTCTCGTCGAGCCGCTCCACGGAGAGCGCCGTCAGCGCGTCGATCGTGTGGCCGTGGAGACGAACGGCGAGAGACTCCCGGCGAAGCCTCGCGCCGTTGCATTCGGGGCACGGCCCGATCGACATGAATCCTTCGATCCAACGCCGCACCCCTTCCGAGCCGGTTTCCCGATACCGCCGTTCGAGCCACGGCACGACCCCCTCGAAACGGACCTTCAGCTTCCCGCTCCCCGTCGGCCTGTCGACGCGTACCGTGATTCTTCTCTCGCCGCTGCCGTACAGGAGCACCCGGCGCACGTTCGCGCCGAGCCGCCGGATCGGCGTATCGAGGGAAAACCGGTAGCTCTTCGCGAGCGCCTCGGTGATATTCCTGTGCCACGCCCCCCTCACGGGACCCCACGGTACGATCCCTCCCTCGCCGACCGAACGGTCGGCATCGGGGATTACGAGGGGCGACGCGATCTCCCTACGCGTGCCGAGTCCGCTGCACGCCGGACACGCGCCGTAGGGGGAATTGAAGGAGAAGATCCTCGGACTGATCTCGGGAAGGGAAAAACCGCACCGCCCGCAGGCGAGATTCTCGGAAAAGACCGCGTCGTCTCCCCCTTCTCTTCGAACATGAAGCACGCCGCCGCCCGCGGCGAGGGCCGTCGCGACGCTGTCCGCCAAGCGCCCGTGTACCCTCGGCGAAAGTTTCACCCGATCGACGACCAGGAAGATCTCGTGCTTCTTCGTCTTTACCAGGCGGATCTCTTCGTCGAGCTCGCGCTCCTCGCCGTCGACGAGAACCCGCGTGTACCCTTCCCTTCGCAGCTTTTCGAGAACCTCCCGGTGCTCCCCTTTTCGGCCGCCGATCACCGGAGCGAGGATTCGGAGTTTCTCCCCTTCTCCCCACGATGCGACCTGGTCGACGATCTGCTGCACCGTCCGAGTTTCGATCGGGATCGCGCAGTCGGGGCAATGCGGAACGCCCACGCGCGCGAACAGGAGCCGCAGGTAATCGTAGATTTCGGTCACCGTGCCCACGGTGGAGCGGGGATTGCGCGAAGCGGATCGCTGCTCGATGGCGATCGCCGGCGAAAGTCCCTCGATCGATTCCACGGCGGGCTTTTCCATCTGCCCGAGAAACTGGCGCGCATAGGCGGAGAGCGACTCGACGTACCGCCGCTGCCCTTCGGCGTAGATCGTATCGAAGGCGAGCGACGACTTTCCGCTTCCCGACATGCCGGTGACCACCACGAAGGCGTTTCGCGGGATATCGACATTCACCGAGCGGAGATTGTGCTCCGATGCGCCGCGGACCCGGATCAGATCCGTCCCTTTCCTACGTCGCGAGGGCACGGGCGATGACGAGCCGCTGGATTTCGTTCGTCCCTTCGTAGATCTGGGTGATCTTCGCATCGCGGTAGAAGCGCTCCGCGGCGAACTCCTTCGTGTAACCGTAGCCGCCGAGAACCTGCACCGCCCTGTCGGCGACCCATACAGCCGTGTCGCCGGCGAACAGCTTCGCCTGGGCCGACTCTTTCGTGTGGGTCATCCCCTCCCCCTTCATCCACGCCGCCCTGTAGGTGAGGAACCTCGCGGCTTCCGTTCTTGTCGCCATGTCGGCGAGATAGTTCCCGATCGACTGGTGGCGGATGATCGGCTTTCCGAACTGCTCCCTCTCCTTGGCATAGTTCACCGCCAGCTCGAGAGCTCCCTGGGCGATGCCCACCGCCTGCGCCGCGATGCCGATACGGCTCCTGTCGAGAGCGCCGAACGCCACGTGAAGTCCCCGGCCCTCGTCGAGGAGGACATTCTCCGCCGGCACCTCGCAGTTTTCCAAGACGAGAGTCACCGTGTCACTCGAGCGGATGCCGAGCTTCTCCTCCTTCTTCCCCACCTTGAAACCGGGGAACGTCTTCTCCACGATGAAGGCGGTGAGGCCCTTCCCTTTCGGGGCGTTCTCATCGGTTCTCGCGATGAGAATGTAGACGTCTGCAATCGCGCCGTTCGTCACCCATGTCTTCTCGCCGTTGAGGATGTACTTGTCCCCCTCCTTCCGCGCGCTGCAGCGCAACGCCGACGGATCGCTTCCCGCCCCCGCCTCGGAGAGGGAATACGCGCCGATCCATTCGCCGGTGGCGAGCTTCGGCAGGTACTTTTTCTTCTGCTCCTCCGTGCCATGCTTCACGAAACAGGTGGCGCACAATCCGGTGTGAACGGCGACGAGCACGCCGAACGCGGCATCCACCCGGGAGCACTCCTCCACGACGATCGCCTCGGAAATATCATCGAGCCGGTTGCCGTCATACTCCTCGGGAATCGTCATCCCCATCACCCCGAGCCGGCCGAACTCCTTCGCCGCCTCCACGGCGGGGATCTCCTTCTCGTCCCTTTCGGAAGCGGTGGGCGCGAGCTTCTCCTCCGCGAACTGGCGCACCATATCGCGGATCATTCCCTGTTCCTCGGTAAGCCTGAAATCCATCGTTCTGCTGTCCTCCACGGCCGGGATCGTTACGATTCGTAGTTGAAAAAACCTTTCCCGCTCTTCCTGCCGAGATAGCCCGCGTCCACCATCTTCCTGAGAAGCGCGCACGGCCGGTATTTCGGATCGGAATAGCTTTCATATAAAACTTCGAGAATGGCAAGGCAGATGTCGAGGCCGATGAAGTCGGCGAGCGCCAAAGGCCCCATCGGATGGTTCATACCGAGGGTCATCACCCTGTCGATATCCTCCGCGCTCGCCACCCCCTCGACGAGGGCGCAGATCGCCTCGTTGATCATCGGCATGAGGATCCGGTTTGCCACGAACCCCGGGTAGTCCTGCACTTCGACGGCGGTCTTCCCCAGTTCGCCGACCATCGCCTCGGCGAAACGGTATGTTCCGTCGCTCGTCGCGGCGCCCCGGATCAGCTCGACGAGCCTCATGGCGGGAACGGGATTCATGAAATGCATACCGATCACCCTGTCGGGCCGATCGGTGGCGGCGGCGATGTCGGTGATCGAGATGGAAGAAGTGTTCGTCGCGAGAATCGTCTCCGGCGGCATCGCCTCGTCGAGCCGGCGGAAGATCTCCTGTTTCACATTCGATATCTCGGGCGCCGCTTCGATGACGAGCGTCGCGGGCCGAATGTTCCGGCAGTCTTCCACCGCCTCGATCCGGTCGAGCACCGGATCGACCTGGGCCGGGTCGATCACCCCCCTCGAGGCGAGCTTCCGCAGGCTGGCGCGGATCCTTCCGATCGCGTCGTCGATCCTCTCATCATCGATATCGACGAGATCGACGCGATAATTCGCCGCGGCGAAAACCTGGGCGATTCCGGAACCCATCGTCCCGGCGCCCACCACGCCGACCCGTTTCCCCTGTCCGGTTCCGGTCAATCCCGTCCTCCCGGCCGCGACGGCCCGATCGGTCGAGCGTTCCCGTGTCAGCGGGCGCGCCTTTTCTTCACCTCTTCCTCGAGGTACGAAACGATTTCGGTGGTGTCGGTTCCCGGTCCGAAGAGAGCCCCCACGCCGATCTTCTCGAGAGCGAGCCTGTCCTTTTCCGGAATGATTCCCCCTCCGCACAGGAGGATATCGTCACGGCCGTTCTCCCGGAGCAGTTCGAGAAGTCTCGGGAAGAGCGTCATATGGGCGCCCGACAAGATACTGATCGCCACCACCTCCACATCCTCCTCCACCGCGGCGCGCACGACGTTTTCCGGCGTCTGGTGGAGACCGGTGTAGATCACCTCCATACCGGCATCCCTCAGGGCGCTCGCCACCACTTTCACTCCCCTGTCGTGGCCGTCGAGTCCCACCTTTCCCACGAGAACGCGAATCGGTCTGTCCATGGGATCCTTCCTTCGCAGGGGCGCCGGCTTCTTCTAGAAGACCGCCGGCTCCCGGTAAACACCGAACTGTTCGCGGATCACGCCGACCATCTCGCCGAGGGTCGCCCCGTGGCGCACCGCCTGGAGAACGACCGGCATCAGGTTCGTATCGGACGCGGCGGCGGCGCAGACGTCGGCGAGCGCCTTCTTCACCAAGGCGGCGTTCCTCGAAGCGCGGAACCGTTCCAGCCGCTCGACCTGATCCTTTTCCACCTCCGGCGCGATCTCGAGAAGGGGGGTCGTTTCCTCCTTTTCGTCGTGATCGACGAAACGGTTCACGCCGACGACGATCCGCTCCTCCGTTTCCACTTCCCGCTGATAGCGGAAGGCGGCGTCGGCGATCTCCCTTTGAAAATAACCCTGTTCGATTCCCGCGATCACGCCGCCGCGCTCGTCGATCTCGGCGAAATAGCGTTCCGCTTCCTCTTCCATCCGGTCGGTCAATTCCTCGACGAACCACGACCCGCCGAGGGGGTCGACCGTGTTGATGACGCCCGTCTCGTGGGCGAGAATCTGCTGGGTCCGAAGCGCGATTCGCACCGCCTTCTCCGTGGGGAGGGCGAGCGCCTCGTCCATCGAGTTCGTGTGAAGAGACTGTGTTCCGCCGAGCACGGCGGCGAGCGCCTGGTACGCCACGCGGGCGATGTTGTTCTCCACCTGCTGCGCCGTGAGCGAGCAGCCCGCCGTCTGGGTGTGAAAACGCACCATCCAGCTCCGTTCCTTCTTCGCGCCGTAGCGGTTCTTCATCCGCTTCGCCCAGATCCGCCTCGCCGCCCTGTACTTCGCGATCTCCTCGAAGAAATCGTTGTGGGCGTTCCAGAAGAACGAAAGGCGCGGGGCGAAGTCGTCGACGTCGAGGCCGGCGGCGATCCCCGCCTCCACGTAGGCGAAGCCGTCGGCGAGAGTGAATGCGAGCTCCTGCACCGCCGTCGATCCCGCCTCGCGAATATGGTAGCCGCTGATCGAGATCGTGTTCCACAGCGGCATCTCCTTCGTGCAGTAGGTGAGCATGTCGGTGATGATCCGCATCGACGGCACGGGAGGATAGATCCACTCTTTCTGGGCGATGTACTCCTTCAGGATGTCGTTCTGCAATGTGCCGCGCAGTTTCGATGGGGGAACACCCTGGCGCTCGGCGGCGACGACGTACATGGCGAGCACCATGATGGCGGGACCGTTGATCGTCATCGACGTCGACACCTTGTCGAGCGGGATGTCGCGGAAGAGAGTCTCCATGTCGTCGATCGTGTCGATCGCCACCCCTTCGCGGCCCACTTCGCCCAAAGAGAGGGGGTCGTCCGAATCGTGTCCCATGAGGGTCGGCATGTCGAAGGCGGTGGACAGCCCCGTCTGTCCATTGTCCAAAAGGTAACGGAACCGCTCGTTCGTGTCGGCGGGTGTTCCGAAACCGGCGAACTGGCGCATCGTCCACAACCGTTTCCGGTAGAGCGTCTCGTGGATCGAGCGGGTGTACGGAAAACGTCCCGGTTCGGAGACCGTTTCCATCTCGTCGACGCCTTCGCGGTCTTCCCACGAATAGACGTGCTTCACCGGAATACCGGACAACGTCCGGAACCGTCCTCGGTCGTCACGCATCGTTCACTTCCCTTCCCGTCTGAACTGATCGAGCATCCGGGCCGCTTCCCGGTACGGCGTCGTCTTCCCCCCCGCGAGTTGGGCGAGGGCCTCCTCGAAAGAACACTCCACTTCGGAACGCTTCCAGAACTCCCTGTTCCGTTCCCTCTCGACGATCTCCTCGATCTTCGCGCGTCCCCTCTCGATCTTGAGCCGCGCGAAGTCGCCCGACTTGCGGATGTGATCCTCGTGGCGGCGAAGAGCGTCGAGAAAGAGGGGGAACGAATCGCCGCTGAGCGCCGAGAGGAGCACCACGGGAGCTTTCCATCCGTCCCCGCCCGCCCCGAGGTGGAGCATCTCCTCCACGCAGCGGGCCATCCGGTCCGCGCCGACACGGTCGGCCTTGTTCACGGTGAAAACATCGCCGATCTCCATCAGGCCCGCCTTCATCGCCTGCACTTCGTCTCCCGACTCGGGCACGAGAACCACCACGGTGGTGTGCACGGCGGCGGCCCCGTCGAGTTCCGACTGGCCCACGCCGACCGTCTCGATGACGAGCACATCCTTCCCCGACGCGTCGAGGAGGTCGCACACCTCACCGGTGCGAAAGGCGAGCCCGCCGGAACTTCCCCGGGACGCCATGCTCCGAACGAAGAAACGCGGGTCGTCCGGGATCTCCTGGAAGCGGACCCTGTCGCCGAGAAGCGCGCCTCGGGTGAAAGGACTCGACGGATCGACGGCGACGACGCCGATACTCTTCCCCTCGCTCCACAGCTCCCCGACGAGCCGGCTGACGAGAGTGCTCTTCCCCGCGCCGGGAGGCCCGGTCACGCCGATACGGTACGCTTTTCCCGTGCGGGGGTAGACGGCGTCGAGAATCTTCATCGACGACGGGGCGGCGTTTTCCACGAAAGAGATCGCCCTCGCGAGGGAGGCACGGTCTCCACGGAGCAAACCGTCGATCAACTGATGGCCGTTTGGCTGCACGGATCCGCCGTCCCGAAGTGGGTGTACCCTCGCGCGGTGCGTTATGCGCATAGAACAGCTATAGATTAGGATCTGCTTCGCCGCGTGTCAATATGGCGAACCGCACACGGCGAAGAAGGGGGCGATCTCCCGATCAGCGCCGGAGAAGCTGTTCCACCGGCGCGCGCGGATCATCGGGCGTCGGTTTCGCCCCGAGAAGGAAGGAAAGGGTCAGGAACGCCGCGAAGAGGAGAACGAAACCGGCGACGGCCACTCGCACGATGAAATGGAGCGGCAGCTGCCGCGTGGAGCCGGCGATCTCCGACTCCGCGGTCTGCGCTTTCCTCCGCTTCGGCGGCGGCGAGGTCGCCTCGATCTCTTCGATGCTCCTTTCGATCACATCGACGGGATCTTGCCGGCGCAGTTCGTCGGTGGTGTCGACCGATTGCTCGCCGAGCGCTTCGAGGAGGGTCCACAGAAGCACCTCATCGTGAAGCGTGTCGAGGGGGATGACGCAGCTGTCGCCGAACGGTTCGACGTGGAAGGGAACCTCGCCGAAGAGGCTCTGCAGGATCTCGTACGATACGGGGAGCCTCAGGCGGCTGCCGTTCCCCTCCAGCCGGAAGAGTTCCCGCCCCCGCTTCGTCCGGTAGAAGATCGACTCCCCCACTTCGCACCGGTTCAAGTGGGCGAAGCGCCTTTCCAGTTCCCGCAGTTTTGCGTAGTCGACCTGCATCGCTGCCTCCCTGAACCGAAGATCGGCCCCAAGGGAAACCGCTTTAGCGCACAAATCGAACTGCCTTGGAGGGAAGATCGGGGATTTTCACCCGGTGGGCATCGAGGAGAAGATCAGCTCGGCCGCACCGTAGAGACCGGCATCGACGCCTAGCTCAGCCTCTTTTATATCAATGTGTTGCAGAGATGTTCGAAAGAGATTTCTACGTGCCTCCGCGATCGCCGGCTCGACGAGCATCTCCCTCTCCCGGGAGAGCCCTCCCGATAGGACGATCCTCTCCGGATCGATCACCTTTTGCAGCGTACCGAGCGCCCGCCCGAGAAGAGTCGCCGCCAAGAGGATCACCTCACCCGCCGTCCGGTCGCCGCCTCGGGCGGCGGCGAACACGTCGCGGCACGACAGTTCCTCCCCTCGCGCGCGGCGGAGATACCCGTTCTTGATCCCTTCGCCGGAAGCGTACAGCTCGAGACAGTCGATCGACCCGCACGCGCATACGAGGCCCTCGCCGCCGACGTAGAGATGGCCGACCTCCCACGCCATGCCGTGGGCGCCCCTGTCGATGACGCCCCCCTTCACGAAACCGCCGCCGATTCCCGTGCCGAGGGTGAGACCGAGGAGGGAGTCGACATCCCGCCCGGAACCGTGGACGAACTCGCCGAACACGGCCAAGTTGGCGTCGTTCCCGAGGCGGACGGGGATAGAGAGTCTCTCCTCGAGAAGATGGCGGAGGGGAACCCGGTTCCAGGCGGGCATGTTCGGCGCCTCGAGCACCACTTCCGCCGCGAGATCGATCGGTCCGGGCGAGCCGATTCCGACGCCCCGCACGACCGCGGTCGCCGGCGCCTCTCGAAGAAGGCTTTCCACCAGGGTGGCGAGGGCGTCCACGCCCTCGCCGGGGGGCCTGTCCCCCACCGACGGGATCTCACGCCTACCGAGGAGCTTCCCCCCGGCGAGAAAAAGAGCGGCGCGACAATTCGTCGCGCCCAAGTCGACACCGACGGCGCAGGCGGTTTCCATTCCGGTTCACTCTTCCTCTTCGTCCGCGGGCGCTTCGTTCACCATATGGCTCGCAACGGTGAAGTCGTACTCCACCTCGCCGTTGAACGTTTCCTTGAGCGCCTCTTCCACGGGATTGATCTGCGAGTCCACCGGAACGTGCATTTGGAATTCGTTCAGTTGTCTCGCCCGGAGCGAGGCGACCACCACGAGTTCGTAGACGTTTTCCACCTGAGGCACTTCCCTGGTGAACGTGGAGTGGTGCCGTTCCCCTGTCATTCCTCTTTCTCCCCGAACGGCAGGCCCGGAGCGACGCCTCCCGTTCCGCTTTCGATGCCCCCGGCCGTCCCGGACGCACCGCGCCCGCCGCCGCCGCCGCGGCCGAGCAAATCGCTCCCCCTGAGGGCGTTCCATACGTCCCTGTGCACCGCGCCGATCTCTCTTTCGCCGTCCACGGTCCGTATATTCATCGTCTCTCCGAAGCGGCTCGAAGCGAGCCTGAGGTAGTTCTTGCGCACCACGGAGAGTTTTTCGATCCCTTCGAATAGCTCGGTCTGCCACCGCTCCTTCTCGATCCGGCGCAGACAAACCGGCGCAGGCACATCGATCAGGATCGTCATGTCGGGCACGGCGGCGTGTTCATTGATCGAACGGAGCCAGGCGAGTTCGCAGCCGAGCGACTGGTATGCATACGACGACAGGAGATAGCGATCGGAGATCACCACCATTCCTTCGTGAAGTTTCGGGAGGATCTCCGCCTGCAGGTGATCGATCCTGTCCGCGGCGAAGAGGAGCGCGAGCAGGTCGTCGGGGAAGGGGTCGACGGCGCGCGGCGCGCGGGGCGCCACGAGTCTCCCCTTGAGCACGAGGGAGATCAGGTTGCCCACCGGCCCTTCCGACGGCTCCTTCGTCAGGTGGACCGGGTAGCCTTCCTCTTCGAGGCGGTCGGCGAGGAGCCGGGACTGGGTCGTCGTCCCCGCGCCGTCGAGACCTTCGAAAGCGATGAACAGTCCCATGGTCGCAGCGTGCCCTGAAACGGTCCGTGCCGGGCGCCGCCGGCACGGATCACGCTTCGTTATTCTGATTCACCCTGTTTTTCAGTTCCTTCGATACCTTGAAGATCGGGACCATTCGGGAAGGAAGAGGCACCGGATCGCCCGTCCGGGGATTTCGAGCGGTACGCGCCTTCCGCTCCTTCACTTTGAAGGTGCCGAATCCGCGGATCTCGATATGATTGCCGTCCCGAAGCGCTCTTTTGATCGCGCTGAGGAACTCGTCTACCGCCTCGGCCGTATCCTTCTTAGTCAGGCCCGTGCTGTTCGAGATCTGCTCGACCAGATCCGCCTTGGTCATGCGACCCTCCTTTCCACCGGTCAGCACATCGGTTTTTCAAGATTCATCTTTGCAGAATGCCGATTCGCCTGTCAAGCGAAAACCATTGTTATTGTTTCGGTTCCGGCGATGGAGATCATCGCCGCCGCCGTGAGTGCGCCCGCGAGGGCGCCGAGGTAGTTCACGTCGCCGTTGCCGAGAATCCCCGCCCTCTCCAGCGAGGCGCCGAGCATGCTGTCCGCCACGCTTCCCGCCATGCCGGCGACCGTCACCGCGACGACCCCGCCGGCGCCGATCAATCCTCCCCCCCACGCCGCGACCCCCACGGCGAGAGCACCCACCACCCCGGCCGCGCTCCCGGCGAGCGACACGGCCCCGTCGGTCCCCGGGGGGACGGCACGGCCGGTCAGTATCAGCCGGGGAGTGCCGCCGAAGGGGATGCCCACTTCCCCCGAGATCGTATCGGCCAGCATGGCGGCCACGGCGCCGCAAAACGCCGCCACCGCGAGAGGTTCGAGGCTCTGGAGATAGACCGCGCCCGCGAAGGCGGGGAGCGCGAGATTCGCCGCGGCGTGGCGTCCGGTCCGCTTCGCCCTTGCCGCACGCCGAAAGAGACGCGGCGGCGCCGATCCGGCGGCAACGAACAGGAGCAGAATGAGCGCCCCGCCCGGGCCGAAGGCGGTCAACACGGAGAGGCTGAAGAAAGATCCCGCGAGAGCGCCCCGCCGGTCGAAGGCGCCGGTCCGGACGCCGGCCAGGGCTGCGACGGCGATCGCCGGCAGCGCCCACACCGCTCTCATGGCGATCCAGGCGGCGCCGGGCGGCTCCCCGCCGGAGGAGAGACCGGCGAGAAGTCCGACCGCGAGAAGAGAGGGGAGGCGGAGGTCGATCCGAAGAGGGAGCGATCGGGTGACCGCCGCCGCCGCCACCGGCAGGAGAAGAGCGCTCCACGCGGGAAAGACGAACAGATCGCGCCCGGCCGATAGGAGCGCCGCGGCGGCGAGGGCGGCGCCGGCCATCAGGGCGTGGGCGGCCGCGAACGGCACGACGCCGGGGCGGAACCGCCGCACCAGCAGACCACCCGCCTCTCCGGCGACGGCGACGATCCACGCCGTCGCCACGGTCTCCGGTTTCCCGGGAAAAAAGTAGAGAAGAAGGGAGAGGGCGGCGGGAAACGCCGACGCGCCGAAGAGGCGGCCGCCGAAGCGCGGCGCAGCCCGGCCCGTCCCCCCGGGAAAGAGGGACACCGCGACGGAAGGGAGGAAAACGACCCAGACAAGGACGGTCGCGCCGGATGGATCGAGTCGGCCGATAAGGGGAACGAACAGGAGCGTCACCGGCGGCCAGAGATGGCGGACGGCGGTGGAAAGACGACGTGCTACGCCAGGGGCCAACCGAGTTCTCCAGCCGTGTCGCCGATCGTTTCGACGAGATAGCGGTGCATCGCCGCACCTCCGGCGACCACCTCCTTCCGCTCGAACATCGCGTCGCCCCCGGTGAAATCGGTGACCACGCCCCCCGCTTCGCGCACCAGGAGGATCCCCGCTGCGATGTCCCACCGGTTCAGATTGAGTTCGTAGAAACCGTCGAACGTCCCGGCCGCAGTGTACGCCATATCGAGCGCCGCCGATCCAACCCGTCGGATTCCCTGGACCTCCCGCACGAAACGGTCGAAGAGGGGAACGGTGTCGGGAACGCGATTCGACCGAACACATGCGAAACCGGTGGCGAGAAGTGAGCGGATCGGTTCTTCCGTCCCGCTCACGCCGATCGGCCTACCGTTCAGCCGCGCCCCTTTTCCCGCCACGGCGGAGAATGTCGCCCCCGAGCACGGATTGTGCACCACTCCCCATTCGAGCTTTCCGCGAACTTCCCGCGCCACAGAGATCGAGAAGAAGGGAAGCCGGTGGACGAAATTCGTCGTTCCGTCGAGAGGATCGATGTACCACGTCGCCTCGGCACTCCCGTCGACGACGCCCCCCTCTTCCTCCGCGTGGATCCGATCGTCGGGAAATCGCCGGGCGATCCGCTCGATCAGGTATTCCTGCGCCGCACGGTCGGCGACCGTCACCGGATCCTTTTCGCTCTTATAGCGAACATCGTTTTCACCGAGACGCCCGAAATGATCGAGCACGATCCCGCCCGCCCCACACGCCGCGGCGATGACGAAATCGATCATCGCCTTTCCCCCTCTTCCGGTACGTCTTCTTCCACGTTCCGCGCGCGTTCGGCGGCATCCTTCTTCCGTCGCTTATCGATGAGAACGGAGAGAAACGCAGAGAGGAAATAGAGGCCGATCACCGGAAGGCCCATGAGAACCTGCGAGGCGATATCGGGGGGCGTGAAGAGGGCGGACACGAGGGCGATCACCACGATGGCGTAACGCCAGTTGCCGAGGAGCCAGCGGGGCTGGAGGATACCGATCCAGGTGAGGAGCGACACCACCAGAGGGAGTTGGAAGACGATTCCGAGGGCGAGGGAGAGCTTGATGACGAAGCCGAAGTAGTTTCCCGCCGAGATCATCGGGGTGAGGTAGCTCGTCCCGAATCCGAGCAGGAACGAGAAGGCGATCGGGACGATGACGAAGAAACTGAAGAGCGACCCGATGACGAACAGGAGCGTCGAGCCGCCCACGACGACGACGAGAAGTTTCTTTTCGTTCGCCAGCAACCCGGGCGCGATGAAGCTCCACACCTTGTAGAGGACGAACGGGAGGCCCGCGAAAAGACCGGTGACGAGGGCGACCTTGATCCTAAGGGTGAACGCCTCGGTCGGTCCGAGGAAGACGAGCTTCCCGGCGGGCCGGGTGATCCGCTCGAGTACCGGCGACGACACGAACCACGCACCGGCGGCGAGGGCGACGACGACGGCGGCCGACCAGATGAGGACGCCCCTCAGCTCCTCGAGGTGATCGAGGAAAGGCATGTCGCCTCGAAGACGATTCGTCCCCTCCGTCCCTCCCTTTTTCTCTTCAGTGGTCATTTCAGCAGCGTACGGATTTCATCGAGAAACTGTCCCACATCCTTGAAATGCCTGTACACCGAGGCGAAGCGGACATATGCCACCTGGTCGAGCTGCTGAAGTTGCGCCATCACCGCCTCGCCTATCGCCTCACCGGAAACCTCCCGCTCGCCCCCTTCACCGAGGATCGCCTCCACCCTGTCGACGAGAGCGTCGACATCGTCCCTCGAGACGGGCCGCTTCTGGCAGGCGGCGACGATTCCCGCCACCAGCTTCTGCCGGTCGTACGATTCACGCCTCCCGTCCCTCTTGATCACCGTCGTCGTGGACGGCTCGATATACTCGTACGTCGTGTAGCGATGGCCGCACTCGAGGCAGCTCCGTCTCCTTCGCACGGAGCGTCCGTCCTGCACCGCCCTCGAGTCGACCACGCGATCCCTATCCTTTCCGCAGGCGGGACACTTCATCGATCGATCATCCTTACAGTCTGTAAAGTGGGAACGCGGCGCACAGATCCCGCACCTCGCCGTGCACGCCGTCGAGAACGGTCACATCGCTCGGAGCATCGACGACGCGCCGGATGAGCGAGGCGATCTTCTTCATCTCGGCGCTTCCCATGCCCCGGGTGGTCACCGCCGGCGTTCCGACGCGGATACCGCTCGTGATGAACGGGGAACGCTCGTCGAAGGGAACGGTATTCTTGTTCACCGTGATCCCCGCGGCGTCGAGTCCCTTCTCCACCTTCTTTCCCGATACGCCGTTCGCCGTCAGGTCGATCAGCATCAGGTGCGTATCGGTCCCCCCCGACACGACGGCGAGTCCCTCGTCCATAAAACCGGAAGCCAGTGCGGCCGCGTTTTCCACCACGCGTTCCTGGTACCGGACGAACGGCGTCTTCGACGCCTCGAGGAAACAGACCGCCTTCGCGGCGATGCAATGCATGAGCGGGCCTCCCTGCATGCCGGGAAAGACCGTCCTGTCGACAGCGGCTGCGTGCTCCTTTCGGCAGAGGATGAAGCCTCCCCTCGGCCCGCGAAGCGTCTTGTGGGTCGTGCTCGTCACCACGTCCGCCCACGGCACCGGGTTCGGGTGGAGACCGGCGGCGATCAGCCCGGCGATGTGCGCCATGTCGACCATCAAGAAGGCGTCCACCTCGTCGGCGATCGAACGGAACGCCTCGAAGTCGAGCGTCCTCGCGTAGGCGGACGCTCCGGCGACGATCATCTTCGGTTTCGTCTCTTTCGCCACCGCCCGGAGCTTGTCGTAGTCGATCGTTCCGGTCTCCTTGGCGACGCCGTACGACACGACATCGAAGAACCGTCCGGAGAAATTGACCTTGTGCCCATGGGTCAGGTGCCCGCCGTGGGAAAGGTTCATCCCGAGAATCCGATCGCCGTGATCGAGCAGTGCGAAGTAGGCCGCCAGGTTCGCCGACGAACCGGAATGAGGTTGCACGTTCGCGTGCTCCGCGCCGAAGAGCGTCTTCACCCTCTCCCGGGCGAGTTCCTCCGCCACGTCGACGAATTCGCATCCGCCGTAGTACCGCTTCGCCGGATACCCTTCGGCGTACTTGTTATTCATCACCGATGCAAGCGCCTCGAGCACCGCCTCGCCGGCGAAGTTCTCCGACGCGATCAGTTCGAGCTGCGTCTCCTGCCGCTTTCGCTCGCAGTCGATCGCGGTGGCGATTTCCGGATCGGTGAGGGGCAAGAACGTGTGATTCCCTACGCCGGGAGGAGGGGCGCCGAAGTCGGCCTCCGGCCGGGGGGCGTCGATCTTCCCTACCCGCCGCTCGTGCCTCCCCCCTTCGAAGGAGGTATCGAGCCAGCAACTCACGATCTTCTCCGCTTCACCGGGAGAGAGGAAACGTCCCGCGAGGACAAGCACATTCGCGTCGTTGTGTTCTCGCGACAGCGCGGCCTGCTCCTCGTTCCATACGAGCGCGGCGCGTATCCCGATCATGCGGTTCGCGGCGATCGACATGCCGACGCCGCTGCCGCAAACGAGGATGCCCCTTTCCACCTCGCCGGCGCGCACTTTCCAAGTAACGATTCGGGCGTAATCGGGATAGTCGACGCTTTCGGACGCGCCGGACACGCCGCAGTCGATCGTCTCGTTTCCCGCCCGCCCCACCATCCCCTTCACCGCCTCTTTCAGTTCGTATCCCGCATGGTCCGACGCGAGCGCGATTTTCATCGTTCACCTCCCGGCACGAAGTCGAGCCACCCGTGCTCATCCTTCATCGTTCCCGACGCGATGCCGGCGTAGCGTTCCTGGAGTCTCTTCGTCACCGGTCCCTTCGACCCTCCTCCCACCGATATGCGGTCCACCGACCGGATCGGGGTGATCTCCGCCGCCGTCCCGGTGAAGAAGATTTCATCGCACACGTAAAGAGCCTCCCTGGGTATCTCCTGTTCCACCACCTCGTACCCCATCTCCCGCGCCAGGGTGATCACGCTCTCCCGTGTGATCCCCGGGAGGATCGACGCGGACAGCGGCGGCGTCAGGAGACGGCCGCGCCAAACGAGAAAGATGTTCTCGCCGCTCCCCTCGCAGATTCTCCCCCCGGTGTTCGTGATGATCCCCTCGGCGAAGCCGTTGTCGAGCGCCTCCATCTTGACGAGTTGGGAATTCATGTAGTTCGCCGCGCACTTCGCCATGGCGGGTAGAGTGTTCGGCGCGAAACGCTGCCACGTGGAGACCTGCACGTCGACCCCTTTCTCGACCGCCTCCGGTCCGAGGTACGCGCCCCACTCCCACACGGCGATCATCGCTTCGACGGGGCACGGCCTCGGGTTCACCCCGACGTCGCCATAGCCCCTGTAGATCAGCGGCCTTACGTAGCACTCCTCGAGCCGGTTGACACGGATCGTCTTCATCACGGCGTCGAAGAGCGCCTTTTCATCCCATGCCGGATCGATTCTGTAGATCTTCGCCGAATCGAGAAGCCTGCGCAAATGATCCTTCAGCCGGAACACGGCGGGGCCTTTCGGCGTGCGGTAAGAGCGGATCCCTTCGAAAACGCTCGATCCGTAATGGAGGGCATGGGAGAGGACGTGTACGGTGGCGTTTTCCCAATCGACGAATTCGCCGTTCATCCAGATTTTGCTGCTCTTCGCAAAAGCCATTCGCCGCTCCTTGACCGGACCGGATCAGGAAGAGTCCGTTTCGTCGAGCCACTTCTCGATCACCGGCCAGCCGCTCTCGAGCGCCCGGCGGATCCGGTGAAACGTCTCCTCGTATTCTTCCATGCTACCACCGAAAGGGTCGGGAATGTCCTTCCCGAACATCGGGTCGGACGGGGGAAGAAAGTCCTGAAGGAGAACGACCTTTCCCCGCCCGCCGCGCGCCACGGCCTCCGCGGCGCTCCGATGGGACGACTCCATACAGATGATGAGATCGGCGCGGCGCGCCAGTTCTTCCGTGAACGGCCGGGACCGCCCGGAAGCGAGATCGATTCCCCGCCTCGCGGCGACTTCCGCCGCGAGGGGAGTCACCCTCTTTCCGGGCACGGCGGCGA
This sequence comes from Candidatus Eiseniibacteriota bacterium, assembly GCA_024276995.1. Lineage (GTDB taxonomy): Bacteria > Orphanbacterota > Orphanbacteria > Orphanbacterales > Orphanbacteraceae > JAJRWB01. The sequence goes on along the minus strand of JAJRWB010000014.1, from coordinate 53,533 downwards.
TTCCCGCCGAGCCGATCTCCACGCGGTCGGCACGGCAATCGGGAATCATCGCGCGCAATGCCCCTTCCGCCATCGGGCTGCGGCACGTATTCCCGGTGCACACAAATACGATGGCGTACTTCTCATCCGCCGTCATCGACACCCTCCTAGGGGCGTCACCGTATCGGAAGGGCCGCGACCGTGTCAAGACGACGGCGGCGGGGGGTGCGATCTTCTTTCTGCGTCAATCATCTCCGCCTGCAAGCTCGACGGGAATCACGCAACCCCTTCGCACGATCCGCGGAGGATCGACGGAGGCATCGACAACGGTGGATGGGAGCGTGTCGTGGGAGAACGACGGCCCGAGAACGAGAAGGTCGACCCGGTCGGACCAGAGCGTGCGCACCGCCGCGGACTCGGTCATCGGCGCTTCGCCCGCCTCGTTCGCCGACGTCGAGAGGAGGAGCCGCCCGCTCAGGCGGATCCATTCCGCGAGGTACGGCGAATCGGGCACCCGTACCGCGATCTTTCCTTTCGCCGCGGCGGGCGAGCCGGTGGGGTCGCGAAGGAGGAGTGTGAGCGGCCCCGGCCAATAGCGCCGGGCGAGGAGGGCCGCGCCGCCCCGAAGAGGACCGAAGCGCCGCTCCACCTCTTTTGCGCTGGAGGCGAGAACGATCATCCCCTTTCCCTTTTCCCGCCGTTTCAGACGCCGGACCGCCTCGACGACCGAGCGATTCTCCCCATCGCCGCCGATGCCGTACATCGTCTCCGCCGGATAGGCGATCGTCCCCCCCCGTTGGATCACGTCAATCAGCGACGCGATTCCGCCACCGCCGGGAAGACAATCCTGGAGATCGAGAATCAATCCGATCTCTTCGCCCGGCGGTTCTTCCCGCCGGCATGCCGGTAGGCGCGAACCTTTTCGCGCAGGCCCTCGTCGTGGAGCGCGAGAATACGCCCGGCCAGCAGCGCCGCGTTCACGCCGCCCGAAGCGCCGAGCGCCACCGCCGCCGCCGGAACGCCGGCGGGGAGTTGGACGATCGACAAGATCGCGTCCATGCCGCCGAGCGGTCCCCCACCCACCGGAACGCCGATCACGGGAACGATAGAGTGGCTCGCCATCACGCCGGGGAGGGCGGCCGCCATCCCCGCCACGCCGATGAGCACTTCGAGTCCCTTCATCTCGGCGCCCGCCGCGTACATTCGGACCTTTTCAGGATCCCTGTGGGCGGAAGCGACGATCGTCTCGAAAGGAATCCCGAGCGAGGCGAGCACCTCCTCGATCCGCTCGGCCACCGCGCGGTCCGATTCGCTACCGAGAACGATTCCCACGCGTGGCGCCTCCCGGTTCATCCCCGCACCCCCGCGACACCGATGTCGCCGCGCATCCGGACACCGTCGAAGCGGATCCGCCCCGCGGCGCGGTACGCATTGCGCCTCGCCTCGGCGACATTCGATCCGCCGGCCACGACGTTGAGCACCCGCCCCCCCGCCGTCACCCACCGACCGGGCGCTCGCTCGGTGCCGGCATGAAAAACGACGGCCCCCTCACCCACCGCCTCGTCGATCCCCTCGATCACATCACCCGTGCGGGGCTTTCCAGGATAGCCGTGCGCGGCGAGTACGACACACACCGACACTCCTTCCGCCGCCTCGAACGGCCCGTCGGTCCACTCGCCCCGGGCGACCTCCCGGAAGCGCGGAATCGCATCGGCGGCGAGGTGGGGAAGGAGCGCCTGCGCCTCGGGATCACCGAAGCGGCAGTTGAATTCGAGGACCATCGGCCCCCCGGCGGTCAGCATGATACCGGCATATAGAATCCCTTCGTAAAGGATCCCTCGTCGCTCCAATTCCTCGAGAAGCGGCGGAAAGAGAGTCTCACCGATCCGTTCCGCTTCGGGTGCACCGAAACGATCCACGGGGGTGACCGCCCCCATGCCGCCCGTGTTCGGCCCCTTCCCCCCATCGCCGATCCGCTTGTAGTCCCTCGCGGTGGGAAAGAGCGCATACTTCCGCCCCGAAACGAGGGCGAAGAGGGAAAGTTCCTCCCCCTCGAGACATTCTTCGAAGACGACCACGCCCTTCTCGTCGTACCGGTCGTCGCCGAGGAAGCGGTCCACCGCCTCGCGGGCGGCGCTCTCCTCACGGGCGATCACCACCCCTTTCCCCGCGGCGAGGCCGTCCGCCTTGACCGCGGCGGGAAGATCGATCCGTCTCAGGGCGTCGTCGATTTCGCCGCGACGGCGAACAATGACCGATCGCGCGGTGGGCACGCCCGATGCCTCGAGCACTTCCTTGGCGAAATGTTTGCTCCCCTCGAGACGGGCGGCGGCCGCCACCGGGCCGAAGAGGGGAACTCCCTCGCTGCGAAAAAGATCGGCCACCCCCTCGACGAGGGGTGTCTCGGGACCTACGATGGTGAGGTCGGCCCGCACCGATCGGGCCGCGGCGAGAATCGAGTCGATCGTCGGCGCGCCGCCGCCGAGCACGTCGGCCACGTTTCGGAACCCTTCCCGTCCGGGAAGGGCGAACACGCGCGACACGGCATCGGACCGCGCGGCCGCGGAGGCGAGGGCGTGCTCCCTCCCACCACTCCCCACCACCAGAATGCGCATCGGATCACCTCTTCAGCGGAAATCCCACGTGAACGTAAATCGATGAGTTCCTCCGAGATCGCCGAGGGAGGCGTACGCGTAATCAATTGCGTATGAACGGATCTTCCGGAGGCCGCCCCCGAAAGTCATGCCTGCAAGCCCCGGTTCCTCGCTCGCACTCCGAAGATCGGAGAAGCGGGAACGGTACCCGCTCCGGAGGAAAAAGTCGTCCACCACCTGCCATTCCATGCCGCTGTTGAACGATCCATCCCGGTCGACCGACCAGTTGTAGTCCCCCGCCAGCAGGAGACGCCCCGTGAAGAAAGGATACGACGCGCCGGCGGCGAACTCGGTGGGGAGCGGATCGGTCGTCTCGGCGTATGCCGTCGTCTGCGCCCCCACATGACGAATCGCGCCGCCGATCCGGAGTCGGCCGACGACGTTGCGCCACAGAACGCCGAAATCACTCGAGATTCCCACGGCGCCGCTGTCGTCGATCGAACCTGAGAGAACCGCTCCCGAACCGCCGACGAAGATGCGGTCGGTGATCCGAAAGGCGAGGATCAGCTTCAATGCGATATCGGTCGCGGAGAAATCTCCGAGTCCTTCGCCGGTAGGATTCTCCTCGGTGGTTCGCGCGATCCCGCCCGCACGGAAATACCGCGCCGCCGCGCCCACCGAGCCGCGCCGCCCCAAGGGTTGCACAAAGACGATCGAGCCGGCGTGGATGCCATCCAACGCGTAGTCGAGAAAACTCGTGGAGAGACTCGGCCGGTTGACCGTCGCCGCACCGGCCGCGTTCCAGAGCGCGCCGTCCGGTCCGGTCGCCACGGAGACGAAAGCTTCCCCCATCGCCAGAGCACGCGCGTCCGTCCCGATCCGAAGGGAAGAAAAACCCCTCGTGCCGGCTTGGTCGCCGCAAGACGCCCCGGTCGGCGCGACGAGAACGATCACGATCGCGGCGACGAAGGCAACCGAGGCCTCGCTCCACGCCGTCCGATACCGCCATGAAAATGCCAAACCCTCTCCTTTCGCCGGAAAACGCCCGAGTCCTTGCTTACCAGACCGATTATACCGTGTCAACATCGACACCTCCACCCCCTTCCACCACGATACCGGCGGGACCTTTCTTGACACTGCCCGTGTTTCATTGGTACCGTGCCGTTGAACTCTCCAGATCATACGGGAGGAATGCGAAACATGAAATCCGTTACGGTAACTCTCTTCGCACTGCTCATCGCGTCGATCGCCGCCGGGCCGGCTCTCGGCGCATCGGACAAGGCGGTGGCGCTCAACAACGAGGGAAAGGAACTCTTTTCCCAGGCCCGCTACAGCGAAGCGCTACAGAAGTTCGTCGACGCCATCGATGCCGACTCGGTTTATTCGGAAGCAAGGGTCAACGCGGCCCGGGTGGCGGAGAAACTCGAAGACTGGGCGAATGTCAAGTTCCAGTACCTCACCGTGCTTACCTACGATAAAGACAATATCGACGCCCTCGTCGGCGCCGGCAACTACTTCGTCCGGGTGGAAAACTACGACGAGGCGAAAGGCTATTTCGACAGAGCGCTCAAGATCGACCAAGGGAACGCGACCGTCCACTTCGGCCTCGGCACGATGTATCACAAGATGAAGAATACGAAAAAGGCCCGGCTCGAATACAAGAAAACGATCGCTCTCGACCCGGAGAACTTCCCCCTCGCCTACTACCGTCTCGGCCGTTACGAATTCGAGACCGCGGCGAAAACGAAGGATTTCTCCAAGGCCGCGGACTACCTCTCGTCGTATCTGGAACGCGGAAAGGACGGCGACATCCTCTACTCCACGAACATGGATCTCGCCACGATCCAGATCCGCAAGAAAGCGTACGCCAAGGCGATCGATTACTACGCCGCCGCGAAGCTGATCAAGCCATCGGAGTGGAAGCCGTATTTTTACACCGCCGAAGCATTGAGAGCTCAAAAGAAAATGAAGCAGGCGGAAAAAGAGTATCTCGCCACCCTCGAGCGTAAGCCCGGTCACGGCGAATCCCATTATCGCCTCGCAGTGATGTACCAGCAGAACTTCGAGGATGACAAGGCGCTCGAACATTACAAGGCCGCCGCGAAGGATCGCTCGTTCAAAAACCGGAAGGCGGCGAGCAACGCCGCCGCGGCTCTGGAGGATTACCTGAAGAAGGTGAAGGAAGCGGAAGCGGGTTAACCGTTTTTTCGGCCTGGGCGACGCCCCTGGAACGCCTGTCCCCGCTGACTTTCAGACGCCACACGTCCTGAATCGCCCCCCCGGAGCGCATCTCGAGACGGGGGGGCGAAAAAATGTGCATGGGAATCACTTTTTTTTATTGACACGCCTCACCGCCGGAGATAATTTCACCCCGGTTTTGGAAACCGTAACCTTTTACCCAGGGGGTGAACCGTGAACAAGGGAGAACTCATCCAGCATGTCGCCAAGTCGACGAAGATTTCCAAGCGCCAGGCGCGCGAGGTGATCGACTGCACGTTCGACACCATCAAGAAGAACACCAAGAAGCGCGGCGGCGTCCAGCTCGCCGGCTTCGGTTCGTTCAGCGTGTCGAAGAGGAAGGCCCGCATGGGACGGAATCCGCAGACCGGCGAAGCGATCAAGATCGGCCCGAGCAAGAATGTACGCTTCAAGGCGGGCAAAGCGTTCAAGGGCGTGCTGTAGAAATCGATCGCAGCGATTGCAAGAGGGGGCCGGACCACGAGTCCGGTCCCCTTTCTTGTTCCGCGGAAGATTCACGGCGTTCCCGGTACGGCCGCGCCGTCCACCGCCCGGCGAAGAGAGTTCCATAATCCTTCCCCGAGAAGGAACACACCCTCCTCCCCCTCCCTCCTCGCCAGGGGAGCGCCGTCGACACGGCCGTCGATCTCCACGACCTCATTATCCACGCGGATCACGCCGTCGGCGCGGAAGACTCCGTCCCGCACCGCCCCCCCCAACACACCGGCCGCCTCCGATTCCCGCAGGTTCCTGAGAAGGGCGCGCACCGCTTCCGTCCGGGCGGGCCGCTCCTTTCCGGTGCCGGCGGTGACCATCCATCCCCCGGCGCCGGCACGGCGGAAGATGAGATCCCCCGACCCGAGAGAGATCACGACCCGGTCGGCGCCGAGAGGATCGGCTTCGAAAAGATGCCGCTCGACGATCGTTCCGGTATGGACGACCACACTGTCCGCCACCCGACCGGGGATGAGAAACGATCCCGGCCGCCCGCCCGCCGTGGCGCGCCTGAGGGCGGTACCCGGCACCTCCTCGCCGATCACCAGAGAGTCGCGCCCCCCCTCCCACTCGAGCACCACGGTGACGATGCGATCTCCCCCCGGCTCGATCCGTTCCGGGTCGAAACGGTTGATCCGCGCCGAGGCGACCGTCGCGACGATGCGCCACACCGATGCCGGCGACGCCCTGAGAGAACGGTTCACGAGAAACCACCCTCCCTTCCCCCGGCGCTTTGCGCAGATCGTCTTCTCGCCGATGCGAACATCCACCGTCGTCACGCCGCGCAGGGGAAAGCGCACGGGGATCGGATCGCGAAGACTCTCCGGCCCGAGCGAGGCGAAATCACCGAACCCCTTCCCCACGAGAAGGACTTTCGAACTTCCTTCCACCGACGCATAGATCCCGTCGCCCACCGGGTTCGCAGACCCGATGCGGACCTTCATTCCGTCGAGGCCGACCGTCGCCCCCGGCGGTTCGAGTCCGTAGTCTCCCATCTCCTTCGCCTCTTTCTCCACGATCCGAGCGATCGGGGCCCGGCGGAGAAAGGTGATCATCTCGACAACCCTGTCGAGGTCGGCCCTGTCATGAGCCGGCCTCTCCTGGAGATAGATCCCCTCGAGGGGAACCGCCTTGAAATCGAGCGAGTCGTTCCGGATCGTAATCGAGTCGACCACCGCGCCGACGCCCGGAAAGAGCGCCTCTTTCCGGGGAACACCCGCGCGATCTCCTCCCCGGAAGAGAATCGCCAGAAGCACCGCCGAGGTGATCGACACGACGATTCCCGTCCCCACACCCCGATTCATCCTCTCCTCCGCCAACGAAAGGCGACCGCACCGCCGATGAGAGCCCACAGCGCCGGCACGGCGACGACGACCGCCCAGAAGAGGATCTTTCCCCGAGTCGCCGAAAGGAGGAGAAGTTCCTCCCCACCCTCGACGGCACGGATTCCCCCCGCCGACTCCCCCCCCGCCATCCACCGGACAAGAGCGAGGAAGAGATCGCCGTTCAACGCCTCGGAGACATACCGGTTCGTGGCGAAATCGGAATCGCCGATCACGGCGAGTCTCCCCTTCGCCTCGCTCCCCGGCACGGGAACGGACGCGATCATCCCGACGCAGAGAGGGCCGGGATGATCCTTCCCTTCGTCGAACCGGATATTTTTCCCCCCGGGCCCGATCGGGCCGGTCTCCCCCCACGCCCCGTCCCCCGTCGTGAGGAGGGACCGGACCTCTCCCCCACCCGCCCCGCGCCGGAAAGGGACGATCGACCGGCAACCGGCAAGCACCGTCGCTCCGCGAAGGCCGCGCGTCGCGTCGTGGGTATCGTATCGCTCCACCACGATCGTGGTGGCGTCGGTGCCGAAGAGACGCCCCGACCGATCGACCACCACGTCACGCCGTGCCTCCATGCCGAAACGGTTCAACAGATCGAGAACGCCCCCCGACACGCCCGGGTCGAGGAGAAGAAGCATCTTCCCTCCGGCGCGGATGAATCGTTCGAACCGGTCGACCTCCCCCGGCGTGAGGGGCACCTTCGGCCCCGCCATGACGACGAGATCGGTGCCGCCGGGAAGGGCGAACTCTCCGACCGCCGTGAACAAGGCGGTGTCGATCGCCTCGGCGTGAAGCGCCTCCCACGCCAGCGACATCCCCCCGTCTTCCGACGACTCCCCGTCGTTCTCCCCGTGGCCCGTGGTAACGCGCACCGTGAGCGGCGTCTCCCGGAAGAGCCTAACGAGTGCGGCGGTCATGCTGTTCTCGCTCCAGTTGTAAACCGTCTCCTTCCGGTCGCCCGCCTCGAGAACGATCACCCCGTAGCGGCGCACCCCGGCACGGGCGACTTCGTTCGGATTCCTGTCGGGATCGACGAAGGTGAAGCGGAAACGACGGCCTTCCTTCTCGTAGAGGAGAAGAAGGTCCCGAACATTCCCGGCTTTCAGGTCCTCGCCCCGATAGAATGCGGAAGCATCGACTCGTCCCGGAAGATGCCGGAGCACCTCCTTCGAGCGCGTCGAAAGAGAGTGTCGCCCACCGCGGGTGAGGTCGACCCTTCCGCCGTAGCGGTCCGCGACGGCCACGGCGAGAAGGAGGAGCAAAGCGAAGAGGGCGAACGGGAGGCGCCGTGTCATTCCTTCCCCCTCCACCCGGACGAGGCGATGAAGCGCGCAGCCCCCGTGAGTGCCGCCGCCGTCAGCGCGAGGAAGAAAGCGATGTCGCCGGCATCGATCACGCCGCCGAAAAAACCGTGCGTCCGGTGAAGCAGCGAGATTTTCTCGATCGCCCGCGAGAGGGCAACCGGGACGATCGTCACGGTCCAGCCGATCGACCACGCGGCCAAGAGAGCGCAGAAGGTCGATACCGCTGCGGCGATGACGTTCGCCGTGATCGAGGAGAGAAGAATTCCGACGGCGATGAACGCGGAACCGACGAGGAAAAGACCGGTAAACCCGGACACGAACACCCCGGGGTCGGGATCGGCGACGCGAAAGAGCCACACCGCCTCGAGGAGTGCGAGCACCGACAGCGAAGTGAAAAAGAGGAGCGCCGCCGCGAATTTTCCCGCCACGATCTCCCACGGCCGTACCGGCCAGGAGAGGTTCATCTCGAGGAGGCCGTCGCGCCGCTCCCTCGCGAACAGCCCCATGGTGAGGAGGGGAATGACGAGAATCGCGATGAAGCTCACGTTTTCCAGGAGCGGGCGGATCACCCCTTCCGAAAGCGTGAGCACTCCCAGTTCGCGGCGCGACTCCGGTGTCCGGAGACAAAGGAGATGGTAGTATGTGACAAATGTGTAAAAGAAGTACCCATCAAGGAGAAGGAAGACCGTCCCGGTCACCCACGCCACGGGGGAGTGGAAGAACGACGCCGTCTCTCTCTTCGCCACGGCGAACGCTTTCCCGGTCACGCCGCGGTCCCCCGGCACGGTTTCACGACGATCCTCCCCTTCCGGTGAGCCGGAGGAAGACCTCCTCGAGCGAGGGGCGTCTCTTCTTCAATTCGAAAAGCCTTCCCTTCGCGTCCGCCACAACGCGCGCGATCCCCGGGCCTTCTTCTCCGGAGGCGGTGAATTCGATATCGAAACACCGCCCTTCCCCTTCCTCATCGCCGACACGGACGGCGGCGGCGCCCAGGGAGAGGAGACCCGCCCGGATCGCCTCGACGTCCCCCGCCGCGACGAGAGTGTATCCCCCCTGCCCGACACGATCGCGAAGACGGTTCGGTGTATCGATCGCCGCCACCCGCCCCTCGTGGAGGATGATCACCTTCGAGCAAATCCGCGAAGCCTCCTCCAGAATGTGGGTCGACAAGAGGACCGTCACCTTCCCGGCGAGAGCGCTGATAAGAGCGCGAAGCTCCGCCGCCTGCTCCGGATCGAGGCCGGCGGTCGGCTCATCAAGGAGGAGAACCGGCGGGTCGCCGAGGAGCGCCTGGGCGAGTCCGACGCGGCGGCGGTACCCGTGCGATATCCCAGCGATCCGCCGATCCGCCACCACGTCGGCGCCGCTCCTCTCGAGGACGCGCCCGACCTCCCGGCGTGCTTCGCCGCCGGCGAGCCCCTTCATCGCGGCGGCGTATCGCAGGTAACCGCCGACGCGCATCTCCGCATACAGGGGCATCCGTTCGGGAAGGTAGCCGACGCCGCACACGGCGCCGTTTCCCGGCCCGATCTCGCTCTCGCCGATCCGCGCGCGGCCCGACGTGGGTGGAAGAAAGCCGGTCAGGATTCTCAGGGTGGTCGTCTTGCCCGCGCCGTTCATTCCGAGAAAAGCGGCCACTTCTCCTTTTGCCACGCGGAAGGTCGCGTCCTGAAGCGCCACGTTTCGTCCGAATGTCTTGCCGAGGCCGATCGCTTCGATCACGGGTCGATCCGCCAGGGGAAAGCTCTCTTCAATCGAGTTCCTTCAGCATCTCTTCGGCGAGCGGTGCCTCCACCGACTGCGGGTACTTCTCGAACAGCCGGGTGAACGTCTTGCGCGCTTCATCTCTCTTACCGAGATCGATGTAGCAGCCCCCCAGCTTCAGCAGTGCCGGCGGGATCCTCTCCGAGGAAGGGAAATCGGCTTCCACCCGTTCGAACTGGGCCGCCGCCTCGGCGGCGTTCCCCTCGGCCAGGTAGCATTCGCCCATCCAGTATCGGGCATCGTCGGCGAGGGCGCCGTCCGGGTAGGCGGCGAGAAACGAGTCGAAACCGACGAGCGCGGTGGCGTAGTTTCCGCGGATCAAGTCGATGTAGGCGGCGTTGTAAAGGGGTTGGGGGTCGATCATCGCCGGCGCCCCCCCCGCCACGGAGACGGAATCTCCCGCCGCCGCGCCGGTCGGGGCCGCCGCCTGCCTCCTCAAAACCCGGTCGATCCGTCCCGCCACATCTTCGAGCTGTCCCCGGCTGTCGGAGAAGAGTTCTCTGATCGCCAGAAGACTGGCGCGGATCTCCTCGTCGAACTGCGAGTCATCGGCGCGCATCGAGCGTATCAGGTCGAGCTGCGTCGACATCTTCTCCTCGAGACGGCCGAGACGATCGTCGAGTTCATCCTGGCGCGAGATCACGCCGGCAAGGGCGGCGGCGTTCTCCTCCACCGTGATCGGCTCCCGCGCCCACTGCTTCGCGTAGCAGCCCGAAAGAACCGCCGGGACGAGGCATGCCGCGATCACGATCCCCCTTGCCATCGTTTTCCCCCCGTCTCTATCGCGTAACCTTGAATTCGCACCTTCGGTTCACCGCCCACGCCTCCTCGGTGGAACCGGTCGCCACCGGCCGTTCTTTTCCATAGGAAATGATCCGAAGGCGACTCGCCGGCACGCCGTATTGAACGAGAAAATCCCGGGCGGCGGCGGCACGCTTCTCCCCGAGGGCAAGGTTGTACTCCACCGTACCGCGCTCGTCGCAGTGCCCCTCGATCACCACGGTCCACCCGCCGTTCTCGAGAAGCACCTTCGCGTGGGCGGTGAGGATTCTTCGAGCCTCCGGCGTCAGGCGGTACTGGTCGAATTCGAAGTGGACATTGTCGAAGCGGTACTCCCGGTCGTCGAGGCGGTTCGCGCCGGCGGCGCCGTCTCCCTTATCCGAGGGTATGCCCGAGGTGTGATCCCCCGCGGCGGTCGACTCACCCGTGCGGGAGGCGTCGCCCTCTCCGGTGAGGTCGCCGGGGGCGACGTCGTTTTTCGACCCGCAGCCGAAGGTCAACACCGCGGCCAGCATAACGGCCGGCCAGATGCGCACCGGAATTCGCTTCATGATTCAACCTCCCTCGTTCCCCGCCGCTCAACGCCGCGGTCGGGGAGACCAGCCTGGGGAATATTCTTCGTTCTCACCGGGGACGAGCAACCGGACGTTCCCGCCGTCGGCATCCATGATATAGACCTTCCGCCGGCCGGTGCGGGTCGAGGTGAAGGCGATGTAACGCCCACCCGGCGACCAAACCGGATCCTCGTTGTTCCCGCTCCGGATCGTCAGAAGATACGATTCCTGATCGGCAAGGTCAAGAACACGGATCTGAAAGCCTCCCTCCTCCCGGGTGACGTAAACGATCCTTCCGCCGTCGGGCGACCACGCCGGCGACGCGTTGTACGCATGATCGAAGGTCATCCTCGTGACCTGCGAACCGTCGTCGTTCATGGTGTAGATCTGGGGCGAGCCGGAGCGGTCCGAAGTGAACGCGAGCCGCCGCCCGCTCGGCGACCACGTCGGATCGGTGTCGATCGCCGCGTGATGGGTCAGCCGCCTCAGGCGGCTCCCGTCCCTTTTCATCACATAAATATCGGCGTTCTTTCCCTTCGAAAGGACGAAGGCGATCCGTTTCCCGTCGGGCGACCACGAGGGGGCCGTGTTCAGTCCCGGATAGTCGCTCACCACACCGCCCGCGCCGCTGTTCGCGTCGACCCAGTGGAGGTCGGGATTGGCGTTCACGTAGCTGGTGAAAAGAATCTTGTTTCCATCGGGCGCCCAGGCGGGTGTGATGTTGAGGGCGCCGTTCGACACGATCCGTTTCACTTCCGATCCGTCCCACGCGACGGTATACAGATCGGAAACGCCCGATCCGGCGGCCCGGACGAACACGAGACGGGTGCGGGAAAGCCCCTCGACGGCGGTGAGGTTGAAGAGGATGTCGTCGGAAAAACGGTGCGCCGAATCCCGCGGACCGAAAACGTTCATGTCGTAGCGGTACGAGGCGATCCGTTTTCCCGTCCGCGGCTGATCGATCGCCCCGGTGAGCGTTCCCGCGTCGAGGTCGACCACCGCGCGCACCCGAGCCTGGGCCTGTCGCGCGCCAACGGCCGCGGAATCGATCACCTCGATGAGACCGGTGAGAGAGAGGTCGCGTCCCACCACGGCGCCAAGTTAGCGGGCCATCTCCTCATCACCCTCGAACGGCGCGACGAGGATCGGAATCGCCGTCGCGCCCCGCCGGTACGTCTCAAGAGTCACCGCATCGTCCCCACCCGCAACGGACGCCACGGAAAGGAGGGCGAAAAGAACGAAGAAAAGCGCCATCGGGTCAACCTTCATAATGGAAAATGAAGTTCACGGCGAGCGCGTTCCCCTCGAAACCGTCGGGAAGGGGCGGGAACGGATTCGAATCGGTGACGGCGCGCATGGCGGAAAGATCGAAGAACGGCCGGCCCGACGAGGAAACGACGGCGGGAGCGAAGATCCGTCCGTCCCGGTGGATCTCGAAATGTACCGTCACCGACGGCTTCGTCATGACGAGACCTTTCGGGGGATTCCACCGGCTCCCCACGCGGTTTTCGATGAGCGAAAGGTAGTAGGCGAACGGGAAGTTCTCCGTTTCCACCGTGACGGGAGCACCGGGCGACGGCGCGGCCTCCTTCTCCCGCTCGTTCACCAGGAGCGGGCGCGGAGCGGGGGGAACCGCCTTTTCCGGCTCTTTCTTTTTCGCCGGTTTTTCCCTCTTCTTCTCCTCCTTGCGGGGCCGCTTCTTCTCGGGGAGACGAACCTTCTTCTTCTCCGGCGGTTTCGTAGGTCGCGCCTCGCGGGAGGGCACGATCTTCTCCACCGGCTTTTTCCTCGGCACCTCCACGAGATTCACCTTGTAATACGACGCCTGTTTCGGGAAGGGACGCGCCTTCGACTGGAAGGCGTGGGCATACCAGAAACCGCCGATGAGATGGAGGAAAAACGAAACCGCCACGAACGGAACGATCCGGTCAGCGGGATTCACCGGAAAGCTCCTCCGATTCCGCCACGAGACCGACACTGCCGACGCCTGCGCCCTTCAACGCTCCGATGACCCGCACCACCTCGCCGTACGGAACGCCGGCGTCCCCCCGGACAAACACCTCATCCCCTCCCGACGCGAGAATCCGGTTTCGAACAGCGGCGCGAAGTCCGTCGAGATCGGTGCGGCCATCGTTCAGAAAGATCGTTCCATCCTTCGCGATCGACACGATCCACGAGTCGGACATGTCGAGCCCCCGCACTTCCGCCTCGGGCAGATCGATCTTCAGCCCCTCCTCGAGAAGGGGCGCGGTGAGCATGAAAACGATGAGAAGCACGAGGGTGATATCAACGAGCGAGGTAACGTTGACCTGTGAAAGGGGACGGTACTCATGTTTCATCAATTTTCGATTCCCCCGTCAGCCTGTCGGTCAGGGATGAACGGAACCGTTCGAGATCGGTGGAGACGAAGCGGAGCCTGCCGAGGAAATGATTGTAGGCGATCACGGCGGGAATCGCCGCCGCGAGTCCGGCGAGCGTCGTGATCAGCGCCTCGGCGATACCGGGACCGACCACGGCGAGGCTCGCCGAACCTTTCGAGCCCATCGCGAGGAACGACCCCATCACGCCCCACACCGTGCCGAAGAGACCGAAAAAGGGAGAGACATTCGCCGTAGTCGCCAGCACCGTGAGGCGCCGCTCCAGCTTTTCCAGCTCGAACAGGCCGGTGCGGTCGATCGCCCTCTCGAGGCGCTCCGCCTCCGAACGCGGGAGGGCGCCCCTCTCCTCGATCCGCTGCCAGTCGTCCACCGTCGGATTGCGGATCCCGTACCCCTTCTCGATGCCCACGAACAGCAGTTTTTGCAGCGGCGTCGACCTGTGGGCGGCCGAAGCGCACTGGTGGAGCGACTGGATGAAGTTGACGCCGTTGTAGCATCGCCAGAATCGTTTCGACGCCGCCCCGAGCCTATTGAAGCGCCACGCCTTTTGAAGGATTACCGCCCAAGAGAGGACGGAGAGGAAAAGGAGGATGAGCAGGATTCCCTTCGCGACCGGTCCCGAGTCGAAAATGATCCGCTGGACACTCCGCTCCGTCTCCCCGGACAGGAGGAAATTCGATACAGGCATTCCGATTCCCATCGCCGTAAGGGGTGGATATTCCCGTTTCAGGACAACGGCAGTATAGGGAAGGGTCTTGCCGGTGTCAACGGCCCGTGCGCAGGAGGTGAGAAGCGAAAGCGCCCGGCCGAAGCCGGGCGCTCCATCGTCGATGAGGTACGATGCCGCGTCCTAGAGGACGTAGTCTTTGTACTTCTTCGTGGGGCTGAAGGAGATCTGGCTCGTCTTCTTCGTCCAGGTGTACTTCTTCGTCCGGGAGTTGTATTTCCGCTTCGGCTTCTCGGTGTGGGTCTTGAAGTTGCCGAACCCGCTCAGCTTCATTCCCTCGCGGCTCTTCGTGCCCTTCATGATCCCCTCGAGAGTCCAGTTAACGGCGTTCCACGACTCCTTGCGAGAGAGCTTCGTCCGACGGGAAACGTAGTTGATGAGCTGAGTCTTGTTCATACCCTGGTCCACCTTTCACAAGGTTTGGCTCCGCCCCGGAGAGGTTCTCACAGCGACGAAGGGTCGCTCTTCCTCCCCGTACGGAGCGTTTCTGTTACGCGCACCGCTCCTTATGCAAGGGCGATGCCAGAATCGGTTGAAAACCGAGGGAGAATGAAGAGTGCAACTCGTTGATATCGTGCGTGTTATATTGTGTTACGTCGCCGGATCCCACCGCGCCGCCGTACCGCTCAATTTCTTACCACCCCTCTCGAGAGGGGGTGGTCAGAAATCAGGCGATTTTTTCCGGACGCGTCGGCCCGCGCGGCCGAGGCTACGCCGGGACGATTCTTTCGAGGTGATCGCACAAAAGGGCGGTTTGCTCCGGAAACGAGAGCGCCTCCACCCCCTCGCGGTCGGCGTCGTAGGGAATCCCGCCGGTTGCGTGGCGGGTGTACAGATCGATGAGCGCGTCTTCCACCGCCCGTCGGTCACTCACCTCCACCGCCCGGCCGAGGCGGAGTCGCTCCACCATGCGCCGCGCCTCTCCTTCCGGCCCGATGGTGAGCACCGGCCGGCGGGCGGCCATGTACTCGTAAAGCTTACCCGACACGATCTGATCGCTCCCCTTCCCGCCGGCGATCACCTGGAGGAGAAGATCGGCCGAGACCATCCACGAAAGACTCTCGGCGTGTGCAAGGAAGCCGGTGAGTTCCACGTGGTCGCGAAGACCGAGCCGCGCCACCGCCTCGGCGGTTCTTTCCGTCTGGCCGCCGACGATGACGATCCTCGAACGCCCCGGCGGGATCGCCCCGCGTTCGAGGGCCGACGCGTACGGTTCGAGAAGGAGCCTCGGATCGGTTCGCCTGTGAAACGTGCCGATAAAAACCATGGTGAACCGGTCCGATTCCCTGCGCGGCACGTCCTCGAAATCGGCCGGATCGAAACCGTTGTGAACGGTGACCACCTTCTCATCCGCCACATCCCCCGATCGAACGAGGAGATCGCGGATCGTCTCGTTCACCGCCACCACGAGGTTCGATTCGCGCAGCACCGAGCGCTCCATCGCCGTCGAGAGCGAGCGATGGAACGGCGTCGGAGGCGCGAGATCGGGATTCGCCGTCCACGCGTCACGAAAATCCGCCACCCACGGCACGCCGGTGGCGCGGTGGATATCCCTGCCGATGAGATGGCATGTCTGGGGAACGTTGATCGTGTAGACCAGGTCGACGCCCTCTTCCCGAACGAGACGGATCCCCTCTTTCGAGGCGAAGCGGCGCCAGCCGATCTTGTTGTCGGGCACGAAGAGCCACGTGTTCAGCCCCTTGGCGAAGCGGGTGATCCGGCCAAAGAGGGGGTCGCTCTTCGTTCCGTCCACCGCTCCCGCCGGGCGGCCTCCCCGAAGCCGGCCGAAGAGACGGAACGGGTCGAGGCTCTCGGTGCGGTGAACCTCCACGCCGGCGGGGATCGCCGCGAGGAGAGTCTCATCGATGCAGTAGTAGTGGGCGGCAAGCGGCGTCAGTACCGACGGTCGCCAGTCGAAGTGCGGGAAGGCGCGGGCGAGCTTGAGCGCCCGAAAAGCGCCCACGCCTCCGAGGGGGGGAAAGTAGTACGAAACGAGAAGTATCTTGCGTTCCGACATTCCCCCCCCGGGGGAAAGGGCCGGCTCGGTCCCCGGACGGATTACACGACCTGAACCAGTTCCCTTTCGGTGAAAAAGAAGGAGATCTCCCGTCGCGCCGTGTCCGGTCCATCGGAGGAGTGAACCGCGTTATGCTGGATATCGGTCCCCATGTCGCTGCGGATCGAACCTTTCCTCGCCTCCGCCGGGTTCGTGGCGCCGATAAACTCGCGTAGGTCGAGGATCGCGTTCTCCTTCTCGAGCACCATCGGGACCACCATGCCGGAGGTGATGTACTCCACGAGGTCGCCGAAGAAAGGCCGCTCGCGATGCACGCCGTAGAACGACTCCGCCTCGCTCCGCGTGAGGGTGAGCGATCGTATGGCGACCAGTTTGAATCCGCCCTTTTCCAGCCGGCCGACGATCTCTCCGGCGAGCCCCCTTCCGGTGGCATCCGGCTTGACCATGAGCAGTGTGCGTTCGATCATTCTGAATTCACTCCCAGTGCTTTCTCCATGAGATCACCGATTTGCGACGGTATATCCGCCACCGGAACGTTCGCCTTCCCGAGGGCGGCGATCTTGTCTTCCGCCGTTCCCTTTCCGCCCGAAATGATCGCGCCGGCGTGGCCCATCCTCTTCCCGGGGGGCGCCGTCCGCCCCGCGATGAACGAGACGACCGGCTTGTCGATCTCCGAGAGGATCATCTCGGCCGCCTCTTCTTCGTCGGTGCCGCCGATCTCCCCGATCAGCACGATGCCCGCCGTTTCCGGATCGGCCTGGAAGAGGGGAAGAAGATCGAGGTACGACGACCCGACGATCGGATCGCCGCCGATGCCGATGCACGTCGACTGGCCGATCCCCTTGGCGGTGAGGTTCGCCACGATCTCATAGGTCAGCGTACCGCTTCGCGAGATCACCCCCACATTCCCCGGCTTGTGAATCGATCCCGGGAGGATACCGACCTTCGCCTTGCCCGGAGAGATCAGCCCCGGGCAGTTCGGGCCGATGAGGCGGACGCCGTTCATGTGCGCGGCGGCATAGACGCCGACCATGTCGAGCGCCGGAACCCCTTCGGTGATGCACACCACCAGCGCAACACCCGATTCGATCGCCTCATAGAGAGCGTCGGTGGCGAAACGGGGCGGCACGAGAATGATTGAAACATCGGCTTTCGTCTCTTCCACCGCTTCGCCCACCGTGTCGAACACGGGAACGTCGTCGAACTTCTGTCCGCCTTTGCCCGGGGTCACGCCCGCGACGACGCGGGTGCCGTATTCCAGCATACCCCGGGTATGGAAAGATCCGTCCCTTCCGGTGATCCCCTGCACTACCACGCGGCTTTCCCGGTCGATGAGAATGCTCATTCTCCCTTACCTCCCCCCGCCAGAGAGACCACTTCCCTCACCGCCTCATCCATGGTGGTGAGCGCGGAGTAACCCGCCTCCGTCAGGATCCGGCGGCCTTTTTCCTCATTCGTGCCGGTCAGGCGGATCACCACCGGCACCGACGGCTCTTTCGTCTCGAACGCTTGGCGGATCCCTTCGGCCACGTCATCGCATCGCGTGATACCGCCGAAGATATTGAAGAGGATCGCCTTCACGTGGCTCTCGGCGGTCACGATATCGAGGGCGGCGACCACCTTCTCCGGGTTGGAGCTCCCCCCGATGTCGAGGAAGTTCGCCGGTGAGCCGCCGTGGTGCTGGATCACGTCCATCGTCGCCATGGCGAGACCGGCGCCGTTCACGACGCATCCGATCTCCCCGTCGAGCGGAACGTAGGACAGTCCTTTCTCCCGGGCGAGGGTCTCGGCGGGCGCTTCCGCGTCGAGATCACGCATCGCTTCGATCTCTTCTTGCCGGAACAGGGCGCTGTCGTCGGCGTTCAGCTTCGCGTCTACCGCCCATATCTCGCCGCCGGGCGTGGTGATGAGCGGATTGATCTCGGCGAGCGACGAGTCGGTGTCGACGAACGCCTTGTGAAGCTTGGTGATGATCGACGCCGCCGCCTTGATCTGGCCGCGGTCGTCGTAGAGCGCCGAGGCGAGACGGAGAGCGTGGTACCACCGGAAACCGACGAGGGGATCGACGGTGAGACGGCGGATCTTCTCGGGGCTCGTGCGGGCCACTTCTTCGATATCGACGCCGCCCGACGCGCTGACGAGCCAGGTGATCCTCTTCGATCCGCGGTCAAGAAGGAGGCCGACGTACGATTCCGACGCGATCTCCATCGCCCGGGTGACGAGCACCTTCTTCACAGGCAGACCCTTGATCTCCATGCCGAGAATGGCGGCCGCCTTCTCCTTCGCCTCCTCGGGAGTGGCGGCGAGCTTCACGCCCCCCGCCTTCCCCCGGCCGCCGACGTGGACCTGCGCCTTCACCACCACACCACCGCCGATCTCGCGGGCGATCTTTTCCGCCTCCCCGGCGGTGGAAGCCACCTTCCCGTCGGGCACCGGGATTCCATGTTCCGCGAAGATCTCCTTCGCCTGGTATTCGTGGATCTTCATTTCTTCCCACCTCGCCGCGCGCTCTTCTTCCCGTGCTTCTTCCAGAACGCGGTGAGCACATCGGTGAGGTCCGGCTTGCCGATCTCCTGCAGTTCGTAACCGACCCGAACGGCGGGCATCGGGATCTTGATCAGCTTCGAAAGATCGATCGGCGTGCCGATCACCACCGCCTCCGCGCCCGATGCCTTGATCGTCCTCTCGAGGTCGCGGATCTGCTTCGCCCCGTAGCCCATGGCGGGAAGAAGGGTCCCCACTTCCGGGTACTTTTCGAACACGCCGCGGATCGAGCCCTTCGCGAAAGGCCGCGGATCGATCAGGTCGGCCGCGCCGTAGCGTCGGGCCGCCACGGTGCCCGCGCCGTATTCCATCTCCCCGTGGGTGAGCGTCGGGCCGTCCTCCACCACGAGGACCGTCTTTCCGCGGATCCACTCGGGATGGTCGACCGTGAGGGGCGAGGCGCCGTCGATGACCACCGCGCCGGGATTGACGATGTCGATGTTCTCGCGCACATCCTCGATATCCTCGAGGTCGGCGGTGTCGATCTTGTTGATCAGGATCACGTCGGCGGCGCGCACATTCGTGTCGCCCGGATGGTACGTCACCTCGTGGCCCGGCCTGTGGGGGTCGACGACGACAATCGATAGATCGGGCATGAAGAAGGGGAGGTCGTTGTTGCCGCCGTCCCAAAGAATCACGTCCGCCTCTTTTTCCATCTTCCGGAGAATCGCCTCGTAGTCGACACCGGCGTACACGACGGTCTTGTTCTTGATGTGGGGTTCGTACTCCTCCCGCTCCTCGATCGTGCACTCGTGGCGGTCCATGTCGGCGAGGGTCTTGAAACGCTGCACCGCCTGCTTCGCCAGGTCGCCGTACGGCATCGGGTGACGCGCCACGGCGAGCTTGAGCCCCATGCCGCGCAGAATGTCGCACACCCGCCTCGTCGTCTGGCTCTTGCCCGAACCGGTCCTGCCCGCGCAGATCGACACGACCGGCTTCGTGCTCGGAATCGCCGAGCGATTCATGCCGATCAGCTTGAAATCGGCGCCCGCGGCGAGAACGGCGGAGGCCCGGTTCATCACATATTGGTGAGGCACGTCGCTGTAGGCGAAGATCACCTCTTCGATCTTCTCCTTCTCAATCAACCGGAGTAGATCCGCCTCGGGACGGATCGGGATCCCTTTCTTATAGTGCGATCCCGCCAGAACAGCCGGGTACGCCCGGCCGTCGATGTTCGGAATCTGCGTGGCGGTGAACGCCACCACTTCCACCGAGGCATCGTCGCGGTAGATAGTGTTGAACGTATGGAAGTCCCGTCCGGCGGCTCCCATGATCACAACACGTTTTCTGCTCATTGTACTTCCATCCTGTTCGGTTCCTGGCCTTTGTCGGAAGACCCGCGAAGGCCGAACCGAATGAGGCCCGGTCTTCCGATGAATCGACTCTTCTGTGCGCACGAGGCACAGTAGGGAATCTTAACACTTCCACCGGAGAAAGGAGAAGTGGTTCAACCTTCTTCGCCGGTCCCCCCCCGGGGCCGCTTTCCCGTCACCCGAAGAACGCCGCTGAAGATCCATGGGCGGAGGACCCGCCGCTGCTGGTAGACTTCGGCGCGATATACCCCGGGCCCGGCGGACGCGTTCAGGCGCGGACCGTTCCCCTCTCTCCACACCTTCCCGTCCTTCAATATCCGGATCGTCGTCGGTCCGGGCAAGGGGAGCACGACGGAAATCTTCGCCCGATCCTCCGCGATTTCGCCGCCCGCCCGGACCACCAAGCCCCCCGCCGCGGCTTCGAAGCGGAAGCCGTCGCTTTCGCCGAGCCCGTCGAACGCCACGAATACACCGCCCGAAGCGATCGCCCGAAGGAGGAGCGCCTCGTCGTGAGAAGCGTCTCCCGTGGGGGCCGCATCGAGCAGTACGTGCGTCCGGATCAGACCGAACGACGACTCGTACGACGGGAAAGGGAGCGTCACGTCGCCAAAAAGCTCGATGGCGGCGTGGGCGTCCACCGCGCCGATCGGCACCACCGGCCGGACGGCGTCGAGGGAATCGAGGAGGGCGAGATTCCGGTCCGGCCTGCCGGAAAGGCGATTCCACGGGGCGCGCGGGAGAAGAGGCAAGGCGATGAGCGAGGACAAGAGAGAGCCGAACGGGTCGTCGCGCCAGGCGGTATCGGCGTTTACGATCTCGACGGCGGTACACGCCGGAGGAAACGGTCCCTTCCAGGCGCGCCGACCGAAGGGGTGGGCCACCACTGTGATCCCGCCGTTTCGCGCCACGACGGCGGCGACGAGCGCCGCGTCGCGGCCGGCGGCGGCCTCCCCCAGGATCAACAGGTGTCCCTGGTCGGTGGAACGCTCCTCGCCCACTACCACGAGGACACCGTCGTGATACCCCTCAGCGGCACGGGCGGAGGTGGTGTTGTGATCGGTGAGGATCACGAATCGCGCGCCTACCTGAGAAGCGGCCCGGGCGATCGACTCGACGCTGCCCGAACCGTCGGAGAAGCGGCTGTGGACGTGGATCACGCCGCTCCACTCGTCCTCCACGCCGGCGGGGGATCGCGCGGGAGCCCTCCAGGGACGATCACCGGCGACGTAGAAAAGATTGCCGACGTAAAGAACGAAAACGAGACCGGGGAGGAGACGAAGGAAAAGAAGCTTTCTCATCACTCCTGCGATCCACCGGCGCCAAGACGGACGATCGCCTCGATCAGGGCGCTCGTGGAGAACCCTTCCAGGAGGGGAACCACCGCTACCTCGCCGCCGGCGGCGATCACCGTTTCAGCGCCCACAATGTCGGCGACGGCGTAGTCGCCCCCCTTGACGAGAACATCGGGGATGAGGAGGTCGATCAGCCGCGCGGGCGTCTCCTCATGGAAGATGATCACATGGTCCACCGGAGCGAGCGCTGCGACGAGGGCGGCGCGGTGGGCGGCCGGCGTGAGTGGCCTCCCCTCTCCCTTGAGACACCGGACCGAGTCGTCTCCGTTCACCCCCACCACGAGCACATCCCCGCGCCTCTTCGCTTCTTCGAGCACCTTGAGATGCCCCGCGTGGAGAAGGTCGAAACAGCCGTTGGTGAAGACGAAACGTAGGCCGTCCCTCTTCGCCCGATACCGGAGACGGAGGAGATCCTCCTCGCCGACGACGCCGCCGCTCACGCCGTCGCCCGGAATGAACGGCAAAGTGCGTCGACGGTGATCGCCGCCGCCCCCACCTCGGCGATCACCGCGCCGGCCGCGCTGTTCGCAAGCGTGGCCGCCTCGAAGTTCGAGGCGCCCGCCGCCCTCGAGAGGGCGAACGTGGAGATCACCGTATCCCCCGCGCCGGTGACGTCGAACACTTCCCGCGCCGCCGTCGGGATATGGGTGACCGAACGATCGGGTTCGAAAAGCGACATCCCCTCTTCCCCCCGGGTGAGAAGGATCGAAGTGCCCGGAAGCATGTCGATCAGCTTCCCCCCCGCCCGGAGGAGCGAGGCGTCGTCGACGATCTTTTCGCCCGCCGCCAGGCCCGCTTCGGCGAGGTTCGGCGTGACGAGCGATACGCCGCGGTAACGGGAGAAGTGCTTCACCTTCGGATCGACGGCGATGTATTTCTCTCCCCCCCCCACCTTCACCACGGCGGAGATCACCCCTTCGGAGACGATCCCCTTGCCGTAGTCCGAAAGGATCACGCCATCCATCGCCGGGATCGCCTCGGCCACCCTACGGGCGAGTTCCTCTCCCACTTCCCCGGGGAGGGGAAGATCGCTTTCGTAGTCGACGCGAACGACCTGCTGGCGGTGGGCGATGATCCTCACCTTCCGCGTGGTCGGCCTGCCGGGAACGGTGAGGAGAAAAGTGGAATCGATCTCCTGCGCCTTCAGTTTCGCGGTAAGCATCTGTTCGTCGGCGTCTTCCCCGATCACACCGCAAAGGTAGACCTGCGCGCCGAGGGAAGCGAGGTTCTTCGCCACGTTCGCCGCCCCCCCGAGCCTCGACTCCTCCCGGCCGACGCGCACGACCGGAACGGGCGCCTCGGGGGAAATGCGGCTCACCGTCCCATGGACGTAGCGGTCGAGCATCACGTCGCCCACGACGAGAAATCGTTTCGATGGGAACGAAGTGACAATGGCGTCGAATCGCTCGATCTCGAGAGTCGCCAAGGCGTCTCCTTTACCTCTTTCCCCCGCGGAAGGCCCTCGACAGACCGTGTCGCAGCCCGCGATTCGAGACCCGGCGGGAAACTCCTGAACAACCCGGGTAAAAGTATCACGCCGTCCGGAGAGGGTCAACGGATCGCCCGCCGCCCTCCTTGTGCCGAGGCGCCCCCGCCGGTATAGTAGGCTCACCCTGCGAATACGCGGGCGAGGAGGTGCCTGTCGACATCAGCGTGAACTTCGCTCTACGCGTTTTCCAGACCCCCGGTCGTTCGCGCCGGCGATCGCCTTCTCGATGGCCGCGCCGCGCCGTCGCCGCGATCCTCCCCGCGGCGGCGATCGCCCTCCCCTCCTTTGCGCCGGCAGCCGGGGTCGAAGGGACGCCGATCCCGGTGTCGTGCATCGCCCCGGGACGACCGGCGATGATCGAAGCGCTCAAGGAGGGAGGCCGCGCACGCCTCACCGGCGTTTCCGTCTACCCGGCGCTCGCCGAGAAGAGGGAGGCGGCGCCCGATTCGATCACCGCCCTCGTCATCCTGCTCGAGTGGTCCGACTATCCGAGTACGAGCGACGGCACTCCCTTCTCCTTCGAGAGTTTCGTCAACAATCGGATGAGGGCCTATTTCGACGAGGTCTCTCTCGGCCGTTTCCGGATTACCGGCGAATCGACGGTGTGGCTCACATCGGAAAAGGCTTTCCATTACTACGTCAACTCCGACGGTACGGCGGGAACGGCGGACGATTTCGGATTCGACACGTCCGAGTCGGCCTTCACCTTCGATCCGCCCATGAACGTCTGGGGGCTCGCCCGTGAAGCGATACGGCGCGCCGACGACGCGGGCGTCGATTTCACACAGTACGACAATGACGGGCCGGACGGCTTTCCCGGTTCGGGAGACGACGACGGCATCGTCGACGCGGTGATCATTATTCATGCCGGACCGGGGGCCGAATCATTGAACCCCGCGGTGGCGGCCGACAACATATGGTCCCACAAGTCGGACTTCACCGACCCCACCCTCGTCAATCTCATGGGCGAAACGATCGCCGACGGCGTGAAGATCGGCCCGTACATCCTGATCACCGAGGTGGGCGCTCTGGGTGTTTACGTCCACGAGTTCGGACATATCCTCGGTCTTCCCGACGTCTATACCACCTACGTCGATCAGGGAGTGACCGTGCAGCGCTCGGTGGTGGGCGCCTTCTGCCTCATGGACGCGGGGGGGCTCGTCCCTCTTCGCGGCAGTCGCGCCGGCGACGTTCCGACGCACATCAACCCGGTGTTCAAAGAGTGGCTCGGCTGGCTCGATCCTGTGGTGTATGAAGACCGCCCGGGAGGAAACACGTCGATTCCGGATGTCCGGCTCGGCCCTGTCGCCGTGACCGGCGATGCGGTGCGCCTCCTGGCGAACCCGGGCGGCCCCGACTGGGACGATCCCGAAGGCGGCGACGGCGAGTATTTTCTTCTCGAGTATCGAACACCGCAGGCGGGGTCGGAGGAATCCGTGCCCGCCGCTGGTCTTCTCATCTGGCACGCCGACGAGACTTACCCAGACAACGCGCGCAGCTCGCCCTCCCAGCAACTCGTGCAACTCGTCCTTTCGGACCCGGAGCGTTCAGGCATCGGCGTCACCGACCTGGGGAGCGAGAACGACGTCTGGCCGAATGGAACGAAGGACGAATGGACTCCCGAAAGCAATCCCTCATCGGCGCTTCATTCGGGGGCGTACAGCGGCGTGTCGGTGCGCCGTATCGCCCTTCCCGCCGGCGACAACGAGGTCGTTTTCGATGTCGATCTCTTCGACGAGAGAGAAGAGACTCTCATGATCTACCCGAATCCGTTCCGCCCCGCCGGCGGAGCGAAAGCGAGCATCAGCTTCCGTCCCGGGGGAGAGACTTCCGGTCCGTCGGCCTCCTCCAATATCTTTCAGGTTCGGATATTCGACATCGGAGGCACACCAGTGCGCCTCCTTTCACCCGGCGGTTCCGCGGGCGACGACTGGATCGTCACGTGGGACGGCACCAACGACACTGGCGAACCGGTCGCAGCGGGGGTCTACCTCGTCGTGGTTCACGCCGGCAAAGAAACAAGAACCGGAAAAATCGCGGTCCTACAATAGGAGATTGAGAAATGAACGCTCCTCAGCAAAAGAAACTGAACATCGAACTCGGCGAGAAAGAGGCGGAAGGGATCTATTCGAACCTCGTGCTCATCGCGCACAGCGCCTCCGAGTTCATCCTCGACTTCGCACGCCTCCTCCCCGCCGCTCCGAAGGCGAAAGTGTTCTCCCGGATCGTGATGACCCCCTCCAACGCGAAAGCGCTGCTGAACCTGCTCGATCGAAACCTGAAGTCGTACGAGGAAAAGCACGGAAAGGTGAAGGTCTCGGGAGAGACGAACGACGACACGAGCATCGGCTTCAAGCCGGCGCCGTAGCGGAACGCACGCGCCCCGGGAGGAATCAGCCGCCGTCGCCCTCCCGGAACGACCGGTACAGCGAACCCCGAGTGATCGCCGGATCGGCGAGCGCACCGAGCGCCTCGACCCCCTGGAGGGTGCACACTTCCGCCGCCAGGGAGGCGCCGAGGAGCGAGGACGCCACGGGATCTTCCCCGCGCAGCGAACCGAGGAGATACCCCGACGTGAACGCGTCGCCGCACCCGGTGGTATCGACCACCCGTTCGGCCGGCACCGGCGGGGCGGGAAATGATTCGCACCGGGCACCGCTCCCGAAGCGCCGCGCGATGCAATGGCCCTGTGTTCCGCGGGTGATCAGCACCACGGCGGGCCCCGCGTCCAGCACGAGGCGCGCCAGATCCTCGATCGATCCCCCGAACGGTTCGTCTCCTCCTCCCGCGAGGGCCCTCATCTCCTGTTCATTCCCTTTCACCGTTTCCGCCGGGCCGAGCCATTCCCTCCAGTCGGCCACCTGGGCATGGCTTCGCTTCGACGCCCTGTCGAACGTGAACGTCAGGCTTTGGATATCGAGAAGAATCTTTCCCTTCCCCTCCGAGGCGATCCTGGCGACGAGCGGCGCCGTGACCTCCTTTCCCGATATCATGTTGATCACCACGTGGTGTGCCGCCGCCGCCGGCGCGATCTCCTCCCAGGTGAGGGGAGCGACCCTCTCGACGAGCGCTTCTTCCCTCCGATCGGCACTCCTGTAGGTGAGAACCGTCTCGTTCGATCCCCCCTCGTTCCATAGGAGGTTCGACCGGTCGATCGCCGGCCACGGCGCAAGAAGGCTTTCCACCTGCCGGCGCCTTTCGACGCCCACCCGGCCGATCGGGATGATCCGATCCTCGGCGCCGACGAAAGGAGCGAGGGTGAGAACGTTGTAGAGAATCCCGCCGAGTCCCTGGAAGCTCTCTCCCCCCGGAAGGATTACGCGGTCGTAATTGATCGTTCCCACAACAGCGATTTCAGTCATGAATCCTGCCTCCCTCCACCGGCTTCGTTTTCCACCGCCGATGGGGCCAGAAATACTGCTCCGGTCGGCGACGCACCTCGGCCGCGAGAAGGTCGGTGTACGCCCGCGTCAACCGGAGCGCTTCGCTTCGTTCATCGGCGGTCGTATCGGGGTAGATCGGTTCCGAGAGGCGCGCGAAATGGGTGCCGTCGGCGAGTCGCTCGGTGGCGCCGAAAACGATCGGCACATCGCACCGGTACGCGAAATGCGCCGTCCCCCTCGGGGTCGACGCCGGCGTTCCGAGAAAATCGACGAATAGACCCGACCGCCCCGCGTCCTGGTCGGCGAGAAGGGCGACGAACTCCTTCCTTCGCAACGCGCGGGGAATCTCGCGAAGGGCGGCGCCGTGATAGATGATCTGGACGCCCATCCTGGCGCGGTACCGGTTGATTCTCCTGTCCACGAGGGTGTTCCCCTGGCGCCCCACGACGAAAGAGATCGGGTAGCCGAGGCTCGCTACCGCCGCGCCGAGCAGTTCCCAGTTTCCGAGATGCCCCGTTACGAGGAGCGCTCCCTTCCCCTCGTCATGGAGCCGGTGGATCACCTCGACGTTGGAAAAACGGACGAGCCGGGCGGCGTCGGCCGCGCTCATATAGGGAAAACGGGCG
The DNA here is from genome assembly GCA_024276995.1 of Candidatus Eiseniibacteriota bacterium. Taxonomy (GTDB): domain Bacteria; phylum Orphanbacterota; class Orphanbacteria; order Orphanbacterales; family Orphanbacteraceae; genus JAJRWB01. The sequence continues at coordinate 26,662 of JAJRWB010000014.1, read as the reverse complement.
AATTCCATAAAGGTCATCCCGACGTTTCGAAACGAGAGAAGGGCGAGTTCGTCGAGCCGGCCGGGGGGGATCGCATCGCCCAGGGCGCGCCGGATATTCTCCTTCGCCACGTCGACTCTACGGCGGTAGTAGCGATACCAGAGCGTGGCGAGAAAGGAACCGATTTTCTGCGCACCCCGGAACCCGGCGACGCCGAGAGAGGCCACGATCAGCGCGAGGCCGATGTCCTCGAGACGGTGTTTCACACGGATCATCCCGCCTCGCTTCTTCAAGGAACAGCCTCCCTCACCGCTTCAGCCGGAACGATCCGATCGTCCCTTCCGGCTCGATGATCCCCTTCATCTCGAGAAGCGCCAGAAGGGCGAGCACTTCCGATGCCGGCCTCCCGATCGTTCTCCCGATCGAATCGACGCTCGCCGCGCCCCGGTCGAGAAGGCGCGTTACCTCCCCTTCGGCGGCGGTGAGCATCCGCCCGGCGCGCTCCGCCGGCGACGTCTCCGGCACCGGCGTCCCGCCGAGCCGGACGACGAGGTCGTCGCCGTCTTGGATCACCGGCGCCCCTTCGAGGGCGAAACGCCGGTTGCCCGCGAAACGCCTGTCCCACGGCGGCGAAGCGAGAACGAGGAGATCCCGGTTCGACTCGAGGGCGAGACGCCCGGTGATCGCCGCACCGCTTCGCTCCGAAGCCTGGGCGATCAGCACCGCCGACGAGATCCCCGCGAGAATCCGGTTCCGCCTCGGAAAGTGGAAGGGCCTCGCCTCCACCCCCGGGGGAAGCTCCGACACGATCAGCCCCCGCGCCGCGATCTCTTCCCCGAGGCGGCAATGAAAGCGGGGATAGACGATATCGACTCCCGTGCCGACCACGGCGATCGTCCCTCCGCCGCCGTCGAGCGCGCCCCGGTGCGCCGCCCCGTCGATGCCCAGGGCGAGGCCGCTCGCCACGACGAAGCCGGCCCGGCCGAGGGAAGCGGCGATCCTCGCCGTCCACGACGATGCACCCCGATCCGCCTTCCGCGCCCCCACCACGGCGACGATCTCCCCTTCCAGCAGCGACGGATCGCCCCGGTAAAAGAGCACCGGCGGGGGATCGTAGCACTCCTTGAGCAGGAACGGATAGCGCGAATCGTTCCACGCGATCATCCCCCCACCACACGCCGAAAGGCGATCGAGCACGATGCCGCACTCCGGCCGATCGGCCAGGAAGTCTCCGGCACGGTCGACCGTTTCTCCCGTCTCGCGGGCGATCGCACCCGCCGAAAGACGGAAGACCGTCGCGGGTTCGCCGTGCTTGCGGATCAGCCGCTTCTTCGACCGGTCTTTCAGCGGCGCGAGATGGAACCGTATCCACTCACCACTCGTCTCCCTTTTCATTCCTCCCGTCATCCTCCTCCTCCGCGATAAGGGAATCGATCTTATGAACCAGGCCGTCCAGCCCCTCGCCGGAAACGGCCGAAATGCGCCACACCTCGCCCGGCGGCTCGACGACCGGTGCCGTCTCCGCAAGCGCATCGATCTTGTTCCACACGACGATCCGGCGCCTTTCAAGTAGTTCGGCGCTGTAGAGGGCGAGTTCGTTTTCGAGAATTTTCAGATCACCGATAGGGTCTTCCGACGTCGCATCGATCAGGTAGATCAGGACACGGCACCTTTCGATATGCCTTAGAAAGTCGAAACCGAGTCCCTTCCCCTCGCTGGCGCCCTCGATCAGTCCGGGGATGTCGGCGAGAAGGAAATTCCTGAAATCTCCCGACCGAACGAGACCGAGATTCGGCGTGAGCGTGGTGAATGGGTAGGCCGCGATCCGCGGACGGGCGGCCGAGATCCTCGAAAGGAGTGTCGATTTCCCCGCGTTCGGAAGCCCGACGAGACCGGCATCGGCGAGGAGCTTGAGTTCGAGGCGGATCTCCCTCGCCTGTGCCGGCCCGCCGACACCCGCCCGGCGGGGCGAGCGGTTGGTGGAAGTGGCGAAACTCGCGTTTCCCGCCCCTCCTCTTCCGCCGCGGGCCACGACGAACCGCTCGCCGTCACAGACGAGGTCGGCGAGCATCTCGTCCGTATCGGCATCGAAGACCATCGTCCCCGGGGGCACCGAGACGATCTTCTCCCCACCGTCACGACCGCTCTTCCGCCCACCGCTTCCATGGCGCCCCCTGTCGGCGGCGAAGCGGGTCTGATAGTAGAAGTCGAGGAGCGTCCTCTTCCCGGGATCGACCTCGAGGACCACGTCCCCCCCCCGTCCTCCATCGCCCCCGTCGGGTCCACCGCGGGGCACGTACTTCTCCCGCCGGAAACTGACGCATCCGTCCCCCCCCCTGCCCGATTCCACGTGGATTGTGGCTCGATCGACGAAACGGATCGCTTACTCCCCCCCTACCGGCCTATCGCGCGCCTAAAGCACCCCCAGGCCGCGTCGCGCCCGGCGGCAGATCCTATCCCGCCGGTGCGGCCCCTGTCAACGGAAGGCGCCCGGTGGAGCGGAAGATTCACGGCGAAGGATTCTTTCCCCCGCCGTCGCTCTTCGCCCCACCCTCTTTCGTCTTCCCCTTCTCGCCGCCGCCTTTTTTTGCCGGCGGTTTCTCCGCCCCCTTCCCGCTCTCTTCTTTCGCCCGCTTCCTGTAATCGGCGCTCCGGTGATCAGTGATGTAAAACCCTTCGCCCTTAAAGAGAAATCCCGCGCCCCCCGACAGGATCCTGCGGACCTTATGCCTGCATTCGGGACATCGCTTCACCGGTTCGTCCTTCATCGACTGAAAGCGCTCGAACCGGTGGGCGCAATGGGTGCATTCGTATTCATATGTGGGCATAGGCAGTCCCCTTTCCTTCATCAGACGCCTCCGAACGGGCGCTATCGATCGATATGCCGGATCACCCGCTCGCGCGCCAGAGTGATCGACGCAAGGGTCATCCCGTCGTCGATCTCGTTTCCAACCACCATGCGCAGGAGTTCGTCCCAGCGAACCCGTAGAATCTCGAATTCCTCGGTACCGTCCCGCCGTCCTTCGCCCGGTGAAAGACCGGTGGCGACGTAGAGACGACAGATCTCGTCGGTGACACCGTTCCACGAGGCGAAGCGCCCCGCTTCTTCCCACCGTTCGGCACGAAGAGCCGCCTCTTCGGCGAGTTCCTTCTTCGCCTGCTCGAGAAAATCGCCCCCCGGGCCGACCCCACCGGCGGGAAACTCGATCGAGTCCCGCCCGAGAAGGTATCGATACTGGCGGACGAGGACGATTCTTCCGTCGTCCTCCACGGGCACCACCATCACGGCGCCCGGGGTGCGTATCGAATAGTAATCCCCTTCCTCCCCGCCGGGAAGGCGGAACGTGTCATGGTCGAACGTGTATCGCGGCGTGCGGAAAACCGTCTCCCGCGAAAGGGTCTTCCACCGCCTCACGATTTCTTTCCGCCGAGTTTCCCGGCGATCCGCTCCGCCACCGCCTCCGGGACGAAAGGCGCCGTGAAACCGCCGAGGCGGGCGATTTCGCGCACCAGGGAGGAGTGGATATGCGCGTACTCGCTGTGGGCGGGAAGGAACACCACTTCCACTCCGCCGCCGAGGCGCCGGTTCATGAAGGCCATACGACTTTCGTATTCGAAGTCGGCACCCGTCCGGACGCCGCGAAGGATGACCGACGCTCCCTCGGCGCGGGCGAAATCGACGACGAGACCGCTGAACGGCTTCACCTCCACACCGTCCGAGTCGACCACTCGCCGCGCCAGGTCGAGTCGCTCCCTTTTGGAAAAGAGGGGGTTCTTGTGGTGACCTTCGGCCACGCCGACGATCACGCGGTCAAAAATGCGCGCTCCCCTTTCGATCAGGTTCAAGTGTCCCGAGTGGATCGGATCGAAGGTGCCCGGAAACAGGGCGGTCCTCATCGCGATGCCTCCTTCCCGATGTTCAGGAATTCGACCACCGTATCGCCATACCGGCGGCGGGCGGTCCATTCCGTCAGTTCGATACCGTGTTCCTCGCGCCTTTCCCGCTCGAGGACAAGAAGACGTTCTCCCGGGAGGGCGTGGAGCGCCTCGACGAGTGGCGCGGCGAGTCCCTTCCCATACGGCGGATCGGCGAAGAGAAGGTCGCGGTCGGCGAGAAGAGTTCCCAAGCGGGCGATCCGGACCGCATCGGCCCGGATCACGCGGCACCGGCCGGTGAAGCGGAGATTCGCCGCGTTCCTTTCGGCCCATGCTGCCACGGCGCGGCGCTTCTCGACGAGAATCGCCTCCGCCGCCCCGCGGGAGAGGGCCTCGAGACCGAGGGCGCCCGATCCGGCGAAGAGATCGACCACGCGCGCCCCTTCCACGCGATCGCCGAGGATGGCGAAAATCGCCTCCCGCACCCGATCCGATGTCGGGCGGTACCCGCTCGCCCTTCCGGAGGCGAGCTTCGCCCCCCTTCGGTCGCCGGCGATAATCCTCATCGCGTCACCCCCACGGCGGGTCGATCCCCCCGGGCCCGCTTCCAGCCGGTTTCACCGACTTGATCGTCCCCTGCCGCATAGGATCCGACATCGATCCCCGCGGGGTCAAGGAGAGAGGCTCTCGACGATCCGACCGCACACCTCCCGGGGAGAAAGGGCCGACGTGTCGATGATCCACTCCGCCTCGGAGTAGAAGACGTCCCTCCGCGAGAGCATCTCCTTGAGTATCCCGTCGAGGGAAACTCCCTTCGCGAGGAGCGGCCTCACGCTCCGCCCGTCGCCCCCGAGACGCCCGGCGAGGACGGTCGCGTCCGCCTTCAAGTAGACGACGGTCCCCCACCGCGAAAGGAGCGCGCGGTTCGCCGACGAAAGGACCACGCCCCCACCCGTGGCGAGCACGCCGTCGAAGGAGCCGCACGTCTCCCTCAGCAGCGTGCTCTCGAGAGCGCGGAACGACACCTCCCCTCTCTCGCGGAAGATATCCGCGATGGTCGCCCCCTCGCGGCGCTCGATCTCTTCGTCCATGTCGAGAAAGGGCCGGGAAAGCTCCCGGGCGAGAAGGCGGCCGACGATACTCTTGCCGGCGCCCATCATCCCGGTGAGGGCGATGCCGCGCTTCCTCTTCAAGAGAACGACCCTCCCGAAGGGGAGGGCCCGAAGCGTTTCACGGCGCCGTTCGTCCGACGACGGTCAACGGCTGAATTCGGAGATGCCGATCGTCCAGGAGAAGTGGTCGGCGTCCCTCGCCAGCGCGCCGGCGGAAAAGACCATCCGGCTCGCGAAGGGGATGTCGATCCCGAAGAGTCCGAACGACGCGGGCTCTTTCGAGAAATCTTCTTTCCCCTCCTCCATGAGATCGCCGTTTTGGAACGTCTTCCGACTGACGGAACCGTTGACGGAACGAACCGCCACGCCTGTGTAGAACCGGGCCCACGGGAGACCCATCTGCATGCCGAAGGCGCCCTGGTATTCGTTCCACGCGATCCGGTTCTCGTAGCTGTTCTCATAGGTCGACAGCTGGATCGACTGCACATAGTCGGTATTGCCATACGAAAGAGTATACAGCACCTGGGCGTCCGCGAAGAATCCAAGCTTCTCGCCCCGCAGCGGGCGAAGCCACGTCGCCCCCGCCCCGGCGGCGAATTTCGGATCGCCCTCGAAGTTGAGCGGCGCACCGAGAAGGCCTGTCGATTCGACGTCGAGCCGGCTGCCGCCGGCCCGCAGGGAGAGTCCCACGTCGGGCAGCGCGCGCCACGTCAGCCTCGCCAGGTACCGGATACCGGATACACTCTCTCCACTGATCTCATCCTCCATGGTCTCCACCTCGAAGCCGGCGAGGTAGGCGCCTTCACCGTCCCACGCGAGGGGCACGTTTACGGAGGTCGCCGCCGCCACGCCGGGCATCAGCAGCACGGCGATGCCGATCGGTGCCATCCATGGTCTTCTCATTTCGCTCTTCCCCCCCGTTCCCGGGTCGCCTCGCCGCCCGGGCTAATCGATCGTCCCAAAGAGAATGAAATTGCCGCTGCCGTTCGAACTGCTCACCTCGACCTCGATCGAATGGCCCATCGGCGGGTCGACGTCGCCCGGCTGGTCGTCGGACAGACGGACCCAGAAACGGGTCCAGGCGACGTCCCGCGTGTCGGGAAGCAGCGTCGACACCGCACCCACTAAGATTCCGCCGGACGAGGTGATGTCGATCTTGCTGCTGTGAACGAGCGGGTTCCCGCATTGATCGCTCACGGTGAAGAAGATGTCCTGGAAACCGCTGTCCGGCACGGCAAAGGAATTGACGTCCGAAGTGATCACCGTGCTCCCCGTGAAGAGAACCGAGGTCTGCGTTTCGATCGTCTGATTCGCCCCGTCGATCGTCCGCGCCGTCACCGTCACAAGGCCGCCGCCGCCGCAATCGGGAAGGGGAAGGGCCGAGTAGAGATCCACGTGACCCTGGCCGTTGAAGCCGGTGAGCGCCGAACCGAGAATGCCCCCGAAATCGGTGGTGAAGTAGATCGCCGTCCCTTCCGGCACCGGGTTGGCGTACTGGTCATACACGTAGGCGGTGATCCGGTTCTCGATACCGAGATGGAGCAGTCCCGCAACGTTCATGCTCGCCGGGGCGATGCTGAAGTGGTCGGCGTCGGGCGGCCCGCCGTGAATCGCCACGCTCGCCGCGCTCGATTGCACGTCGCCGGCACTCGCCCGGATCCTTACCACGCCGGCAACCGTTCCGCTCGACACGGTGGTGTAGACCCGTCCCACGTTGTTGGTGCGACTCGACATCGGGCTGAGCGTCACGCCGCCGCCCGGTGAGGCGACGATGCTGAAATCGACGTCCACCGCGTTGCTGCTTCCCAGCGGGAAGCCCTGCGCGTCACGCACCTCCCATTCGAGAAGCGAGGTTTCGTTCCCCCCCACACCCTGGACCGAAAGCGACGTGTCCTCCACGGCGATCAGTTCCACCGTGGCCGGTTCGGACGTGGTGGCGCCGTGGCGGATCTCGAGGCAGCCGAGCAAGTCGTTCGATCCCGATCTCGCTTCGATTGCAAAGCTGGGGAACTCCTCGAAATTGATATACGGTGAAATGATACACACATACGCGATTCCGGGCTCGGGCAGAAGCGCCTGGCACGACGGGACGTTCCCCGTGTAGGCCGAGCCGGATATCGAAAGCCCGTCCGGTGCGTCGACCGACCCGCACGAGTCGGCGTGAAGCGTGACGAACACGGGAGTCCCCTCGCTCACCGGATTCGAATAGACATCAGTCACCAGGATGCCGACCTTCCAGGCGTACAAGCCGCCTCCCGATGCCGTGCTCACCACCGAATCGAAGCCGACGGTGGCGTACATCGGCGGTCCCGCCGTGATCGTCACCGCCGCGGTAGCGGTCACGTGGTCGCCCGTTTCCGCCTCGAGAGCGACAATGCCGCTCACCGTGCCTGCGTTCAGGCTGATCCGCGCGGCCCCGTTGACGATCGGCACGGTGATCTCGCTTCCCGACCCGGAATCGGGCCACACGAGGAACTCTCCCCCGCCGGGACCGTCCACGATGCGGAACGTCACGTCCGAACCGGCGAACACCGTGTCGCCCGACGCGTCGAAAGCGACGGCGCTGAGCACCACGCTTTCGAGCCCGCTGGCGCCGGCCACCTGGATATCGTTGACCGCCGGCTTGAGCATCATCGCCACCGGCGTGCGCGAGGCGGGAGGCACGAACGGGATCGTCGCCGACACGCTGAGACTTCCATGGGACGCCGTCACATTGGCCAAGATCGTGTCGGGGCTCAGGATCGCCGTGAGCCACGCCGACGCGACGCCGCTCGAATCGGTGGTGTCCACCTCGGCGATTACGCCGAGGTCGGTTGCGAACTCGACGACACTCCCGATCACCGGGTTGTTCCCCTCGTTCAGCAGCCGTGTGCTCACCCAGGTGCCGCTCTCGCCGTCCGACAGCGGCTGGCCTTCCCACCATATGTCGGTGAGACGGATCGGCTCGATCACCGGATCACGGAACGACACTTCGGTGCTCACTAGGAGCGAACCGAAACGGGCGCTCACGAACGCGGTGCCCGTGCTGTCCCCGCTCGCGAGGTGCACGGCGACCTGGCCCATCGTATCGGTGATCGCTTCGCCGGGGATGACACCGAGGTCGGTTTCGAAATGAATGGTCATCCCCTCCACCGGGTTGTTGCTCTGGTTGAGCAACCGCGTGGTGAGAAGCGCCTGATCGCCCCCCGTGAGGATCTCCCTCGGCGTCGCCTTGAGCGGCTCGAGCGAAAGGGGCGTGAACTCGATCTTCGTCGAATCGGTGAGCGTTTCGACGGACGCCCCGACCGCCGCCGTGCCGGGGAAGATATCGCTGAACAGTCTCGATACGGCGACGCCGCTCCCGTCGGTGGTGATCGGCGACTTGATCGAACCGAGATCGGTGCCGAAATAGACTTCCAACCCCGGAACGGGAACTTTGCTCACCGTCTCGGAGACGAGGCAGTAGACGTCGGTCGAATCGGACCCCGAGGCGACGAGTTCCGACTTCTCGCTCGACAGGGCGAGGGTGATTCCGCGGAACTGGATAAGCGCCACGCCGACCACCTGCTGTTCGTCGGGCGGGATGCCGAACGCCCCGGTCGGGTCGATCTCGCTCCCTTCGACGGAGGCGGTGATCTCCGCCTGGATGTCCGCCTCGCTCGCCGGCGCGGTCAGTTCGACCGAAACCCATCCGGAGGAATCGCTCAACGCCGTGGCGGGAATCGTGCCCGCGGTGGCGGAAAAAGTGATGAACACCCGCTGCGCGGAAGAGCCGTCCGGCCGGTAGACCGATGCCGACACGGGGATCACCGTGCGCCCATCCGCGAGGGCGGTGGTCTGCCCGACGATCAGCTCGTTCGCGCCGATCAGGATCGACGCCTCGAACTGCACCGAACCGATCGAGGCGACCACCTTCGCCGTCCCCTTCGTCGAACCGCTCCGGAAGATCGCCTTCGCCACGCCGAGAGAATCGGAGACGGCCGAATCGGACACCGTTCCGAGGTCGGTGGTGAAGCGGATCACAGCACCCTCCACCGGTTCCCCCTCGGCGTCGACCACGTAGGCGGTCATCTCCGCTTCCCTGTCGCCCAACCCGAGGGTGGTCGGGTAGACGGAGAAAGACTGAAGGAACGCTCCGGGAAGGGGCGTCGGTTCGAAGGGATGAATCGATCCTTTGTTCTGACAGCCCGCCACGAGGACGATCAGCCCCGCCAGAAGAGCGATCGCCAGGAGTATCGCCGGTCTTGCTCTATCCGCTCTCATTGGTTCGCCGCCTCCGGAAGCTCGGATACACTGGACAGATCCCCGATCTCCACAATCGTCGGGGTCACGAAGATCAGGAGTTCTCTCGACTCGTCGACGTCGGATGTCGACTTGAATAGGTTCCCGAAAAGGGGAATGTCGCGAAGAAGAGGAATGCCCTGTACCGTCTCCGCCGTGTTCTTCCGTATCAATCCGCCGATAACGGCGGTTTCACCGCTCCGGACGATCACCCGCGTGCTCGCCTCGCTCGTGACGATGATGATCCCTCCCTGCACGGTCGCCTGCGACGAGAGGTCGCTCACCTCGGTGTTCAGTTCGAGGGTGATGTTTCCGTCGCTATGCACGTGGGGCGTCACCCTCATCTGGATCCCGATGGTGGTCAGCTCGGTGATCGGATTCCCCGACGGATCGGAAACGATCAGCGGGATTTTCTTCCCCACGAGGATAGTCGCCTCCTGGTTGTCGAGGGTGGTGATGTGGGGGTTGGAGATGATCTCCGCCTTGTTCTCCGTGGCGAGCGCCTGGAGCGTCGCGTCGAGATTCCCGCCCGGTCCGGTGGTGCCCACCGTGAAGGTGCCCACCGGGTTACCGATGAGCGCCGAAACTTTCGCCTCTCCCGTGGCGTCGATGCCGTCGTTGTTCAGCCCCGAGGCGAGCCAGTCGATCCCCAGTTCCTGCGACACCCTGGCGTCGACATCGACAAGTTTCGTCACGATGTCGACCTGCTTGGTAATCTGATCGAGCTTGCGTACCAGTTCCTCGGCACGGGTCACGTTCTTTTCGATATCCTTCACGAGAATCGAATTGGTCCGCTCATCGGTCTGAACATCGCCCCGCTTGGAGAGCATCGTCTCGATCGACAGCTCCACTTCGCTCGCCTTGGCGAAGTTCACCGGGATCACCCGCGTGACGAGGGGCATGAGATCTTCCTTCTTCCGCGCCGCCGCCTCCTTCGCGAGATCCTCGTTCTGAAGATTCTTGATCGTCGTCACGCGGATGATGCCCGCCTCGTCGTACTTCCAGCCGAACCCGTTGGCGCGAAGGACGACATCGAGAGCGTCCTGCCACGGTACGTTGTTCAACCGAACCGTCACTTCGCCCTTCACCTCGGGTCCGGGAACGATGTTCTCGCCGCTCAGATCCGAGATGGTCCGCAGGATGGTCAGTATTCCCGCCTGTTGAACGTCGATGGAGATCAGGTCGTCCCCGTTGTCCGCCGGGGCGGCGCCTGGGAGCAGCAGGAGGATTCCCAGGATCCCCACGCACAACAAGGCGCCCGCCCCCCGTCCCTTCAAGGGTATCCCGTCGAAACGCATCAGTTCTCCTCCTCTTTCTTCGCGATCTGAAGGGTGAGACGGCTCGTCTCCCCGTAGCGGACCATGGCGAAAGTGATCGAATCATCACGGATCGAGACGACCCGCGCCCCGTCGGGCGCCATATCCCCGTGCCGGTAAATAAAGCTGCGGCCCCGATCGTCTTCGAGAAGGGCGACCCGGTCGGTCCCCTTCCAGGCGATTCCAACGAGGGTGAGTCCGGCCACGCTGAACCGTCCCGCCCCCTCTTCCTCCCTGCCCGCCTCGACCAGGGGAAGCATCGGATCGCGCAGCCCGTACGACCGGTATGGTTCGAAAGTGGAAAGGAATCTCGTCTCCTCCGGCTCCTCTTCCGTTGCCGGCGCGGGGAAGGTTTCTTCCGTCCGCGAGACGGTCGGCGCGTTCGGCGGGGCATCGCTCTTCCCGGTCGCATCTGTCGAGAAGGGGGCGTCCTGTGCCGAGGCGGCGGGCGTGCCGGGAGCGGTGGGTGAGAGGCTCTCCGCTCGAAGCGACACGGTCGCCTCGGTGGGCAGTACTTTCGCGCCGGCGGCCTTCACGTTTCCATCGGGCGGCGCATCCGATACGTCGCGGTAGGCGATCGATTTCACCACGCGGCCGACCACCCACGAGGCTCCCCGCGAAGCCCCGTTGATCACCGCGCCCCCTTGAAAGGCGAGAAGCGCCGCCGAACAGGCGGCGAGCGCGCCGGCGATCAGCGCTGCGCGCCTATTCGTCCGAATCGACCGGAATATTCCTGCTGCCATGCCTGGTGCCTCTTATTCGTTTACGATCCACCTTCGCGCCGGACGAACCCTTCCATGCGGCCGACGCCTCCTGCGCCGCCGGCGCCGTCGGAACGGTGAACGCGGAAATCGTCATCTCGCCCCGCACCACGTTCTCGTCTTCGTCGTTCTTCTCCGCCTTCAGCGAAATGCCCGATACCTGAACGATCCGCGACATGTCGTTCAACCGTCCGAAGAACGAACCGATCTCGTGATACCCGCCCTCGATCTTCACGCTCACCGGATGTTCATCGTAGACGCCGTGATACTGGATCTCCTGCGGCTCGAATAGCCGGAACCGCACGCCCGAACGTTCCCCGGCGAGGGTCACCCGCCGCAGGAGCGAGGCGATCTCCTTCTTCTCCGGGAGACACGCGACGGCGACGTCCCATTTCCGATGAAGTTCGGCCACTTCCTTTTCGAGCCTGCGCAGGTTCTCCGACGCCCTTTTCGCCTCGATCACTTTGACGCTGAGTTTCTTCGCCCTCTCTTCCTTCTGCACGATCTCCCCGCTCAGGTTCCGGTAGCAGAACGGGAAGACGCCGGTGAAGAAGTAGACGTAGGTGATGCCGAGAAAGACCACCGCGCCGATCGCCGATCGGATCAGCTTCGGGTTCTTGAAATCGATTTCGAGATTCTTAATATCCATCGATCGTCCCGTCGTCGGTCACCGCCAGGGCGGTGCGGATCTCTTCTTCCTCGTAGGGGCCGTCCCTATCACCCCTTGCGACGAGCTTGAACTCCACGACCCGCGTCTTTCCGATCTTCTGCTCCTCGGTAATGGTCAATTCGGGAACGGTGAAGAACCTCGATCCCCCTAGACGATCGAGGAAATCCGATACGATCAGGTTGGAGAACGTCTTTCCCTGGATCGCCACTTCCACCCCGGGCGCCCCCGTCTCCTCGATCCGGTCGAGCCAGAGATAGCGGGGAACCGAACGGCTCACCGCCTCGATCAGGCGCACCGGGATCTGCCGGTCGCGATCGATCTGCTCGATCGACTCGAGGCGCGCCTGGATGTCGTCGTGCTCCTTGCGCATCGTCTCGAGCTTCGCCACCGCCGGCTTGTAGTGATTGAGCGCCGCCTCCTCCTCGCGGATCTTCTCGTCCAGTTCGGTCATCGTGTGGACCTGATACATGTAGACCGAGCCGAGCAGCATGGCATACACAACGGGCGCCACCGCGAGAGCGATAACCGCCCAGTTCGGCCCCGCCGTGGTGGTGACGATTCGCTCTTCACTCGGAATCAGATTGATTCGAATCATGTTCCCGCTCTCTTCAGCGTAAGGCCAATCCCACGGCCACCATGAGCGACGCACCCACGCGCTCCGATTCGCCCTCCCCGAAAAGGGATGCATCGCATGCGAGCTGCCGGAGCGGATTCGCCACGTCCACCGGTATGCCGAGGTGGGTTGAAAGATACGGCTGGAGTCCTCCGAGAAGGGCGCCGCCGCCGGACAGAATCGCACGGGAAACCTCGGCCGAACCGGCGCTTCCCTTGAGATAGGAAAGAGACCTCTCGACGCCGAGCAACAGATCCTGGCCCACCGTCTCGAGCACCGGGGCGACCCGGTTGCGGTCGGCCTCGTCGTCGGAAGCGACGAGGCCGAGCGCCTGTTCACGATCGACGGCGAGAGTTCTTTGCACTTCATCGACGAAGGCGTTGCCCGCCACCGAAAGATCCCTCGTCAGCAGCGGCGCGCCGTCGCACAGGAGGTTCACGTTCGTCACCGAGGCGCCCACGTTCAGCAGGAGGATCTGCTCGCCCTCCTCCGATTCGTAGTTCGCCTCGAAGGCGTTCTGCACGGCGAAGGAATCGACATCCACCACGTACGGTACGAGGCCGGCGTCACGGAGCATGGCGGTGTGCATCTCCACCGTCTCCCGCTTCGCCGCCACGAGAAGCACTTCCATCTTCTCGTCCTCCGCCGGGCCGAGAACCTCGAAGTCGAGGGTCACTTCGTCGATGCCGTACGGAACGTGCTGCTCCGCCTCCCAGTAGATCGCCTCCGCCGCCTCGTCGTCGGTCATCGACTCCATGGTGATCCGCTTGACGATCACCGACCGGCCCGACACGGCGGACGCCACGTTGCGCGCGCGGATCCCCCGGTCATGGAGAAGGTCGTTGATGCACTCCACCACCACTTCGCTGTCCATCACCTCACCGTCGACGATCGCATCGGGAGGGAGCGGACCGACACCGTAGTTCACGACCTCGGGCCGGCCTCCCCTTCGGGAGATTTCGACCACCTTCACGGCGTGACTCCCGATGTCGATGCCCACCACCGAGGGGTCACTCTTCACGAACGGATCGAAAAGTCCCATGGCTTCAGTCTGTCTCCTTGGCGGACGTGAGGAATTCCTCTACCCTGATTTTCGGTAGAGTCGGCGAAATCCTTGACCCTCGATTCTCCCGTTTCTCCGGTGGAATCCGCCCTGTGCGCGCGCAGAGGCGTCCCGCGTCGGATACGGGACGAGTGTGCGAATTCCGAGCAGGGTAAGCGTCCGAGGCCCCCGCCGCCCACAAGGGCGGGTCCTACGGCACCACACCTCCACAACCGCATGTGGGACTTATCGTTACATCATCGAACCACGCATCGGCCTCCCGCCATGCGTAGAAGCTGAAACTGCCGGCGGGAATCGACGAGTCGGTGATCACCGTGCCGGTCGACCCCCCCCAGTCGATGAGTTGGTCGTCGACCCAGCAGCGGAACGTGTTGCCGTAGGCCGATACCTTCATCGTGCGCCACACATCGCCCGCCACGTTATAGGCGTACGTGGAAGCGAGTTTCACCAGGGAACCGCTCGACACCTTCTTCCGGAACTCGAGAAGACTCGTCGCCGGGTAGAAACGGAAGAGATAATAGTTTCCCGTATCGATATAGCGGACATAAATTCCGGCCCGCCGATTCGATTTCGACCCGACCACGAGGACCTTCGCCTCGGCGGTGAAGTCGGTATTTCCGAAGCCGAAGGGATCGGGCGTGATCCGGGCGTTCTTGCTCGTGTGAAGCGTGTTCCCCGATATGTCCCACGTGCCGGTACGCGGGGTCCAGCCGGCGACGGCGCCGTCCGGCTCGGTGAAATTGTCGCTGAACAGCGTGGCGCACGGCGACAGCGTGACGGTGCACACTCCGTCATTGGTATGGAAAACGACGTCGATCACGTCGCCATTCGCCGATCCATCGAACACGACGGTCATCTCCACAGGATCGGTGAAATCCTCCGTGGCGAAGAGATCGAAGTCCCACACGTCGAGCACGACACCGGTACCTTGCGCGCCCGCCGGGCCGTCGCCGCTCGCCCCGCCGGCACTCCAGACGGGACTTCCCTCGACGCGGACTTCGGTGACGTTCGATCCGCTGCCCCACTTCAGTTCGATCTGCTCCACCGTGATGTCGCTCCCCCCCTCGTTCCCCACGGTGAAGTTCACCTGCTCCTGGAACGATCCGACCGCCTCCTCGTAGACGCACTCTTTCGCCACGTTGCACGGTGAGCAGTCGACCATGGCGCTCACTTCGGGCGGGAACACCGATTCGTTCGCCGGAGAGCAGTTATCGACGCTCGTGATGGTGATGTAGTACACCACGCACGGCATAAGGCCGGTGAGGCTGAAGGCGGCGCTCGACGTGTCGATCTGCACCGCTCCCGCGTCGACGTAGACCGGCGAGGGCCCCTCGACGGCGCCGCTCCCCCACAGGTCGCCCGGCGACGTGCCGTAGTAGATCCGGTAACCGTCGAGGTCGCAGTCGAAGGTGTTCGGCTTCCATGTGATATCGACCCGTGCGCTCCCCCCGACGACATACAGGTTGGTCGGTTCCTGCGGCACCATGGCGTTGCACGGCGCCTTCGTCCGTGCCGCCGCCTCGAGACCGACGCAGAGCGTCCCCTCGTTCGAGCAAAGGTCGACGGCGCTCACGTTGGTGTAGTACGTCTCGCAGAAGAGCAGCCCCGTCAGGTTCGCCGACGTGGCACTCCCCCCCCCCACGAAGAGCGAATCGGTGTAGATTCCCGATGTGAGGGAATAGCGAACGATGAACCAGGAAAGGTCGGCCGTGCTGATCGGGGAACCGTCGACGCGCGTCGAGGGAGGATTCCACGACACGGTGATCTCCCCGCTCGTCGTCCCCTCGACGGCCGTGATCGACGAGGGACACGAGGGGGGCGGCGTCGTGCTTACACCGATCTCGCTCGACGGCGCGCCGTCGAGTCCGCACGCTTGGGCGGTGACACGGTAGTAATACGTGCCGCACGAGTCGACCACCGGGTCGTAGTACGATGTGTCCGCCACACCGGTTGCGATCTGTGTGGAGGCATCGACGGTGAAACCGCTCGTCGCGCCGCGGTAGACCGAGTACGTCACCGCCGCGGTGATAATGCTCCCGGCGCTGTCGGTGGTCACCGGAGTCCACGAAAGGCTCACCCCGCCGGCGCCGCCGACGCCGGAGAAGGGCGCCGGCGCCGAGGGCGGCGCCGTGGTGCCCACCGCGCCTTGCTGCGTGCACGAGAAGCTCTCCACCCCCGCTTGGCTCGTCACGGTGACGCTGATGTAGTACGTCTCGCCCGCCGTGAGATTTCCCACGGTCCACTCGTTCACATTCCTCGCCAGGCGTGTGTCCATCTTCATCGAGTCGAGCTTCGTGCCGTAGTACACCGCGAAGAACGAGATGTCGTTGAACTTCAGCTCGCTCCCGTCGGTGTTCGTCGTCGGCGTGCTCCACGCCGCCGTCAGCGACCCGCAGTTCGGGCTGACCAGGCTCTGGCAGACCGGTGAACTCGGCCGCGCCATGGGAGGCGAGAAGGGGAGGTTTCGCGGATAGACGATACTCGTCACCGTCACGTCGCGATAGCCGACCGTTTTCTCGTAGTGCGCCGTCTGCGCCGTGACCGCCACCTCGACTTCGCTCACGTGCTCCGGTTGGACGATGGGGAAACTCATCTGCGCGCCGTCGCGATCGAAATAGAGGAACGTGAGACCGCTGTCCGCCACGCCGTACGCCACCGGTCCTTCCTCGAGGATCGTTCCGCCGGTGTCCGCCACCGACCGGTAGATCAAGCGATCGCTCGGATTCTGTGTCACCGAATCGAGTTCCGCCGTGAGATAGAAACTCACGATCTCCCCCCCCGGCACGGAGTCATACATATCGGCGACGAAAACGATCGAATCGGCGCCCGCGAAAACGATCGATGCCTGGGTCGGATCCTTGCCGTAGCTGATCTGGCGGATATCGCTCGACACCGCCTCCATGGCGATTCGGGCGTTCTGGGTCGCCTCGACGATATCCCGGTGCGTCCTGTAGGTCGACTGCGTATTGAGCAGGATGCGGTACGCCAGCGTCGCGACGGCGGCCAGGAGGAAGAGGCCCACCGCCATCTCCACCAGGGTGAATCCTTTCGAGCGCCCTATCATTCCCCTATCCCTTTCTCGTGACACGCACCCGGCCGGTCCGCACGACGTTCACCGAAAGGGTCTCCCCGCGGCTGTTCCAGAACTGCACCGTCGCGGGCGCATCGGCGGCGGCCACGGTCCCCCTCGTTTCGAAGAAGATTTCGCTGTCGCCCGCGCCCCCTCCCGCGGTGGACGAGAAGTCGATTCCCCGGTCGACATAAAGCGTTTCGGGCGGATCGAGGGTCCACACTCCGGCGGAATCGCGTCTCTCGGAATAGAAGAACTTGCCGGAAGTGTTGATGATCAGCCGGTACGGTTTCCTCTGGAGCACCGCTTTCTGGCGGCAGATTCTCACGGCGGTTTCCATGCGGCAGCAGACCATCTCGAGATCGGACCGGCGCCATCCCTTCGCGAACTGGGGCGCCATGGCGGTCATCGCCATCCCCATGATCAGGAGAACGACCATCAGCTCCACCAGGGAGAATCCAGACCTCTTCGACATGCCCATTCTCTTCATCACGTCACTTCTCCGCTTCCGTTAGTTCCGCCCATGCGTTATCCACCCAAAGATTGAGAGGCACGGGAAAGCAAGGAGGCGGAAAATCGGTGATATCATGATCGTAGTTGTACCGCCTCGTCTTCCCCGTCGCGGAGCTGAGCACGCTGCTCGAATTCCACGGGTACGCGCTCCCTCCGTTGTGGGTGATGATCGGCCCGTTGATGTTCATCACCCATGTGATGTCCTGGTTCGCCCCGGTGATCACCTCGTCCCACCCACTTCCCGGGCTCGGGTCGTCGTTTACCGGCGTCTCCCCGACGATGCCGTCCTGGTCGAGATCGTAGTTTCCCGGCGCCGCCGGCGGATGGGCGCTCGTCGACGTGTTCCATACCCTCCAGTTCGACGCCACCGCGAGAAGCGCCGCATCGATGGTCACCACCCTCGACACCGAGCCGATATAGACGTAGTCCGCCGCGATCAGCCCCAGATTCACCGGATCGCCAGCATCGTTCGGCAGACGGGTGATCGGGTCGTACCCGGTGTGGCCGGTGATGATATTCCCCTCGATGAAGATGTCGTCGGTCGCCCAGATCGTCAGGTTCCGCCCCCCCACACCGTCCATGTTCCCTTCCACGAAACCGTCCCCTTCATAGAAGATCACGCCGTTGAAATCGGCCGACAGGAGCGTGTTCCCCGTGCTTGGATCGGGCACCGGAACTCCCCCGTAGGTGACCACCGTGTCGCCCGTCCCGGGGTCGGGGAAGAAGAAGTCGAAGAGCGTCAGGTCGATCGTCCCGTTCGTCCCGATGCCGAGGGGGTTGTCGTTCATGTAGATGCCGATCCGGCCGACCCCTTCGCAGTCGCACTCCGAGGCGCTGCCCCGGGCGCGGTCGCGCATATCGGCGAAGTCGACGGAAGCCTGGAGATCGACGGGCGAGGCGGAGTCGGTGTAGCCTTTGTGGAAGATCGCCTGGTCCGCGTTGGTGATCCCCGACACGGCGGCCACCATTTCGAGGAATTCCACCTCGTCGCCGCTCGAGCACGATGAGGGGAGGGAAAGCGTTCCCCCCACGTAGATCTCGCCGGTCAATACGGCGCCGCACGCATAGCCCGTTCCGGTGCTCTCCACGAAACGTGCATACTTCAGAAAGCTGTCGTGCTTGATTTCGGAAAGAACCCGCCGGAAACCTTCCTTCGACCGTCCCTCGGCGACGATCCGGATCAGGTCGGCCGAGTACCCCGTGAGCGCGCCGCTCACCGGCAGATCCGCCTCGCCGAATACGTTGTACGCTCCTCCCCAATCGAGGGTGTCGATCATGCGGAAGTCGGGGAAGCCGTTCGAGTTCTCGTCGCCGAAGACGATCGCCCTGTCCTGCACGTCCCGCTTCGCCCTCGCGATCCCCGCCTCCGCCGCCTGGAGCGCCTCCATGCTCCGTCGCTCGTAGCTCGCGACGTTCCGGTCGGTGATCGTCACGAGGGCGAGGCTCATCCCGAACAGGGAGATCGCCGTGAGAACGAGCAGGGCGAGCACGAGAGACGATCCTTCTCGGCCGCGGATCGAACGCGTGATATTCATCTTGCTCAGCTCCCCATCCGGACGAGATACGTGCTCGTCTTCATCGTTCGCTGCCTCGCCCGCTCCACCCACGATGTGAGCACCTCCACTTCCATGAGACCGGGCGCATCGAGATCCGGTTTGTCTCCGGTCCGATAGATATGCACCACCGAGTACGCGGTCGGACCGAGCTGCGACCTCACGTGGTTCACCCACTCCCTCGCCTCGGGCGGGACCGAAAGCGAATCGCTCGTGTCGAGCCCGTTGAACAGGGAGAAGACGTCGTCGAACGGGACCGCCCGGATCCTTTCGATGATCTCGCTCGCCGTGTTGAGGGCGATCATGTCGTGCCTCCCCTGTTTCGAATGTTCGATCGACGCGAGCATGAGGTGACCCATGGCGAGAAACCCGACGCTCAGGAGGACCATCGCCACCATCAACTCCACCAGGGAGAATCCGTCCGATCTCCTTTTTCCCCTGATCGTTCTCATGACCGCCTCCTTCGCCCGATGAATCCGCAAGAGACGTACCACGCCCGGACGGTCCGCATCGAAACCTGTAACATAGGTCATTCCATTCCGTTGCATCGGTTTCTTCCCGTCGATTCGACGGCCGTGGCGCCGTGCATTCTGCAATCCTTTTCCGAATCGTTCGGCACCCGTTTTCCTAGTTCACACGGGGGGCGAAGAGCCGGGCAGGGCGGCCGGGCGGGGGATACGCCTGAGCGGTGAGTCTCCCCGTCCCATCGTTGAGGTAGATCTTTAACGCCCCTTCGCCCACCACCAGGTCGGCCGCGCCGTTCCGATCGAGATCGACCGCGACGGCGCCCACTTCCGGCCCACCCACCGGAACGAGGTCGACCGGCCACGCCCCACCGGCCGTCCCCCCTTCACGGAGAAAGATCTCGATCACCGTTTCCCCCACCCCATGGAGAAGCGCCAGATCGTCGTTTCCGTCCCCATCGAAATCACCGTCGAACATTCGAAAGAGCCGGCGACTCTCCACGCCGGGAATCGACACCGACCGGCCGCCGGCGTCGTCATCGAGGAGGCCGAGCATCACGCCGGAAAGGGCCGCTTTCCCGCCGTCGAGAAGAACCGCCAGCTCACGGCCTCCCGCTTTCCCCGTGCGGATGAACGTCACGCCCCGTCCCATGCCGGGGAGCGGCACGCTTCGCGAGGGGGACGATTCGAAGCTCCCCTCGCCGTTCCCCTTCCAGAAGAGGAGGAGGGAGCGGTTCATTTCGAGCACCGTCGCCACGAGATCGGCGATCCCGTCTCCGTCTGCATCGCCGGCGGCGAGAGAAGAGGGGATTCCCGTCGTCGTGGCCAGTACCGACAGCTTCCCATCGTCCCAGTCGATGCGCATGATCCTCCCATCGAGAAAACCGGCGACGAACGAATCTCCCGTGGGAAGAGGGGCGGCACAGCTTGCGTGGCCGGCCGGATCGACATGGAAGAGCGGCTCCAGGCGCCGATCGCGCCGCCACGCGGCGATCTCCCCGCCGTCCGAGAAGGCGGCGATGTCGACGCCGCCCAAGCCGTTCTCAACCACGAGAACCTCCTCGATCCCCCCTTCCACCGGAAGGGTATCGACCACCGAGAGATTGCCGCACCCATCCCCCTCGAGAAGGAATACGCCCCCCTCTTCGGACACGGAAACGAGGCTCGTCGTGGCGATATCCGCCGCCACGGGAATGGTTCGTGTGAGAACGATCGAATCGCCGAGAAGCACCGAGAAGTCGATCGACCGGCCCGGATCGGCGGCGAGGAGAGGATCGTCGAGATACGCCACGAAGCGTCGTTCGCCCGGAAGAGCGGGCAGTGCCTTCGGCTCGAAGAACGACGGTTCTCCCCTGTCACGGGACGCGGCGACGCGCACCGGTTCGGCCGACTCGCCGTCGATGTGGATGAACAACGGGATCGACCAGCTCCCGGCAAGCACCGTGTCGGGATGGGCGACACGCACGCCTCCCGCCGCAGCCGGGGCGGCGAAACAGACGGCGAGGAGCGCCCCGAAGACCGCCGCGGCGCGTCCTGTACGATGGGAGATCACTGCAGTTCGTACTCCTTGATCTTCGACCAGAGCGACCGATAGCTCACCTTCATCCTCCGCGCCGCCTCGCTCTTGTTCCCGGCGCACTCGGCGAGAACCCTTGAGATCAGGTCGATCTCCGTCTTCCGCGTCGCGGCGCGCACGGCGGCGTGAAGATCGGTGGCATCGCGATCGACGCCCCGCGGACCCTCTCCCACAGCGAGAAGAGAGGGGGTGATCTCCCCGTCTCCGGCGAGGATGGCCGCCCGTTCGAGGGTGTTCTTCAGCTCTCTCACGTTCCCGGGCCAGTCGTAGGAGATGAGCCGTGCCACGGCATCCGCCGTGAGCCGGAGCGTGGTGAGTCTCATCTCCCGGGCGATCCCCTCGAGCAGCCTCGCCGCAATGGGAGGAACATCTTCCATTCGCTCGCGCAGCGGCGGAAGGTGGATGGGGAAAACATTCAGCCGGTAGAAGAGATCTTCCCGGAAACGGCCCTTTCGGACCTCCTCGGCGATGTCCCGGTTCGTGGCGGCGATCACCCTTGCGTTCACCGGGATCGACCGGGAACCTCCCACTCGGGTAATCTCCTTCTCCTCGAGGACACGAAGAAACTTCGACTGGAGCGACACGTCGAGTTCCCCGATCTCATCGAAGAAGAGCGTCCCCCCCTGCGCGAGTTCGAATTTTCCCCGCCGGAGGGTGTCGGCGCCGGTATACGCCCCCTTCTCGGCACCGAACAGCTCGCTCTCCACGAGCCCGGCGGGAAGGGCGGCGCAGTTGATCGCCACCAGGGGGTTCGCCGCGCGCAGGCTCGTCGAATGGATCTGCCGGGCCACTAGTTCCTTGCCCGTGCCGCTCTCCCCCAGGAGGAGCACCGCCGTGTCGCTGCGCGCCACCTTCTCCACCAGGTCGAGCACTTCCCGGAGGGCGCGGCTCTTCCCGACCATCGTGCGCGGCCGGGTCGATTCGGCAAGGGCGCAGTTCCGGATCTCGAGCGCTCTTCGCTCGAGCGCCCTCTCGACGAGAAGGAGGAGACGGTCGGTATCGACCGGCTTCGTCAGGAAGTCGTATGCGCCCCTTTTCATGGCGGAGACGGCGCACTCCACCGTGCCGTGCGCGGTCATGACGATCACCGGCGCCAGCGGATCGTTCTCGCGCGCCGCGGCGAGCACCTCGATGCCGTCCTTCCCCGGGAGCTGCAGATCGGTGATCACCAGGTCGAACCCTTCGCCGGCGATCACCTCCACCGCCGCGGTGCCGTCACCGATGCCCGAAACACGGTAGCCCGCGTCACCGAGCGTCTCCTCGAGCATGCGCCGTGTGCTTTCGCGATCCTCCACCACGAGGATTCTCAAGCCGTGCATCGCGCCCTCCTCCACTCCTCTATCCGTTCATCGGACGAAGACGCCTCACAGGTGAGGCACCGGCTCGGTCGACGCCGCGTCGCTCCCCTCCCCCCGGACGGTCGGCTCCTCTTCCATCGCCGGCAGGATGACGGTGAACCGGCCGCCCCCCGCCGGCGTGTTGTCCACCTCGATACAGCCCCCGTGGGCTGCGACCGCTTTTTGCACCATCGGGAGGCCGAGCCCGGTCCCCTCGGACCGCGTCGTGTAGAACGGCTGGAAGATCTTGCCGCGGGCCTCCGGGGCGATCCCCGGGCCGCTATCCTCCACGGCGATCACCAGGTACGTGCGCGTCCTCGGTGTCGCCCCCCCGCGGCGCGGCCGGATCGCCGACACCCGGACCGTCACTTCGCCCTCCTTCCCGACGGCGTTCACGGCGTTCTCCACCAAGTTTCTCAGCGCCCTCGCCAGCATCGCCCGGTCCCCCTTCAGAGTGGGAAGACGCCCGCGAATCGACAGGCCGAAGCGAATCGATCGGTCCGGCGACGACTCGCGAAACGGCGTGATCAGCGACTCGAGAAACGGCTCGACCTCGATCCGCCCGGTGCGGAGTCCCTCCGGCTTGAGGAAGCCGAGAAGATCATTGAGCATTCTTTCGAGGTGACGATTCTCCCGGAGGATCTCCTCGGCGAGCGATTCGATCCGGCTGTTCCCATTCGCGCGCCGGGCGATCAGCTTCGCGAAACCGTTCAGCGCGTGAAGGGCGTTCCGGAATTCATGGGTGATTCCGGCGGACACCTCGCCCATGGCGGCGAGACGGTCCTTCAGCTCGATTCGCCGGCGCATCATCTTCCTGTCGGTGATGTCGTCGAGAAGAAACGTCGCCCCGGCCACCTGGCCGTTGCTTCCTTTCACGGGAGAGATACGCAGCTCGATCCATGTCGGCTCGCCGGTCGAATCCTTCAGCTTCAATTCGATCCTCTCTTCCACCGACCCGGTGCGGATCAACTTCTCGAGAATCGTTTCGAATAGGTTCCCCTTTCCCAGAACCGCACCGAGACGCGAACCGCGGCCCCTTCCCCGCTCGATCCGGAGAATCATCTCCGCCGCCCGGTTCAGCGCCGTGATCTCCCCCATCCGGTTGCACGCCAGGACACCGGTGGCCATCGATTCGAGGATCGAGTGGTGGTAGCGATCGAGAAAGGAAGCGCGCCTCTCGGCGCGGGAGTAGAGATCGCGCAGATCCGATTCATTCTCACGGATACCGCGAATCACTCCGTCCACGGCGGAGAGCATCATCTCCGCCTCTCCCCGCGCGGCGCGGCGCCTCCTCCACACTTTCACGAAACGGAATACGCCGATCATGGCGACGAAGAGCGCCCCCCCACCGCCGATCAGCAAGAGAGGGAGCATGCGCGCCGGATCGTTCAACGGTCACCGCCCATTTCGCGGCCCGACGGGAAGAGGACGCCCGCCTTTCCCGTCCGTCGATCGAAGGTGTACGTCACACCGAACGGGGAAGGGATCTTCCCCAGGTAGCCCTCCTCCACAAGAGCGGCGGCATCGGCGGGGGGCGACCCGCGTTCCTCGGCGTAGCGGGCCGCCACCTTGTCGAGCACGGCGCAGTCGCGCTTCAGCTCCCTCGCCAACAGGTACCACGAGCGGACTTCCCCCGTGGCCGGTTGTACGACGTAGTATGTGCCGAAAGGATCTTCCGGGGCGGAACGGATTACGCCCGAATCGATCATCTCGTTCACGCTCCGCGGAAACCGGCCGTACCGGTCATGAAAGGTCCGGGCTCTTTCGGCCAGGAAGAGAGTATCCCGCGCGGCGGCGATCCCCTTCAGCGCGAATTCGGCCGACGCCCGGGTCTTGTCGTTCCCGGTGTTCGAAAGGATGTCGAGCCACATCTCCTCCGCCACGTCGAACCGTCCCTGTCGGTTCTCCGCGTACGCGGCGAATCGCGCCGCCTTGTCGCTCCCCCCGGGAAGGGAGGCGGCCCTTCGAAAGTAGACGGCGGCGCGGCCATAATCTTCCGCCATGAAATGATGGAAGCCGAGGTCGAAGTAGAGCGAACCGTCGAGCGGGTTCTTGCGGACCCCCTTCCTGAGAAGGGCGAATCCCTTCTCCTTCTCGCCGGCGTCCTCCACGAGGACGAGTGATCCGAACCGATACGCGCCGATGAAATTCGGATCGAGATCGGTGAGCACGGAGAAGACGTGGGCGGCCTTCTCGAAGAGCTGATCCCCCTGTTTGTGCTTGCCGTAATACTGGATCGCCCTCAGCCAGAGGAGATCGGCCACCACGTTGCGGAAGCCGCACGACGCCGGACCGACGAGAAGTCCGGAGGGGAAGAGGCCGAGTTCCTCTTCCTCGTCGGTGGAGATCCGCGCCGACTGGAGCGCCGGGGCGATTTTCGCGTTCGCGCCGACAACCAACCCGAGGGCGATCAGCGCCGCCGACAGGGAGCGGACCATCACTTCAGATCCTTCCGCCTGAAGATCACCACCGAAAGGAGCACGAGGGCGACGATGTACAAGGCGGCATACCCGGTGGCGCCGGCGATGTATTGCCACGTCACCGGCTTGTTGTACACCGCCATTCCCTTGATGTTGAACAGTTCCAGGTTCGGCAGCACGTACGCCGCACCCCGGAAAACCGCCCTTCCCACGCCGGGGGGGAGCATCTCCGAAAAACGGATCACGTCCGCGGTCAGGTGGCCGGCGACAAAGAGGATCAGCGTGAAGAACGCGCCGAGAAAAGGAGACGCCACAACGGAGAAGAAAAGGGAAAACGCCGTGATCACGGCTAGTTCCACGCCGATCAGATACGCCGCTTCGGCAAGTTCCACGTGGAAGGTGCCAAGATCGAAGTGAACCACCGCCGCGTAGAGAACGAACATGATCGCCACGTTGAACGCGATGGTCGCCACCATGCCGATATACTTTCCCACCAGGTATTCGCTCCGTCCGACCGGCCTGGCGAGAAGGGTGTAGATCGTTCTTCGCTCCATTTCGCGGTAGACGATACTCGTGCCCACGAAGATCGCCAGGAGAAGCCCGATCGCCGCGATCGCCCCGAGGCCGAGGTCTTGGACGAGCTTCTCCCGCTCCCCCGATGCGAGGGGGCTGAGCGCCAGCGCGGCGCCGAGCAGCGTGGCGGCGAAGAGGATCGAAACGACGAAGACCTTGTCCCTCACCGCCTCGAGCACCGTGTGGCGCGCGACCTCGCCCGCCCTCGACACCGCACCGCCACCGGTCATCGGTTCACCTCCCTGGAGCTGACGTTCTCGACAAAGAGCTTTTCCAGCGAACGGGCATGGCGGTTCACCGAAACGATCTCGCCGCCGTGATTCCGCACCACTTCATTCATTTTCTCCAGTTCCTTCTCGTCGCCGAGCCGGAACCGGGTCCTCTCCCCCACGCGGGCGATCTGCTCGACCACGAGTTTTGCCGCTTCCAGCTCCTCCGCTGCGATGCCGGTCGCTTCCACCTCGAGAACCTCCGTTCCCGACGAATCGACCTCGTTCCGAATGCCGCCGTCCACCAGGAAACCCGCCCGATCGCAAACCTTCTCCACATCCTCGAGGATGTGGGACGAAATGAGGATCGTGCTGCCTCTTTCCTTCTCGCGCAGCAGAATGTCGCGGATCTCCCGCCTGCCGACCGGGTCGAGTCCGGAGAGCGGTTCGTCGAGGATGAGTATTTCGGGCCGCCCGACAAGGAGCTGCGCGAAGGCGAGCCGCTGGAGCATCCCCTTCGAGTAGGAACGGGTTTTCTTCGACGCCGCGCCGGCGAGGCCGAGACTCTCCAGGAGCTTGTCGCACCGCACGCGCGCGAGACGCCGCTCCACACCGGAGAGCGCCGCGTAGTAGAGGACCAGTTCCTCTCCGGTGAGATGGGGGAAGAAGTACGGCCGCTCGGGAATGTAGCCGAGCCGCAGACGGCAGCGGGACCGGTGTGACTCGATGCCGTCGACGCGGATCTCTCCTTCGTCGGGCCGTATCAGGTCAAGAAGCAGCTTCATGGTGGTCGTCTTCCCCGCGCCGTTCGCCCCGAGGAGGGCGTACGTCTCTCCGCGACGGACGTGAAGATTCATTCCCCTCAAGGCGATGCGTTTCCGACGGAGGAGATCGCTGCGAAACGATTTCGAGACATTTTTCATTCGGATCATCGTTCTCTTCGCTCCCTCGATGTCGGACTCTCCATTTCCACCTATCGGCATTACGGAAGAATCGAAAAGAGGAAATCGACGGTCGATGACGACGGCCGGAAGGGTGGCGGAATCGGTCGCCGCCGGAGGGACGGCGTGGAACGCTCCCGATCGGCTAGAGAGTCTCGCATAAATAGTTGACGATTCGGATCGAACGTGCTATATTCAAAGCATGACGATTTCTCTTACATCGAAAGCGGCACGAGGAGATCTGCAACGACGGCGGCGACGTGCGGGTCGGCTTTTTGTGAGTGGTTATTCTCAGGCGGAAGTAGCGCGGCAGGTTGAGGTATCCCGCACAACGGTCATGCGATGGTATCGGGCGT
>JAJRWB010000013.1 GCA_024276995.1 Candidatus Eiseniibacteriota bacterium | reverse complement strand
GAGGCGGACGTAGAGGTTGTTCTGCTTCATACCGGTCGTGTCGTCGTCGTCCGCCGGGCCGAAGCCGGTGAGCTTCGCCGCCCCGACGGTGAGCGCCACGATGATCGGGAGGAAGAGCACTCCCGTGAGGAGTGGGTGGCGGATGGCGGTCCAGTTCAGTACACGGCCGTACAAGCCGCGCAGGCGCGAGAGGAAGGCGAACTCGCCCCGGCCGCGGGCGATCTTCAATCGCGCGGCGAGAAGGGGAACGAGGGTGAGGCAGACGACGAGCGATAAGATGAGGGTGACCGAGATGGTTACGCCCACCTCGGAGAGAAAGAGGGTGAGTTGGTTTCCGCCCGACAGGATGATCGGCGCGAAGACGATCACCGACGTGAGGGTCGACGCGGTCACCGCCATCGCCACTTCCCGTGATCCGGTGCGGGCCGACTCGAGGGCCGACTCCCCCTCCTCGCGTCGCTTGAAGATCGACTCGAGCACCACGATGGCGTTGTCCACGAGCATCCCGACGGCGAGCATCAACCCCATCATGGAGAGCACGTTCAGCGTGTGCCCGGTGAGGTAGAGATAAACGAGCGTCGCGGTGACGGAGAAGGGGATGGCGATCGCCACGATGAGCGTCGCCTGCAGCCGGCGGAGAAAGAAGAAGAGCACGCCCACGGCGAAGAGGGAGCCGACGAGTCCCGACTGCAGCAGGCCGTTCAACGATTGGCGGATATCATCCGCCTGGTCGAAGAAGAGGACCACTTCGAGCCCGTCGAGCGCCGGATCGCGGGCGATCCGCTCGAGAACGTCGTGAATCCCGTCCGACACTTCCACGATGTTCGCGCCCGACGCCTTGCGGATCTCGAAGGCGATGGCAGGCTCGCCGTTGAGACGGCGGTAGTAGTTCGGCGCCGGCTCGGCGTAGACCACATCGGCCACGTCCTTCAGACGGATTCCGGATGTATTCACGGCCAGGTTCTTCACGTCGTCGATCGAGCGGAACCGGCCGAGGGAGCGGACCGCCAGGCGCCGGCCGGAGTCGAACACCCTCCCGAGGGAGAAGTCGACGTTGTTCTTCTGGAGAAGCCGGAAGAGACGATCCGCGTCGACCGAGTGCTCCACGAGCTTGTCGAGATGGAGGTAGATCGTGATCTCCTTCGGCGAGACGCCGTCCACCTCCACCCGGCCGACACCGTCCACCCGTCGCATCGGGTTTAAAATCCTCCGCTCGAGCAGGTCGTACTCCCCCGCGAGATCCCTGCCCGGGGCGCTGATCCGCCCCACCATGATCGGTATGTCGTTCGAGTCGAACGTGAAGATGAAGTAATCTTTCAGGTCTTCCGGAAGGAGCGTGCGCGCCTGCTCCATCTTCTCCCGCACTTCGAGTCGGAGCACGCTCACCGACTTGCCGAAGTCGAACTCTACCATCACCCACGCCCCGTCCCGTCCCGAGCTGGAGCGCATCTCCTTCACGCCGCCGAGGGTGGCCATCACCTCTTCCACCGGGCGGGTGATCTCCTTCTCCACCTGGTCGGGAATCGAGTTCGGCTAGGGGATCCAGACGGCGATGAACGGGAGCTCCATCTTCGGCAGGAAGTCGAGTTTCAGCCGGGGAAGGCTGACGAGGCCGAGCACCATGACGGCGAGAGTGGCGACGATCACCGTGACCGGCCGGCGCAGCGAGAAGCCGGAGAGGTTCATCGCGCCATCGGCCTCTTGTCGAGAGTGGAGTAGACGACGGGAATCACCACGAGTGTGAGAAGTGTCGAAAGGAGGAGCCCGCCGATCACGGCGATCGCCATGGGGGCGCGGATCTCCGCTCCTTCGCCCAGGCCGGTCGCCATCGGGAGGAGGCCGAGCACCGTGGTGAGCGTGGTCATCAGGATCGGTCTGAGGCGCGCCTTCGCTCCGTCAAGGATGGCATCTCTCTTCACGCGCCCGGCGCGACGGCGCTGGTTGATGAAGTCGATGAGTACGATGGCGTTGTTTACCACGATGCCGGTGAGCATCACCGCGCCGATGAGCACGACGATGCTGATCGCCGTTCCGGTGAGGAAGAGGGCGAACACCACGCCCACCATGCCGAGAGGAACGGTGAGAAGAATGACGAAGGGATGAAGGAACGACTCGAACTGGCTCGCCATGACGAGGTAGACCATGAACACGGCGAGGAAGGCGGCGAGAAGAAGGCTCCGGAAGGAAGTGGAAATCTCTTCGTTCTGTCCGCCGAGCGATGCCTCGAGAGAGCGGGGGGGAGGATACTCGGCGAGAAGCGCGCCGATTTCCCGTGACGCGCTCCCGAGATCGCGCCCCGAAAGGTTCGCCCGTATGACGGCGGCTCTTTGCTGCCCGATGTGGGTGATCTGTGAAGGGCCGCGGCCGAGGCGGATGTCCGCCACCGATGAGAGTGGGATCGGGATACCGTCCACCTGGCTTACCACGAGGTTCTCCACATCTTCGAGATCGAGTGTCGCCGCATTCGCGGTGCGCACCAGGATGTCGATCTGCCTGTCTTTCTCCTTGAGGCGGGTCGCCACGTCGCCGCGGATCTTATTGCGGAGCGTCTGCGAGACCGACTCGAGATCGAGGTCGAGCGCCGCCATCCTATCGCGCCGGAAGCGGACGAGCACTTCCGGGCTTCCCTCCTCGAGGCTGCTTCGCACATCGTAGAATCCCTCTTTCGTCGAGAGTTTCGCGGCGAGAAGCGAAGCGTACCGGCCGAGGGCGTCGAGATCGTAGCCGAATACGTCGATCTCCACCGGTGTTTTGAAGCTGAAATAACTCGGCCGGCGAAAGGTGTATTCCATATCGGGCCTCGACTCGATCGCCTCCCGGATCGATTCGATCACCTCCGCCTCACCGGAGCGGTCTTCGCGGCGAAAGACGGCCACGTTGATTTGCGCCACATTCTCCCGCCTCTCGCTCCTTGTGCTTCCCAGCTCGGGACTCTCGCCCACCGTAGTGAAGAACACCGCCACCCGTTCATCGCCTGCGATCGAACGCTCCACGGCGGCGACGGCGTTTTCCGTCGACGCGAGGGGCGTTCCGGGGGGCAGCTCGATCCGGAAGGCGAACTCCCCCTGGGTGAACGGTGGGACCAGTTCCACGCCGAGCGTCGGGATGAGCGCGGCGCCGAGGGCCGCTAAGAAGAGAGCGATGGCGATCGACCGGCCCGGCCGCGCGAGGGCGCCTGCGAGGATTACCGGATAGACGGCGGCCGTCCGTTCCCAGGACGCATCGAAGAGTACCTGTACGGGACGCAGAACGATGTCGAGACCCCGGAGGAGGAGTCGGCCGGCGAGTCGGCCGAAGCGGAGGAGGAGCCCCGGGAGGAGTACGACGAGGAAGCGGCCGAGCCACTTCAGAAGAAACGCCGCGATCCGGACCGGCCGGCGGAAGGGAAAGTAGAGGATGCGGAAGAACCGGAGGGGAAGCCCCGGCGCGGCGCGCCGCCGATTGGGAGCCGTTCTTGCCGGTGCTTCGGTCTCCAGCGGTTCGTTTTCCGCGGCGCCGGCATGCTCTTTCCGGCGCGAAGCGAAACTCGCCATCACCGGGATCAGCGTCAGCGCCGCCACGAGAGAGACGAGGAGCGATGCGGTGACGGTAAGCGCCTGGTCGCGGAAGATCTGTCCCGCGATCCCTTCGACGAAGATGATCGGGAGGAAGACCGCCACCGTGGTGAGCGTCGAAGCGGTCACGGCGCGCGACACCTCGGTGGCGCCGGTGAGCGTGGCGTCCCACGGATCGAGGCCGCGGGCGCGGTGACGATGGATCGCCTCGAGGACGACGATGGCGTTGTCCACGAGCATGCCCACACCGAGGGCAAGCCCGCCGAGGGACATGATGTTCAGCGAAACCTTGAACTGTTGCATCACGAAGAACGTCGCCACGATCGACACGGGGATGACGAGAGAGATGATCGCCGTGCTCCGCCTCTCCTTCAGAAAGAGGTAGAGGATCAGCACCGCGAGAATCCCGCCGATAACGGCATTCGATTTTACATCGTTGATCGAGCTTTCAATGAATACCGACTGGTCGAAGAGAAGTTCGGCGCGCACGCCGGCCGGGAGACTCTCGTTCAGTTTTCGTAGCCGGTTTTTTACCGCCCTCGCGACGCGCACCGTGTTGGCGTTCCCCTCCTTGAAGAGCGCCAGCTCCACCGCGTCCTTTCCTTGCACCCGGGAGATCATCTCCCTCTCCTTGAAACCCCTCGTGACGGTGGCGACGTCGCCGAGACGGATTCTGCGTCCCTCCTCTTCGAAGAGCACCGCCTCTTCGATCTCGTCGGCGGAGCCGAATTCGTTGAGCGTCCGCACGAGGAACTCCGCCTCCCTGTCGCGGAGTCTGCCGCCGGCGGCGTTCACATTCTGGTTCGTGAGAAACTGCGATACCGTGGTGATCGGGATATTGAGCGCCGCGAGTTTCCCGTCGTCCACATCGACGTGAATCTGCTCCTTGAGACCGCCGCGGACGCGCACCGACGCCACCCCCTCGAGCGATTCGAGATCTTTCTTCAACAGCCTTTCACCCAGGAAGCGGAGGGTGACGAGATCCTTTTCGCCGTACAGTCCGATACGGATGATCGGGTCGAGGGAAGGGTCGTAGCGAAGGAGTGTCGGCGACAGGGCGTCGTCGGGGAGGTTGATGAGATCGATCTTTTCGCGCACGTCGAGGGCGGCGTAGTCCATATCCGTCTTCCATGCGAATTCGAGATAGATCTCCGACACGCCCGATCGGGATTCGCTGCGCACCCGGCGGAGGCCGGGAACGACGGAGACCGCCTCTTCGAGCGGCTCGGTGATCAGTTTCTCCACCTCTGCCGGCGCGGCGTCGGCGTATTCCGTCCGGATCGTGAGCGTGGGATAAGAGATTTCGGGAAGGAGATTCAGCGGAAGACGGCTGAGCGACACGATGCCGAAGAGGAGCGCCGCCACGGTGATCATCGTCACCGTCACCGGCTTTCGCATGGAAAGTTCGACGATCTTCATCGATCGACGGCCGTGGAGTCGCCGGACGCCGCCGGTTCGCTCCCCTGCGCGGTCGTGTCCGTCCTGATCGACTCATTCACGTCTCGAATCCTCGCTCCATTCCGGAGACCGCCCTGGCCGACGGTGACCACCCGTTCCCCCTCCTCGAGGCCGCCCGTGATTTCCACGCGATCACCCTCGGTGAACCCGGTGGATACGGCCAGCTTGATCACCGTGTCGCCCGACGCTTTATAGACGTACGACTCGCCCCCTTCGGGGACGATGGCGATGCCCGGGATGACGAGCGCCTTCTCGTGCTCGTCGGTCTGCAGGCGGACGTGAACGAACGAGCCGGGCCGGATCGCGTCGGAGCCGCCGCGAAGGCGACACGTCACCTTGATCGTTCCCGTGCGGGAGTCGACGATCGGTGCGATGAGATCGACCTCGCCCTCGACGGACACCGAGGAATCGGCATCGGGAGTGATAACCGCCCGTTGTCCCCGCCGGATCGTGCTCGCCGTCTTTTCGGGGAGGTGGATCTTGGCGAGCATCGGGTCGGAGTCGACCACGGTGAAGAGCACGGTTCCCGCCGTGACGTTCCTGCCGCGATCGACGAGACGGCGCGAGATCCTGCCTGCGAAAGGAGCGACCACGCGGGTGTAGGAGAGATTCAGTTCCGCCGCCTTCCGCTGTGCCTCCGCTTCCTCGTACTTCGACCGCGCGTCGTTCATCTCCTTATCGCTCACAAGATCCTGCTTGAGGAGGCGGCTCACCCGCTCGTAGTCGAGCCTGAGGCCGCGTGCGCGGGCGGTCGCCTCCTCGAGGGCCACTTCCTGTGCCTCTCCGTCGAGAAGGGCGAGCAGTTCCCCCTCGCGCACCGCGTCCCCCTCCTCCACACGGATCGACCGGATCTCGCCGGCGATCCTGGCGACCACGTCCGCCTGCTTTTCCGGCTCGAGCGTGGCGGTGGCGGCGATGAAGGAGCGCATATTCATGACCTCCACCTTCGCAATCTCAACCGGAACGGGAAGTTTGCCGCCTTCCTTCTCTTTCCCCTTCCCCTTCCGGAAGATACGGCTCAGTAGCGACGCCTTTCCGCCGTCTTCTTTCGTGGAATCCACCACCACGGTCGCGGAGTCGGCCGATGTTTCAGAGCTGTCCGCCGGTGCGGCGGCACCGTCCGGCTTCACGTCACGCGCACCCCCGGAATCGCAGCCGAAAGTGAAAAGCGCCGCCCAGAGCAGCGCGCCCGCAAGCAGCACAACCGCGACGGGTCGCATCGAAAGATGATCATTCGGGGCGGCGCCCATGGCGCTCCTCCTTCCGGCGGGATTGCGGATCGGCTGTATCGCCGGGTTACGGTTCCTGTGTTCTTCCTTACGGCGACAGGGCGCGGATAGTTACACACCCATGATCAGGACGGATCCCGCCGCGCAGGTGTTCAAGGAGATCGATCTCCTCCCGGCGGCCCGGTCGATGGCCGGCCGGGGGGAAGGAAACCGTGCTCTTCCCCCCGCCGGGCGAGATCGCGACGGAGCCAGAAGAAGAGCCTCGTCTCCGCTGCGTCTCCGCCGCCCGGGAGGTTGTCGATCGGGATGCTTCTGAGGATATAACGGGGCCACGGGGAGGTTTCGACGCCGATTTCAGAAGCGAGGGCGACCCGGGGATGGCCGATGATCATGTCGGGGGAACGTTTCAGAATATAGGCGCGCGTGGCGCGTTTCCCGTGGCCCGGCTTGTTTTCGAGCCAGCGGTCCCACTCCACCCGCGCGGTGTGGCGATCGTTCAGGCCCGACTGATCGATCGTCTCGAGGCCGCTGTAGAAGGGGAGCGCGCCGGCGGCGGTGGTGGCGATCACCGCGTCCGGCCAGCTCCGGGCGCGGAGCGCCTTTCCGGCGGCGATCCAGACGGCGGTGTTCGTTTTCATCACCTTCAAGGGGACGACGATGTCCGATCGTCTCTCGCCGCGGGCGCTCGCCGTAGACGGTTCGAACGAGGCGGCGGCGAAGGCGGCGGTGACGGCGACGAGGGCGGTCATGGCGAATGGTTCGCGCGTCGTTGTCCGGAGGAGGCTGTACGATCGGTGGAGGGCGACGGCGCCGAGTACCGCGGTCAAAGGGAGGATCGGCACGATGAATCGGTAGAGCGCCATGTAGTCTCCGCCCACGCGGATCACGTAGACGGTGTAAAGAAGTGCGGCGAGCGTTATGTGTGAGAGTAAGCGCCGCCGGGCGCGCTGTTCGCCGGTGTCGTCGTCGAGGAAACCGAGGACGATCCCCCCGAGGGCGAACACCACCACGGCGGGATACTCCCGGGCGAAGGAGAGGAGGTAGTGGATTCCCACGCCGATCCGCTCCATCCCTCCCGCCTTGACGTAGAACGTGTTGGGAAGCCAGTCTCCGTACCAGGCGCGACGCCAGAGAAGGAAGGGGAGGAAAGCGACCGCGAAGCCGCCCGCCAGTCTCACCGCGCGCCGCACCGTTTCCCACGCCGCCCGCCGGTTGCCGTCGAAAATGCCGGCAACGATGACGATTCCGGCGGCGCCCGCGAAGATCACCCCCTCCGGCCTGAGCAGCGACGCGACGCCGTAGAGAAGCCCGGCGCAAAAGAGGTTCTCCTTCCCGCCGTTCTTCGGGTGAACGGCGACGATCGCCGCCGTCACCGCCGCGGCGAAGGCGACCGTCTCGAGGCCGCACACCGACCAGAGCACCACCGGTCCGAGGGACGCGAGAAGAAGAGCGGGGAGAAGCGGCCATGCCGGGTGCGGTCCGGTCAGGCGCCGCGCGAGGGCGGCCGTTCCCGCGGCGGCGGCGAGAAACGAGATCACGCCGAGAACGAAGGAAGCTCTTTCGGGCGTCGCGCCGCCTTTCATCGCCGCGGCGATCAGCGCCATCCAGAGGAAGTTGGTGTACCCTTCCACACGCTCTCCCGGGTTGTAGACCGGCCCTTCGCCGCCGGCGAGATTGGCGGCGTAACGGAAGGTGATATACGCGTCGTCGCACACGAAGTGAACCAGGCGGACATGAATCACATAAAGTGCGCAGATGATCGCGAACAGGAGAAGAGGGAGCAACGTCTCCCGTGAGCGGTGATGGCGGTCCGCCTGCATGGGGGGAAGTATAGACGCGCCTCGCCGCGTTTGGAAGCTCAACGGCTCGGCGGTCCCGGCGCGTGGCAGGCCGCCACAGCTTTTGGCCGGGATTTTTCGAAGAAACGAGGCTAGAATGGAGTAGTGAATACGATCCGTCCATCAGCCGGTGAAGCGTTCCTTCACGCGCTCCTCGTCGTGCTCCTCCTCCTGGGCGGGTGCGGCCGCATCGGCGGGTCGTCACGATGCAACGTCGTTCTCATCACTCTCGACACGGTGCGCGCCGACCGGTTCGGCTGCTTCGGCAACGGGAACGGGCTCACCCCGCGGTTCGATGCCCTCGCGGAGGAAGGGATCCGGTTCAGCCACGCTTCCTCTTCCGCGGCGGTCACCCCCGTCTCCCACGCCTCGATCATGACCGGCCTCTATCCGTTCCAGCACGGCGTGCGGGTGCTCTACGCGGCGAGCGGTTACAGGCTCGATCCCGGGATCCCCACGCTCGCTACCATGCTCCGGGAGAACGGCTGGAACACGGGCGCCTTCCTGAGCGCCTTCCCCGTGTCGGAACATTTCGGTTTCGATCACGGCTTCGACAGCTTCGATAACGGCATCGATGTCGACCCGGAGGGCGCCATGCAGCGCCAGGGGGAGTGGTACCGCTGGAACATGAACGCCAATCAGCGCCGGTCCGACGTGACCACCGACAAGGCGCTCGAATGGCTCGAAAAGGCGAAGAAGCCGTTCTTCCTGTGGATTCACTACTGGGACGCCCACGATTCGGCGCTTACCCCTCCCCGCGAATGGGTCGAGAAGAGGGTCGTCCCCTCCCGATCGCGCGACGATGTCAGGCGCGAACTCTACGACGCGGAGGTGGCCTACGTCGATTCCCAGTTCGGCAGGCTCGTCGACGATCTGAAAAGGAAGAAACTTTACGAGAATACGATTTTCGTGGTGGTCGCCGACCACGGCGAGGGTCTGGGCGACCACGGCTGGTGGTCCCACAGGATCCTCTACGAGGAGCAGATCCGCGTCCCGCTCATCCTGAAGATTCCGGGCGCCCCGACGGGCGTAACCGAAAAAGCCCTCGTCCGGACGATCGACATCGTTCCCACGCTCCTCGAACGGCTCGACATCGAACCGGAAGGGGAGCTTGCCGGGCGTTCCCTTCGTCCCCTCTGGGAGGAGGGGGGAGAGGATGAACCGCGCATGGCGTACGCCGACCAGATCAACCTGTTCGATTCGAACGCCGCGATGGTGAAGAAGCGGCCGAACGATGATCTCGTCTACTCGGCGAGCGACGGAACATGGAAGCTGATCTACCGGCCCCGCCATCCGGACGCCAACGAGCTGTACAATCTCGACGACGATCCGGGCGAGATGGTGAATCTCTACGATAACGAGCCGGAGCAGGCGAAGAGGCTCGTCGCGTGGCTCGAGGAACAGCACGGATTCGTGGAGAAGCCCTTCGGCGAGAGCATGGACGAAGAGACGCGCGAAAGACTTCGCTCTCTCGGCTATCTCGGCGATTGACCGTCCCGGCACACGGTGGCCGTCAGTTCAGGTATCCGAGGCCCTTCAATTTTTCTCTCATGGCGGGATCGAACTGCTGGAGCGTGTCGCCCGCGGCGGCGCGATAGCGCTCTCCCGTTTTCTCCTGTTTCGCCAGGATCGTCAGGAGGGTGTGCTTCATCGCGGCGAGGGTGTCGGGAAACCGCCCGGCGGCGTCGTCGAGTTCGTACGGATCGTTCTCGAGGTCGAACAGTTTGTCCGTTCCTTCCGGTTCGTATCGCAGTTTCCACTTCTTTGTGGTGAGCGTGTAGTTCGCCGGCTCGGGGTCGTGCCTTTGGATGGCGCAATCCTGGCTCAGCACCGGCTCGGGGGTGAAGTCGGCACCCACCGCGTTCCTTCCCGACGCCTGGGACGCGAAATCGCCTCTCGGAAGGCCGGGGGTGAGAGCGAAGAGCGTCGGCAACGCGTCCACCAGGGAAATCGTTTCCGTCACTTTCCTCGGTTTTTCTCCCGGCACGAGGATCATGAGCGGCGAGAGGAGCTGCTCCTCCCACGTGAAACTGTGACCCGTCCTTCCGTGTTGTCCCACGCCCTCGCCGTGATCGGCGGTGAGGACGATCACCGTGTTCTTCAGCATTCCCCTGCCGCGAAGGGTGTCGATCAGCACGGCGATCTGGTCGTCGAGATAACGGATCTCCCCGTCGTATTCATTGATCCATGAAGCGATCGGCGTCTTCTCACCCGTGGGGAGGGCGATATTCCTGGCGAACCGCCGCTCGGTCATGTAGCGGTCGAGCCCGTCGTCCGTTTGAAACGTGTTCCTGTACGCTTTCGGAGGCTTGTAAGGGAAATGGGGATCGTAGTAGTGGACCCAGAGGAAGAACGATTCTTCTTCAAGATCGTCGAGGAGACGGAATACCTTCTTGTTCGTCACCTCGGCGATCGTCTCGGTCTTCTCCGGCTGCTCGAAGCGGTCGAATCCCGCCTCGATACCGGTTTCGTCGTTCAGCGGCGCGCCGCTGACCACCGCCGCGGTTCGATAGCCGGCGTCGCGGGCGATCTCGGCGTACGATCTTAAGATCGGCGACGGCGTGAAACGATACCCGCCCCGCTTCACGTTGGCGAGCACGCCGTGTTCAATCGGGTACGTCCCGGTGAGAAGAGAGGTGTGGGAGGGGAGGGTGGTCGCCATCGGGACGATGCACCGTTCGAAGAAGACCGATTCGCCGGCGAGGCTGTCGATCGTGGGGGAGGTGTCGCGGAAGTAGCCGTAGCAACCGAGATGATCCGCCCGGAGCGTATCGATGGTGATGAGAAGGAGGTTCGGCGCCGCCGCTTTTCCCGTGCAACCTCCGCCGGCGAGACCGAGCGCGGCGAGAAGGAGCGAAAGAAGCGCCCGGCGCGCCCCGGAAAGGCGATCGATCATTCGGGCGCCTCCGGGGGTGTCACTCCGAACGCGGGACGAACCGCTCCGCGCCCCGCTCCAAGTGGCATCCCGTTCCGGATCGCTTCGGTAATGAACCATTTTCCCCTCTTCACCGCGTCGGGAACGGAGTCGCCCTGGGCGAGGCGCGCGGCGAGCGCCGCGGAGAAGACGCATCCACTCCCGTGAGTATGCTCAGTATCGACTCTCTTTCCGGGAAACTCAAAGCATTCGTTTCGCGAAATGAGAACGTCGGTGGAAAGATCGCCCCCCTGGTCGCCCCCGGTGACGAGGAGCCACCGGCAGCCGGTATCGAGGAGCGTCTCCGCCGCCGCTCGAAAATCGGAAACGGCACGCACCGGAGTGCCCGAAAAGAGCGCCGCCTCGGCGCCGTTCGGCGTGATCACCGTGGCGAGCGGGAAGAGTTCGTCCTTCATCACGCGCACGGCATCCCTTTCTTGGAGGTCGGCGCCCGATGTCGATCGGACGACGGGATCGACTACGAGGGGGACGCCCGGATGCCCCCGCATCTCCTCCGCCACCACCGATACGATCCCGGCCGTGGGGAGCATCCCCGTCTTCACCGCCGCCACGGGAAAATCAGCGAAAACGGCGGCGATCTGATCGCGCACCGTCTCGGGGGGCACGCGGTGAATCGAAACGACGCCGAGCGAGTTCTGCGCCGTCACGGCGGTGATCGCCGACGTTCCGTGAAGACCCATGACGGAGAAGGTGAGCAGATCCGCCTGGATCCCGGCACCGCCGCCCGAGTCGGAGCCTGCCACGGTGAGAGCCACCGGAAGACATACGCTTCGATTCATTGCCGCTCCTTCCCTAGGGAGAATCCGTTCAGCGGAAACGGGCGTTTACGAACGGAAGGTAGCGGAAGGGGACCGGGTTGTTGCCCGCCCGGTTCAGCACGCCGATCTGCACGCCGTGAAGCGTATCGGTGCTGTTGTACAGGCCGATCACGAGCCCGCCCCTCACTTCGCCGATTTCCGTATAAGGCGCCGCGACGAAGCCGGAGAGCCGCGTCGCGCCCACTTTAAAAAGAGACGCCGTCACGCCGCGGATATCATCGCCGCCGACGCCGAGACCACCGAGAGCGATTCCACGGAGTTCGTCGCCCCCCACGCCGACGAGTCCGGCGAAAAGGCCGGACATCCTGTCCCCCCCGACGCCGAGTCCAGCGATGGCGATGCCTGTGAAGTCATCCACCGCCGCGGCGAGCCCGGCGATCACGATCCCTTTGCCGCCGTCGGTCGCGATTCCGAGTCCGGCGATGGCGATGCCGGTCATTTCGTCGAGGGAGGCGCCGAGCCCCGCGAGAGCCACCCCCCGAAAGCGGCGGCCCGCCATACCGCCGCCGGCGAGGAAGATGCCGTTCAGCTCGGCCGCTCCCGTGCCGGTAAGAGCGAAGCCTGCGCCGTCATGGCGCAACCGGTCGTTCCTGCCCGGTTTCCAGAACGTGAAGTTTAACCCCCGGAGTCGCTCCACGCCGTTGTCGGAGAAATTGAGTCGGACTCCGTTGAAGCGGGGGGAGTTGCCGATGCTGATGCCTGTGTTCGCCACGGCGAGGTCGAGCGAGGAAGGAGATGCCCCTCCTGCCGACAAGACGAGAATGATTGCCGCCGGTATGATTCGGTTCAAGTGCGCATCTCCCGGTCTGCTCGTGATGGCGGGAACAGGGGATCCCGCGCGTCCTTCCGTGAAAATAGCACGTTCCGGCAGACTGCCCAAGACGGTGTTGGGGCGCTCCTTCGCCGGCCTCGTCTCGAAGCCTCCCGGAAAGCGTAGCCCTCGGGGGGTGAGAGCGCAGACCCGGGGGGAATGGGATGGGACGTTGAGCGGCCGGCGATTCTCTTCTAAGATCAGGGGGAAGGAACGCTGGGTTATCGTCGGCGAAAAGATTCGTATATGAATATGAATGGAAAAATGCCGGGAGAAGGCGAATCGGCGGAACGGTTTCCCGCGGCGGTTGTGGCGGCGGTTCTTTTTTCCATTGCCGCCGCGTGGATCGCCGGTGTTGTGGAAGGGGTGGTGCTCGCCTCGACCGGTGCCGGGAGGAGCGGCGTCGAGTGGGTCTACGCGCTCATTCTCTACGGCTGGTTCGGTGTGATCGCCGGCGTCGCCTGGGGCACGTTTCTCGCGGCGTTCGGCGCGGTCGTCCCGCCGCTGCGCAGGGCGGCGCCGGCGCTCCTCTTGCCGGGCGCCCTGGTCATCCCCGCCGCGGTGGTCGGTCTTTTCTGGCTGAACCGGTGGAACGCCCTGCCCGGCGCCATGACGGCCCGGGGACTCGCCGTGAACGGTGGCGTTCTTCTCGCCGGAACGCTTCTTTTCGCGCGAACCGGGCCGATGTCGGCACGCATGGCGGCCTTGATCGGCGGGCACGGGCGAAAGGGGGCGTTCCGGCTCTTTTTCGCCACGCTTCTCCTGCTCGTCATGCTCACGGTGGCGAACCTTCTCCCCGGCGCGATCGGTGGAGATGAATCAACACCGCCGGCGGACGGCCCGCCGGTGATCGTCCTTCTCGCCGACACTCTCAGGCGGGACCACCTCCAATGCTACGGCTACCCGAAGGCGACGAGCCCTGCGATCGACCGCTTCGCCCGCGACGCGATCCAGTTCGTTCGCTCCAGCACGGGAGGATGCAGGACGGTTCCTTCCACGGCGACGCTCTTCACGGGGAACTACCCGTCCGCCCACGGCGTGATGCGCGCCGAGAACGCGATTCGCTCTTCGATGAAGACTCTCGCCGAGCGTTTCCGTGACGGGGGTTACCGCACCGCGGCGTTCATTTCGAACCCGTACCTGAGGCCGGGCACCGGCTTCTCCCGCGGCTTCGACCACCGGATGCCCTCGCGTCTTCCCGGCCTGATTTCGAGGCGGAAGACGGCGCTCGAACGGATCGCCTTCCGCCTGGCGCGCTACGACCTGACCCCCCCCGCGAAGAGGGCGATCCCCGCCGCCCTCCGCTGGCTCGAGCGCTCCTCCGCGCGGCCGCCGTTCGTCTATATCCATCTCATGGAACCACACTCCCCCTACCATCCGCCCCGGCCTTTCCGCCTCGCCTTCCTCCCTCCCGGAACGAAGAAGCTCTATCACGATCCCCCGCGCATCCCCGCCGAGCATGACGGAAAGGAGTGGCTGAGCTGGGCGGAGTACGATCCTCCCGGTGGTATCGATTCCGATCGAGACGAAGTGATGACCGCGCTCTACGACGGGGAGATCCGGAATCTCGATGCGTGGCTCGGCCTCTTTTTCCACCAGTTGAAGGAGACCGGGATCTATGATCGTGCGGTCATCGTCTTCCTCTCCGACCACGGTGAGGAGTTCGCGGACCACGGCGGGTACTTCCATGGACGCTCTCTCTACGCCGAGATGACCGGCATGCCGCTGATCCTCCGTCTTCCCGGCGGCCGGCGTTCCGGCACGCTCAGCGCCCTTCCCCTTCACACCGTCGATCTTCTCCCGACGCTCGTCTCTCTCGCCGGGATCGGCCGCAGCGAAAGGGTTCAAGGACGTGACCGTTCCGGCGAAATCCTCGATTCATCGCCGGGCGGTGCCGGCGAAACCGCGCCGTTGCACGCTTTCCTCGAAGAACCTCCCTTCCTCTATTCCCTGCGGTGGGACGGTTTCAAGGTGATCGAAAAGAACGTGGCCGGCAGGAGAACGATGACGCTGTTCGACGAAGCCGCCGATCCGGGCGAGAGGAACGACCTGGCCTCCGTCCGTCCCGACACCCTCGCCCTGCTCGACTCCCTCCTGGAGCGGATGAAGGCGAACGTGTTGCAAGGCGCCGGGAGCGGCGAAGAGGAGGAGGAGGCGACCGCCCCCGATCCGGAAACCCGGAGGTTGTTGAAGAGCCTCGGTTACACCGACTGATTCTTGCGCTCCGAAAAAAACCCTTGACGGGACGGAATACACGAGATAGTGTAATAGTGTAATATGGAGGTGCATGTGATGAAGAAGCAGCGAACCGATCCGAGCTGTCGTCCTCCCGGACCGGAGCTTGTCGATCGTCCTCTCATCGATCGAAGTCAGGCGGCGGAGATCGAAGGAGTGTTCAAGGTGCTCGCGAACGCGACCCGGCTACGGATGCTGCACGCCCTGGTTCGTGAGCCCGATCTCTCCGCCGGCGCGCTGGCCGGAACGATCGGCATGAAGCCGCAGGCCGTCTCGAACCAGCTCCGTCGCATGGTCGACCGGGGGATCGTGGCGTCTCGTCGTGACGGTAACCATATC
Source organism: Candidatus Eiseniibacteriota bacterium (assembly GCA_024276995.1). Taxonomy (GTDB): domain Bacteria; phylum Orphanbacterota; class Orphanbacteria; order Orphanbacterales; family Orphanbacteraceae; genus JAJRWB01. Next base: position 14,427 of record JAJRWB010000013.1, on the reverse strand, counting down.
CGTTATCGCGTGGTCGATCCGTGCGCCGTCGGCCTGCTCGACGAGGGCCTGTGTTTGGCGGTGTGCGCCGGCTCCAGGGCGGAGAGCGCCGGCAGACGGAGAGAGACGCCCTGATGTCCACCCTCGTCTACATGAAGATACTCGAACTCGATCCGGCCCGGTATGACCGGCGGATGCGCATGGCGACGTTCGGTCGTATCGATCGAATCAAGCGGGAGATCGCGGCTCACTGGGTCGAACCGGGCGACCGGGTGCTGGAGATCGGTTGCGGGACCGGGTCGCTTGCCGCGTTGATGATCGAGCGCGGCGCGCACGTCGTCGGTATCGACATCTCCGACGGCATGTTGGAAATCGCCCGCGCCAATGCGTCGAGCGCCGATCTCCTCCATCTGACCGCCATGGAGATCGATACGCTGGGCGAAGCACGTTTCGACCGAATCGTGGCGACATTCTCACTGAGCGAGCTTTCCCCCGACGAGTTCGACCACGTGTTCGACTTGGCGATCAACGCGCTCAAGCGGGGCGGCAGGCTCGTCATCGCCGATGAAGTGCGCCCGTCGCACCGCTGGCAGCGTGCCCTGGCCGCGTGCATCCGCCGGCCGCTGGCCGTGCTGACCTTCCTGCTCACGCGCAGCGGTACGCGGGCGCTTCGCGGGCTCGATCACCGTATCAGCCGCGCCGGTCTGAAGATCGTGCACCGGGAATCGTACCTCCTCGGCGCGTTCACCCTCATCGTCGCGGAAAAGGAATCATGTTCCTGAATCTACTCAAGGATTTCTGGCTCCTCTTCGGGCGGATGTTCCCCCTGCCGACCACGCCGGGGCTGCGGGAAGCGGGAAAGCCGACCCGCTCTTCTCCCGTCCTGGTCACGTGCAATTTCGACCTAACGGTTCGCAAAGTGCTCCGAACGCTCGAGCGTTCTGGCATCGACGCCTGGCTTCTCGTGGCGCCGAGTCGCGGGATCAACGTCTGGTGCGCCTCGGGAGCGGGCCATTTCACCGCGGACACGGTGATATCGATTCTCAAGACGAGCGGCATCGCCGGCCGGGTCGACCACCGGAAACTCATCCTTCCGCAGCTGTCCGGAGCGGGAGTCAACATCTGGTCGATCGAGGAGCGGACCGGCTGGAAGGCCCGTTTCGGCCCGCTTCGAATCGAGGACCTCGCCGGTTACCTGGAGCGGGGGAAGCACCGGGCCGAGCCGTCCGAGCGGCGGGTGAAGTTCGATTTCACAGATCGGTTGGTCATGGGGACGAACCTCGGCTTCAGCTCGCTCGTCTTCTTCATCCTCCCGATCCTGATCGCGTCGATCTGGCTCGGGAGCTTCTGGTGGAAGTCGATCGTTCTGATCTTCGTGCTGGCCGTTCTGAACAGTCTTCTCGTCTTTCGCCTGCCCGGCAAGCCGGGCGCCGCCCGGGGGCTCTCACTCGGTATCGGGGCGGCGGCGCTCTTCCTGGCGGTGTCATGGCTCGTGGGGGGACCGCCTGCGGGCGCCTCGTTCGCATGGGCGGGATGGATCCTCTTCGTCGCGACGTATCTCGGGTACGACCTGCCGAGTTGGTCGCCGCTGTGGCGTGCCGATCGGAAAGAACTGCTCCTCGGAAAGCGGCACACGCGGATCGAAATCGTGGAAGAGAAGTGCATCGGGTGTCATCTGTGCGATGTCGTCTGTCCGGTCGGCGTGTTTCGACGAAACCCGAAGACCCGGAGATACTTCGTCGCCGACGCCGGCGCGTGCCAGGCGTGCGGGGCGTGTGTCGAGAACTGTCCGACCGAAGCGATCGCCACGAATTTCCGATCCGCCGTCTGCAAATGTCCCACTTGCGCGGTGATCAACCGTGTGAACGCGCTGAAGGAAGAGAGGACGGACGAAAACGAATCGGTCGGTGGGGATATCGCTCCGGAAAGCGCCTGCTGCAAAGGCGACGGGGCGGCGTCCCCCGAATCAACAACTGCGGAGCCGGCGCCGCGTGCTTGCGACTGTGGGCCATCCCGTGGAGAACACCGATGAAGAAACGTACGGTCACCCTGGCCGCCGTCGCCCTGGCCGTCGCCGCCGTCGTGTGGCTCAAGTCATATACCGCCGATGAGCCGGCGGCTCCGACCACGTCCGATTCGACGCGGCCGGCGGGCAGCGAGCAGGCCGACATGTCAACGGTGCTTCTCTTTTCCGATCCCCGCGAGGCGGAAGAGAGCTGTGCCTGCGCCGAGATCATCCGGCTCGCCCGTAGTGTTCGCGACATTCCGGGTGTTGCTTTTCGGGAGATCGATACCCGCAGTCCCGGGGAGGATGCGAGACGCTACGGCGTGCGCGTCTCTCCGTCGGTCATCATCACCGGTTCCGACGGCGTGGAACGGTCCCGCTTCGAAGGGGAATCCCGGGCCGTGATCGAGGCGTTGACCGCGGCGGTTGACGATCTCCGTCGATTCTCCGCACCTATGACGGGCGGCAAAGCGCCGTGAGCGATTACTTGGCTCGACTTCTGGACGGCGGCATGATCGCGTTGCCTGCCGCGCTTTTGGCCGGTGTGATCGCCGGGCTGAATCCGTGTTGCCTTCCCATCTACCCGACAGCCGTCGGGGCATGCGCGGCGCTCCGGCGTGACACCGTGCGCGCCAACCTCGCCATGGCGGCGACCTTTATCGTGGGCGTGAGCGCGGCATCGACTTTTCTCGGCATCGTGTCGGGACTGCTCGGGCGGATGTTCACCGGGCTCGGGTCGTGGCCGGCATACGTGATCGCGGCGGTGCCGATCCTCTTCGGATTGCATCTGCTCGGGGCGATCCGCCTGCCTCTGCCGGGAGAAAGTAACCTCGCGCGGAAGGCGAGAGGGACGACCGGTGTGCTGATCGCCGGTGCCCTCATCGGGCTGATCGTCACACCCTGCTCGACACCCGTCCTCGGCGGGCTGCTCGCCTATGTGGCGAGCACGGGCAACCCGGTCTGGGGCGGCCTGCTGCTCTTCGTGTACGGCCTCGGCGTAGGGATCCCGATCCTGCTTTTGGGAACCGCGGCCGCTTCGGTGATGGCGCGCCTGGCGGCGACCGGCGCGCGTCTATGGACCGAACGCGCTTCCGGGATCATGCTGATCGGTGTCGGCCTGTACCTCCTATGGGTCGCCTGAACGCGCCGCGGTCGACGGACGTTACGGTACCAGGACGATCTTTCGCCTCTCCATGCGGTCCCCGGCGACGAGGAGGGAGAAGTAGATGCCGCCGGGGAGTTTCCTGCCGTCGCCGTTCCTTCCGTCCCACACCGTCTCGCTCTTCCCTGGAGGAAGGTGGAACGTCCGCACTTCGCGACCGGCGGCATTGTAAACCGTGACGGTGCCGCCGTGGCCGCCGGGAAGAAAGGCGCGGAAGACAACGTCTCCCTTCGCCGGGTTGGGAAGAGGGCTGAAGCGGAATAGATTCCCATTCTCTTCTTCCCCCACGCCGGTAACGGTGGACACTCGGAACCACCGGTCGATCTCCTCCGCCCAGCGGCGCGCGCCGCGGCCGTCGTCGGCGCGCACACGCCAGTAGATCCGGTCGCCCACCGCGAGGGAGGCGGGGAACGTCCAAAACGTGTCGGCGATGCCGGACACGTCGGCGATGATCGCTTGGAAAGCGGCGTCGGAGGCGGCAAGCAGACGGTACGAAAGGGTGTCGAGCAGATCGGCGTCGAGGGCGGGGTGCCAGCTCAGCGTCGGCAGCGACGTGGTGATGTATGCCCCCCACGGCGGGTCGGCCAGATGGAACGGTTCGGGAGGCGAGTCGGCGCGGGCCGTCCAGCCGCTTCGCGCCGCAGCGAGTGTCGACTGCACCGAGAGCGATTCCGCCGGCCCGGGGAAACCGGACGTGTCGAGAAGAGCGTCGAGCATGTCGATCTTGAGAAGCGCCTCGCCGGCGGAGATCTTCGACGTCAGTCCGTCGCCGTCGAGGAGAACGAGCGCCGGGGTCGGATGGGCCACGGCCCAGTCGTTCGGCATGAAGTTGCCGTAGTCATAGGCGTAATGGCGAAGCGCGATCCAACTCGTTTCACGGATACGGACGGTGACATCGATGTCGAGGAATTTCTTATAATTCGCGTCAAAAGTATCCGTCACCGCTCCGTTAACCACCAGTTCCACCTGCTTGAGAGCCCGAGCCGATTCGAATCGTCCCGTCACTCTCACGTCGACGGGCATCCCGCCGGCGACGTGGAGCGTCTAGCCGGCGCCCGCACCGCCGACATCGAAAGCGGTGATCAACGGACCGGTTGTAACGTACGTCCGCCCCCGGCGGATACCTTCAATCCACGAATCGTAAAGTGTTTGCGGCGGCGCAAAGGGATCGGGCACGTTGACGTAGACCCGCACGCCGCCGATCGGTACTTTCGGGATCTGGGCGAGGGTGATATCCGATCCGGCCGAACCTGGAATGGTGAAGCCGCAGTTCCACAGGCGGTACCATGTGGTGAGATCCGCCTTTCCCACGGCCGCCTCGTTCGAATGGGAGAGAACATCTATCGCGTCCATCGTGCCGAGGGGAGCATCGATCCAGATCCCGCGGGCGAGTCCGGTGCCGGGCCATCCGCTCGTGTCGAAAAAGCTATCGGTCGTCGCCGGATGAACGTACACCGAGATGGCGCTCTGGTGGGTGCGCACCTGCGTCGTAACGTCGCCGTTCACCGGCCAGCCGGAGCCCGACCAGTCGGGGTTGACATAGCTATCGATTCCGAGAAGACCGAGGTGGCCGAAGAGGGTCGTCCTGTACTCCTCGGCGGAGAAGAGAACCGCGGCGGTATCGCTCAGCGGATCGACGGCACCGAGAAAGAGGAAACCGTTGTCGAGGAAGTTCGTCACCCGAAGGCCCTCGGCGGTGGCGGCGAGCCTGGCGCGCGATTCGTTCAGTATCTGCTGCACCGGCGGATGAGTGAGATCGGCATGGCCGTCGCCTCCGACCCAGCCGGCGAGGCGCGGTTCGATCCATCTGTGGAGGGCGACCTCGATCACCGTGTCGGACTGCACGTTCACCGTCATGTCCACGGGGATGAACTCGGGGCCCTTCGCCGCGCGGATCCTCGTTGCGCCCGGAGGAACGGCCACCGCGACGGGCGGATCGGCGTAGAAATAACCTCCCAGCGTGGAATAGTGGAGGTAAGCCGAATCGGGGAGAGGAAAGTAGGCGAGGGAATCGGAGCCGATAATCGACACGCGTGCCGTGATCGGCGTCATGCCGGCGTCTTCCACCGGTACCACTGTGAGAAACCGATTCGCACGCGCCGAGCTCGCTGCGGCGAGGAGGAGAATAAGAAGAGCCGCCGCGCAAAGCTCCCTGCGAATGAGTGCTATTTCCGTCTTCATTATACTTTTTCGATCCGGATCGTTTCGGAACAGCGAATATGGCCTGTCGATCCCGTCTTTCCGTGAAGGGATCGGGGATATGGGGAGGCTGTTTCACGAGGGAGAACGTTATCATTATAACACATATCGGGGTGGGAAGGACTACAATGGTTTAGGAAGGGAGGAGGAGATCGTGAAACAACGGATCGCTCTCACCGCGTTTTCCATTATCGCCCCGGCGGCCTTTCTGCTCACCGGGTGCGCTCATTCGCGTGGTGAAATGTCGTCGTCGCGCCCGCGGGTTCTCATCGGAACCGAGCTGGGCGATATTCTCGTCGAACTCTACCCCGATCGCGCGCCGATCACGACGGCGAACTTCATGAGGTATGTCGACGAGAAACGATTCGCCGGCGCTTCCTTCTACAGAACGGTGACCTTGGAGAACCAGGTGGACAGCGGTGTGAAGATCGAGGTGATCCAGGGGGGGCTCGGTTGGAAGGAGAGTGAAGCGAGACTCGATCCGATTCCCCATGAGACGACGGCCGAAACGGGCGTTCGTCACACCGACGGTACGATCTCAATGGCGCGCAACGAACCGGGCTCGGCGGATTCGGAGTTCTTTATCTGTGTCGGCGATCAGCCGGAACTCGATTTCGGCGGGAAGCGAAACCGGGACGGCCAAGGCTTCGCCGCCTTCGGTCGCGTGATCGCGGGGCTCGACGTGGTGAAGCAGATCCACTCCGGGCACGCAGAAGGACAGATGCTCACGCCCGAAGTGCGGATCACCGACGTGCACCGCGCGCGACGGGACGTTTCTCGGGAATAGCGTCGTCGCCGGAGAAAGGGCGGAACCGCTGCGTCAGAAGTGAAGGGACGATTGAGCTTTGAAAGAGTACTCCGTGCCTTCGTCGCTCGATTCCGGGAGGAACAAGTCGAGGTTGAGGGCAATCTTGTTGCGGCCCGTGAAGAAGAACTGCACGCCCGGCGTTACAAGAATGCCGCCGTCGTCGGACAGGTCGTCGTTCGGGTCGGCGTAGCTCAGCCGCAGGAGCGGCTCCACCGCCTGGACATACTCGTTACGTTCGACGGCGATCTTGACCGAACCGATCACCTGGGCGGCGAAGAAACGGGGCGCTCCGGAAGCGTCTGAAAGACGTTCCTTCCAGTTCTGTCCGTAAACAGCGCCCGCCTGGACATGGGGTCCCCCCTTGAAATCGCCGAGTTCGAGATCGCCCTGGATCGCGTAGGCATACTCCTGGTCGAATCGCTCGGTGATCGTCGTGTCCGCCGCTTCCCCGAGCTTTGACGCGTCGATCAGCGTGTCGGTGCCGGCCGTGAAAGTGTACGGCCTCAGCGAGCCGGAAAGAGCCAGTTTCACGGCCCGGCCCGCGGCCGGCTTGAACTCCAGTCGTCCGGTGTACTGCTTTTCGCCGACCGCCCCGTCCGTCTTGGCGGGCACCTTGTTCGCACCGGTGCCGTTGGTGATCGCCGCGGCGAACGAGACGCGCCGGTTTCTTCCACCGTGAAACTTTGCCTCCACGCCGATGTCCCGGTCGGAGTAGCCGAGTTTCTCGGTCAGCGACGAGAGGGAGCGCATTCCGTGCACGCCCCGGATCTTCAGCGCCCTCTCCACCACGAGGATCTTCGTGGAGGAGGTCAGTTCGAACAGGTCGAAGGGCCTGTGGAACTGCCCGACCCGGAAAGACAGGCCCTTTCGGTAGTCGAGCTTCATGTACGCATCCTTGAGGGCCATCTTCCCCTCGCCGTAATCGGGCTGCACCTTGCCGCTCACGAAATCGTTCAACTCCACTTCCGCCGTGAGCCGCGCCCGGCGGGTGATGAACTCGGAAGCGAGTTCCCCTTCCACCGAAGAGGTGTTGAATTGCGTGTGGACCCGCCCGGTGATCTCGATCTCTCTCGCCTTCGAATCGATTTTCACCGCGAACAGCGGCGGCGCGGCGAGCAGGACGAGGGCAAGGGCGGTCGAAAACTCGGGTATCTTTCTTTTCACGATGTTTTCTCCTCGATGGGGCGGGATCAGTCGCCCACGTTGTCGATCATGCGGTCCATCCCGTGGCGGATCACTTCCCCGTCCACCATGAAGATCAGATCCTCGGCGATGTTGGTGGACAGGTCGGCGATCCGCTCGAGATACCGGGACGCGGAAAGGGCGTGGATCGCGCGCTTGATGCACGCCGGGTCCTCTTCCATCAGGTGCCGAATCGAACGGTACATCCCCGTGTGCGCCGTATCGATCTCGTCGTCCGCCTCGAGAACGGTGCGGGCCAGGGCGGTGTCGACGCGAACCACCGACTGGAGAGAGTCGTGGACCATGCGGTTCACCTTCTTCGCCATTTCGGGAAAGCTCGGCGGCACATCGAGGGATTACCGGTCCGCCAGGTAGGCCGCCCGCTTCGCGATGTTCACCGCGAGATCGCCCATCCTCTCGAGGTCGTTGTTCACCTTGAGCACGGCGACGAGGAAACGGAGGTCCACCGCCACCGGTTGGTGGAGCGCTAGGATCTTCAGGCAATCCTCCTCGATTTCCACCTCGATCCTGTCGATCTCGCTGTCCCCGTGTTTCACCTCCTCGGCCAGTTCCGCCCGCCTATGCACGAGGGATTGGATCGCCTTGTCGATCGCCTCTTCGACGAGGGCGCTCAGGCTGAGGAGGCGCTCCTTGAGCCTGTCCAAGTCCCTTTGCAAATGCAAGGACACGATCTCTTCCTTTCTCAGCCGAACCGGCCGGTTACGTAGTCTTCCGTGCGCTGTCGCGCCGGTCTCGTGAACACCTGGTCCGTCTCGCCGTATTCGATGAGCACGCCGTTTTCGAAGAACGCGGTGTAGTCGGAAATACGCGCCGCCTGCTGCATGTTGTGGGTCACGATCACGATGGAGTATTTCTTCTTCAACTCGAAGAGGAGATTCTCGATGTGTCCCGTGGAAACCGGATCGAGGGCGGAGCACGGTTCGTCCATGAGGATCACCTCCGGCTCCATGGCGAGGGCCCGCGCGATGCAGAGTCTCTGCTGCTGCCCTCCCGAAAGACCGAGGGCGGAGTCGTCGAGCCTTTCGCTCACCTCGTCCCAAAGCGCCGCCTTCCGGAGAGCGTCTTCGACGCGCCCGGCGCTCTCTCCCGGATAGCCGTTGATCGCCGGTCCCCACGCCACGTTGCTCCGGATGCTTTTCGGGAAGGGGTTCGGCTTCTGGAACACCATCCCGATCCGCCGCCTCACCTCCACCGGGTCGATTCCCTTGCCGTAGGCGTCGGTTCCCCTGTAGAGGATCTTCCCTTCCATCGACGCGGAGGGGATGAACTCGTTCATCCTGTTAAACGCCCGGAGCAATGTGCTCTTTCCGCATCCCGACGGCCCGATGATGGCGGTGATCTTCCGCTCGGGAATGACGAGTGTCGCGTTCCGGACGGCGACCTTCGACGCGTAGCGAATCGTCACGTCACGCGCCTCCAGAATCGCGCCCGCCGCCGAAGTGCCCACCGATCCCGGTTTCATAGCCCTCTCCTTTCGGCGCGGTGACGGAGCCGGATGGCGGCGGTGTTCATGAGGAGCAGCACGGCGAGGAGTACGACGATGCCCGCCGCCGCGAGGGCGTGGAACTCGGCGCGCGGCCGCGACGCCCAGTTGAAGATCTGGATCGGGAGGGCGGTGAACGGATCGAGCGGGCTTTCGGGAACGAACGCCACGTAGGTCAGCGCGCCGATCATCACGAGGGGGGCGGTCTCGCCGATCGCCCTCGAGAGGGCGAGGATGACCCCCGTCAGGATTCCCGGCATTGCCGACGGGAGCACGTGATGGCGGACGGTCTGCCAGCGGGTGGCGCCGATGGCGAACGCCGCCTGGCGGATCGAGTCGGGTACCGCGCGGATCGCCTCGCGGGAGGCGATGATGATCACCGGCAGGATGAGGAGCGACATGGTGAGCGCCCCGGCGATCACACTCCTCCCGAGGGCGAAGAAGCGGACGAAAATGGCGAGACCGAGCATGCCGTAGACGATGGAGGGAACGCCGGCGAGATTGGCGATGTTGATGGCGATGAACGAGCTGAGCCGCCCCCGCCGGGCGTATTCCTCCAGATAGAGCGCCGCCGAAATGCCTGCCGGGATCGAGATCAGCGCCGTCATGGCGAGGAGCCAGATCGTGCCCCAAAGCGCCGACTTGATCCCCGCCTTCTCCGGGAAGCGCGACGGAAAGCTCGTCAGGAACTGCATGTCGAGATGAGCGATCCCCTGCCTCGTCACATGGAAGAGGAGGAGGGCGAGGAGCACCACCGCCGCCCAGGTCATGGCGGCGCACAGGCCGCGGAAGAGGATCGCGGCGCGCCTTCGCCGTGCCAAACTCGCCGTCGCCGTTTCGTCGAAGGGATTCATTCGTACACCTCGCGGAAACGGGAGAGCACCCGGTGGGCGAGAAGGTTCATGCCGAGAGTGATGACGAAAAGGAGCGAGCCGACGGCGAAGATCGTCCCGTATTCGACCGTTCCGGCCGGCGTGTCGCCGAGGCTCACCTGTACGATGTACGCCGTCATCGTCTGGATGCTTTCGAGGGGGTTCGCCGTGAGCTTCGGCGTCGCTCCCGCGGCGAGGGTAACCGCCATCGTTTCACCGATCGCCCTCGACAGGGCGAGCACGAAGGAGGCGAGCACTCCCGACAGCGCCGCGGGAACTACCACGCGAAGATTCACTTCCAGCGGAGTGGCGCCGAGGGCGTACGCTCCCTCGCGGAGCGAACGGGGTACGGCGCGGAGGGCGTCATCGCAGAGGGAGGCCACCATCGGAAGGACCATGATGCCCACGACGATCGACGCGCCGGCAGCGTTGAAGACCTGTGTTTCCGGCAGCACTTTCCGCAGCGCCGGCGTGATGAACGTGAGGGCGAAGTAGCCGTACACCACCGTCGGGATCCCGGCGAGCACTTCGAGGACGGGCTTGAACATGCCGCGCACCTTGCCCGAAGCGTACTCGCTCTGGTAGATCGCGCTTCCCAGCCCCAGGGGGAGAGCGATCAGCCCCGCCCCCGCGACGATCATCAGCGTGCCGTTGAGCAAGGGGGAACGCCGAACGATCGGGGAACGAACAGGGGGCGCCACTCGGTGCCGAAGAGGAAGTCGCCCGGGGAAACTTCCCGGAAGAAGTGGAACGTCTCCCGCGCGAGCACGCCGATGATCCCCGCGGTGGTGGCCACCGAGAAGAGGGCGGTCGCGAAAAGCGCCCACCGGATGATCTTCTCCTTCGAACGACTCCTTCGTCCTAACGTCGATTCGAGCATGGGACGACTCCCTCGAAACGGCTACTTCGCCGATGCGAGCCGTTCCTCCAGCGAAAGACTCTGCGACTCCTCTCGATGGTAGATCGAACCGGTGATCCCCTTCTCGAACCGTTCGGAGGCGAGTTCGTAGACGGTCTCGGGCAGCGCCACGTAGCCCACCTCGGCGGCGAGAAGGGCCGCGTTCTCCATGTAGAAACGGACGAAGGCGCGGACCTCGGGTCTCATAGCCGCCGCGCGACTTACATAGATGAAAATCGGCCTGGAGAGGGGCCGGTACGATCCGTCGTTGATCGTCTCCTTCGAAGGCGCCACCGGTCCGTCGCCCGCGTCCACGGGAACCAGCTTCAGCAGCGAGCGGTTCTCCGCGTAGTAGGCGAAACCGAAGAACCCGAGGGCGTTCCTGTCGCCGGCGATTCCCTGGACGAGCACGTTGTCGTCTTCGCTCGCGGTGAAATCGGGGCGGCACGACTGCTCCTTGCCGACGATCGCCTTCGTGAAATAGTCGAACGTGCCCGAGTCGACGCCGGGACCGTAGAGCGAGATCTTCTCATCGGGCCATCCGGGTCTCACGTCGCTCCACTTCTCGACCGTGCTTCCCGGCTGCCAGATCTTCTTCAACTCTTCCGTGGTGAAATGATCGACGAAGTGGTTTTCCGGGTTCACGAGGACCGAGAGGCCGTCGTAGGCGACGGGAAGCTCGATGTAGTCGACCCCGTTTTCGGATGCCTTCTTAGCCTCGGTCGACTTGATCGGGCGGGAGGCGTCGTTGATATCCGTCTCTCCGATGGTGAACTTCTTGAACCCCCCGCCCGTTCCCGAAATACCGACTGTCACCCGCACGCGCGGCTGTACGCCCCGAAACTCCTCGGCCACCGCCTCGGTGATCGGGAATACCGTGCTCGAGCCGTCGATCCTCACGGTTCCCTTGAGCTTGCCCGCTGGGGCCGGTCCGGCGAAGACCGCCATCGTGAGGGCGAGAGTGAAAAGGGCCTGGAATCGAGTGCGTCTCATCTTCTTCAATTCTCCATCCGAATCGGAATGATCATTCGTGGATCCCTTTCGCTGTCGGAAAGGTACGGTTTCCCTGTTAAGAAAAAATGAAGACACCGTGAAGAATGGGAGAAGAATGGAGCGGGCGTTTCCGGAGCGGTTACGGTTCGAGAAGGGGGAGCTTGACGGTGAAAACGCTTCCCTTCCCGGGGACGCTCTTGAGGGAGACGCTCCCCTCGTGGGCGATGACGATGTGCTTCACGATGGCGAGCCCGAGGCCGGTCCCCCCCAGGTTGCGCGAGCGGGCTTTATCCACGCGGTAGAAGCGTTCGAACACTCTCTCATGGTGCACCGGCTCGATGCCGATCCCCTCGTCGCGCACCTCGATCACCGCCGAGTCCCCCTCCGGGGTCGCCGTCACCGTGACGCGGCCCCCCGCGGGAGTGTACTGGACGGCGTTGCCGAGAAGATTGTCCACCATGCGGCGCAGTTCTTCCCGCCCTCCCATGACCCGCAGAGGGGGGGAAGTGGGGGGAAGGTCGAGGAGGACCCCTTTTTCGTCCGCCGCAGGGATCATCTCTTCCACCGCCTCGAAAGCCACGCGGCGTAGATCCACCGCTTTGCGTTCGGCCCGGCCCGCTCCCGATTCGAGCGCCGCCAGGGCGAGGAGGTCGTCGACGAGCGCCGAGAGCCGCCCGGTCTGATGACCGACCTTCCCGAGGAAACGGGTTCGGACATCGGCAGGCATCTTTTCATCGAGAAGCAACGTCTCCACGATACCCTTGATGATGGTGATCGGCGTCTTCAGCTCGTGGGAGACGTTGGCCACGAAATCGCTCCGGATCGATTCGAGCTGTCTCAAGTCGGTCACATCATGAAGAACGACGACCGCCCCGCCGTTTCGGATCGGCGCCGCGTGGATCTCCACCACCCTGTCCGTCGTGCCCGCGGGGATTCGCACCTCCCTTCGCAGATCGCCCCCCCGGCGGAGAGCCTCGCGGAAAACGTCGCCGATCGCGCGAGGCCGGAGGACTTCTAGCGCCGGCCGCGAGGCGCTTTCCTCCAGGGATACGCGGAGAATCCGCCCCGCCGCCCGGTTTATATGCACGATTCTCGCCTTCTCGTCGACGGCGATCACCCCCTCCACCATCCCCCCGAGGATGGCGAGAAGCTGGTCCCGTTCATGCGACGAGACATGGATCCTCTCCTCGAGCTTCTCCGCCATCGTGTTGAACGAGCGTGCGAGGTCGCCGATCTCGTCGCGCGCCTCCACGAGGACGCGCTCGCCGCTCTTCCCCCCGGCGATGGCGCGCGCGGCGTCCGTCACCGATTGCAAAGGACCGCTGACGGCGCGAAAGAGCACGAAGCTGAAAATCATCCCGACGGCGACCGCCCCGGCGGCGACGGCGAGAATGATGTTCACGAGACGGGAAAGGCGTTCATCCACCGAGCGGGTGGGAAGCGATCCCCGGACATACCCGAGAAGAAGGTCGTCGTCGCGCACGGCGAGGGCGTGATACATCATCTCGCTCGACGTCGTCGCGCTGAACCGGGTGACCGTTCCCGCGCCTCGATCCCTGGCGTCGAGGATCTCGGGCCGGCTCGAATGATCGTCCATCGTGGTGGGATCGACGTCGGAGTCGGCGATCACCTTTCCGTCCGGGCGAATCACGGTGAAGCGCGTCGATGTCTCGGCCCCGAGTAGACGGATCCGTTCCTGGAGCCCTCGGGAGGCATCCCCCCGGAGGGGGCGGGTCGCGATTTCACGAAGAAGGGCGACTTTCTGGTGAAGAGCGGCTTCGATTTCGCGGAGCGCATCGGCGCGCACGCGGTTCGCCAGAAAGAATCCCGCCGCGGTCATTCCGACGAGAATGAAACCGGCGTACCAAGCGAAGAGCTTCCAGAAGAACCGTGACCGGATCATGCGTCCGATCCGGAGTCGGCGAAGCGATAGCCGACGCCGCGGATCGTCTCGATCAGATCCCTCCGGTCGGTGAGCTTGCTGCGGATCGCGCGGATATGGACATCCACGGTGCGGTCCACCACGACGGCGCCGTCGCTCCCGGCCACATCGAGAAGGCGGCTCCTCGTGAATACACGCCCGGGGTGGGAGGCGAGGAAGAGGAGTAGGCGAAACTCCGTGGCGGTCAGCCGGACGCGCTCTCCGGCGACGGTCACTTCGTGACGGGTCGGGTCGATGACGAGATCGCCCCGGACGATCCGCTCTTCGCCTCGGTCCGTCTTCCGACTCGCCCCCCTGCGAAGGACCGCGCGCACGCGGGCGACGAGTTCCTTCGGGCTGAACGGCTTGGAGACATAGTCATCGGCACCGAGGCCGAGGCCGAGGACGACATCGCTTTCCTCCCCCTTCGCCGTGACCATGATGACGGGGATTCCGCTCGTCCGGGGATCACCCTTCAGCCGCCGGCAGACCTCGAGCCCGTCGAGTCCCGGAAGCATGAGGTCGAGAAGAACGAGGTCGTACCGGTTCTCCCGCGCTTCACGGAATCCCTCCAGGCCGTCCTTCGCCAGGGTGACTTCGAATCCCTCGCGCAGAAGGTTGTACTCGATCAGGTCGAGAATATCCGGTTCGTCGTCGAGAACGAGAATCCGTTCACCGCCCATGAAACATTCTCTCCTTGAGGCGCCGGCGGTACGCGGCGGGGCATGTTCAGATTATCTCCCGGGAAGGGAGGATTCAAGCTCGCCGACGACGACAGGCGGCGATCGATATGGATCCTCACGAATCACAGCCGTGCCCGCTGCGGGACGGCCGGAGCTTCGCCACGGCCGCAGGAAGCGCCCGGATCCCCTTGATTCGTGAAACGGGGTATCCGGGCGCCGTC